>DEKK01000014.1 GCA_002353815.1 Bifidobacteriaceae bacterium UBA2724 | reverse complement strand
CTGTCCTTGCGCCGGTGCCGGCGCCTGGGCCTGCAATGGCGCGCCGCAGTTGGCGCAGACTTCCTGTCCGGGGGCGACGCTCGCCCCGCAGTGGTTGCAGTACATAGGTTCACCTGGTCTCTCTGATGGCGGGGCGCCCTCGCGAAGCGGGGCCCGCCGCGGTTGACGACGGGCCCATTCTAAGACGGCGCCGTTACCAGACGGCAGGGGCGATGTCGCCCCTGCCGGGAACGCCGGGGCTCGGGCGACGACCGGCATGCGCCGGCACCCGTCCCCGCGGCCACGGATGGCCAGGGAATGCAGGGGAGGCGATGCGGCCGCCTCTTTTGCACCGCTCCCCTCGTGCCGAAGCGCGCTGCGGTGCCGATTCACCGCTGGTCGCAGACATCCACCCAACTGACGAAGCGCGAGGCGGATTCGAGCTCGGGTATCGTGAGCCGGACCGTGGCGTTTGGCGCGCCCGCGGCGACATACACGAAGCCAAACCGTCGCAGGGACTCATCGAGGAACACATGCACGTCGGATGGGTTTGCGAAGGGGCAGACGCCGCCCGGTGCGTGCCCGACGCTCCGCTCCACATCGTCGCGTGGGATCATCGAGAGCTTTTCTCCGAAAGCAGCGCGGTATTTCTTGTTCGACACTTTCGTATCACCGCTCGTCACGACCAGCAGCGGCCCCTGTGCCGATGCCGCGGCGATGGTCTTGGCGATTTGCGCCGGAAGACAACCCACAGCGGCTGCCGCGTGCTCAACGGTGTCAGATGGCGTCGCCTGCACGACGATACGCGAGTCCAATCCCAGCCCGGCCATGTATTCCCTGACAGCATCCAATGCCATGTCCAATTCCGCCTTCCTGGGTTGTCGAATCGGGTGATGCAGAGACGAAAGGCCGCGGAAACCGCATTCACCGCACGGCACTGGCCGCCGCGCGCAGGGCGTCGCGAGCCCCTTCTGCGAGGAGCGGCCCCGACGTGGGCAATCGCCGTGACTCTTTGTCAGCTGGCAAGAAAGCCGCATGGCAATGATCGTCTCTCAGCGTCATTCGGTAGCAGACTCACCGTCTGCGTCATCTCCAGCATGCCGCAGGAGTGTTTGCGACAGGTTTCGGGCACAAGACGCCAAGACAACTCGAGGAAACATCACATTCATCTGAGCCCTCCCGATCGGACCCGTCACAAGGTCGGCCAGGAATCAGCCGAGTGCAAACAATGGAAGAAATGGAAACGCGAAATGACGTCCGATGGGAAGAACCTCACAGTGGCATTCCTGCCGTCTGGAACATGAGCGGAATATGAAGAGATAAGAAATCCCGGCAGTCGAGCCATCTGAATTGGTCACCGCGGCAAGCAGCGCACTGAGGATCAGCGATCCGGAGATCGGTGCCGCGAATATGGAAAATCCCTGACCCATTGTGCGAGCCAGGGATTCTTGTGGGCGATGTAGGAATCGAACCTACGACCCCTTCGGTGTGAACGAAGTGCGCTAGCCGCTGCGCCAATCGCCCGTGCTTTTCAATTATTAAACCTCGCAACTCAGGTGACCTGTGATGCGAGGTCTTGAGTGGGCGATACAAGAATCGAACTTGTGACCCCTTCCGTGTCAGGGAAGTGCGCTAGCCGCTGCGCCAATCGCCCAAGAGAGGTGGGTACGAGAGTCGAACTCGTCTATACGGCTTTGCAGGCCGCTGCCTAACCGCTTGGCTAACCCACCGCAGGACGCCACTCTCGTGACCTCGAGCGGACAACGGGACTCGGACCCGCGGTCTCGACCTTGGCAAGGTCGCGCTTTACCAACTAAGCTATGTCCGCATGTTTCTTATCTCCAGCCTTGTGGGCTGTCGTAAGCAACGAGTCATTACTATAACGACATCATTGTGATTTGGCAAAGTCGGATGCGTTCTCGGCGTGTCGCTGTGGAATTTCAACGTTTTTCGTATCACCTCGACTCCCCGCCGCACGATGCTGACCACCAGTGCGAAAAGAAAATTATCGCTGTCGGCATATTCCACTTTTTTCTCAAAAGCGGCCATTTAATCTTGTCAGTAAGAAGGAGGCAGGACATGACTCGAGACAAATCGCGACTCCCCCAGGACTCCGGCGGCACGGCCGAGCGCAGAGACGCCACCGCATCGCAGGAATTCGAAGGCTACGGCGCATCCGGGCACCGCAACGTTTTCGTCGCAGCGCTGAGCGGTTGGTCCGATGCCTGCTACGCCACCACCAATCTGGCACAGCATCTGCTGGAGCGATACGAATCCAGCGAAGTGATGACTCTGCCCGCCGGCGAATATTACGACTTCCAGCAAAATCGCCCCATGGTCACCGCGATCAACGGCGAATGCCAGGTGCTGCTGCCCGAAAGCGTCATCTATACCGTCTCCGTCTCGACAACCCTGACCCTCACCGTGCTCATGGGCGCCGAGCCCAACCTCCATTGGAAGGAATATGCCCAGCAATGCATCGAGGTGGCGCAGCGATTCCATTGCGACGAATTGATTTCGCTCGGAGGCATGTTCGCCGACTGCCCGCACACCCGTGTACTGCCGCTTGAAGTCAAGCACAGTCTGAGGAGCGCAGACGGGTCCCTCTATCTTGCCGCCCCCGATGACGACGACAACTACTTCGGCCCGATCGGCATGACGACGTACCTGGAATTCGCCGCCATGGCCAAAGGAATCCCCGTGGCCTCGTATCTCGTATCGATCCCGAGGTACATGGATGCCGATGACTGCCCGCAGGCGACGCTCGACCTGCTGCGCGCGCTCGGACGCGAGCTCGGCGCGACGTTCGAGGAAGGCGATCTGGCGACCGAAGCCGCCAACTGGCGCGTCAAGGGCGATGTGATGCGCAGCCTCAACCCCGTGCTGTCGCGTCGCGTCAGCAAGTTCGAGGCACTTCATGACAGCGCCCTGCGCAACCATATGGAAAAGAAGCTCAACGAAGGCGTGTGCGAGCAGCTCGTCGAGGAAACCGAGAACTTCCTGAGCCTGCACGTCAACGGCATCGCCGTGCATTCCAAGGATTCGCTCGTGGCCAAAGGCAGCGTGGAGATAGTGACAAAGCCCCGGCGCGGCCCCAACGCCGCCGTGCCACCGACCAGATGCACCTCCGCCATGAAAGCCCAGCGGGCCCAGCCGGGCACCACGGCAGCCGATGGACAAGCCGCGGCCGGTGCAAGCCCCGACGCAACCCGTTCCCCGTCCACCGACCACACCACACCGGCTGCGGCGAATGACACGGCGCCCGGAGCTTCGGTGCCGATTCACTCCCCTGCCGAAAACGCAAACGCCGTCGATCGAGAAGATACAGAATTCAGGCGAACGCGCTCCACCCAATGACCGTCGGATGATTCTCGCACTCCCCCCGAGGCGAATCCGCCCCTGTGTCCGCGCGCATGTGACGGACCACGCCAGCGCAGGCCCATGTCGCGAATGCAAAACGGCCTTGCCGATGCTCCACGCACCGGCAAGGCCGTTTCAGAATCACGTCGTCGCGCCAATCACGCAGTTGTGGCGCCGGACATCGGCGTCAGAACGCCGGCGATGAGCAGGATCACCACGAACGCGGCCAGGCAGATGCGGTAGATCGCAAAGCCTTTGTACGAGAATGTGGAGACCAGCCTGAGGAACCCGATGATGACGACATAGCCCACGAAGAAGGCGATGACGGTCGCCAGAATCGTGACGCCCCAGCCGGGGAACGCCCCGTCGCCGGTGTTCTTCACTGCTTTCACGGCTTCGAGGATTCCTGCGCCGAGGACCGCGGGAATGGCCATGAGGAAGCTCACCCGCGCAGAGGCCTCGCGCGTGTACCCCATGGCGCGGCCGAAGGTGATGGTGCCGCCGGAGCGGGACACGCCCGGCACCAGGGCCAGCATCTGTCCGATGCCGAAGAGAAGGGCGTCCTTCCAGTTCATGTCGCATTCCTTGTCGTCGACGCGCTTCCTCTGGGGGCTCTTGGCGTCGAACCACCACAGCAACACGCCGAAGATGGCAAGGGTGCATACGATGACCCACAGGTTGCGCAGCTTGGTTTCGATGACGTTCTGGAACAGCACGCCCATGACCACGATCGGGATGGTGCCGATGATGATGTACCAGCCCATGGCCGCGTCCTTGTCGCGGGACCCGAAGCGCTCCCAGCCTTTCGCATCTTTGCTGAAAAGGCAACCGAACCAATGCGTCAGGATTCGTGCGATGTCCCGGCGGAAATACAGCAGCACGGCCAGTTCCGTGCCTATCTGGATGATCGCGGTGAAGGCCGCGCCCGGATCCTCGCAGCCGATGAGCGAGCCGAAGATGCGGATATGCGCGCTGGACGACACAGGCAGATATTCAGTCAGACCCTGGAGAATTGCCAGGAAGATTGCTTGGAAGATGTTCATAGAACGCCACCATACATGAGGGCGATTCACTGCAAGCAGAGGAAATCCCACATCGTTACAAATTTCCACCTTTCGCGCCCGAACCCCGAATGGCGCGCCCGCGGAGGCATCCGGAGCGACACAACAAGAGAAGCGGGGCATCGGAAACCGCGCGAATGTGAAATACTGGGAGCAACAGGCTGCGGCGTCGTGGCTCCGCGACTCCGCGCCACAATTCTCAAGGAGGTTGCGATGGCGATATACAGGAAGTCGCGCGGCTGGGCGCCGGAAGGTTTCTTCGAATGCGAAGGACGCGGGCTGCAATGGCTCAAACAGGCCCAATCCCAGGGAGGCCCCCGGGTCGTGGATGTCATCGAATGGGGCGATGACTACCTCGACATCGAACGCGTCGAGCCCGCGCCCCCCACCCCGCAGGCCGCTTTTGAATTTGGCAAGGCCCTCGCCCATATGCACGACGCCGGCGCCCCGTGTTTCGGCGCCGCTCCCGAAGGATACACGGGCGTGTGTTATTTCGGCCCGCTCCAGGACCCAGTGCCCATGGATACCGGCGACTGGTCAGACCCAGTGACGTATTTCTCCCAAGGCCGCCTGCTGCCCATGGTGCGACTGGGGATGAAACGCGGGGTGCTCGACAAATCCGACATGGATCTGACGGAGAAAGTGATTGAGAATTTGCCACAGCTCATGGGCGCCGCGGCGAACGACAAGCCGGCGCGCGTGCATGGCGACCTGTGGAGCGGCAATGTGATGTGGACGCGCTGCGCCTCGGGCACCGAGGCCATCCTCATCGACCCAGCCGCCCACGGCGGCCACCGCGAGGAAGACCTCGCCATGCTCCATCTGTTCGGCATGTCGTATCTGACAGAAATCATGGACGGCTACGTCTCGGTGCATCCTCTGCGCGCAGGATACGAGGAGCGGTACACGCTCTGGCAGCTCTACCCCATCGCCGGTCACTGCGTGTTCTTCGGCGGCGGCTATGTCACCGAATACCGCCAGATGTGCCGCAGCCTGCTGGCGCACGTCTGATCGCCTGAAGGCCGACCGCCCGGTCGCCTTCAGGCGGACTCCAGGCCGGGTGCACCATCACATGGCCGCAAATACGCCAATCGCATCGTCTATGTGATACTCGGTATCATGCGAAAGCTGACGTCATCGACAGGAGCGTCAGAGTCGCCGCCTGGACATTGACAAGAAGCCACCGGCGCCGTGCCTATCACGGTGCCGGTGGCTTTGCTTAGATGACCGACCCTATATCGCCGAAGCGGACCCACGCATGCTCCGCCGCATGCCGCCGAACGAGGCGCACGGAATGCGGCGGACGGCGGCACGGGGCACAAGGCGCAGAGGCTGCGGGAACACAGCGCTCCGGATCACTTGAAGAGCTTGCCGAAGAATCCTTTCTGCTGCTTGGGCATCCTCACCTCGCCCGTGAGCTGCGGCACATACGCGTCGTCCTTGCGCGAGGCAGCGAGGGACCTGAGCAGTTTCTTCTGGTCATCGGTGAGATCGAGGGGCGTTTCGACGGCGACATGCACGATGAGGTTGCCACGGCGCTTGTTGTCGCGCATGTCGGCGACGCCAAGGTTCGGCAACGAGATCTCGTCGCCCGTCTGGGCGCCCGGGGCGACCTTGAGCTCCTTCGGCCCGTCGAAGGTCTCCACAGACGTCGTGTGGCCGAGCGCCGCCCATGTCAACGGGATTCTGAGCCAGCAATGCAGGTCGTTGCCATCGCGCGTGAACGAATCATTGGGCAGCACATGGATGTCGACGTACAGATCGCCCGCGGGGCCGCCGTTCTCGCCCACCTCAGACTGGTTCGACAGACGGATGCGGGTGTTGTCATCCACGCCGGCCGGAACGTTCACCGAGACCGTGCGCTTCGTGCGGATGCGGCCGTGCGAAGCGCACTTCGGGCAGGGCTCGTCGATGATCGTGCCGTGGCCTTCGCAGCGCTGGCACGGCCCCTGCGTGACGACCTGTCCGAGGAACGTGTTGGACACATGCTTGGTGACGCCGCTTCCGCCGCAGTCAGGGCAGGTCTTGGGCTGCGAACCCGCCTGGCATCCGGTGCCATGGCATTCGTCGCACACGGCGTATGTGTTGATGGTGACCTTGCCGACGCCACCGAAGACCGCGGTCTTGAGGTCGACGTCCATCGTCGCGCGCATGTCGCGTCCGCGCTGGGTGCGCGGGACCGGGGCCGCCGAAGCCGTTCCGCCGCCGAAGGCCTGGCCGAAAAGGTCGGAGAAGATGTCGCCGAAGCCACCGGCGTAGGATGCGCCGGCATTGGGGTTGTTGGGGTCGACGCCCTGGTCGTACATGCGGCGCTTCTCGGGGTCGGACAGCACCTCGTAGGCGTTGTTGACTTCCTTGAACTTGTCTTCGAATTCGGGACCCGCAAGATCCGGATGGTACTTGCGGCTCATCTTGCGATAGGCCTTCTTGATGTCTTCCTGGCTTGCGTCGCGCGAAATCCCGAGAGTTTCGTAATAATCCTGTTCGGCCACTGTTGTTCCTTGAATTCGTTCCTTGAATGCTTGGGTGTTCGGTGTTCGTCCGCTTTATGTATCGGCGGTCTTGTCTGACAATATTGTGTCACGGCCGCCGGCGCCGCTTGTGCGGCATGCGGGGAATTCAGCTGTCAGCGCAAAATTAGCGCCACCCGGGCCGACCGCGCCGCCCATGACCGGATCCCACGCCCGCGCGCAACGTTCCCGCCGCATCACGCGGTATCCCCGCCATCGTCGTCCCGGGCCCGGCTGCCGTCGTCCGCGGACGGACCATCGGCGTCGTGCGGGCCCTCGATTCCCTCTTCGTGCTCGACGTATTTGGTGAGGTACCTGGCCACCGCCTGAACCGCCGCGATGGTCGTCGCATAGTCCATGTGGGTGGGTCCGATGGACCCCACGAACGCGACGGGCGTGCCATGGTCGGCGTCGTCGGTCGAATGCCCGTACCCGGTCGAGACCACGGAAGTGTTGAGCAGCCCGGGCGTGTGGGTTTCCGAACCAATGGCGATGCCCACGCCGCCCATGTCGGCGGAGGCGCTGGCCACCTCGGACAGGTTGCCCATGAGATGCATGAGCACGACCTGCTCCTCCAGGGCGTCGAGCAGCGGGGCGATGTCGTGGGGATGGCCGTCGGTGTTCGACAGGCGCCCCGTCCCCGACATGTACAGGTTGCTTGTGCGCTCCTGGTTGGCGAGGTCGATGAAGACCTGGGCCAGGGTGCTTGCGAAATCGCGTTGGATGCGGTCCGGATATGTGACCGCCTGTTCCTGCACGAACGCTCCGACGCGGGCGAGCCCCCATCCGATGCATTGCGAGTTGATCATGTCGCCAAGGTGTGTCATGAAATCGGCGTCCGGCATGTCCGATGTCGCGATGGTGCGTTGCTCCACGCGGCCGGTGTCGGTTATCACGATCACGAGCGACGCGGTGAGCGCCACGGGGACCATTTCTATATGGCGCAGCGCGGAACGCGCCAGGGACGGAGATGCGACCACTGCGACCTGCCCCGTGATCTGCGCCAGGAGCTGGGCCGACCTACGCAGCACATCTTCGAGGCTGACCGATCCGGCGAGGAAGGACCTGATGGCGTTTTTCTGCGCACCGCTCAGCGGCACGACCTTGGCAAGCCGGTCGACGAAGTAACGGTAGCCCTTCTCGGTGGGCACGCGTCCCGCCGAGGTGTGGGGCTGTTCCAGATATCCTTCGTCCTCGAGGGCCGCCATGTCGTTGCGTACGGTGGCGGGGCTCGCGTCGATGTGGTGACGTTTGGTGATCGCCCCCGAGCTGACGGGCTCCTGCGTGCGGATGTAGTCCTCGACGACGGCGCGGAGCACAATCATGCGTCTGTTGTTTGCCATACGCCCTCCTTGCATCTGCGCGTGTCGTTCGGCTTCCGAAGCGAAAAGCATTCGTTCCACAGACTGTTTTAGCACTCTCGGGTGAAGAGTGCTAGTTCACCCGTAGCGAAAATGACCTGCGTTCCCCGTTTTCGTCGTTGTTGGGGTTTAGCATGGAGGAGTCATTGCGGGCGAAGCCTTACATTCCTTGAGGTTTGCCCACGTCCAATTGGAAGGAATTATCAATGACCGATTTCACATGGTCCGAACTGGATGATCGCGCCGTGAAGATGGCGAAGGTCCTCTCCGCCGATGCTGTTGAGCGTGCAGGCCACGGCCACCCCGGTTCCCCGGTCTCCCTGGCTCCGATCGCCTACACCCTGTACCAGCGTTACATCAAGCACGACCCCAACGATCCCACGTGGGCCGGCCGCGACCGCTTCATCCTTTCTGGCGGTCACGCTTCCCTCACGCAGTACGTTCAGCTGTATTTCTCCGGCTACGGCGTGACGCTTGACGATCTGAAGTACTTCCGTGGCGGCGCGGACACCCGCACCCCGGGCCATCCTGAGTACGGCCTGACCCCGGGCATCGAAATGACCACCGGCCCGCTCGGCCAGGGCCTGTCCTCCGCCGTCGGTTTCGCATACGGCCAGCGCTTCGAGCGCGGCCTGCTCGATCCGGAAGCCGCCGAAGGCACCTCGCCGTTCGACCACAAGGTGTGGGTCATCTGCGGCGAAGGCGACGTCGAGGAAGGCGTGTCCTCCGAAGCCGGTTCCCTCGCGGGCAACCAGAAGCTCGGCAACCTGTTCGTGATCTTCGACGCGAACCATATCCAGATCGAGGGCGACACCAAGCTGACGTTCTCCGAGGACATCCTCAAGCGCTACGAGGCCTATGGCTGGTACACCGACGAGGTTTCCTTCATCCAGCCCGACGGCTCCTACAAGGAGGACACCGCCGCCCTTGCAGCCGCCCTTGACAAGGCCGAGGCCGTCACCGACCGCCCGCACTTCATCAAGGTCGACACCCTCATCGCATGGCCGACCCCGGGCAAGACGAACAACGAGGCCTCCCACGGCTCCAAGCTCGGCGCAGAAGCCGTTGCCGGCCTGAAGAAGGAACTCGGCTTCGACCCCGACGTCGACTTCCCGGTTGACGAAGAGGCCCTGGCCCATGCTCGCGAGGTCGCCGATCGCGGTCTCGAGGCCCACAAGGAGTGGGACGAGAAGTTCGCCGCTTGGCAGAAGGCCAACCCTGACAAGGCCGCCCTCTACGAGCGCATCAAGGCCCACAAGCTCCCCGAAGGCTTCGACGAGGCCATCGACCAGTTCGAGGCCGCTCAGGAAGTCGGCAAGGGCGTCGCGACCCGCAAGTCCTCCGGCCAGGTCCTCAACGCCATCGCCGCCGTGATGCCCGAGCTCTGGGGCGGCTCCGCCGACCTCGGTGGCTCCAACAACACCAACATCAACGGTGCCAAGTCCTTCGGCCCGGCCTCCGACGAGACCCGCACGTGGCCTGAGCAGTCCGAGTACGGCCGCCAGCTGCACTTCGGCGTTCGCGAGTTCGCCATGGGCGCCATCACCAACGGCATCCTCCTTGGCTCCGACACCCGTCCGTTCAACGGCACCTTCTTCCAGTTCTCCGACTACGAGCGCCCGGCCGTGCGTCTGGCTGCCCTCATGCAGATCCCGAACCTGTATGTGTGGACCCATGACTCCGTGGCCCTCGGCGAAGACGGTCCGACCCACCAGCCGATCGAGCACCTCGCGGCCTTCCGCGCGATGCCGCAGCTCGAGGTCGTCCGCCCTGCCGACGCCTATGAGACCGCCGAGGCCTACCGTTACTTCTTCGAGAAGAAGAACACCCTGCCGACCGCGATGATCCTCACCCGCCAGGGTGTCCCGACCCTCGCCGAGACCAAGGACAAGGCCAAGGACGGCGTCCGCAAGGGCGCTTACGTGCTCGTCGACACCGACGGCACCCCGGATGTCATCATCATGGCCTCCGGCTCCGAGGTCCAGTGGGCCGTTGCCGGCGCCAAGACGCTCGCAGACGAGGGCATCAAGGCCCGCGTCGTGTCCGTGCCGTCCATGGAATGGTTCGAGGAGCAGGACGCCGAGTACAAGGAAGAGGTCCTTCCGGCCGGCGTCAAGGCCCGCGTCTCCATCGAGGCCGGCGTTGCTATGCCGTGGTACAAGTACCTCGGCGCCTACGGCAAGGCCATCTCCATCGAGCAGTTCGGCCTGCAGGGCGACGGCGCTCAGAACATGATCGATCTGGGCATCACCGCCGAGCACGTAGTGGAGGCCGCCAAGGCTTCCCTCGCCGAGGTCAACGCCTGATCCGTCATCCCTCGGGAGGGGTGGCCATGACCGGACGCCCCTCCCCTGTATCATTGGATTGTTCCATAAAGGAATACAAGGAGAAAATAAAACATGACTGAAGCAACTCAGCGCACCAGCGACAATGGCGTTTCCATTTGGCTGGACGATCTGTCCCGCACCCGCATCGAGTCCGGCTCCCTGCAGGACCTCATCAAGAACAAGAACGTCGTTGGCGTCACCACCAACCCGTCCATCTTCCAGAAGGCCCTCTCCCAGGTCGGCCCGTACGATGCTCAGCTCAAGGAGCTCGGCAAGGTCGACGTCGAGACCGCCGTTCGCGAGCTGACCACCACCGATGTGCGCAACGCCACGGATATCTTCCGCGACATCGCTGAGGCCACCGACTTCGTCGACGGCCGCGTCTCCATCGAGGTCGATCCCCGCCTCGCCCACGAGACCGAGGCCACCGAGAAGCAGGCCGAGGAACTCTGGGCCAAGGTCAACCGTCCGAACGCCATGATCAAGATCCCGGCCACCCTCGAAGGTCTGCCGGCCATCACCGCAACGCTCGCCAAGGGCATCTCCGTCAACGTGACGCTGATCTTCTCCATCGAGCGCTACGAGCAGGTCATCGACGCCTTCATCGAGGGCATCGCCCAGGCTGACGCCAACGGCCACGACCTCAAGCACATCGGCTCCGTCGCTTCCTTCTTCGTGTCCCGCGTGGACACCGCAGTCGACAAGCTGCTCGAAGCCAATGGTTCCGACGAAGCCAAGGCTCTCGAAGGCAAGGCCGCTGTCGCCAACGCTCGCCTCGCTTACGAGCTCTTCGAAAAGAAGTTCGCTTCCGATCCTCGTTGGGCCGCTCTCGAGGCCAAGGGCGCCAAGAAGCAGCGTCCGCTGTGGGCTTCCACCGGCACCAAGAACGCCGCATACTCCGATTGCAAGTATGTCGACGAGCTCGTTGCCCCGAACGTGGTGAACACCATGCCTGAGAAGACCCTGAACGCTCTCGCCGATCACGGCAATGGCGCTCCGTCCATCGCCGGAACCTACGAAGAGTCCCACGCCATCATGAACAAGCTCGCCGATCTCGGCATCAACATCAAGGATGTCACCGACCAGCTCGAGGCTGACGGCGTCGCCAAGTTCATCGCTTCCTGGGATTCCGTGCTCGCCGATGTCCAGTCCGGCATCGACCGCGTGAACGCCTGAGACATCTGCTCTCATCTCCGCTGACGCCTCAGGAACACCAGGGGCATCGACGGAGTCCAGCGAATACAGCTGAACAGAGCTGATTGCCAGCGAAATCCCCTGCAGCCACGTGCTGCAGGGGATTTTTGTTTGGGCTTTCCGCTGCATCATGCGAGCCAGCGGTAGGCCACGAGGTCAAGGCGATCCAATGAAGGCGGAAGGGTGCGCTGCCCCCGGGACCGCGACAACTACCATGATGTTGACGCGGCAGTCGCTTCCCCTCTCATCCGTCGCTGACGTTGTCATCCTCCGCACGAATCATGGTCCACTCCCCGTCTGCGCGACGGATCATCCTTGGCCCATTGCCCCATTTCGTCCGGCATGGTGAAGTGTCGCCATCGGTGCTTCGACTCGCGGACGCGGATATCCAATCCCGCCATCGTTTCGACACGTCGGCCTTGATGGATGACAGGGAGCCCGAGACACCAAAAAGGGCGTGAGATGCGTCCTGTGCATCTCACGCCCCTACGTGTTTGTGCGACGATGTTCGCCGGGATGGACCGCGACGAGTCCACCTTTCTTTTTTACTGCCTGTAGTGTTCGAGGAAACGCGCCAGACGTCCCATAGCATCCTTGAGGTCTTCGATTCGCGGAAGATACACGATGCGGAAGTGATCGGGAGCAATCCAGTTGAAGCCGGTCCCCTGCACCACGAGCAGTTTCTGCTGCTTGAGTAGGTCGAGCGCGAACTGCTGGTCGTCATGGATGTTGAATTTCTTCTCATCGAGCTTCGGGAACGCATAGAACGCGGCCTTCGGCTTGACCACGGTGATGCCGTCGATGGAATTCAGCGCGTTGTAGATGTATTCGCGCTGTTCGTAGATGCGGCCTCCGGGCACGATGTAATCGTTGACGCTCTGGTGGCCCCACAACGCCGTCTGCACGATTGACTGGGCCGGCACATTGGAGCAGATGCGCATGTTCGACAACATGTTGAGGCCTTCGATGTAGTCCTTGCCAATCGCCTTGTTACCACTGAGCACCATCCAGCCAATGCGGTAGCCGGCGATCATATGAGACTTCGAGAGTCCGGAGAACGTCACGCAGAACAGGTCGGGGGCCAGCGAGGCGATGGACGTGTGCTTGATGCCGTCCATGCACAGGCGATCGTAGATCTCGTCGCTGAAGATCATGAGCTGGTGACGGCGCGCCACCTCAACGATCTGCTCGAGGACTTCGGTGGGATACACCGCGCCGGTCGGGTTGTTCGGGTTGATGAGGACGATCGCCTTGGTCTTGTCGGTGATCTTCTTCTCCATATCCTCGATATCGGGGTACCATTCGGATTCCTCGTCGCAGATGTAATGCACCGCCTTGCCGCCGGACAGCGTCACGCAGGCGGTCCACAGCGGATAATCAGGCGCAGGCACGAGCACTTCGTCGCCGTTGTCGAGAAGAGCCTGCATGCTGAGGTTGATGAGCTCGCTCACTCCGTTGCCGGTGTAGATGTCGTCGATTGTGACGTTCGGCAGGCCCTTGATCTGGGAGTACTGCATGATGGCCTTGCGTGCGGAGAACAGGCCCTTGGACGGCGAGTAGCCTTCGGTTTCGGTCAGCTGGTGGGCCAGGTCATGGATGACCTCGTCTGGCGTGCGGAATCCGAACGGTGCGGGGTTGCCGATGTTGAGCTTGAGGACGTTGATGCCTTCGGCTTCCATACGGTTCGCTTCATCGACGACCGGGCCGCGGACGTCATAGAGGACATTGTCGAGCTTGCTGGATTTCTTGAACTCTCGCATGGTGGTGGGGACTTTCTGTGTTTCTGTAACGGTCTGTGTGGTGTTTCCGGTATGGGCGGTATGGGAATGGAGCGGTTGTGAGGATGAAGGAACCGAAGCTGATGCGTGCTGGTCGTCGCGCTCTGCCGGTTCTGCAACGGCATCGGAGGATGCTGAGGGCGGTGTGGCCGCACGCTGGGCCGGATCCGTGGCGCGGCCCCCTGTCGACTTCGAGGCGGATGCGTCTGGGGCGGATGCTGATGCCGCCTGTGCGGAATACGGAGACATGGGCACGTCTTTGCCCAGAAGCCATTCGGTCCGTACATCCAAAGTCTTGGCCAGGAAATCCAACAGATTGTCGCGGGGAACGGTTTTGCCACTCACATACTGGCTCATATGGCTCTTGCCGAGTTTGACTCCTGCGGCCTGTGCGGCGCGCACGATGTCAACCTGCTTGAGGCCGCGCTCGTCGAGCGCTGTCGTCAGCCTTGTCGAAAAGGTCTGTTCTGACATAAAGCTCCCATGAATTGAACTTTGAACTTGTTAGTTCAAAACTATAGCATCACGGCAATGACATGCAACTCTGGAAGTTCAATTTCTTGAAGTCGCGTCGCAGCGTATCCCTCCGCACCCAGAGGTGCCCTTCCTTCTTGAAATACCTGCGGGCCCTGCGGCAGAACGACGAGTCAAGTTCAATTCCCAATGAAAAAGCCCGGCTCCATGCCGGGCTTTCTTAACATTACTTTGTTTTCTTACCGATACCGTTTTCTTACCGTTATTTTGTCGGGCTATCAGCCGATCTGGTATTTGATCATCAAATCGAGGCCGATGCAAATCGCGACCCAGATGAGTGCGACGATGACGGTGATGCGGTTCAGGTTCTTCTCAGCAACACCGGAGGTCGCCGCATTGACGGCCATGCCGCCGCCGAACATATCAGAAAGACCGCCGCCCTTGCCCTTATGCATGAGGATGAGCATGGTGAGCAAAATGCTCAGAACGACGACAGCGATCTGAAGGGCAATCTTGAGAACGTGCACGATAACCTCCGATTTCGAATACCTTGCCTAGTCTACCGCATCTTTTGCCGTTGAGCGTCATTATCGGCGAAGAGAAGGAAAATCCGCCTTGCGTGTTGCGAGACGTCGGTCCGGCGCCGCAAGGTCAGGCCGAACTCCTCACAATCGCGCCCCTTCCATGGCCCCGCGGCCCGCAATCGCGTCCACGGCGGCACAGATCGTTGCACCGGGTCTCCTTGTCCCTTTAGCGCTGCTTGGCGGCTTTCTGCGTCAGCCTCACGATTTTGTCGAATTCCTCGGGGTCGAGCGAAGACCCTCCCACGAGGAACCCGTCCATGTCGCGGGCCTGCGACATAAGCTGCGAGGCATTGGAGGAATTGACCGATCCACCGTAGAGAATTCGCACGGAGTCGGCCACCTTCGCCGAAAACACCGTGGCGAAATGCTGGCGTATTGCATGCGCGGCGTCCTGTGCCGTCTTAGACGTGGCGACCATGCCGGTGCCAATCGCCCAGACGGGCTCATAGGCGACGAGCATATTGGCCGCTTCTTCTTCGGACAGGTCCCGGGTGATGTCGTTGACCTGACCCACGGCGTATTCGAGCTCTATGCCCTGCTTGCGCTCGTCATAGCTCTCCCCCACGCACAGGATCGGCTGCATGCCGGCCGCGAGAATCGCCCTCACCTGGTCGACGAGCGTGGCGTCGTCTTCCGGATGGTATTTGCGACGTTCGGAATGCCCCACGATCACATACTTGCAACCCAGCGCCGCCAGCATATCGGCCGAGACGTCCCCCGTGAACGCCCCTTGCGAGGTCACGGAGACCGTCTGCGCCCCGTATTGGATCTTGAGCCTGTCGGCCTCGACAAGCACCTCGACCGAGCGGATGGAGGTGAACGGGGGCATGACCGCGACGTCGCATGACGAATAGTCGAAATGCGCGTCCCTCAGCAGCCAGGCGAGTTTCTGCACGCAGTAGGTTGCTTCGAGATGGTCGAGGTTCATCTTCCAGTTTCCCACGATGATGGGCTTGCGCATGGACGCACCTTTCCGCGTTGGCGACGCGATAGACGAATACGGGAATCTCGTGCCCCGATGCATCGAGGCACGAACAAAACGCAGGCCGGACGCGCCGGCCTGCGTTTCATCGCCGGTTCATGGGACGAACCGGCAGCGTGGCATCATGCCGCGAGGTCTACTCGAGCACCGCCAGGCCGGGCAGGGTCTTGCCCTCGAGGAACTCGAGGGAGGCGCCGCCGCCGGTGGAGATGTGCGAGAAACCAGCTTCGTCGAAGCCGAGGTTGCGCACGGCGGATGCGGAATCGCCGCCGCCGACGATGGTGAATGCACCGTTCTTGGTGGCGTCCACGAGGCCCTGTGCTACGGCGCGGGTGCCGTCAGCGAACTGCGGGACCTCGAACACACCCATCGGGCCGTTCCAGACGACGGTCTTGGAGTCGACGATCTTGTCATGGAAGAGCTTCTGGGAGTCCGGGCCGATGTCGAGGCCCATCTTGTCGGCCGGGATGGCGTCGGCGGACACAACCTCCGGGTTCACCGGGGTGTCGCCTGCCGGGAATCCGGCGTTGACGACGATGTCGGTCGGGAGCACGAGTTCCACGTTGTTCTTCTTCGCGGTCTCGATGTAGCCCTTGACGGTGTCGAGCTGGTCCTCTTCGAGCAGCGAGGTGCCGACCTCGTAACCGAGGGCTTTGAGGAACGTGAAGACCATGCCGCCGCCGATGACGAGGCGGTTGGCCTTGGACAGCAGGTTCTCGATGACGCCGAGCTTGTCGGAGACCTTGGAGCCGCCGAGCACGACGGTCAGCGGACGCTCAGGGTTCTCAGTGGCCTTGGACAGGGCCTTGACTTCCTTCTCGACGAGCAGGCCCGCCGCAGCCGGCAGATCCTTGGCGACGTCGTAGTTGGAGCCCTGCGCACGGTGCACGACACCGAAGCCGTCGGACACGAAGACCTCGCCGAGAGCAGCGATCTTCTTGGCGTATGCCGCGCGCTCGGCCTCGTCCTTGCTGGTCTCTTCGGGGTTGAAACGAACGTTCTCGAGCAGAACGACATCGCCGTCCTTCATGGCGGCGACCTTGGCCTGGGCATCCTCGCCATAGGTGTCCTTGGCGAGCACGACATCCTGGCCCAGCAGCTCGGACAGCCGCTTGGCGACCGGAGCGAGGCTCAGCTCAGGAACGACCTTGCCCTTCGGACGACCGAGGTGGGCCATCAGGATGATCTTGGCGTTCTGCTTGCGCAACTCGTTGATGGTGGGGAGAGCGGCACGGATACGACCATCATCGGTGATGGTGGTCCCATCGAGCGGGACGTTGAAATCGGCACGGACGAGAACGCGCTTGCCTTCGAGGTTTCCGAGGTCCTTGAGAGTCTTCATAGTATCCTTTCCTACCTTCGGAATGCGCAGACGTGGCATGCCCTGGAGGGTCGTTGGCACGCATGCGCACTGTATCGACACTTCGGATTCTACATTGTGCCAATGAGAAGAAACCGAAAGTCGGCTGAATTTTGGGGATGAATGTTGGAACCGCCCCGCCGTGGCAGACGAGATCGACCTGGGGCAAGCCATGCACGCGGGGGCGGGAGCGGCCGGGGCGCAGGTGACGTGCACGCTGATGCACGATGCGCACGCGTCGTCATCATCGCCGCGGCCACGGCGGCCCTGAAAACAGCACTGGCCGCGTGGATCCGGATGCCACGCGGCCAGATGCGGTGCGAGGATTGCCGACCCAGCGCGCCACTGCCGTCACGGCAGGGTTACGCCCGGTTGAACGAACCTCGGATAAAAGTGCCTCTCGGCTGTCGTCATCGTGCGTCGGTGCCGGTCGAGGCCGTGCCGTCGCTCGTCTCGGTCCCATGCGGGGCATGGGCGGAATCGTCGGCATCGGCCCCGCCGATGCCGACGGGATTGCCTTCGGCTTCGCGCTGCTTCTTCGCCCTTTCGGCAAGCTGGAGCAGGCGGCGGATACGGCCCGCGATGGCATCCTTCGTGACAGGCGGGTCGGCGAGCTGTCCGAGTTGTTCGAGGCTTGCGTCGCGATGCTCGAGGCGCAGTCGTCCGGCGTCGCGCAAGTTCTGCGGGATGTCGTCGCCGAGGATTTCAAACGCTTCGGTGATTTTCTTCGATGCCTCGACCGCGGCCTTGGCGCTGCGGCGCATGTTGGCGTCATCGAAGTTGGCGAGTCGGTTCGCCTTGCCGCGGGATTCGCCGTCGACGCGCTTGCCGCTCCATTCGCGGCTCGTGCGGATGGCCCCCATGAGCAGCAGGATGCGCTCGACGGCATCGCTGTCGCGGATCACGATATGCGTGCTGGCTTCGCTGGTGACTTTGGTCTTGGTGGCGAACCCAAGACGGCGTGCGGTGCCTTGAAGTGCCATGGCCGTCTCTTTGTTCGGGCATGCGATGTCGAGGCAGCTTGCACGTCCCGGCTCGGACAGCATGCCATGTGCGAGGAACGCCCCTCGCCATGCCGCCTTGATATCGGCGGGGCTGCCACCGACCACTTCGGCGGGCAGGCCGACGACGCGGTGCTTGGTTCGGCGGTCGATGAGACCTGTCTGGATTGCAAGATTCACGGTGTTTTTCAACACGCGCACCATGTAACGGCTCACCACGCCCTTGGAGGTCTTGACCGTGCGCTTGAGCACGAGGGCCTCTTGGCCGTAGACGTTCTTGATCGTATTGACAAGCCACGTGGCAGAGGCAAGGTTGTCGAACGAACACTCGAGGATGACATGTCGCTTGACAACGCCCATGGCTCCGGCGAAGCGAATCATCGTCGCCGCCTGGGCCCGCTTGACAATGGGCGGGTCGTCGTCGATGAGCGCTAGCTCGTTCTTGACATCCTCCAAGAGTGACAACTGTTTACCTTCCTTCCGATTCCCATCTGGGGTGGCATACACACCTCATGCGCCTGTTCATCCCACGCGCCGTGAACATACTAGCCGACAAAAAACTCTATCGGGTTATTTGACCGAAATCGGCAAATGTCGACAGGACGGCAAGCCCATCTTACCCGCGGCTCCGCCAACCCAGCATACGAACATGGAGACCCGGCCGCAAGGCCGGATTCCACCCATATGCCGCAGAAAGCCGCTGGCATCTGTTGAATTTTCGCTTGAATTATCGCTAGTTTATTTGTCCTGGTGGCGATCCTTGCGCCCCAGTTCGCGTGCGGAGACGGAGACCGTCAGGCCGTGGGCGCGCAAGCGCTCGGCAAGCGCCTCGCTCATGGCCACGGATCGGTGCTGGCCGCCGGTACAGCCGACGGCGATGGTCACGTAATGCTTGTCTTCGCGGCAGTATCCGTCGATGGCGGTCATGATGGCCTGGGTGTAGGCGTCGAGGAATTCCGAAGCGCCTTGGCTCGACAGCACATAGTCGCTGACGGGTTTGTCCATGCCGGTCATGTCACGCAGCTCGGGGACCCAATAGGGATTGGGCAGGAACCTGACGTCTGCCACGAAATCGGCGTCGAGCGGAATGCCGTATTTGAAACCGAAGCTGAAGATGTGCACGGTGACGGTCGAGGGGCCGGATCCGAGCAGAGAATCGTACAGCTTGGTCGACAGCTGGTGCACCGACATGTCGGTGGTGTCGATCACGACGTCCGCGCGGTTGCGCAGCGTCGCCAGCAGCTCGCGCTCCTCCTTGATGCCGTCGATGAGCCGGCGACCGCGCTGGAGCGGATGCGGGCGGCGCACCGACTCGTAGCGCTTGATGAGTTCGCTGTCGCTCGCGTCAAGGAACAGGATGCGGTACTTGACGCCCAGGTCGTCGAGATGGTTGAACACGGACGAGAGGTCGTCGAAGTAGCCCTGGGTGCGCACATCAATCACCGTCGCGAGCTTGTGCACCTTGGAGCCGGACGAAGTCATCATGTCGACAAGGGGTACGAGCATGTTCGGCGGAAGGTTGTCGACGACGTACCATCCGATGTCTTCGATGGCGTCCGCCGCACGCGAACGACCGGCGCCGGACATGCCCGTGATGAGCAGGACCTCGAAATCATTCGCCGGACGCGGAGTTGCCGTTTCTGTGCCGGTCTCAGTTGCCATGGACCCTCCCCTTTGCTTTTCCGTTCCGAATGAATCGTAGCGCATTGCACTGTCAGGATGCGCACATGATGCCCATTATCTCGCCTCCGACGGATTCCTCGCAGCTGAGGCCGTCCAGGATTCGCCCCGGTGTGCCGGCGCTGCGGACGCCGTCTCAGGCGACTTGAAAGACACGGCGGCAAGCCCCCGCGGCATCAAGACAAGGGTCACATCGCCTCATGAAGGGCCTTGCGCATGTGTTCCTCGGCGATGGACGACACTTCCTCGGGGGGACGCGACGTCATGTAGGCGACTTGCGGAATTGCCTGCTGGAGCAACATCTCCTCGCCGCCAATCGCCGTGCCGTTGCACTCAGCCCATGCTTCCAGAAGCGCCGTCGGGCGCGGATCGTAGATGACGTCGAGCAGGGTCCCGAATGACTTGCCAGATGGTTTCAGGCGCTCGGCGATGCCGTCGGCGGCATGCGCGGGAAGCGTGCTCACCACATAGTCGAAGCCCGACAGGTCGCCGCCGATGTCTTCAAGCGACGCAAGCTCGGTGTTGATGCGGAACGTGGTGCCCAGCTTGACCATGGGCGCGGATTTCTCGGTATGGCGCGCTGCGACGGTGATGGAGTTGACGTTGAGCTGGCTCAGCGCCGCGTACGCGGACCGGGCCGTGTTGCCATTGCCCAGAATCAGCGCAGTGCGCAGGGTGCGGTGGGGACGGGACACGTGCTGGAGGGCGCGTTGGATTCCGCGCACGTCGGTGTTGTACAGCCGGATGCCGGGCAGCTCGGGATGCTCGGAGTTCTGCATCTCCCAGTCCATGACCGCCGTGTTGGCCACGCCCAGCAGCTTGACCCATTTGTCTTGCGGCTTGCCGTAGGGGATGATGGTGCGTTTGAGCGGCATGGTGAGGCTCAGGCCGCGCCATGCCGAATCCAGCCCGTGGAGGAAATCGTCCAGCCCGTCCTGCGACACCTGCGCGCGGTCATAGAACCACCCTTGCAGGTTCATCGCCTCGTATGCGGCATTGTGAAGCACTGGCGACAGCGAATGCGCGATGGGATCCCCCAGAACCGCCGCCCGGTGTGTGATATTCGTCAAGACCCGCTCCTTCTTCATCTGTCCGACGCATTGTCCGTCCGATGGGCACCAGCGCCCATCCTGCACCCATTATTCCCACACTTCATGGACTTTGGGTCGGCATGGGAGCGACGCAAGGCCGTCTCATGTCTCAGGCTGCCGGAGTCAGCCGCGGAAGGGACCGATGGCGTCGCGTCCGGTGCGGAAACCAAGGTCGCATCCGCTGCGGCAACCGGTGCTGCGCCCGCCGGTTCTGCGGCCGTCGATTCCATGGCCGTCGGCATGGCAATCACGGCAGCGCCGTCGGACTCCGCGGGGACCGTGGCGGCTTCCGGGGCGGATGCCGCATCGTCGTCGGGATGGAGCGCGGCGTAGATGCTCCGCGCCTTCTTCTCGCCGATGCCGTCGACCTGCTGCAGGTCGTCCAGGCTCGCCGCACGGATCTGCTTGACCGAGCCGAAATGCCGCAGCAGTTTCTTCTGATAGGAGGGCCCGATGCCGTCGATGCCGTCGAGGGCGCTGCGCAAAGTGCCCTTGCGGCGCATCTGGCGGTGGTAGGTGATGGCGAAGCGGTGCGATTCGTCACGCACCCGCTGCAGCAGGTACATGCCCTCGGACTGGCGTTTCATGATGATTGGGTAATCGTCGTCGGGCACCCACACCTCTTCGAGTTTCTTGGCCAGGCCGCACACCGCCACATCGGTGACGCCGCAGTCCTCAAGCGCCTTGGCGGCGGCGCGCACCTGCGGGTATCCGCCGTCGACGACCACGAGATTGGGTTTGTAGGCGAAATGGCGGGGGTTCGAGTTCTGCTGAATCACCACGTCATCGTCGGCTGCGTAGACCGCGGAGCCCGCTTCTTCGATGCGCCTCTCGCTGTCCATGTCCTCGCCCGTGTCTCCGGCAACGTTGCCATGCTTGAAACGTCGCGTGAGCGTCTCGTAGATGGCCGACGTATCGTCGACAGCGCCTTTTCCGTCCTTGCCATGGATGGCGAAGCGGCGGTATTCGGTTTTTTTGGCGACGGCGTCTTCGAACACCACCATGGACGCCACCTGGTAGCCGCCACCGGAGGCATTTGAGATGTCGTAGCATTCGATGCGCAGCGGAGCGCTGTCGAGCCCCAGGGCGTCGGCCACGTCGTTCATGGCTTCCGTGCGCGCGCCCAGGTCTTTGATGCGGCTCATCTTGCTGCGCTGGAGAGCCTGCGTCGCGTTGGCGTTGGCTTTGTCCATGAGGTCGCGCTTGTCGCCCCTCAATGGGGTGCGTATGGTCACAGCCGAGCCGCGCAGCTCGCTGAGCCAGCTTTCGAGTTCCTCCCTCCTCGCTGGCTCGATGGGCAGCAAAATCTCGCGGGGAACGGGCGATATCGGGGACATGAGGTCGTCTCGCCCCGTTCTCTCCTCTCTTTCATGGCGTTCGCGGGTGATGCGGGCGCGGGATTCGGCATCGGTCGCGGTCGTCTGCTGGGTCGGTGCCAGGGCGTCGCGTTTCGTCGTGATCTCGATGGAGTCCGAGGCGTAGGAGACCGAGGATTCGCGGGCGTTCTCATCCATGAGCGACGAGTACACCTGCGTGATGAGATCGGCCATGAGCTCGGCGTCGCTCACGTCCTCGACGCGTTCGACGCTCCAGTTGCGCTCGCCCCGGATGGTCCCCGCGCGGACGAAGAACGCATGGACGCTCGCCTCGAGTTCGTCCGAACGGATGCCGAACACGTCGGCGTCCACGTCGGAGTCGAAGGCGACCGCATTGCTCTGGATGGAGTTGCGCATCATCGCTATCCTGTCGCGCAGACGGGCGGCCTTCTCGAAGTCGAGGTCATCGCTGGCACTCTTCATCTCGCGCGTGAGCTGCGCAATGTACGACGCCCCGAGTTTGCCCGTCATGATGCCCACGAGGTGCTCGACCATGCGCCGGTGGTCCTGCGGGCTGATGCGCCCCACGCAGGGCGCTGAGCATTTGCCGATCGAGGCGAGAAGACACGGCCTGTCGGACATCTGGGCTTTGTGGAACACCCCCGGCGAGCAGGTGCGGACGGGATAGGTGGCGAGCAGGGAGTCCAGCGTGTTGCGCACATCCCAGACCTTGACGTAGGGGCCGAAGTACCGCGTCCCCCGGCGGTTGCGGCTGCGGGTGAACCAGACACGGGGGTATTCCTCCCCCACCGACACGGCAAGATACGGATAGGTCTTGTCATCGCGGAACACCACGTTGAAACGAGGGTCGAATTCCTTGATCCACGTGTATTCGAGGGTCAGGGATTCCAGCTCGTTGCTCACGACGGTCCATTCCAGGCTCCGCGCGGTGAGCACCATGGTCTGCGTGCGGGGATGCAGGTTCTTGAGAGGCTGGAAGTAATTGGCGAGGCGGTTGTGCAGGTTCTTGGCCTTGCCGACGTAGATGACGCGGCCGTTGGCGTCGCGCCACTTGTAGACGCCAGGCTGCTGCGGGATGTCGCTGGGCTTGGGGCGGAACAGGTCGCGGGAGTCCCCCAGGAGCGGGGCTCCGTTTTTGTTGACGCCCGGTTCCTGCCCCTGGCCGGACGTTTCCGCCGACGGGGTGCCTTGCTGGGCGAGGTTCTGGGCGGTGCGACGCCATGTTCCCGGCGAATGTTTCTCGATGATCATGGCGTCTCCTTTCTTACGTATCCTGTTTTCTTACGTATCCTGTTTTCTGGGTGCCGCGGCGCTGAAGCGCCGCGCACGGATCGTTTCCATGGCCGTGCGCCTTGGCGACCGTTGCTTGGTGACCGTTGTACATCGTGCAGGCCCGATGCACAAGGCCCGATATGTGAAACACGATATACGGAAGCCGGGGCTCCGCGGCCATCAGGCGACGGTGCGCACAGCCGGCCAGGTCCGGACCCGGTCGGGACATAGCGCCGATCCTGGCCGGCATACCGCGCCCCCGGGATGATGCCGACCCGATGCGGCGCCGCGCGCCGTGGCCCGGACTTGGCACATGACGGCTGTCAGCGCTGAGCCAGCATGGGTTTGAGGAAGCGCCCGGTCCAGCTGTTCGGATTCTCCGCCACCTGTTCGGGCGTTCCCTGTGCGACGATCGTGCCGCCGCCATCGCCGCCTTCAGGCCCGAGGTCGATGATCCAGTCGGCGGACTTGACCACGTCCAGGTTGTGCTCGATGACGATCACCGTGTTGCCTTTGTCAACAAGCCCCTGAAGCACGCCGAGAAGCTTGCGGATGTCTTCGAAGTGCAGGCCCGTGGTCGGCTCGTCGAGGATGTAGACGGTGCGTCCGTCCGACCTGCGTTGCAGCTCGGTGGCGAGCTTCACGCGCTGGCTTTCGCCACCGGACAGCGTCGTGGCGGGTTGCCCCAGACGGATGTAGCCGAGCCCCACGCTGACCAACGTGTCGAGGTAGCGCGAGATCGACGGGTGGGCCTTGAAGAAGCCTGCGGCCTCTTCGATGGGCATGTCGAGCACGTCGGCGACGGTCTTGCCGTTGTAGCGCACTTCGAGCGTCTCGCGGTTGTAGCGCTTGCCATGGCAGGTTTCGCACTGCACGTAGACATCGGGAAGGAAGTTCATCTCGATCTTGATGGTCCCGTCGCCGTGGCAGGCCTCGCATCGGCCGCCTTTGACGTTGAACGAGAAACGCCCCGGCCCGTATCCGCGCACCTGTGCCTCGGGGGTCTTGGCAAAAAGCTGGCGGATCTTGTCCCAGACGCCCGTGTAGGTGGCGGGGTTGGAACGCGGCGTGCGCCCGATGGGGTTCTGGTCCACGTGGATGACCTTGCGCAGCTGGTCCACGCCTTCCACGCGGGTGTGTTTGCCAGGAACGATGCGCGCGCCGTTGAGCTTGTCGGCGAGCACCGGATAGAGGATCTGGTTGATGAGGGTGGATTTGCCGGATCCGGACACGCCCGTGATGCATGTGAACACGCCCAGCGGGATCTCCACATCGATGTTCTTGAGGTTGTTGGCCCGGGCCCCGACGATCTTGAGGCGCTTGCCGCCCCTGCGCACCTTGCGGCGGGTCTGAGGCACCTCGATCTTCCGGCGTCCCGCGATGTAATCTCCGGTAATCGACAGCGGCGCGTCCACGATGCCCTTGGCTGGGCCGGAATACGTAATGACGCCGCCGTGTTCGCCGGCACCGGGTCCGATGTCCACGAGCCAGTCGGCGGTCTCGATGGTCTCCTGGTCGTGTTCGACCACGATGAGCGTGTTGCCGAGGTCGCGCAGGTTGTGCAGCGTCTCGATGAGCCTTTCGTTGTCGCGCTGGTGCAGGCCGATGGACGGCTCGTCGAGCACATACATGACGCCGACGAGACCGGAGCCGATCTGCGTGGCGAGGCGGATGCGCTGCGCCTCGCCACCCGAAAGGGTCGCCGCGGCGCGGGAGAGCGTGAGGTAGTTGAGCCCCACGTCGTTGAGGAATCCGAGACGGGCCCGGATCTCCTTGAGGACCTCGACGGCGATCTTGGCCGCCGCCCCTTCGAGCTTGAGGCCGAGCGCCCAGCGCAGGCTGTCGGACACGGCCATGTCGCACACGTCGGCGATCGACTTCCCGTCGACCGTCACGGCGAGCACCTCGGGCTTGAGCCGCTTGCCACGGCAGACCTGGCAGGGGACTTCGCGCATGTATGACTCGTAGTACTGCTTCATCTGCTCCGAATCGGTCTCGTGGTACCGGCGCATGAGCGAGTGCACCACGCCTTCGAAGCCGGTGGAGTATTCGCGTTCGCGCCCCCACCTGTTGCGGTAGCGCACATGCACTTTGAAGTCATGCCCGTAGAGCAGCGCATTGCGCACCTCGTCGCCGAGGTCTTTCCACGGGGTGTCCATGGAGAACCCCAGCTCGCCGGCAAGACCTTCGAGCAGATGCGTGTTGTATTCCATCTGCGTCTTCGTCGCGGACCAGGGTTCGATGACGCCTTCCGCCAGCGACTTCTCGGGGTCGGGCACCACGAGCTCGGGGTCGATCTCCAGATTGTATCCGATGCCCGTGCAGGCCGGGCAGGCGCCGTACGGAGCGTTGAACGAGAACGTGCGCGGCTCGATCTCCTCGATCTCCAGCTCATGGCCGTTCGGGCAGCTGCGGTGTTCCGAGAACGGACGGAACTTGGCCGGGTCGTCGTCGTCCATGTCCACGAACTCGGCGGTCACGACGCCGCCGGACAGGCGCAGTGCCGTCTCCACCGAGTCGGTGAGACGCTGCCGGATGCCGTCTTTGATGACCAGTCGGTCGACGATCACGTCGATGTGGTGCTTCTTGGTCTTGGCGAGCCTGATGTCGTCCGACAGGCGCTTCACATCACCGTCGACGAGCACACGGGCGTAGCCGTCGGTGCGCAGCTGGTCGAACAGTTCCGCGAATTCGCCCTTGCGGCCTTTCACGACCGGCGCAAGCACCTGGAAGCGCGTCCGCTCAGGATATGTCAGAAGCGTATCAACGATCTGCTGGGGTGTCTGGGCCTTAACCTCTTCGCCGCACACGGGGCAATGGGGCACGCCTGTCCGGGCGAAGAGCAATCGCAGGTAGTCGTAGATCTCGGTGATCGTGCCCACGGTGGAGCGCGGATTTCGGTTCGTGGTCTTCTGGTCGATCGAAACGGCCGGGCTCAGGCCCTCGATGAAATCCACGTCCGGCTTGTCCATCTGGCCGAGGAACTGCCGCGCGTATGCGGACAGCGACTCGACGTACCGCCTCTGTCCTTCGGCGAAAAGGGTGTCGAAGGCCAGCGACGACTTGCCCGAACCCGACAGGCCCGTGAAGACGACCATTTCGTTGCGCGGGATGGCGAGGTCGACGTTCTTGAGGTTGTGCTCGCGGGCGCCGCTGATGACGATCTTGCGATCGGCCGGAACGTCCGACAGGTCGTCGACGATCGCCCCCTGCGCCTTTCTCATGTGAAATTCATGCCCCTGCGTCTGGGCCGCATGGCCCGGGTCGCGAAGGGCGGCAGGGGTCTCCGCTTCGTCCGGCGCCTGGGCCCAGGGAACCGCCGTCTCGTGTGGCGTCGCTGTCATGATGCCTCTTTTCGCCTCGCGCTTCAGCTCGTGCCTTTCGGCATTCCGCGCCATTGAGTTCGTGTCGTAGGCGCAAACCCGATGCACCCTGCGAGGAGGGGTGCAAAAGCCTGATACGTGCTCAAAGTATATCGCCCGAACATATGTTCGACTCGCCGTGTTCGCTCACAGCGATAGGAATTCCCACGAATCCCCGAGTACAGACAGCCGCCATGCATCCGCGCTGCGCGGGAACGGAATCGAGGGATTCCAGACGCCATCGGCAGGATGCGCAGCCCGGGAATCGGCAACGTGAAAGGCCGCCCGCAGAAAGAGACCCGCGTGCAAGTGTGGGAAACGTGCGGCGTGCAGACGGGCGTGGCGGAGCTGGAAGGATGACGCGGCGCCGGCGAAGGGTGATCCGGAGCGGCGACCGAGACGGTCAGTCGAGGGAACGGTCGATCTCTTCGGTGATTTCGGACACCAGCCTGTTGAGGCGGTGGTTGTCACCGTCCGACCTGACGACATGGTTGTGCTCGACGGGCACGCCGTTGTCATCCAGCGTCTCGAAAGTCGACACCAGGACGAGCTTGCTGATACGCGAGCGTGAGCCGCCGGCGAGTATCTCGGAGATGCCGCGGCGAATCAGGAAGGAACGGGTGACGCCAAGCTCCTGCGCACGCTTGTTCAGGCGGTCGAGGGTGCTTTTCGGCAACTTGAACGTCACCGTCGCCACCTCTTCCGCTTCGCCCCTTGCGTCGAAGCGTCCGCCTTCCACGGGCTCGCCCAATTCCTCCACAAGCTTCGTATACTCAGCCATTGTCCTATCCATATACGGTTTATGAGAAAACTCCCATGCAGGCCCGTCCATGCGACTGCGGCTGGCACGCGCCACCGTACCATTGCGATGGACGCGCATGTGCCATGGGACCGCCGTCATCATGACCGGGCCGTGCTAGTGAACAACTCCGCTTAATTATACCGTAGGGTGTTCGATTTGTGTGTCAATGACCGACGCGCAAAGCGCGCCTTCCGATATCGAACAAAACAATGCGTCACTCGGTACTATGTATCTCGATGGGCGTGGCGCCATCCGACGGAACAACATGGCGCCGCCCCGCGAACGCAGTCTTGGCACGCTTCCACGAACATGAGTGTTCTGCGGTGCATGAGAGGGGGATCGCCATGGATCCAGTCAACGGCAATCAGGACAGCAATCGGATGCGACGGCCTGCAGGACCCGGCGGTACGCCCGGCACCGCGCTTCTCGAGGTGACCGGAGCGGCGTGCGCGGCCGTGTCGCGCACCGCGGAGGACACCGGCGACGGACGCCAGGCGGGGGCGCAGGGGATTTTCAGCGGCGTATCGTTCTCGTTGCACGCGGGCGAGGTGATGGACCTGGCAGGGCCGTCGGGAAGCGGCAAATCGAGCCTCCTCACCTGCATCGCGCAGCTCAACCCACGTGCCTGGGCCACGCTTCGGCTCGAAGGGCGCGACTCGTCCACGTTCTCGTTCCAGGAATGGCGCCATCTCGTCGCCTATCTTCCGCAGAAGAGCCTGCTCCCCGGCGACACCGTCGCCGACGCGATCCGCCTGCCCTACACTTTCGCAGCATCGAGACGCGCCACGGCGCCGACCGACGACGACATCCGCGTCGCCCTGGACGCCGTCGGCCTCGGCGACATCGAGCTCGGGCGGGACCCGCACGACCTTTCCGGAGGCCAATCGGCCCGCGTGAGCATGCTGCGCACCATGCTCACGCATCCCAAAGTCGTTCTCGCCGACGAGGTGGACGCAGGGCTTGACGACGACAGCTCCGCGATCGTCGCACGCTATATGGTGCGCATGGCGCATCAATCGGGCATGGCCATGATCCGCGTCCGCCACAGGCCGCCGGACGGACTGGCCGACGTCAAGGCGGTGCTCTCGGGCGGAACCCTCACCGTGGAAGGCGGAGCTCATACGCCCGCCAGCGACTTCCCCACCGGCGTCGTCGGCGGCGCAGCCGATGCCGACGACGCACCAGAAACTCCCCGATTCTCCGAAGAAGGCGCATGATGATGAGCATTGTAGTGAATCTCACCTCTGCCATGGACGGCGGCGCACGACTCGTGGCCGACGCCGCAGACACCGCGACGCAGCAGGATGTGTACGACATCGACATCTGGGGAATACTCGTGGCGTTAGGACTCATCGTCATCGCCACGGTCATCTCCGCCTTCGCGCAACTCGGCGTCGAGAAGTCGCTCCCCGTGGCCGCGGTGCGGGCAATGATCCAGCTGGCGGCGATGGGACTGATCCTGCGCTGGGTCATCGAACAGGGCACGTGGTGGTGGGTCATCGCACTCATGGTCGTGATGCTTGCGGCCGCCGTGCAGATCACCATGTCCCGGGCGAAAAACGTGCCGAAGGGACTGGAACTGTCGGTGTTCCTCACCCTGGCCACGACCATGATCGCCATGGTGGCCGTGGTCGTCGAGCTCATCGTGCGCCCGACCCCGTGGTATTCCCCGCGCGTGGTGCTTCCGCTGGCCGGCATGATGCTAGGCAACACGGTTGCGGCGACCGCGCTCGCGATGAGCCGTTTCTTCGAAGACATGACGGAACGGCGTGACGAGGTCGAGATGATGCTGGCCCTGGGCGCCACGCCGCGCGAGGCGAGCATGCCGTCCATCCGGTCGGCCATGCGCCTGGGCTTGATGCCCACCGTGGCGTCGCTCGCCTCCGCCGGCATCGTCACGATCCCCGGCATGATGGCGGGCCAGATTCTGGCCGGCAACGATCCGCTCATCGCAGCCAAGTACCAATTCATGGTGCTTGCCGCGATCTCGGCCCTCACGCTGATCGCCGACGCCGTGATCTTGCATCTGGTGTACCGGAAGTGCTTCACGAAACGCGACCAATACGAGCTCATCATTCGCAAGAAGAAGTGATTCCGCACAGCGGAACCAGATGCCCTGGCCCATCGCCCTCCATGCATCGGCGTGGAAGACGGTGGGCCAATGCATATGGGTCCTGTCCGCGGTTGCAGTCGGACGGGCGAGCTGCGCTTCGTTGGATTTCACCGCCCCCATCCCGAACGTATGAGAGACCGGCGGAATCGACCGCCTGCATGAGCCACGACCGACGTACGCTCTGGGGCATACGGGACGGCGGTTCGAGACCGTTCGCTGGAGCGTACGTACGTAACGAGCAGAGCCCTGTGCAGACGCGATGCGGCAGACAATGGCCCCATATTCCGCCGCTTTGGGTAAAAGAAAAGGTCCCGGCCACCCCCATCAGGTGGCCGGGACCTTGATTACTGATGCCTTGTGCATCCCGCAAACGCGTAAACCAGAAGTGCCTTTCCCTCTGCCCTATCCTCCGGCTAATTCTCTCAAGCACCTTGGTGCCTCTCCCCGGTCTAGGCCGGACGTCGAAGGCGGATCCCAAAACTTCTGTTTTGTTTACCGTTTGTAGTTATCACTATAGCACGTTTTTGCCGTTCGATACAAAATTTCGGATTTTTCTGTATTTTCCCAGGTGAATTCTTCGCCCTGCCGGCCAAAATGGCCATATGCCGCGGTTTTCCGGTATATCGGACGACGCAGATTCAACTGTTCGATGATGGCAAGCTGACGCAGGTCGAAGACCTTCTCCACCGCTTTCTGAATCGCCTCGCGCGGCACCGTCTCGGTCCCGTAGGTCTCGATGTCGACGTTCACCGGCGCCGCCGTGTTGCGGAAGTATCCCAACGACACCTGCGCGCGCCGAGCGAGCCCCGCGGCCACGATGTTCTTGGCGACCCAGCGCGCGGCGTAAGCAGCGGAGCGGTCGGGCTTGCGCGGGTCCTTGCCAGAGAACGCGCCGCCGCCGTGCGCGGCGAAACCGCCGTACGTGTCAACGATGATCTTGCGCCCCGTGAGCCCAGAATCGGCCTTGGGCCCGCCCGTATGAAACTCCGAGGTGTTGATCACCACATGCACGTCGCTGCTGTCGACCTTCGGGAACTGCGCCAGCACCGGGTCGAGCACCTTCTCACGCACCTGCGCACGCACCTCGTCGAGCGAAAGCTCAGGCGAATGCTGCGCCGAGATGAGCACATGGCGGAAGGCCACGGGGCGCAGGTCATCGGTGTACTCCACAGTCACGAGCACCTTGCCGTCGGGGCGCAGCTGCGGGATGATGCCGTTCTTGCGCACATAGGCCAGCCGTTCCGCGATGCGGTTCGACGCATAGATCGGAAGCGGCATGAGGGCGTCGGTGTCGTCGTTCGCATAGCCGATCATGATGCCCTGGTCGCCTCCGAAGGTGTTGTATGCCTCCTCCTTGTCGGCGACGGACAGCGTGTCGCCATAGTTGCCCTGGGGGTTGTCGAACACTCTCGGACGGATGTTGTTGATGATGCCGCAGCCATCGGGGTCGATGCCGGACTCAGCGGTCGTGTAGCCGATGTCGTGGAGCGCCTGGCGCACGATGGCGACGTGGTCGAGCACGCGCGGCACGCTGATCTCGCCTTCGACGACGACGAGGCCGTCCTTCGCGGTGGTTTCCACCGCCACTCGAGAATCGGGATCCAGCTCGAGATACGCGTCGAGGATGGAATCCGAGATGATGTCGCAGACCTTGTCGGGGTGCCCTTCGGTGACCGCTTCGGATGAGAGGAATCGTGCCATTGTTGTCTTCTTTCTTTATGAGGTGTTTTTCTTTGTCTGTAATGGTTATGTTGTTTCCGTCGGCGCACCGGCCTGCGGGGCCCCACCGGGGCCGATCGCCGGCCGACAGCGCCACGCCCGTCACGACGCGACGATCGCCACGTAGTTGCCGCTCTTGTAGCCGGGCGTCGGGTCTTCGATGCGCTCGTTGTGGTACGGCGGGTTCTCCGGAATCGTCTGCCAGAAGCCGAACTGCGTGAAGCCCGCCTTGCGCAGCACATCCACGTACCAGCCGATCTCATGCCAATACGGCTTGTAGGAATGTTCGGACACGTTGAAGAACGCGGTCCCGGCCAGGGCCTCTTCCGCGACGCGCCCTGGCACGGAGCCCTCCTGGATGAACCTCAGCGCGATGCCCAGCGCTGATTCCGCGGGGACGTCGGTGAGCACAATGCGCCCGCCCCGTGCAAGCGCCGCCTTGTTACGCGAGAATGTCTCGACGATTTCGTCGTCCGGGATGAAGCCGAAGGACGAGCCGTTGTAGACGATCGTGTCATATGGGGCGGCTCCGTAGTCGAAGCCCTGCGCCGTGGCCTCGACGACGTCGAGCCCTTTGGCGCGCGCCCTCGCGCCGAGTGCCGCGGACGGTTCGACCGACTGGGCCACGCGGATCCCATAGCGCTGGTCGAGCAGTGTTTCGAAGATGCCGCTGCCCACGCCTATCGACACAATCTTGCCGGGGTCCGCCGCCCCGCCATCCGGGGCGGTCACCAATGCTTTGTGCAGGAGACGGAGCCGCGACTCGTATATGTTGCTCCGTGCCTTGGATGTGTCGTCCAGCACGCCTGCCTTGTCTGCATAGACATCCGTGAATGTAGCCATAAGACCTTCCTTCCAATGTTTTTCAGTGTTATGTAGTTTCTTGTATTACCGATTTCGAGGGTGCGATGGGATGCGCCGAGGCGACGGATTCGTTGCCTGCGAAACCATGGAATCGCACAGAGCGAAGCCACGAGCGCCCGCCCTGTTCGCTCCGCCGCCGCGATGCGCACGGCCAGGGGCATCGGAGTATCCCGCGCCACCCCGTGATGCCCCGAGGACGTCAGAGCGGCGGTTTCAGTCTCCGTACGCCGCCGCGAACCCGCGCTCCAGGTCTGCGATGAGGTCATCCGCCTCTTCAAGACCGATGGAGAGGCGCACCGTGGTGGGCGTGACTCCGATGGAACGCTGGTGCCCGGGGTCGAATTCGCGATGCGTCGTGCGCGAGGGGTTCACGATGAGCGACTTGGCGTCGCCGATGTTGGTCAGGTAGGTGAAGACCGTCGTCGCGTCGATGAATGCGTCGAGCTGTTCCTGCGAGCCCTCGAGGTCGAAGGACAGCACGGTGCCGACTCCCCGCGGGAAATCGCGATCGGCGAGCGCATGGTCCGGATGGCTGGGAAGCCCTGCGTAGTTGACGCGGACGACGTGGTCATGGGATTCGAGCCATGCGGCGATCCGTTCGGTGCTCGCCACCTCCCTGTCAAGACGCACCTCGAGCGTTTCGAGCCCCTGGATCGTGAGGAAGCTTTCGAAGGGTCCGGGCGCCGCGCCGAGAAGGCGCAGGTACTTGCCGCGCAGACGCTGGCTGAAGGCCTTGGAACCAGCTGCCTGGGCGAAGGTGAGGGCGTTTCCGTCCTCATCGCGCAGCGTGTGCTGGGGCTCGTTGAACTGTGGGAAACGCGGGTGCCCCTCGACGGCGTTCGCCGGGCCGTAGTCGAGGTTCCCCGCGTCCACGACGGCGCCGCCGACAGCGGTCCCGTGCCCGTTGATTGATTTGGTGGTGGAGTACACCACGACGTCGGCCCCATGCTCGATGGGGCGGTAGAGGTACGGGGTGGGCAGGGTGTTGTCGACGATCACGGCGACGCCCTTCCCATGAGCAACGGAGCTGACGGTGTCGAGGTCGACGATGCGATTTGTTGGGTTCGATACGGTTTCGGCGAAGACGGCGCGCGTATCGTGGCCGATGGCGGACGCAAGTTCGGCGGCGTCGTCCAGCTTGTCGACGTAGTCCACCCCGACGCCGAACGCAGGGAGCAGGTCGGACAGCAGGTCGAACGTGCCTCCGTAGAGGTCGCGCGTGGTGACGATCCTGCCGCCATGGTCGGCGAGGTTGAGCAGCGCCGACGACAGCGCCCCCATGCCGGAGCCGAAAGCGACGGCCGCCACTCCGCCGTCAAGCGCCGCGAGACGGGACTCGAGCACATCGGTGGTTGGGTTGGCGGCGCGGGAATACAGATGCGCGCCCGGCTCCTTGCCATTGGCGACTCGGTATCCCCTGTCCGTGTTCCACAAATCGTATGCCGCCGTTGCATAGATCGGCACCGCGCTGGCGTCGATGTGCTGGTTGGGGGCGTATCCCTGGTGCAGGCTGGTGGTGGCGAATCCCGCGTCTCCCCTCCCCGTCCGAGTTTGGGGTTCCTGGGTTTCCTGTGTGTGCCGTGACTGTAACATGGTTGCTGGTTTCTTTCGTGATGTCGCACGCCTGGCCTGCGGTCGCGTGATGCGACCCGTACAGACGGCGCGGCGGCCATCGGCTCCGCGTCCGGGCCTCGCGGGTGCCGGACGACGGGATCTGGGACGTTTCGGGTATGGCTTCGCCCAGGGATGGCCGCAGCGGCCAAGTCCTGAGGCGCCTGGCATGTCTCTCCGAAGGGGAAGCCGGCGCGCCGTGGATTGCCGTGCGTGCTTTGTGGTGATGGTGGATGGGGCTCGCGGTTCGATGCCGCCCGCGTCATGCATGGGCATGCGCCGGGGTATGCGGAAATGGAATCGCGATGGGGAACGGCGGTGGGGAACGATGTTCTCGGTGCCTGGGTGCCTGGTAAACAGTCCGCAGGCTAGAGCATTCGGCCCATGCGATGCATTCGGCGCAACGCCGTCGTCGAAGGATGCCCGGGACACATGGTGAAACCGGCGGCTGCGCGATCTGCCGTGTCGGGCGTAGCTGCATGGCCCGCGACGACGGCCGCGCCACGTGCGGTGACCTGTGCATATGCGTATGCCATGTCGGAGCCTTTCGGATGATTGGGTTTGACGTGTCTCTCGCGCGCCGCTTCTTGCGGCGTTGGTTTCACCTTAACGCGGGTTTCGCCCGTTCGCACCCGCGTCGTTGCAGGTGTTGTTTAGAAGCTTCGATAAATGAATTTTAGGACGCGGCCACTCCCGACGCTACGCCGCGCCGTGCATGGCGCCCCGTTCCCCCAATGCGACGGACACAGAGCGCTCGCCGCCACGTGGCAATCCGCATCAGGGAGACGCCAGCGGCGGGGACACCGACCACTGGCATGACAAAGCCTCCCCCCCCCCGCCAAGTGCGGCGATGCGAAGGAGGCGTGTTTTCCCCTGACCCTGCCCTCGTCCCTGCGTCCAGTTGATGCCCGGTGGTGCCCTATGAGCCGTGAAGATGCGCCTGTGAGAGATGAGGACCTGCGCCATAAGCGTCGTCCCGTCCCATGGGTCTTGATACGACGATCTGCCAACTCAGATATATTTGCGATTCGAACGCGGTAGCATCCACCCTGTGCACAGGGATTACCGTCTCAAGGATTCAGCCGGCGACGGAGCCCCCGGTCGAGTCGATGTCTTCGATGAGCTCGGTCGACCAGTTCGTGGACTGGAGCGTGTTGTCGAGCAGACGGATGCGCTTGGCTATCCGGTCAGCCTCCTTCTGCAACGCGGCAACGTCCACCGTGGGGCGGATCCTGATCTCGGCGCCCCTGGCCCTGTCCGTGCTGGCGCTCGCGAACCTGATGAGCTGGCGGTATGCCGCCAGGCGGGTTCCCTCGCAATCCTTCTGCGCGATGATCTGTGTGATCGTGCGTCCGTTGACCACGGTGCGGTCATTGGTCAGATTGATGGTCGTGATGAGGACGGCCATGCGGTCCACTGCGGCGTTGAGGGCCGCAAGCAGTGTCTGCGGATCCTCGACGGGTTTCTCGCCCTCCTGCGCCAGCGCAGTGCGACCGAGGCGGACCGACAGGTCGCCGATCTTCTCATTGAGGTCGGCCCTCTCCTGCAGAGCCTCGGCAAGCTTCATAATGTCTCTCCTTGCACCTTTGCCTGTGCCCGCACTCTCCTCGCGGGCGACGTCGGCACAGAACCCACGCCGTGCCGCATGAGGGAAAGCATAACACGGGGGCAAAGCAGCAAGCCTCACAAGAAGCGCCGGCCCGTCGACGGACCACGGCCGCCAGCGGACCGGCTCCTCCAAGGGCGGACCGCAAAAAGAGACGACGGGGCCTATTCCTCGGCCACGAGGTCGAAGTACTCGTCGCTCCAGAGGTCCTCGTCGCCGTCGGGCATGAGAAGCACGCGCTCGGGATTGAGCGCCTCCACGGCGCCTTGGTCGTGGGTGACGAGCACGATGGCGCCCTCGTATTTGGCGATGGCCTTGAGGATCTCGTCGCGCGAGGCGGGGTCGAGGTTGTTCGTCGGCTCGTCGAGCAGCAGCACGTTGGCGCGGCTGGTGACGAGGGTCGCGAGCGCCAGCCGCGTTTTTTCACCGCCGGAGAGCACGCCCGCGGGCTTGAACGCGTCATCGCCCGAGAAGAGGAAGGAGCCGAGGATGGAACGCGCCTGCGTGTCGTTGAGGTCGGGGGCGACGTGCTGGAGGTTCTCGAGCACCGTGAGCGAATTGTCGACGGTGTCGTGCTCCTGTGCGAAATATCCGATCTTGGCCCCGTGGCCATACACGACCTCGCCGGTGTCGGGCTGCTCCTGCCCCGCGAGGATGCGCAGGGTGGTCGTCTTGCCTGCGCCGTTGTATCCGAGGATCACCACGCGCGAGCCCTTGTCGATGGCGAGGTTGATGCCGGCGAACACGATGTTGCTGCCATATGCCTTCGAGATGTCCTTGGCCATGATGGGAGTGCGTCCGCACGGGGCGGGTTCGGGGAAGCGGATGTCGGCGACCTTCTCTTTCTTCTGTGCCTCCTGGGTGTTCTCGAGGAGTTTCTCGGCGCGACGGATCATGTTCTGGGCCGCGACGGCCTTCGTCGCCTTGGCGTGGAGACGCACGCCCTGCTTCATGAGGCGCTCGGCTTTCTTCTCGGCCACCTCGCGCTCGCGGCGGCGCCGTTCCTCGTCCACGACGCGCTGGTGCAGGTACGCCTTCCAGCCCATCGAATACATGTCGATCTGGGCGAGCTGGGCGTCGAGGTGCCAGACCTTGTTCACCGTTTCGTCAAGCAGCTCGGTGGAGTGCGAGATGACGAGGAATCCGCCTTCGAAGTTCTTCAGATAGTCGCGCAGCCATTCGATGGAGTCGGCGTCGAGGTGGTTCGTGGGCTCGTCGAGGATCAGCGTGTCGGCGTTCGAATACAGGATGCGCGCCAGTTCGATGCGTCGGCGCTGGCCGCCGGAGAGGGTGCCGATCTGCTGGCTGAGCACCTCTTGCGGCAGTCCCAGCGACTGCCCCATTTTGATGGCTTCCGACTGCGCCGCGTATCCGCCGGCGTTGTCGAAGTCCTGCATCGCCTTGTCGTAACGCGTCATGGCCTTGGCCATGATGTCGGGGTCCGGGTCGGTCATGTCCTTCTCGGCCTTGCGGATGCGCGTGATGATGGTCGCGATGTCGCGAGCGCTCATGACGCGGTCGAGGGCGGATTGCGTCGGGTCGGCCGCATGGGTGGACTGGGGCAGGTATCCGAGCTTCCCGCTGACGCGCACGGAGCCGCCGGACGGCAGCATGTCGCCCGTGATGACACGGGTCAGCGTGGTCTTGCCGGCGCCGTTGCGCCCGACGAGGCCGATTTTGTCGCCCTTGGTCACGATGAAGTCCGTGGGTTTGAGCAACTGCCTGGCTCCGATGCGGATCTCCAACTGCTTGGCCTCGATGGGCATGCGTTCCTCCTGTAGACGTGGGCCGCACGACGTGTGCGCCAAGCGTTCATATTACCGCCACCCCTGCCATGCGCCGATGGCGCGGCGACACGCCCGCGGCCGAAGCGTGTCGCAGATGAACATTCGGTGACATCCCGGATGGCGACACCCTGCGTTCACCTCCCGTCCATGTCCCGACAAGGCGTTCGCCATACGTTGGCCGCGTAGCGGGACGCCCGCTGCGCCCCCATGACCCAAGTTCCAGGAATAAAGGATGCCATAACAGTTCTGAACGCCAGGACGTCACGACGTTCTTCGCCGCGCATAACGGCTGATTCTCCATGTACCCGCCGGGGAAATTGCCCGCCTCGGCGGGGAACATGCGGGTTTCCATCGCCCTGCCCCCGTTTCCATCGCCCTGCCCCGGTTGCATTGCCCTGTCCCGCTCGCATCGCCGTGCCGCGTTTGCATAGTCCTGACCGTTTGCATCGCCCTGCCGCGTTTGCGCAGCTCCCCCGGCCGCCCCATCCGCCCCGTCCCGGATGCGTTGCCGCACGCCCCGCAGGACGACCACGATTTCTCCACAATTTTGCGCTTCTGGCATTTTTCGGACGGAGGCACTGTAATATTGAAATGTGTTCATTGCGTGCCCGCTTCGACGACGCTGCGGACAGCGAGGAATGGGAAGACCGATAAAGAGTAGGGAGTTAGACATTCATGTCAGAATTCGGAGATACTGACATCCGAATGGTGCCTTTGGCCGAACGCATGAGGCCGCACCGCATCGAGGATGTCATTGGTCAGGACGAGGTCGTCGCACCCGGTTCGGCGCTTCGCCTCATGGCCCTGAAGCCCGAGGAAGTCACTGTCGCGGCACCTGGCGCAGTCGTGCTGTACGGCCCTCCGGGAACCGGTAAGACGACGCTGTCGCAGATCGTCGCCGAACAGTCCGGTCGACATCTGATGAAGTTGTCCGCCGTGGACCTGACGACGGAGGACCTGACGGCGACGCTCGCCAGCATCTACCGTCTGCGCCGGCGCCACGAAGAATCCATCCTGTTCATCGATGAGGTCCACCGTCTGTCCAGGGCACAGCAGGACATCCTGCTCCCCGTGGTCGAGAACCGCACCATGTGCTTCATCGCCGCGACCACAGAACCTCCGGCAAGCGCCCTGCAGCCCGCGCTGCTGTCCCGATGCATCATCGTGCATCTGCATCATCTCACCCAGGGCGATATCGCCGAGGTCCTCGACCGCGCGACCGTCGACCCCATGGGTCTGCGCGACGAGGTCCGCCTGGACCCCGAGGCGCGCAAGCTCATCGTCATCAGCGCCGGCGGCGACGCCCGTCGAGCGCTCACCACGCTCGAGGCCGCGGCATCGCGCGCCGTGGCGGGCGGCGTCTCCGATGGCGCCGTGTCGATTCTGTCCGAGAAAGACGTTCGCGCCGTCATCGAGGACATGCCCCGGTACAGCCTCGAAGACCGCAACAACATGTCGAGCGCGCTCATCAAATCCATGCGCGGCAGCGATCCGGACGCGACGATCTACTGGACGACCCGCATGCTCGACTCCGGCGAGGAGCCGAAGTTCGTGGCGAAGAAGATCATCCTCGCCGCCGCGAACGACGTGGGCATGGCCGACCCCGAGGCGCTGCGCGTCGCCGTGTCCGCGGCACAGGCGGCAGACATCCTGGGCATGCCGGACGCACGCATCCCCCTGCTCGAGGCAGCCGTGACGGTGGCGGTCGCGCCGAAGTCCGATTCGCTGACGAAGGCATCCGCCAAGGCGATGCAGGCCATCCGCGACGGCTACCGCGGCGACGTCCCTGAGCCGCTGCAGATGCCGAACGACGACGAGGAGCAGAAGGAAGGACACGCCGGACGCGGTTACATGAACCCGCATGACTACGACGGCATCGTGCGCCAGAACTACCTGCCCCTGGACATGGCCGACGCCGACACCGACTACTACGAGCCCAAGGACAGCGGCGAGGAAGCCCGCTTCGTGCCATGGCTCCAGCAGTTCCGCCAGTTCATGCACGGCGGCGACCCCAACCAGCAGGCGTCGTAAGCAGATTCCCGCCCTGGGGAGTCCGGCCNNGGCCGGACTCCCCAGGGCGGGAAAACACCAGTCAGAAAACGCCGAAGGGCCGTGGATTCGTCCACGGCCCTTTTCCATGACCCAGGCATGCCGCCCCGACGAGAACGACCCAGCGCATTCGACGCCAGGCGTAGAATGCGAACAGCTCACACGGGAAGCAGCACGGCGCCACGCCGCCGGCAGATATCCGAGGAAACCATGACAGCCAGCCACATGACCACGCACTCCGCACAATCCACGGCCACGCAGGACGGACCCGTCCGCCCCGCGCCGCCGACGCATGGCGCCGGGGCGCCCGGCATCGTGACGCAAGCAGCCGCCAAGGCGTCCTCGGCCAGGCTTTCCTCAGACGCGCCGCGGCGCCGAGTCAAAGCCGTCGTGTTCGACATCGACGACACCATCTGCGATTCCACGAACGCTTTCCGCATGGGCATCGATCTCGTGATCGAGCACTACATGCCCGCCCTCGATCCGCAGCAACGCGACGAGGCTTACCGCCTGTGGTGCGCCGACCCCAACGGGCACTACCGCAGCTACACGCGCGGGGAATGCAGCTTCGACGAGCAGCGCATGGCACGGGCGAACGAACTCAACAGGCATTTCGGCGGCCCCGTCATCTCCAAACAGGAATATTTCGACACATGGAAGCCTCTGTTCTGGGACACCTTCTGTGCGAACTGGCGTGTCCACGACGACGTGAGGCCCTGCCTCGACGCGCTCCACACGGCCGGCATCGCCCTGGGCGCCATCTCGAACGCCTCGTCCCAGCTCCAGCAGCGCAAGCTCAAGGCATGCGGATGCGCCGGCGAAGTGCCGCTCCTCGTGACGATGGACACGTTCGGATTCGGCAAGCCGGACCGCCGCGTATTCGACGAGGCCGCGCGCAAACTCGGGCTGGAGACCGGCGAGGTCGCCTACGTCGGTGATGAATTCGACATCGACGCGCAGGCGGCGTGCGTGGCCGGCATGCGCGGGTTCTGGATCGACCGTCCCTCAAGGCATTCGGAGGCCAAGAGCCGACGGCTGCCCGACACATCCCTCGCATGGGCGGCGGACGCCGTGACACGACTGGAGTCCCTCGAACAGCTGCCCGACGAAATCTGCGCAACGCGATGACGCACACCCTGTGTCCACAAGAGGCGGCCAGGCGTAAAATGTAAGTCGAGCGCCGTCACAGAGGATGGCGCGGCGGCCGCGCCAACGTCGGCGCCGTGCCCACACTTCCCGCTGGCATTCCACGCATCGCAAGAAACCGGAGGTTTCGATGTCGCAGTTCCATGACGATGATTTCTGGATCCCCACGCCATCGGACGGAGATTCCGACGACGCCTTCGCGGCGGAGTACGGATTCGACACCCTGAAAAACCCGATACCCGAGGCTATGTTCGCCCTCGACTGCTTCTACGAATGGAGCGACCGCTTGGTGGAGGACGCGTCCCGGTTCGGGATCGCCATCGACCCCGCGTACTACGAAACCATCTCACGCGAACCGTATGTCATCTCGACGGCCTGCGACGGTGCGGGAGCCGACCGCACGGAAGCCATGCGCTTCACCGACCGCGTCGACCTGCGACTCAACCAGCTATGCCCGCCCGACCTGCGCCGCCGCTGCCTCGAATGCATGTTCGCCTTCACCGAGGAGGACATGAAACGCACGGTTCCCCCGTCCCCGCGCTCCCGTGACCTGATCGCCCGCCTCGATCTTGCGGTCGAACGTGCGAAAAACGCCATCCGCTCCATTCCCCCGCTGCCCGCGGACAGCGATGAGTTCGCCCTCGCCCGCGCCACGGCTCGCCTTGCCAACAAGCTCGACATGTGGCACGAACGCATCGGCGACTACGAAGGCGCCATCCCCGTGCTAGAGAACCAGCAATACCTGCTGCGCCTGTGCTACGGGGCATCGGAGGACGTCACCGCGCAGGAGCGCTTCGACAGCCTCATCCGCCTGGCCGAGGCATATCGTGAGATGTACCGGTACCACGATGCCGAATCGATACACAACGAGGCGCTCCGCTTCGCCATCGCGACATACGGGGCGCAGAGCGTGCAGGCATGGTCGTGCCATGCCGAGCTCGCCAGCGACATGTTCGAACTCAACCAACGCACCCGCTCGCGCGCCATCGAGCTCGAAAAACTCGCCTATGACTCGATGTCCGAGCTGTGCGGGGCGGATAGCCGCGAGGCGCTTGCCGCGCTGGGCAACCTCGCGTGGATGTACAGCCGCGTGGGCGACGCGGAGCTGGCCCGCGAGCTTTTCGGAAAAGCCTATGGGACGGCGACCGCCGCCTACGGCCCCCAGGACGACACGACGCTGCGTTTTCTCGACGGGTACGCCTACGCGTGCACGCTCACGGGCCGCAACGACCAGGCCGGGCGCGCCATGTCGCATCTGCACAACATCTACGCCGCCAAATACGGCGCGGATTCGGACCGCGCCGTGGGAGAGGAACTGGAATTCGCGGATTTCTGCATCAAGAACCAGCGATTCGACGATGCGGTCGACGCGCTCCTCAGCGTACTGGGTTCATACAGGCGTCTGGGACGGCCCACCATGCAGATCGAACGGCGCATCGCCGAGACGAAAGCGGCCGCCGAGACGAGGACCGGCGACGCCGCGCACCGTGACGCCACCGGCGACGCCGCGTGATTCCGGTCCGGATGCCCGCCCCGGCGTCGCCGCACATACCAAGATCCGTCGCCCGGGCAACGCCCCGCGGCATCGCTCGTGTTCAGTCCACCCAGTCCTCGACCTTGGCGGCCTTGACGGGGTCGTACATGTCGGGCTCCACGACGATGTCGAGCGTGTAATACGGGATGGCGGCGCGAAGCTCGCGTTCAAGATTGTTAATGGCCACGGTGTCGTCAAGCTCTGTCTCATTGCGGAACTGCACCTTGAGCAGCACCAGAATGCGCTTTTCCGACAGATGCACGGCCGCCGGGTCGGCCAGGACGCGCTCCACGTCTTTGTTGTGGGCAAGGACGTCTTCGATGATGCGATACGTGTGATCGCTCGCGCCTTCGCCGATGATGAGCGACGACACCTGGGCGCCGAGGAACAGCGCTCCGATGATCAGCAGCACGCCGATGCTGGTGCCGCCGATCGCATCCCAGATCTCGTCGCCCGTGAGAATCGCCAGCAGCGAGCCGAGGAACGCGAACGACAGGCCGATCACCGCCAGCGTGTCTTCGGCGAGCACGACGGCCAGGTCGCTGGACTTCGTGCCGCGCCAGAACTTGATGAGGCTGAAACGACCGGGGTCATGGGTCTCGGCAAAACGTTCCTTGGCCTCCTTGATGCCATTGTGGAGGCTCCATCCCTCGATGCAGCAGCAGATGACTGTGACCACGAGCACCACCGCCATCTTGCTGGCGTCCACGGCATGCTCCCGCGGGCCGCCGGTCGCTATCTGGCGGATCTTGGATATGGATTCGCTCGCCGAATACACGCCGCCGATTGCGAACAGCGACACGGCCACCACGAACGACGCCAGGTAGCGGGCGCGAGACCAGCCGAGCGGATGCTTGCGGCTCGGCGGACGGTGCGACAGCTTGTTGCCGACGATGAGGGTGAGCTCGTTGCCGCTGTCGGCGAGGCTGTGGACGCTTTCCGACAGCATGGACGCGGAGTGCGTGAACAGATAGACGGCGAACTTCACCACCGCCACCATGATGTTCGCCAGAAGGGCGGCGATGACGGCAATGCCGATCTTGGCATTGTGCTTCTCGGTGCCGTCCTCGGCCAAATCGTGGTTCAATGCGGCATTGCCGATCGCACGCACCTGCTTCGGGGCCTCGTTGCCGTTTTCGTCGTTCATGTCTCGCCTTTCTCTGAGAGATGAGTCACGAAGCACCAGTTTACTCAGGTGAGTCCACGATGAGACGCGTCGGTGGCATGTCCTCCCGTGGCGGCCGCATCGCCTCCCCTGCATTCCCTGGCCATCCGTGGCCGCGGGGATGGGTGCCGGCGCATGCCGGTCGTCGCCCGAGCCCCGGCGTTCCCGGCAGGGGCGACGCCGCCCCTGCCGTCTGGTAACGGCGCCGTCTTAGAATGGGCCCGTCGTCAACCGCGGCGGGCCCCGCTTCGCGAGGGCGCCCCGCCATCAGAGAGACCAGGTGAACCTATGTACTGCAACCACTGCGGGGCGAGCGTCGCCCCCGGACAGGAAGTCTGCGCCAACTGCGGCGCGCCATTGCAGGCCCAGGCGCCGGCACCGGCGCAAGGACAGACGCCGACGCCGGTGCAAGGACAGGCGCCGGCAGCCGCGCCGACACCCGCCGAGGCGGCATCCACGCCGGCACCGGTGCAGGCCCAGACACCGGCGCCATTGCAGGCCCAGACGCCGGCACCGGCGCAAGGACAGGCCGGTGCGGGCGCGGCCCCCGCCGCGCAAGCCGCGCGG
>DEKK01000017.1 GCA_002353815.1 Bifidobacteriaceae bacterium UBA2724 | reverse complement strand
CCAAAAACACCACCCGGACACCCCAAAAACAACCACCCCACGGCGTGTCGCACCACCCAACACCCCAGACACCGACGCGACGACGCGCAGACGAAAGCGGATACGGCGCCCCAACGCCCATGCGGCCTGGCGTGTAGAACGGGTGAGGGTGAAGTCCTTCGTCGTTCCGAGCGCCGTGTCCTGGACGACGCTGCCGAGGGTGCCGTCGGGCGCGTGCAGGGCCACGGTCACCTCCGGCACCGTGAGGGCGGGGGCACGCGGCGGCGCCTCCTCGGCACCTCCGCCGCGTCCGCCTCCTCGCCGCTCCCTCGGCACCTCCCCGCAGCCTCCGTCGCGTCCGACTCCCCGCCGTCTCCTCGGCACCTCCGCCGCGTCCAGTTCCATCGCGTCCGCATCCCCGCAGCCTCCGTCACGTCCGGTTCCGTCATGTCGCCGGTTCCCCGGGACCTGCGTCGTCCGCGCGCTCCCCGTCCGCGGCGTCCTCCACGGGGTCCATGGGGTCCGCGTCCTTCGTGTCGTTTCTGATGCGCTTGTCCATCGTCTTGCCTTCCAAACCGAGGAAATCGGAAAACATGGCTCCGGACAGGGACCCGGTAACGCCGATGGCCTCAAGCGGCTGAGTGCCCGCCCCGCGGAACGCGTCGTGGCAATGAAACCCTCCGCCACCAAGACCGTGAGCAGTGACGGCACCGGCGGTACCCGCCCATGCGCCTTCGAAAACAGATATGACATCCAGCGTGGATCACTTCCATCCGCACCGGCCACTTTCACTTACCTCTCGACCGCAGCAACGAGTAGACCACGCGGATGACCCTCATTGTGACGTCGCACCGACCACTTTCACTTGCCCCGCAACCGCAACCCCACCGAAGGGACGCGACGATGCATCCCGTGCGCAGACGGGCCCCGGACACGTCCCCGGCCGCCGCACATCACAGTCCGGAAAACAAAAAGACCGGAATGCAATGCATTCCGGTCCAACCTGTGCCCCCGCAGGGGCTCGAACCCTGGACACGCGGATTAAGAGTCCGCTGCTCTAGCCAACTGAGCTACAGGGGCAATGGCTAATTACCAAAGCCAAAAGGAAACTATACTCACAGTTTTTCTTTTCGCAACTCAGCACAATGTTCTCGGCGTGTTGCCTGCATTTGCAACGAAAACGCACCACGCGAGGTATCCATCATGACTGCCCATCAGATCCGCGTCAAGGACGTCCAACGAAGACATACGCCAAGGACACCCATCAGGGCTCCACCGCAGGCCTCCACCAACGGTCTCCATCGACCATCCGCCAACGGCCTCCATCGACCATCCGCCATCGGGACACGCCGCACCCCTCCCGGAGACGAAAAAGGCCGCGTCCGTCGCAAAAGCGACAGGAACGCGGCCTTGCACAGCTTCAGCCAGATGGACGGCGCGGAGGGCAGACCTGCATGGCTTCAAATCAACCAGAGACCAGCCGACAAGCAGCCGTCCATCCGATCAGTCAATCAGACGATCTTCGGCATCGGAGTGGTCAGCGACGTCGTCAGGTTCACGTGCACCAGACCGGCGCCTGCATGCACCTCGACCTTCTTCAGCGTCACGGAACGCTCTGTCTCGGGGGCGGAATCGTTGTCCGTCATGGTCGCCGGGGACTTCACGGCCACCACGGCCAGACGGTTGATGTCGATCCCGGCCTTCTCGCACAGCTCGGTGGCGGCGGCGAGGCTTGGAGCGAAGCTATCGCGCTCCACCACGCGCTCAGCAGGAACGCCATAGGCGCTCTTGGCAATCCACTTGACCGTGTCGACGAGCGGGGTGCCCTTGTGGCTTTCGGGCGCATCCGGGATGCCGGCGACGTCCAGGGCCGCCACGAAATCATCCAGCTGCGCGGTCAGCGCATCGCCGCCGTCGCGGAACAGGTTGCCCAGCACGGGGGTGCGGAATCCAAGCTCGGCGGCCTTGGCCTTGAGCGCCGGAACCTGGTCGTCCTCGCCTTCCCACAGGTTAATCAGCGGGAACGTCGCGATGCCCAGCCCCTCGAGGCGGTTGACATGGAACGGGTAGCGCCAGCTCAGCGTCGGATCGTCGTTCCACGTCGTGGCGCGGGTGACGACCACGGCTGCGGACGGCCACTGCGCGCCGTATTCGCGGGCCGCGATGTCGAGCCACTTCTGGGCGCCGGCGTCCGTGCCGTAGCCGGCCTCGACCACGACCACGTCATGGCGCGCGCAGGCGAGTTCGACGGAAACAAGCGACGGGATGCCGATGGACACGTTGGCGAACGGGCCGCAGTGCACATACACCGGGGAGCCCTCGCGGGTCTCGGTGTAGGCCGGCATGACGGCGGTCGCAAGAATGTTGGTGATGCGCCACAGGTCGATGAACTCGCCGAAGCGCACGGGCTGACCGTCCTTCGTGCCCGCGATCATCGCGGCCACGCGCTGCCCGAGTTCGTCCATGGAGCGCGACAGCACCACGATCTGCATGAGCTCGCAGGTCGGGGTGAGCACCACGCGTTCGGGCACGTTACCCTTGCCGCTGTCCACGACGACCTGGCGCAGCGAACGCGACGGCACCTCAGACACGCGGGGCACGAGAATCGTATCGAGCTTGCCTTCGTCCACCGCCTTCTCAGCGAACGACACCAGCAGGTTCTGCGCGGCCTCGATGCTGCCCATCTCGCCACACAGCCCCCAGTCCACGAGCTCGGGGTGCGTCAGCGACGCCTTGCCGCCGCCCGAAGCGCCACCCTTGGAACCGGCCGCGGTGATGCCCATCGAGGGCTGGCGCAGCACGGCCGCCGCATCGATGCCGCGCTTGCGCAGCGCGTCAATCAGCGCGATGGTGGTCGTGGTCTTGCCTTCTCCGCGGCTCGCCTTGAGCGGCGTATCAGCTGTGACCAGAACGACCTTGCCGTGCTTGCGCGGCGCGTCGGGATTCTGCTTCAGATAATCGAGATACCCAAAGGCATCAATCTTCTTGAAAACGCCGTATTGGGATACGAAATCCTCGTAAGCGGTCATCCATCCTCCTACTGTTGTCTCCATTCGCCGATGCCGCGGCGGCCACGTTCTATCGGAAACCATGCATACGCCGCGAATGCCAGCCCATCCATCATGCCTTGAAAAACGCAAGGCATGCGGAACTCATCCATTATCCGACATCTGGAACCGGTTGTGCATTCCCATGCTCGCGGTGTAGAGCACCTCGCCGAGCAGCTGCACCGTGTCGCGGCGCAGGGATTCCGCGAATTCCCCGTTGGCCTTGGTCAGGATCGGGCGTGCCTCGTCGTATGACTTGTCGCCGACGATCCTGTCAACGTGCGCGACGAATGCGTGCGCGTCGCCACCGGTCTTGAGCTGGTAGCGTTCGATGGCGCCGCTGGTCTCGGCGTAGCGTTCGTCCGCGAGCGCGCCGATGAGACGGTTCGCCCAGTAGAAGTTGTTGGAATCGACGTCCCCCGTGGTGTCGCGGTAATAGACCGGGATGTCGTCGACGTTCGCGTAGATCGGCACGAGCGTGTTAAACGGATTGCTGCCATACGCCGTCCACTGGATCGCCTGCAACGCGTCGCTGACGTAGGGACGCAGCTGGATGACGCACAGGTGGTTGTTGCGGTTGATGCCGATGGGGCGGAACATGCGGTGGGTGCGCTCGTCGCCGGCGGGGCCGTACGGATCGTACGGGGTGCCCTGGTAGTGCGACGACAGCACGTACTTCACGTCCTCGAGGGTGATCTTGCGCTCGGGCTGGCGCGCCCACGGGATGTCATTGCTCATCGGGGTGTGCAGGGCTTCGGGGCTGTCCCAGTCCTCGTCGTAGGGGTTGAGGAAACGCTGCATGAACCACGCGCGCGGGGTGTTATAGACGTGGTCGGAATCGGAGTGCGAGCCGAACGCGTCGCGCGGGCTGAACGGCGTGGCGTTCTCGACGGCGAGGTCGAGGTGGTTGTCGTCGATGAACTCGCGCAGGTCGGCGGAGCACATGTTGTCTTCCCTGTCGCCGAGGGCGTCGTCGAGGTCGAATTCGTCGATACCCAGCTGGTTGGGCATGGTCACGTAGCAGTCGTCGGGGACGCGGCGGGCGATCCAGTGATGGCCGCCGATCGTCTCTAGCCACCAGATTTCGTCGACATCGCTGAAGGCGACGCCGTTCATCTCGTAGGTGCCGTACTTCTCGAGCAGCGCGCCGAGTCGTTCGACGCCTTCGCGCGCCGACGAGATGTACGGCAGCACGATGGTGACGAAATCCTCTTCGCCGATGCCGCCGGGGACCTCGGCCACGTAGCCGGGCTGGCCCTTCGTGCCCTTGGCGTGCACGGGCACGGCCAGCGGGTCAGCGCCCAGCACGCGCTCGTTGGTGGTGATTGTCTCGGTGGCGCTCATGGCCACGTTCTTGGCGTTGACGCCGTGCTCGGCCCAGATGCCTTCGTTGTCGAGGGCGTTGGGCACCGCGGTGTAGCGCATCGGATTGTCGGGGAGGTCGATCTCCACATGGCTCAGCACGCTGCGGTAATGGCGCGGCTGGTCGTCGGGATGCACGACGATGGTTTTCTTCGCGGTGAACTGGCCGTTCGGCGAGTCCTCGTTGCGCGCGATGATCGTGCTTCCGTCATAGCTTGCGTTCTTGCCCACAAGAATCGTGGTGCAGGGCATTGTCACTCCTTCGGGCCGCCGCGCCTCCGCGAGTAGGGCGCCGGCCGTATCTCGTTGTTCGAACCTTTTCACGGCATGCATGGCGCAACACGCATGCCTGTGGTCTATGGGGCGTTCATGGCCCCTGTCACTTGCGATGATATTCCGCGCCGGTGATTTCCCGCCTTTTTTCAAAGACGTCGCCCGTCCACCGCGTCTGCGCGAGCGAATGCCGGGACCGGAATGGAAAAGCCGTCCGCCGAGCGGACGGCTGGGAATCACACACGGCCGGTCAGCCACACGCTGTCGAATCCGACGAGGGAACGGCAGACACGCATGGCGTTGCGCAGCTGGTTGAGCCAGAACCCCTCGTGAATGTCGGCGATCGGCTCGGCGGTGGCCCACACACTCAGCATGTAGTCATGGTCCTTGTCGGGCGGGCACGGGCCGACGTAGCGCTGGTAGACGGCGGGGTTCTTCACGCCCACCATCGGCGAGGCGTAGCTGTTGCGCCCCTGCACCGCCTCGGGGATCATGGCGGGCAGCTTGCGCGAGAAATCCTCAGGGATCTGCAGCGCGGCGGAATCGTTGAAGTCATACATGATGGCGTCCACGGGCACGTTGGCGACGCACCAGTGGATCCACTGGAACCCGCCGACGGCGATGGCGTCGTCATCCACGAATTCCCAGTGCAGATAGCGCGCGTTCGCGGGAAGTTCGCCGATGGAGAACGGGAAAGAGACAACGGGCGCCTTGCCGTCGACCAGGCAATCGGCAGGCGCATGCTTGGAATAGCGATCGGGGATCGTCGTGAATTCTGTTTGTATCCTCATACGGCAATTATCGCGCATGAGCGGCACGGCGTCGTTACGCAACGCAGGGGCGAACGCGGCGGGGCGCGTCAGTCGAACACGATGAGCGAGCAGAAGAGCGCCTCGAAGTCGAGCTGCGCGTTGCCGTTGCCGTTGAGCCTGCGGCGGGCGAGTTCGATCGATTCCAGGCGTTTCACGGCGCCGTTGCGATCGATCCGGGTGGCGAGGTCATAGATGGCCCGGCGGTTCTCGAGGTTGACAAGCCCCACGGAGTCCACGGCCCCGGCCTGCACCACGGCCACGTCGCGGTACACGCTGGCGATCGAATTGAGCGAGCGGTCGAGCACGTCGCGCGTCAGACGCGTGGTGCGGCGCTTCACGTCGTCTTTCTTGCCGATGGCGTTCCAGGCGCCGCGGATGGCCGCGGGGACCACGTCCTTGGGCTTGAGACCGTTGACACGCAGGAATTCCGCCTTGTCGCGCTCGACCTCGCGGTTCACGCTTGCCGATGCCTGCGACTTCGCATTCGACATGAGCGTGTCGGCGAGCAGCACCGCCTGCGACACACGGCGCAGGCCCAGCACACCCACCACCAGCTCGTCGCGGTCCGCAAGCGCCTGGTCGTCGACCGCATAGAGGCGTGAGATGCCGATATGCCCTTCCGACAAACGGGCGCACCGCTGGGCGAGTTTTTCTTCGGTTCCGCAGCGTTCGACGAGGAACCTCGCGACCTCGGCGGTCTGTGGCACGGCCAGGTTCACGAGACGCGTTCGGCTGCGGATGGTGGGCAGCACGTCCTGCGCGCTCGGCGCGCACAGCAGCCACATTGTGTGTTCGGCAGGTTCCTCGATCTCTTTGAGCAGCACGTTCGTGGTGCGCTCCAGCATGCGGTCGACGTCCTCGATGAGGATGATGTGCCACGGCGCCACCGTGGGGATCTCTTCGGATTTCTCGACGATCTCGCGCACTTCCTCTATGGGGATCGTGACCTTGTCGGTCGCCAGGACCGTCACGTCGGGATGGTTGCGCGACATCACCGCACGGCACACGTCACATTCGCCGCATCCGTGACGCGGGCACTCGAGGGCCGCGGCGAACGCGAGCGCCATGTTGCTGCGGCCGCTTCCCGGAGGGCCGCAGAACAGCCAGGATTGCGCGAGATGACGCGGGTCGCCTTTCGCGAGTTCCGACAGCATGTCGATGACGGGCTTCTGCCCGACCAGCGAATCCCACACGCTCATCGCGCACCCCCTGGCCGCGCGGACGCGGCGTCCGCCATCTCGGCAGGACGCGGCGAGGCGTCCGGCACCAGTCCGTCCACATCGCGCCGGATGTCGTCCCACACTTCCTCGATGCTGCGCGAGGCGTCAATCACGCGGAAACGCTCCGGGTCGGCCTGCGCCAGGGCGAGGAATTCCTGGCGGGTGCGCGAGAAGAACGCCCGCCCCGACGACTCGAGCCGGTCGGCCTCGCCCGTGAGACGGGCCGCCGAATCGGCGAAATCCATGTCGAGCACGTAGGTGCGCCGGGGCCACAGCCCGCCGGTCGCCCACTCGCTCAGGTTCCGGATGTCGTCGGGCGTCAGTTCGCGCCCGCCCGCCTGGTATGCCAGCGAGGAGTCGATGTAGCGGTCGGATATGACCACGTCGCCCGCGTCGAGGGCCGGGCGGATGACGTGCGCCGCATGCTGGGCGCGGTCGGCTGCGTAGAGCAGCGCCTCGGTGCGCGGCGCGATGTCGGTGTCGCCGTCGACGCCATGCAGGAGTATCTGCCGGATCGCGGCGCCGATGCGCGTGCCGCCCGGCTCGCGGGTGAGCACGACGTTCAGTCCCCGGGACCTCAGGTAGTCGCGCAGGCGTTCGGCCTGGGTGCTTTTGCCCACGCCGTCGACGCCTTCGAACGAGATGAACAGGCCCGCCATGCGCTACGCCTCGCCGTCCGTGCGCTTGCGCGTCGTCCTGGTCGTGCGTTTGGAAGCCGTGGAGCCCTTGGAAGCCGCCGAGGCCGCCCCCGTGGACGTCGTGCGCTTACGCGTCGTCTTCGTGGTGGACTTCGCAGAGGTCTTCGCGGCGCCGGTCTTCGCGGTGGACTTCGCAGTGCTGGTTTTCTTCGTCGCGGCCTTGGTCGTCCTGCCAGTGGAGCGGCGGCGCTTCGTCGGGCCTGCGGCGCGCTTTTCGGCCAGCAGCTTGTATGCCTCGTCGGGGGTGATGGATTCCGGCGTGTACTGCTTGGGCAGGGTGCGGTTCGTGGTGCCGTCGGTGATGTAGACGCCGTAGAAGCCGTCTTTGATGGTCACGGGCTTGCCGGATTCAGGATCGGTGCCGAGTTCCCTCAGCGGCGGTTTCGCCGACCCGCGGGAGCGGCGGCCGGTGCGCGGCTGCGCGAACAGCGCCTTGGCCTGGTCGAGCGTCACCGTGAAGATCTCGTCTTCGCTGCCTAGCGAACGCGAATCGGTGCTTCCGTCGGGGTTCGTCTTAGTGATGTAGGGGCCGTAGCGGCCATTGGTCGCCTTGACCGGCACATACACCAGTTCGCCCGTCGTCGGATCGGCCTCTTCCATCTCACCCACGGTCCGAGGCAGGCTCAGCAGCTGCAAGGCCTGGTCGAGGGTGATGCTTTCGGGCGTCATCGTCTTGAACAGCGACGCCATCTTGGGCTTGTCCGCGGCGGCTTTCTTGGAGGTGTGCGCCGTGCGCCTGGGCTTGTCGCCTTCGGACGCGGATTCCCCGTTCGGGGATTCGTCGCCCTTGGGCATGGTGAGCGCCACGTAGGGGCCGTAGCGGCCGGTCCGCACGGTCACCACGCCGCCGGTCTGCGGGTCCACGCCCAGCTCGCGCGGATTCCCCGCGTTCTCTTCGATGAGCTGACGGCCGCGTTCCACGGTCAGCTCGTCGGGAGCGATGGTGTCGGGGATCGTGGCGCGCTTGGGCTTGCCTTCGGCGTCGAGATGCTTCGTGTCTTCGAGATAAGGGCCGTAGCGGCCGACCCTCACCTGCAGACCGTCCCCTATTTCGATCGTGTTGATTTTGCGGGCGTCGATGTCGCCCAGCTGGCTGACCTGCTGGTGCAGGCCCTCGTGTGCTTCGGCCGGCGACGACACCGAGCTGTCGCCAGTGCCGAAATAAAAGGCGGTGAGCCAGTCCTTGCCTTTCTCTTTGCCAGATGCGATCTGGTCAAGGCCGTTTTCCATCTGGGCCGTGAATTCGTAATCGACATACTGCGGGAAGTTGCTTTCGAGCAGGTTCGTCACGGCGAACGCCAGCCAGCTGGGGATGAGCGCCCTGCCGCGCTCATAGACATACCCACGGTCGATGATCGTGGAGATGATGCTCGCATAGGTGGACGGGCGGCCGATCTCCTTGGCCTCGAGTGTGCGCACCAGCGACGCCTCGGTATAGCGCGCCGGCGGCTGGGTCTCGTGGCCCACCGGATGCGCCTCGGACACGACGAGCACGTCGCCCTGCTTCATGGACGGCAGGGCCACATCGTCGCCGCCCGCGTCCTTCTTCGAAGACTGGCCGCGATTGCCATACGCCGCGAGGAAACCCGGGAAGTCGATGACCGTGCCGCTGGCCTGGAACACCGCCGGCCCCTCGGGCGTCGGGACCTCAAGACGCACGGTGGCGGTGGACCCGGTCACGTCCGCCATCTGCGAGGCAAGGGTGCGCGAGTAAATCAGCGAATACAGCTTGAGCTGGTCCGGCGGCAGCGACGCTGCCAAGGACTGCGGTGTGCGGAAGTGCGCGCCTGCCGGGCGGATGGCCTCATGCGCCTCCTGCGCGCCAGCGGTCCGCGTCGCATACTGCTTGGGCTTGTCGGAAAGATATTCGTCGCCGAAGGAATCGCTCACGGATTCGCGGGCGGCGGCGATTGCCTCCTGCGACAGCGTGACCGAATCGGTACGCATGTAGGTGATGTAGCCGTTTTCGTACAGCCCCTGGGCCGCGCGCATCGTGGCGCGGGAACTCATGCCCAGCGTGTTGCCGGCCGCCTGCTGCAGGGTGGACGTGGTGAACGGAGGCACGGGGTGCCGACGGTAGGGCTTGGTCTCCATCGACGTGACCGTCGCCGTGCCACCGACGATGGCATCGGCGATGCGCTGCGCCTTCGGCTCGTCGACGAGGGCCACGCCTTCCTTGGCGGCCGCGGCCGTGAGCTTGCCCTGGCTGTCGAAATCCTTGGACCCCACCACGCGCGCGTCGCCGAGTTGCACCAGACGGGATTCGAACGTCCCGTCCTCGGCGCCGGCGGTCATGGCCACATCCCAATACGGGGCGCGGACGAACGCCATGCGTTCCCGTTCCCTCTCGACGATGAGGCGCGTGGCCACGGACTGCACGCGTCCCGCCGACAGGCCCGGCCCCACCTTGCGCCACAGCACCGGGGACAGTTCGTAGCCGTAGAGACGGTCGAGGATGCGGCGCGTCTCCTGCGCGTCGACCATGTTTCCGTCGACCTGGCGCGTGTGCTTCAGGGCATCCTGGATCGCGTTTTTCGTGATTTCGTGGAAGACCATGCGCTTGACAGGCACCTTGGGCTTGAGCGTCTCGACCAGATGCCAGGCGATGGCTTCGCCCTCGCGGTCCTCATCAGTTGCCAGATACAGCTCGTCGGCGTCCTTCAACGCCTTGCGGAGCTGTGCGACGGTTTTCTTCTTGTCGGCGCCGATCACGTAATACGGCACAAATCCGTCGTCGACGTCGACGCCGAATTTGCCGAACTTCGCTTTGTCACCCGCCGGAATCTGCGACGGCTGCGCAAGGTCACGAATATGACCCACCGAGGCGAGAACGGTGTATCCGTCACCGAGATAGCCACCGATCTTCTTCGCCTTGGTCGGAGACTCGACGATCACCAGCTTGTTCCCTGTCGCCATATGCCCTCCTTGGTCATGTATGTGAAAATATACGCCAGCGCACAACCCGGCAACCGCGGCATCACATATGTGGATAACTCCCGCACGCCGTCGGTGCGTGCCGGCACCGTCCACACATTGATTACCACATTGTGCGGTCCAGGCTCTCCTGTCCGGAACCCGCCGGTTTATGAGTCACTGTACAAGCCTTTATGACTCATCCGCGGATTTGCGCGGTTCCCTGGGCGGCTTGGGCGGCGTGCCGAACAGGCCCGAATCGGTGAGCGGAGAAGCCGTCAGCTGCCGAACCGCGCACAGCAGTCCGAATCCCAGACACGCCGTGCCCGCGATTGCCGCGGCGGACGTCCAGCATGCGATGCCGGCGCCCCATTCGGGGCTCATGTCAAGCGACGGCAGGAGCTGCCACACGCCGAACATCGCATACGCGCACAGCAACACGCCGAGCGTAATGCACGCAGGGGCCACGATCTGCACGCCCGCAGACTGTTTGCGCTGCGAGAAATCATCGAGACCGGTACCTCGGGTGAAAGCCAGAACCAGCAGCGCGAAACCCACCGCTATCAGCTGCGCCATGACGATGTCGGCCGGCCGATGCCACTGTCCGGCGACAAGCGAGAAGCCCACGCAGGTCGACAGCAGCATCCCCAGCAGCGCGACGACGCTGCGCCACACGCGGGGCACGGCGAACAGCAGCACAATCGCGCCGCCCGTGAGCAACAGCTCGTGCCCCGACGGCGCGGAATTCGCAGGATTGGGTCGATACACATCGAACACCGGCCGCGGAAGGACGCGTTTGAGCGTCAGCGTGGCCGTGATGCACAGCGCCGCATAGACGGCCATCTGCACGATGAGGGCGTACCGGCGGCGGACGACGGCCAGGATGACGCCCAGCAACGCGCAGCCGCCGGCCACGCCCACGACGGCGTATGACGAGTCGAAGAGCCGCGCCAACGCGGAGCTTCCCGGGAAATCGGTCGCGAAATTGCTCCATGTGATGGTGTCAAATGCCTGGCCGACGTTGGTGTGCACACCGAAGATATACACGCCCACGGCCGCTGTGAGCGACAGGATGCCAAGCACCGCGCACCAGATGAGGACGGACATCCGCGGGCGTTCCACGGTGGATTTCGTGGCCTGAGACCCGGCGATCTCATCCATCTGCCCCTCGATGGACATAGAGGAACGCATCGAGACGGCGGCGGCCGAATGGCGCGCGGTCTTGCGCTTGGGATCGGTGATGCCATGTTTCATGGTCGCCGTGGATATTTCGAAATTCGTGCCATCGGACGACGAAGAATCATCGAAATCGTCACCATCGCCATTTTTTGTAACGAAAATCGAAATTCCATCGCGGATTTCATGCGAGGTTTTGTCTGCGTCTTTTCCCAGCAGTGCGTCGAACGACGTCGCATCGCCCGCATCGGCCGCGCCATCGTCCGCGCGGCCGGCCGAGTCATCGCTGAAGCCACCCGGGGCAAGGGGGAAGGACGTGTGCGCAGCCCCCTCGTCGCCAGTCTGCGAGACGTCGCGAGCGTCCGTCGCTTCGCCCTCGTCCTGACGTGGCGAAGGCCCGTCGTGGACGGCCGTGCCTTCGGAAGGCCAGGGCTGGGTGGGCGCAGAGGGCACGGCCTGCGAGGTCGCAGGCGGCGCCGGCACCGCGTCACGGTGCTCCCCGTCGGCCCCGGACTCCTCGAAACCACCGGCAGCATGCGGCATGGCCACGGTGTCATCGACCTCGTTCCCAGTGCTTTCACCGTCATTGTGCTGATTCATACCTTGACGCCACCCCACGAAATGTTCGGACTGCGATATCGCATATAACTTAATCACGATTTTCTGACAGTTGTCGAATCCCTGTTTACTACACCCCGGAAATGGCCCACCGCCGCGGACGATGTCACGGAACCGGACGCGACGCCGACCCGCCCACGCCGGCATCGGGAACGCCTCGCCGCGATATCCCGGCGACCGGATGATTCCGGGCACCTGAGGACGTCGGGAGACATAAAACATCCAGAAAAACAAAAGACTCCTACGTACCCGACAGAGGCCACTTACCCTTGCTGCATTCCTGCCCTGGGGGAGTTGGGTGACATAACGCCACGTAGGAGCTTCTGTTACTATACACCACTTTTCACGGATTGCGTTCCGCGAGCCGTCGGCGTCCGGCCACCAAGGAAGGCGACGGAGGTCCGACGGGGCGCCGAGGGATGCCGGCGGAGCGCCGACCATTCCCCATGCCCGCCGCTCGACTGAACGCCGGCAGCGCGCCACGGCATGCCCCGCCGCGGCACGCGCCATGCGTCACTCGGTCAGGTCGTAGATGGTCACGCCGTCCACTGTCTGGGCGGTGAAATTCTGCTCGACCCACTCCTCGATCCCACTGGCGGAATCGGAACCGCCCATCTACGTGCCGCCCACGCCCCCGCTGGCGATGTAGTAGTGGATGAGCCCCTGCTCCACATAGCTTTGGAATTCTTCAAGCGTAGGACTGGGATCGGTGCCGTTGAAACCGCCGACGGTCCACGGCGCCGACGGCAGTCCCAACCGCCAGCGCCCGTGCCGCTCGCCGCATCACTCGTCGGGCAGGTCCATGAATCCTGTGTCTTTCAGATAGCCTTTGCCCGCCGTGATGTCGTACTGGATGAGTTTGTAATCCTCAAGCATCCGACGCGTCTCTTCGTCGAAGTCGTCGGGGTTCATCTCCTCACCCTGGGCATTGAGGTATTCGCCGCCCGTATCCGACGAGTGCGCCCAGTAGTTCCAACGAAGCTGGATGCTCAACGCCGGGACCTTTTCGTGCAATTTCGTGAGGAACGCGAGGTAGGGGCTCACCTTGGCGTTCATATGCTCGGCCGTCTGCGCCATGAAATAGTTGGGCGAGGTGTATGCAGTGTCGCTGTCAGGCAGCTTTGTGCCTGCCGAACCACTGGCCGCATTCGACCAAATGAAGTAATCGGTCTCGTGCAAAGCAAGCGCATTCGCATCGGTCGTGACCGTATCCGACAAGATGCCCGGATAGTGGTCGCCGTACCAAATGACGGTGATGGGCTTGTCGATGGCATCGAGCTTCGTGAGGAATTCCTGCAGCGCCTGATCGGTGTAATTGAGCTGCGTCGCGTAATCCGCTATGGCGGTGTAATCATCCTGGCCGAGCGAACCCCTCGTCGTCTCATGCGGCTGGAACTGCGGGTCATACGCCCAGTTGTCCGGAGCGTGGTTCTGCATCGTCATCAGGCTGATGAATTCCGGCGAATCCGCGCTCTGCACTTCATTGAGCACGGACGTATACGCCGACTGGTCCGATACATACGGCGAATTGGGAAGCGTATCCTGGGGCTCGATCGGGATCTCGCTGTCCAACGCATACAGATACGAGAACCCGAGCTTCTTGTACACCGTGGAACGCGAATACATCGCCGACTGAAAGGGATGGAATCCATAGGAATCGGCTCCGCCGTTCCACAGCTGGTTGAAGCTCGGCGTCCAGCTTTCGTTCGGCACAAGCTGCTGATAGGGCGACGACATCGACGGCGAGAAGTTCAGCGTGTCGAGCCCCGTAAGGGACATGTATTCCATGTTCGCGGTGCCGCCGCCGTAACCGCTCGACAGCATGAGCCCTGACGTGGTCTGCGATTTGACCTGGTGGAGGTACGGCACCGGATCGACATCAAACGACGCACCGGGGATGCGCGTCGGATCGGTATACGATTCCGACAGGATCACGATCACGGTGCTGTCGTTCAGGTTCTCGGAACGCGTCGCATTGATGTCCTGCGCGGCTGCAGAGTACCGTTCGGCGATGTCTTGCATCGCTTGTTCGGAATATCCGTCGGGTTTTTCCATGACCTCCGTATGGACAAGCCTGACAAAAGCCACGATGGTGCCATTGTGCTGGCTATCCATGATAGAGCTCCACAGAACCGGCGTATCGCCATACTTATCAAGCTGTTTGCACGCCCAACTTCCGTCGACCGACATCGCGTTGACGAACGCGCCCATGAAAATGAGATATCCGCAGATGATGATGCAACGGACGGCGGCCGCAATTCGCTTGTGTGCACGCGGGGCGATGAAACTGCGCCGGCAGTCGAAATGATTGGTGACCAGCATGACGACAAACGACAGGGAAATGGTCAGGATGGCCCAATGGATCAATTCCCACTGCTCGTCCGTCACGAATTGCATGAGGTTGCCGGTGTTGCCACCCGAGATGAAATTCAGATCCGAGGGGATGACAGGCTCCTCACGTTCGCTGATCTTGATGGAATTCGCGACGTAATAGACGATCGTGAGGGATTCGAAGATCCATGTGCCCACCCAGAACCTGTTGGTGACCAGAATCAGCAGGGAATAGATCACCGCCAGTGCAAAGAGATTGGCAAACGCCATGTGCGCACCAGCGACAAGGATGTCTGACGCTGGGTTCGGCACTTTGGAATCATTCCACAGAGGCCACACGAACGCCGCAGCCGAGCTAGCCCGTGGGTTGAACACGAATTCTTCGTCGGGATACAGCGACGCTTGCAACATACACACCGCACCGACGCTGACGACGATGAACAGCGCAATGTGCAGCAGTTCGAGTCCGATTTTGTGCCATAGCACGGTGCAGGGAGCGGGCTTGAGCAGCCGGCGCCAGAGACTTCTGGCATCGCCTTCCCCGCCGTCAGAAGATTCGGGGGCGGTCGCCTCGACCTCCGCGCCGTCGGCGGGGTCGTCATCCGTCGGAATGTCATCTGTCGGCGTGTCATCCGTCGGGATGTCATCCGACACCGTCGGCCGCTCCGGGGAATCCTCTGCGGGAGCTGCGGCAAGGTCGGCAGGGGTCACGTCACTGTCTGCGTTTTCCCCGGCGCCATCCGCGCTGGGTTCGGTTTCGGGGGATTCTGCCTCGTCGTTATCGTCACTGGAAAGATCCCGCGGCTCCGCGGTCCCGGCAGCGTCATCGGCGGATTCTTCGCGCTCGGGTTCGGTGACGTCATCCTCCGCGCCGTCGGGCGTCGCGACGGGACCGGCGTCATCAGACAGGGGCTCGCCAAGCTGACCGTTATCAATCTGGCCCGCATCAGACAGAGGCTCGCCAGGCTGGTCTATGCCAGGCTGAAATTCATCAGACTGGAGTTCATAGAGCTGACCGGCATCAGCCCCGTCGTCACCGATCCGTTCGTCATCAGGCTGGGATTCGTCAGCACGATCGTCACGCTCGGATTCGGCACCGGTCGATGTCGCAGAGTCAGGATCAGATCCAGGTTCCTTCGTTGCCAGTCCGGTGATGTAGTCCTGCAGACCCAGGTCCACGTCATCGAAGGCGGACCACCACGGCGACTGCATGGAGTCGCCGTCATTGTCGGAGCTATGCGACGAATCCTGATCCTCTGCCATGTAACCCCCTGTCCGCTCGACCGAACTGCCTCTGTGATGTCACTTACTGGACCTATGGCCTTTTTTCTAAGTGGAGGAACCACACAATTGTGCCATCATACATCAGTCCTTCACCTCAAATCCACGCTCTGTTCGCCTTCGTCAGAGCGCTGCCCCTAGTTCGCGCAACCCCAACCAATCCAGTCACCGACGACGGCCGGCGACGATACCAGAAACGGCGCACACCTCCACTGCGCGGTGCCCAACCCCGACCAAAGCCTCGCGATACGCCCTGCATTGCAAGGCATGGCGCCCGCCCGGATGCCACCGGTCGGATGGGGCAACAATGACGGACGGAGAGGCCCACGCACGGGTCCCACATACAGAAATTCCGAGACCGAGATCGGCGCCGCCGTCCTTCGCACAGTGCCAGAGGGACGGCGGCGAGATAAGAGTCAGAAGCCCCACATCATCTGGGATTCCGCACCATCGATGGCGGCGCGGCGACGACGCTCCTCCTCGGCTTTCTTCTTCGCCATCTCGCGCTTTTCGGCGGCCTCTTTTTCTTCGCGCTTCTTGCGCCTGCGGTCGAAGAAGGACTCCTTCTTGTCGCCGTCCTTGTTTTTGTCGTCCTTGTCTTCTCTTTTTTCCTTCGTCTCTTTGCCTTCGGCCTTGTCCCATGCGGCGAACTGCTTGTCCATGTTTTCCATGCCGCTGTAAGGATCCAAGCCGCCGGCGGTATAAATCTGCTGCGGAAGCTCGGACGTGGGGATCGGGGTCACTTGGGCCGGCTGCGAAATCTGGCCCGCGGCGGCCTGGGAAGCGTCACCGTTCCGGGAATCGCCCACGAATCCTCCTGGCCGTCCTTTGGCATCAGCGCCATGTGCGATATCGGTGATGCGCTGGTCTTTCCACGACGGCCAGTCAACCTGCAGCTCGTCGGGCCATTCGATGGTGTCGGCGATGGACTGCCCGTAGCTCTCGCCCGCTTCGAACACACCGTCGTCGTTGGGAGCGCCATCATACCCCTGATATGACTTCTGACGGGCCTCCGCTATGCGCTTGCGACGTTCCTCGGCTTCCTGACGCTGCTTCTCAAACGCCCTCTTGCGCTCACGCTCGCGTTTTTCCTCTTCTTTTTGCTCAGTCGTGCGCACATCGACAGGGACATCAGAGAAAGAAATAAGCGACGAAAGGTCATAATGCTGCACACCGTTATCAGGATTCTGACCATTCTGCGAATCATCGGGATTCGTAGGCATTTGCGAATCATTTGTCATTGTCTTCATTCTCCGTTGATCACTTTGTCAATTTCTGTCATAGAAATAACGGGCAAAAACAAAACTCCCGCTAGTTATAGTAGCGGGAGTTTATGAATGACGGTTGAGATTGCTGAAGATTCACACAAACCTATCGTCGTGCGTGCGTTTCGGTAATGCCCACGCGGGACTCACTCAGGCGTGCCAGACGTCCTTGCCGGCGGCCTTGGCGGCTGCCACATCGGCGTCGAGCTGTTCTTCGTTGGCCTCGGATTCGCCGGAGATGAACTTCTCGACGAGCTCCTTGGCCTCGTTGTCCTCATGCTGGACAGCCGGGGACTTCATGAAGTACGCGGAGGCAGACAGGACCGGACCGCCGAGGCCACGGTCGAGGGCGATCTTGGCGGCGCGCAGGGCGTCGATGACAACGCCGGCGGAGTTCGGGGAATCCCACACCTCGAGCTTGTATTCGAGGTTCAGCGGGACGTCGCCGAAGGTCGTGCCTTCGAGGCGCACGAACGCGAACTTGCGATCCTCAAGCCATGCGACGTAATCGGACGGGCCGATGTGCACGTTGTGCGGATCCATCTCGTGAGGAACGATGGAGGTGACGGCGCGGGTCTTGGAGATCTTCTTGGATTCCAGGCGCTTGCGCTCGAGCATGTTCATGAAGTCCATGTCGCCTCCCACGTTGAGCTGGTAGGTGCGGTCGAGGCGCACGCCGCGGTCCTCGAAGAGGCGGGCCATCACGCGGTGCGTGATGGTGGCGCCGACCTGGGACTTGATGTCGTCACCCACGATCGGGAGCTTGGCGTCGCGGAACTTCTGGGCCCATTCGGGGTCAGAGGCGATGAACACCGGCAGGCAGTTGACGAAGGCGCAGCCAGCGTCAATGGCGGCCTGTGCGTAGTACTTGTCGGCCTGCTCGGAGCCGACGGGGAGGTAGCTCACGAGGATGTCGGCCTTGACATCGCGGAGCACCTGCGCCACGTCCACGGGCTCTTCGTCGGACTCGGTGATGACCTGACGGTAGTACTCGCCGAGGCCGTCGCCGGTCGGGCCACGCTTGACGATAACGCCGGAAGCCGGCACATCGCAGAACTTATAGGTATTGTTCTTGCTGGCGAAGATGGCCTCGCTCAGGTCCTTGCCGACCTTGGCGGCGTCGACATCGAATGCCGCAACGAACTCGATGTCCTTGATGCGATAGCCACCGAACACATTGTGCATGATGCCCGGAATCTTCTTATCGTCAGGTGCGTCCTTGTAGTACTCAACACCCTGCACCAAAGAGCAGGCACAATTGCCGACGCCTGCGATGGCAACACGAATCGTCATAAAAACTCCCTCGCAAGATGAGTTATAAACATACCGTATGGTAGCTTACTACCAATCGGGAATGAAACCAACCTGCTGCGCATCTGCACAAAACCGCCTATTTAAGCCGCCCCGAAGCGAGGAGACCCCGTGGGCGAGGCCATCGAACAGCCCTATCGAACGGACGGCCTCCGACGGCTGTCACATGCGGCTCCGCGACGCCGACGCAGGTCATCCGCGCGGGCGCGACGCTCCCCACCGGCCCATCTGCGTTGCCGAAACCTTGGGGCACGGAATATCGTGGACGTATGCCGTCCGAAGAACCCCAGTCACATCGCCCGTCCGCAGGGCGCAAGGCATCGCGCCCCACTCCCAGCCCGGAAAGCGACACTGCGGCGTCTTCCCGCGGCCATCGCACATCGTCGTCGCGCTCACCATCGGCGCGCACATCCCCATCTCGTTCGTCCTCGGCGCACACGTCATCGCGTACGTCGTCGTCCCCTACGCGCAGCCACCGTGCATCGTCGTCGCGTTCGTCATCCACGCACGGATCGGCGCACGCCTCCGGCGACACCCGGGCCCGCCAGTCGCGACGCACACCGCGCCGCGCATCGAGTCCGGCGCCGCACCGCACACCGAGCGGCCCCGCGCGCACACACCGCCACACGGTCCGCCACATCGTGCTGTGGCTGCTTGGCATCCTCATCCTCGCGGGCGCGGGCTGCGTCGGCGCACTCGCCTACGAATACTCGCGGATTGAAATCCCCGCCCCCGATGCATTCGCCGTGAGCCAGACGAGCATCGTGTATTACAGCGACGGCACCACCGAAATCGGGCGTCTTTCGGGCGGCGGCCGGCGCATCATCGATTGCTCCACGCTGCCCGATTACGTGGGCAACGCCGTCGTGGCGTCGGAGAACCGCAGCTTCTGGACCGACAACGGCATCGACCTGAGGGGAATCGCCCGCGCGCTGTTCAACAACGTGACCACCGGCTCGCGCCAAGGCGGATCCACGATCACGCAGCAATACGCCGAGCGCTACTATCTAGGCGAAACCACCACATACAAAGGCAAGGTCAAGGAAGCCCTGCTCGCGCTGAAGATCTCGCAGTCGCAAGACAAATCGACCGTTCTGTGCAACTACATGAACACCATCTACTTCGGCCGCGGCGCCTACGGGATCGATGAGGCGGCGCGACGGTATTTCGGCAAGAACGCCACCGACCTGACCTTTGAGGAATCGGCGCTGCTGGCGGGCATCATCCCCGCCCCCAGCGACTGGGACCCCGCCGTGGACCACGACGCGGCGAGCCAGCGTTTCTCGCGCGTCATCTCGATCATGCAGGAAGACGGCTACATCACGGCGGAGCAGGCGCAGAACGCGACCATGCCCGGCACAATCGACTATTCGTCGACGTCGTCGTCCTACGCCGGCCCGAACGGATATCTGCTGAGCATGGCCGTCTCCGAGCTCGCCAGCAACGGAGCCTTCAAGGACGAGGACATCGCGGCAGGCGGGTATTCCATCGTCACTACGTTCGACAAAGACAGGCAGAAACTGATGGAACAGGTGGCCTCGCCCTCGCAGAACGGCCTCGACGAACCGGACGGACTGGAGACCGGCGGCATGAGCGCGAACTCGAAGACCGGAGCCATTCTCGCCGTCTACGGAGGCGAGGACTACCAGACCAAACAGCTCAACAACGCCACGCAGGCGCATTACCAACCCGGTTCGACGATGAAAGCCTTCACGTTGATCGGCGCGCTGCAGCATGGCGTGAGCGTGGATTCCACGTATTTCAACGGCGATTCGCCGCAAAGCTACCAGGGGCTCGCCAACCCCGTCGCCAACTACGGCAATGTCAGCTATGGCAACATCACTCTGGCGCAGGCGACGGCCTATTCGGTCAACACCGTGTATATGCGGATCGAAGAGAAGCTGTCGTCGCAGACCGTGGCCAGCATCGCGCACGAGGCGGGCATCGAGAGCACGCTGAGCGACGATTCCCCGTTCCTCACGCTGGGCATCGACGGCGTGACCGTGAACGACATCACGCAGGGATACGCCACCATCGCCAACCAAGGAACCAAGGTGACGCTCCACTGTGTGCAGACGGTCGATGATTCCACGGGCGCCACCGTCTACACCGCGCCCACCACCGGCACGCAGGTGTTCACGCCCAACGTGGCGAACCTCGCGACGAAGGCGCTGACCGGCACCATGACGTATGGCACCGCCAAAGCGGCGGGCGCCGAAATCGGCCGTACGACCGCGGGCAAGACGGGCACCGCGAACGACAACCGCGCCGAAAGCATCGTCGGTTACACCCCCAGCGTGGTGACGACGTTCGCCGTGTGGTATCCCGGCAGCGACGGTTCGGCGCAGGTGCTTCCCACGTGGGATGGCTATAGGAACGGCATCGGGTTCCCCAACGTGCTCTATGCCAATTACATGAAGCAGGCGCTTGCAGGCACTTCTGAGGAGCAGTTCACCGAGCCGACGGACCCTGGCACCGCGACCGGCGACGACGGCACGTGGGGCGTCGACGGCGGCATGTGACCGGCGTGGTCTCACAGACGCGCGGCGAGGCGGAGGGGCGAGGCGGCGCCGGTGCACACGAGCGCAGATACGAAAGGGCCCCGCGCGGCGATGCCATGCGGGGTCCGGCCCAGGGGACACGGAGCCACTAGCGGCCGGGTGATGCAGCCCAGCGGATCGGCTCCGAATCGCCGAAAATTCAGGGAATCAGAAAATCACTCCTGCGGATTGGTGGCGCGCTCGTGGCGGTTCACCGCAGAGATGATGGCCTTCAGCGCCGAGGTGGTGGTGGAGGAGTCGATGCCGACGCCCCAGATCACCTCGCTGTCGGATTCCTCGCCGATCTCGCACTCCACATAGGAGGCGGCGACGGCATCCGCGCCGGTCCCCATGGTGTGCTCGGCGTAGTCATTCACCGAAACCGTCAGGCCCAGCACGTCCAGTGCGCTCACAAATGCGGCGATCGGGCCATTGCCCACGCCGGAGATGACGCGCTCGGTCGGGTTCTTCAGATCGGCGCCGCGGTCGAGCAGCTTCACCTTGAGCACGGTGTCGGAGCCGTCCTCGCCGGAGCTCACCTGGAGGTTGAGGAGCTTGAGGCGGCCCCACGGCTTGAGGGACTCGTCCTCGGAATCGCCCATCACGTGGCCCGCGGCGGTCGAACCGTTGGCCTCGACGGGCAGGTATTCGTTCTTGAACAGGCGCCAGATGTCTTCGTCCTTGACCTCGCGCTTCGTCTCGTCGGCGTAGCGCTGCACGACCTTCTCGAATTCGATCTGGAGGCGCTTGGGCAGGTCGAGGCCGTGGTTCACCTTGAGCAGGTAGGCCATGCCGCCCTTGCCGGACTGCGAGTTGACGCGGATGACGGCCTCATAGGAGCGGCCGATGTCCTTCGGGTCGATCGGCAGGTACGGCACGAGCCACACGAACTTGTCGAGGTCCGCGCCCGCGCGCTCCGCGGCGGCCTGACGCGCCTCGAGACCCTTCTTGATGGCGTCCTGATGCGAGCCGGAGAACGCCGTGAACACGAAGTTGCCGGCGTACGGGTGGCGTTCCGAGATCTTGACCTGGTTGCAGTACTCCACGGTCTTGCGGATCTGGGGGACGTTCGACAGGTCGACCTGCGGGTCGATGCCCTGCACGAGCAGGTTGAGGCCCAGGGTGACGAGATCCACGTTGCCGGTGCGCTCGCCGTTGCCGAGCAGGCAGCCCTCGACGCGGTCCACGCCGGCGAGCAGCGCAAGCTCGGTGGCGGCCACGGCCATGCCGCAGTCGTTGTGCGGGTGGATGGAGAGCACAACGGAATCGCGGTTCTTCAGGTTGTTGTTCATGTACTCGAGCTCGTCGGCGAACACGTTCGGCGTGGTCATCTCGACGGTGGCGGGCACATTGATGATCATCGGGTGGTCGGGCGTCGGCTTGATGACGTCGATGACGGCGTTGCACACCTCGACGGCGTACTCCGGCTCGGTGCCGGTGAAGGACTCCGGCGAGTACTCGTACGAGATGTCGATGCCCTCGGCCTCGCCCTCGAGCTTCTTGCACAGCTCGGCCGCATCGGTGGCGAGCTTCTTGCAGCCTTCCTTGTCTTTGCGGAACACGACTTCGCGCTGCAGCACCGACACGGAGTTGTAGAAATGCACGATGGCGCGCTTGCAGCCGCGCAGCGATTCATAGGTCTTGCGAATGAGGTGTTCGCGCGCCTGGGTGAGCACGGCGATCGTGACGTCGTCCGGGATGAGCTCGCGCTCGATCAGCATGCGGATGAAGTCATAATCCGTCTCGGACGCGGACGGGAAGCCGACCTCGATCTCCTTGTAGCCCATCGACACGAGGAGGTTCCAGAAGCGCAGCTTGCGCTCGGAATCCATCGGGTTGACGAGGGCCTGGTTGCCGTCGCGCAGGTCGACGGAGCACCAGCGCGGGGCGCGCTTGAGGCGCTTGGTGGGCCAGGTGCGCTCGGGGTAATCGAAAGGCACTTGCTTGTCATATGCCACGTACTTGTAGTACGGCATCGTGCTCGGCTTCTGGGGAGCGCCCACGAAACGCGCCGGGGGCAGCAGCGGATCATTGTTCCCTCCGTTGGACGCCGCAGCTTCGGCCGCCAAATCAAACACTGATGACTGATCCATGCTTTCCTCCTTTACTCGAGACATGTGAACGTTCCTTCCCCGCCAAGCCGGGCGGCGAAGCATTACGGAGCATAGTTTACGCATGCGAAACCGAGAAATGCTAATCGCGGTCACATCGTGCCCATGCGGCCGCGACGGACGAAAGGGCGGAATTCAAACGATGCGGCGGCGTGCGGCCCACCGGGCGAGCTCGCCCCGGTTCGACATCTGGAGTTTGCGAAGCACTGCGGAGACATGCGTTTCCACGGTCTTCACCGAGATGAACAGCTCCGACGCGACCTCCTTGTAGGAGTATCCGCGGGCGATGAGGCGCATCACCTGCTGCTCACGCGGCGTGAGCACGTCCAGCGAGATGTCGTCGCGCGCGTCCTCCGACTTATCGCCGCCCGCGGGCGCCTCGCCCTCCGCGGCGTCCGGCCGCAGCGCCGACAGCACGAACCCTGCCAGTTTCGGACTGAAAACCGCATAACCTTCGGCGACCTGGCGGATGGAATAGAGCAGGTCCTGTGCGGTGACGGTCTTGGTCACGTATCCGCGAGCGCCGGCGCGGATCACGGAGCCGACATCGGCGGGCGAATCCGACACGGACAGCGCCAGATACAGCGTCTGCGGGGCCAGCGGAACGGCGCGGAGCATGATTTCGGCGCCGCCTCCGCCCTGGCCTCCGGGCACGTGGACGTCAAGAAGCACGACATCTGGTTTGACGGACGCGATCATAGCGACGGCGCCTTCCACGTCGCCCGCCTGGCCGACCACGTCGCACTCGCCCTGGATGGTGTCGATGACGCCGCGGCGGAACATCTCATGGTCATCGACAACGGCCACGCGCACGCGGGCCTGGCCGCCCGCGGCACCGGACGCCGTTGACGCGGCCTGCACGTCAGGCGCCTGCCGCGCGCCCCGCACGGCCGATTCCCGCGCGCCCCGCGCTGTCGGCTCGGGCACCGTCGCATTCCCGTATTCCGCCGCGCCCTGCATCGTGTCCCTTGTCTCCATGTCGTGCATCACCTTGCCTCTGTTTTCCGTCCGTCTTCCGTCTCTCTGCGGCTCTCTGTGGCTGTCATCACGCGACCGTCATCCCGCGGATTCGCCGCGACCGGGCGCGCCGCCGTGAAACCCGGCGTCGTCACGGGGAATCGTCAGATGGACCTCGGTCCCCCATCCGCGGCGCGAATCAATCGACGCCGTGCCGCCCGCACGCCGCATGCGTTCGATGATCGAATCGCGCACGCCGCCATGCCCCTCGGGCAGATTGGCCACTTCGAATCCATCGCCGTGGTCGCGCACATACAGCTCGGCGGACGAAGCGCCGACTTCCACGTAGATGGAGATCGGCGGCGCGCCATGGCGAGCGGCGTTGCGCATCGCCTCGGCGGCCGCGTCGACAAGCGCCTGGAGCCCCGGGGTCATGCGGGCGTCGCCCACGATCACCACGTCCACGGGCACCCCCTGGGTGTCTTCGACGCGCGCCGCGGCTTGTTTCATCGCGCGGGAGACCGTGGATGCCGCGTCCTGGGACGCGGGGGACGGCTCGCGTCGCTCCGCCGCGTCTTGCGCAGCACCCTGCCGGACGGCGTTGCCGTCGTGCAGCACGGCGCCGGGATCGCCATACAGCCATTCCCGCAAATCGCGTTCCTGCGAACGGGCGAGGGAACGCGTCACCTGGGGGTCGTCCGCACGAATCTGGATCACGGCCAGCGTCTGCAGCACAGAATCGTGGAGCTGCACCGCATAATCGGCGCGCAGGCGTTCCTCCGCCACCCGTTCGCGCTCGGCGCCGAGGTCGGCGACCAACCCCAGCCACCACGGGGCGGCGAGGACCGCGAGCGACGCTACAAGGAGCACGCCGCACAGCAATCCGGCGGCCACATAGATCCACGGCATGAAGGTGCTGGCGACGAGGAACACTCCGAACACCGTCAGCAGCACGCTGGCGACGACGACCGTGATGTTGACCGCCTTGGACTGCCCTGTGCGCGACGCATCCTCGTCGGGGTTCACCGCATACGCCGTATTGACCCAACCGATGACGATGCCCACGAAGATGCAGACGACGCCGACGGAAAACACGACGCCGCGCCCCGTGATGACCAGCGCGCCGAACAACATGGCCGCGAAAGCCAGCGTCGCAGCCGAAATAGTGCCCACCGTGGCGGTGCGCACGGAGCGCATGGATGCGCGCATCCGCTCCGACATATTGACCAAACGCGTCAAAGGCGTGCCGCTGACGGCATCATAGCCATCGTCCGGCGAGGGTTCGCTCATGATGCGTCCTTTCATTCCACCCAGGTCCCCTGTGCTTGCCGCAGGCGCGTGACGCGCGCGGCCAGAGCTCCATCACTGTTGACTCTACCCGCGTCAGGGTTTTGCAAGGGCCCGGAATCCGCCCCATTCCGAAGAAATCAGGGAAGAATCAGGGCAAACCCTGATGGCGCGAAGCGGAGAAACACGGTGGAATGGAGACAGTCACGCGGAACATCGCGCCGAAGCGAACGGCGCGACGCGCAGCGAGCACAACGCAGGCCACGGCACCCGGACAGGCGCGGCGACACACGAAGGAGAAGAACAATGACCACGCAACAGCACATGCCCAACAAGCGGCAGCCGTTCGGCAGCGGGTTTTTCATCTGGATCCGCAGCTGGAACATGAACCGGTCGTCGGACCGGTGGCTCGGTGGTGTGTCAGGCGCCATCGCCGGCAAACTCGGGTGGGACCCGATCATCATACGAATCTTCTGGCTGGCGCTCACCCTGGCTTGGGGCACCGGGCTCATGCTCTACGGACTGCTGTGGCTGCTGCTCCCGGACGAGCGCAATGGCGCGATCCTGCTGGAGAACGTCATCGACCACGGCGACTGCCCCGCGGACTTCTGGGGCGCCCTCATCGTCACCCTCGTCGGGGCGCCGGCGTTCCCTGTCGCCCTCATCGTCCTCGGCGCGATCGCGGTCGCCTACTTCGTGACCCGCGATCACACAGGCACGGCACAATCCGCAGCCCCGGGCGCCACGCAGCCCGGCGCCATGCCGCAGCAGGGGATGCCGCAGCCGGGTGCCATGCCGGCCGCGCAGCCGGGGATGTCGCAGCCGGGTGCCATGCCGGCCGCGCAGCCGGAGATGTCGCAGACCGGCCCGATGCCGCAGACCGCTCCCATGCCGCAGCCCGGCGCCATGCCGCAGCCCGGCGCCATGCCGCAACCCGGGATGCCGCACTCTGCGACCTACGGCGCCACGTACACCACCGCGGGAGGCCCCGCGATGCAGGCGCCGACATTCACCGCCCCCCAGCCGACGTTCGGACAGTCGACCGCCTATGCCAAAGCAGCCAAAGCCACGGCACGCCGCAAACCCGCCGGCCCCATCATCGTCAGCGCATGCACGGGGGCGATCCTCATCGCGCTGGGCATCGTGCTGGCCGCGAACCTGCTTCCGACGGGACACCCGTCCGAGTCCCTCACGCGCATGCTGGGATACTGGGCGCTGGGATCCACGCTGTTCATCGGCATCGTCCTCATCGCGCTCGGCCTCAACGGACGCCGCTCGGGCGGCATCGGCGCAATCGCCGTCATACTCGTGGCAATCAGCATCCTGACCATCGGATTCCATTTCACCTACGTCTCTCCGATCAACGGCATCAGCTCGAAGACGGCGGCGCTCACTACGATCGGGGAAACCCGCACATACACCTCGTCGCAGTACGAGCAGCTCCAACGCGGAGTGCGCACCGAATATTCCGACACGACGATCGACCTGAGCGATTGGCACACCACGCACCCGACGAGCTCCTGCCCCACGGGCGACATCTACGTCTGGTCGATGTTCAGCACCGTCCGCGTGGTGCTTCCCGAAGGATGCGATTCCGCATCGGTCATGGGCAATGGCCCGGAGGACGAATTCCCGCCGGATTCCTCGGGAGTGACCGTCGGGTTCGCGTTCGCGCGTGGGGATGGCACCTATTCCGATGCCACCAACGACCCCGAGGCACTGTACATCGACGTGACCGGAATCGCAGGCATCGACGTGACAACGGCATAACGAGGCCGGTTCGACCCACCATCATCGCTACGACACCGTGGCATCACCAACCACCAGCAGCGCGTTGCGGCGACAGGCGCCGCGACTGGCACGCCGTCGCACACGGCAACGCGACTGCGCACTTTTCGAAAAGAGACTCACATGACCAACGACATTCCAGAAACCACCCCGTTGCCGCACGACGGCGACAATGACCCCACCATGCCCCTGCCCCGTACCGACGCACCGACCGAACCACTGCCCACCGGCGCCGGCGACGCACCCACCGAACCACTGCCCGCCGACACCGGCGACGGCGGCACCGTGGATTACGAGCTTGCGGAATTCATCGCCGACGGCGCAGACGGCTCCGTGGCGGACGGCGGAACTTCCGACCGCGAAACCGCGGACGACGACCCCGCAGCCGCCGCGATGCCGAATGAGGACGCCGCGGAAGGTCGCCAGGATAACGGCGTGGAAGGCACGAACGCCGATGACACCGTTGCCGGCACAACGCCGGTCGGGGATGGCCCCTCCGCGCCGAACGGGCCCATCCCAGGCGGCCCGGCCATGCCGAATGATGCCCAGGCCGGCACCGGTTTCGCCGCCTCCGGCCCGCAGGCCGCATACGGTTTCGGTGCCCCCAGCCCCCAGACGGCGCAGGCGGCCGCCGACCAGCGCGCGGCGGCTGCGGAATACGCACGCGAGGCCGCGGCGAACGGATACCCGGGAGGCCTGAGCGCGGCCAAGGGACCGAGCGTGTGGACGATCGTCGCGGGCATCGCCATCTGCATGGCCATCGTGCTCGGGCTGTTCCTTTACAACGTCGACTCCATCGACATCGTGTTCGACCCCACGGTCTGGCTGTGGGTCGCGATGATCCTTGTATTCGGCGTCGGAATCCTGCTCATCGTCTGGACCATCGCCAAGGAAATCTCGAAGAGCCGCAATGCGAAGGACCGCACCAAGTAACCCGACCGACCATGGAGCGCGACCACATTCCATGTCGTCCGCCGTCGACGAAACACCCAAAGAGACGGATGAGGCGACTGTGGCGAGGCTCCATGAAAATCCCTCCTGGCTGAAACCCCTCTGACATGTGGCTGGCCGACGACAATGTCGGCCAGCCACATGTGTTTTCCGGCATCATATGGTTCATATGAGCCATCTGGAATCGGTCTGCATTCGCCCATTCGACATGGCACGGCGGCACAGAACGGCACATAGCCCCGTGGGCATGGGCAATCGGAACAAATCGGCGATCGTCGACGTGCGGCATGCCATATGGGAAATCGACGGCCGCCAGCGCGGCGCACAGCAAGGAGCGCGCGGCGCGGCGTCACGAACGGCGCATCAACGCAACGCCCAGACGGGCCTTGCAGTAGGCGCTGCCCAGCCACGTGTGCTTGGAATTCGGCCACACGGCACCCAGGCGAGCGGAATTCTGGCTCATCCAAATGCTCGGTACGCGCCCGTCGTTGGAGCGCGACCCCAGCATGTTGTATCCGTTCTTCACCTCAAGCCAATCCGTGTGCTGCGTAGCCAGCGCCAGCCCCTCCTCCATCGTGAGGGGAAGCCTGTTGTCGGACTCCATGAGCTTGCGGGCCACGTCAGGCTCGCGGTTGAGATAGCACGTGCCCGTATGGGGCTCAACCACAATGTAGAACGGCCCCTCCGGTGGCTCGAAACCCTGCGTCGGCACGAACGATGCGATGTCGCGCGGGGGCATGGTGGTGAACCCCGCACGGCGGTTGATGCTCGTTCGTGCGATGAGCGACTCCGGACTCACGAGTTCGCGGGTCGGCACCAGCAGGATGTCGTCGGTCAGGGTGTCATTGAGTTCAAGGGCGTGGATGAGAGGCAACGCGAGCGCGCTGAAAACGGCCGCCGTCATATCCGCCACGTCCGGATACCCCAATGCGACAAGACGGTCGAGCTGCGCAACTACCTGATCTGAAGCCTTCGACATGGTTCTAGGTTACCGCCGCCGTCCGCCATGCGCCACTTCGCATACCCCGGCCGCGCGACTGCTGGCTGGAGATTCTCTCGTTCGCGATGCCGAGACGGGGATGTCTGCCCGGCACAGGCATGGCGCCGGGCCGTGGCGGGTGCGCGCAGGCGGCCTGGCAGACATCAGGCAGACATCAGGCATGAGCTGCCACGTCCGTTTTCCCATGCGTGACCGGCGCCGCGTTGAACGACGGCAGCCTTCGGCTTGCCCTCGACCGATACGAAAAATCGCCGCGCTACGGCAGCGCGGCGACATGCATTCGCCGAATCAGCAGACACCCGCGGCCACGCCGGTCATACACAGCCCTCATGAGAGTCGACCGGTTTCGCCAACAGGAAAACCACAGACGCCTGCAGTGGAGTGGGTCAGCGGCCGGTGCCGCCGTACACCACGGCTTCGACGGAATCGGAGTCAAGGCCGAAGGCGGTGTGGACGGCGCGGACGGCGTCCTTCATGTCATCGAGCGGGACGACGGCGGAGATGCGAATCTCGGAGGTCGAAATCATGAGCACGTTGATGCCCTTGTCGGACAGCGCCTTGAAGAAGCGGGCGGTGATGCCGGAATGCGTCTTCATGCCGACGCCGATGAGCGACACCTTGGCGATGCCGGTGTTGGCGTCCGCGGACTGGTAGCCGATGGTGTCCTTGTTGGCGCGGATCAGGTCGATGGCCTTGTGCATCTGCGCCTCGGGGAGGGTCAGGGAGACGTCTGCGGTGGCGCCGGGCTCGCCGAACTTCGAGATGGAGCCGTTGTTGCCGTGCTCGGCCAGGGCCTGGACGATCATGTCGATGTTGACGCCTGCGTCGGCGAGCAGCGTGAACACCGTGGTGACGCAGCCCGGGCGGTCCGGGATGCCGCGGAGCGTGATCATTGCCTCGGAGCCGTCGTTGGCGACGCCGGAGATCACGGGAGATTCCGGGCCGTTGAGGTCAGGGAAGATATCCCCCATGGATTTGCTTTCTTCTTCGGTCATGTTGATTCCTTTTTATTGTGACGCGTAACGTCTGTGAAGTTGTTGAATTTTCGTCGGACTCTGCGAATTCTCAGTCGATGTTCGGAACGGTTCGCGGGTCGACCCCGTCGTCCACCACAATGGTGCCCGGCAGGTGCGAGAACGAGCTGCGCACATGGATCGGCATCTTGAAACGGCGTGCGTATTCCACGCAACGCAGCGCGAGGACCTTGGAGCCCGAGGCCGCCATTTCGAGCACGGCGTCATACGAGATGGACGGGATGCGCTGCGCGGTGGGCACGATTCGCGGGTCTGCGGTGAACACGCCATCGACATCGGTGTAGATCTCGCACACATCGGCGCCAAGCGCCACAGCGAGCGCGACGGCGGAAGTATCGGAACCGCCACGGCCGAGGGTCGTCGCATCGCCGATGGAGTTGACACCCTGGAATCCTGCGACGATGCCGATCTCGCCCTCGTGCAGGGCGTTGATCACGCGGTCGGGCTTGACAGCGCGGATGTGCGCCGCGCCATAACGGGCGTCGGTGACGAATCCCGCCTGCGAGCCAGTGAAGGAATGAGCGCGCTCTCCCTGCGCGTAGATTGCCATGGCGAGCAAGGACATCGAAATGCGTTCACCTGCGGTCATGAGCATGTCGAGCTCACGGGCTGGTGGCTGGCTGTTGACCTCATTCGCCTGGTCGATGAGTTCGTCAGTGGTGTCGCCCATTGCGGAGACGACAACCGCAACGTCATTCCCTTTTCTCTTCGTCTCGATGATTCTCCGCGCAACGCGCTTGATCGAGTCGGTATCGGCGACGGAAGAACCGCCGTATTTCTGAACGATAAGAGCCACGTTATTCCAATCCTCGTAGTGTGGGGTTCATTATACCCACGAGGGCGATAATACGGCCTTGCAAGCCGCTCAAATGCACGTCTGCCCACCATACGAAACAGTCACGAGCGGACGGACGCCGGAAGATGCGGCCGACGGTTCAAAGGCACGGCCCGCGTGCACAGCCAGCGTGAGGCCGATGCGTGCGGGGCAAGGCGCAGAGGTACGGACGAATCAGCGGCAACGGGGCTCGCGCCTACACGCGGCGGCGTCCGGCGAGCGCCCTGGCGAGCGTCATCTCATCGGCGTATTCCAGGTCGCTGCCCACCGGCAGACCGCTCGCAAGCTTGGTGACAGTGATGCCCGTCGACGACAGCAACCCGCTGAGATACGTAGCGGTTGCATCGCCTTCGATATCGGGGTTCAAGGCCAGGATGACCTCTTGCACCGGCGGTACGTCGCGCATCGCCGCGCCCTGTGGATCCTGCGATTCATCAGCGGAAGCGGGCGACGCCTTCGGCGCAGCAGAGGAGTAGATCCCGCCGGAAGACTGAGGCGTGGACATGGATTCGTCAATGGTGAGCGCACCATGGGAACCCAGCCTTTTCACCAGTTGAGCAACGCGCAGGTCCTGGGGACGGACGCCCGACATGGGGTTGATGGCTCCGCCGAGCACATGGTACAGGCCATGGAACTCGTGGGTGCCCTCGATCGTCATCACGTCCTTGGCTTCCTGGACGACGCAGAGCTGGGTGGAGTCGCGTCGGGGGTCCGAGCAAATCGCGCACGGGCTCGATTCGCAGATGTTGCCGCAGATATCGCAGAAGCGGATCTTGCGTTTGAGCTCCACGATGGATTCGGCGAGATTCTGCACCTGGGAATCGTCTGCGGACAGAAGGTAGAAGGCCACGCGCTGCGCACCCTTGGGGCCGATGCCCGGCAGGGCGGCGAAAGCGTCGATGACGTTCTGGAGCGCGCCGTCATACAGTGCCATTGCCTTCGCCTCCTTGCGTCTCTTCGGTGATTTCCTTGGCATCGAACATCTTGCCGATCTCTTCGATGCTTATGCCCTCGCCCAGGTCTTTGTCGTCGAGAGAATACTCGCTCTCGTCGTACCACTCGTCCGGGGAATCGGGCTGCGGCGCGTCTGAGCCTTCCGGAGCCATGCCGCCATACTGCCTCACCTGAGACGGAGGCGCCGTGCGTGCAGACCTCGGCGCCGCGCCGCTGAAACCAGCGGGATCGAATCCCGCCGGCAGTCCATCGGCATCCGGCTGTCCGCCAGGAGCGGCCGGCCCGTGCACCATTCCTTGGGCGTTGCCGGGACTCACCGCGCGGGGCATCGCCGGCGTGGCGGATCCATCGGCATGAAGTCCCTCGGCGGCGGCCGGAGCCGGCGCATTGACGCCATCCGGCCGTGCAACCTCCCGGTCTTCCTGCGGCGCGGATTCCTGTCCTGCCTGCTGCCGCGACTGCTGCTGGGGAGACTGGCCTGGCGCCGGGAAGGAATTGCTCCAGGGGTCCACGTCGTTCGTCGCATCAGGCACCGCGACGTGCTTGTGATGGTGCTCGGCGGGTTTCGGCGAGACGACCTCGCTCAGGTCCGGCTCGTTGGCCCATGGGTCCACGACCGCATCGCCGGATGGAGCCGCCTGGCTGCCGTGCCCACCGGCACCTCCGGCACCGTCTGGGTCATCCGCACCATCGGCCGAAGCGCCCAAAACGCCGGCCGAAGCACCCGAGGCCGCGGCATCATCTTCCGATTCGCGCCGCCCCTGCGGCCTCGTGGGCTTCGCAAGGGTGGACGCCGAGCTGAGCGTCGCCCCGTTTTTTAGCTTGACGTTGTACATGGCGACTTCACGGCGCACAGTCTTTTGCTCGTCGGGCGACAACCGCTGCAACGGCACAACCGTTTGCCCATCGGCGGTTTTCGCCGCGGGAGCGATCATGTCCTGCGGCGAGAAGTGACGGTGCACCGCCTCGGACACGATGGCGACCACCGACTTGCCATCCACGTTCGCCAGCGAGAATGCCCTTTGAGCGAGCGGTTCCGAGAACGTGAGGCTGACACGTCCCCTCTGCGGATTGCGAGAATCGCGCTGCACGGAGATATAGGGGATCTGCGTGCGGTTGAGATATAGCTGGGCTTCGGCAGGCAGGGATGCCACGGTCGCATCCCACCGCTCATCGTCGGTCATGTTGGAAGCAGGATTCGCCGGCGATGCACCCGTCTGCGGCGACGGATTCGCCCCGGTCGTCGCATCCGTCTGAGACATAAGGGTCTGAGACGACACAAGGGTCTGAGGCAGGGTGCCTGTCCGCTTTTGTTCCTGAGGGGAGGCCGCGAAAGCGGTTGCGTCGACGGCGTCGCTCGGAGCACTCGGCTGGGCGGGCCGCTGGGCAGGATCATCGGTCTGGCGAGGAGCGGTGGACGTCCCCAGGTCAGACATTTCGCTTGCCATGGCCGAAAGCGCCGCCGAAAGCCCATTGGCCCCCGAAATGACCGGCGCGGCATCGCGAGCGGCGCCGGCGCCTTGCGGCGTCTCGCGCCGACGGGCGTTCTGCCCGGATCCCTGCGAGTCGATGCCTCGGCGCGCGGACTGGGCAGGCGTCGGAGAGGAGGCCTGCCCAGCGGCGCCAGCAGGCTGTGGCGCCCGGCCCGGTTCACCGGCGGGGACGAGAAGCTTGGCAGCAAGAAGTTCGAGCCTCATGCGCGGCGAAATCGCGCCCGCCATCTCGCCCAAGGAGTCGTTGATGGTCTCGGCCATCCACGTGAGCTTAGGAAGTCCGAGCGCCTTTGCCTGACGTTCGATCTCACGGCTGTCTTCGATGCGCACGTCATCGCTCAGGGCGGACTCGCCCTTGGCCCCCGCAAGCGTCAGAACGATGAGATCGCGGACGCGGGCGAGCAGGTCCTCGACGAACTTGCGCGGGTCGTAGCCACCGACGACAACCTTGTTGACGATGCCATACAGCCTGGCGCCATCGCTCTCGATAACCGCGTCGACGGCCTCGCCGATCAGGGTGTCCGGCGTGAAGCCGAGCAACCTGACGGCTGATTCATAGGTGATGACGTTTCCGTCGGCGCCGGCCATGAGCTGGTCCAGCACCGACAGGGTATCGCGCACCGACCCGCCGCCCGCGCGCATCGTCAGGCGCAGGACGCCGGGCTCGGGTTTGATGCCTTCCTCAGAGCAGACATGTTCCAGATACGGCCCCATGATTTCGGGCGGCACCAGCCGGAAAGGATAGTGGTGGGTACGCGAGCGGATGGTGCCCAGCACTTTGTCGGGCTCGGTCGTGGCGAAGATGAACATGACGTCGTCCGGCGGCTCCTCCACGGTTTTCAGCAAGGCGTTGAATCCCTGGGGAGTGACCATATGGGCTTCGTCGAGGATGATGATCTTGTACCGGTCGCGCGTCGGTCCGAATCCGACGCGGTCCCTGAGCTCGCGGGCGTCCTCAACGCCGTTGTGGCTCGCCGCATCGATCTCGAGCACGTCGATGGAGCCCGGCCCGTTGGCCGCGAGCTCGCGGCAGCTGTCACATTCTCCGCATGGATGCGAGGTGGGCCCCTTGGCGCAGTTCACGCATCGCGCGAGGATACGCGCGGAACTCGTCTTGCCGCATCCGCGCGGCCCGCTGAAGAGATACGCATGAGTCAGCTTGTTGTTGTCAAGCGCACGGCACAACGGCACCGTGACCTGCTGCTGTCCAATCACCCCGTCGAAGGTATCAGGACGATAACGTCGATACAACGCCAATGCCATGCGACCGCCACTCCTTTGTCATTGTTCTTCAAGACTACCGACTGTCATGCCCGACACTCGCCAAGGCAACCCCAATTCATGTCCAGGCCCGCTATCGCGCACCCCAGGTTCACACCATACGCCATGGCGCTGCGACCGCAGGACGTTTCCGCCGTCAATGCACAAGCGACTGTCAATCCGAGCAATCGACCGGACCTGCCCGCGCCGACGCCTTCACGTCCAGCGTCCCGCCGATGTGGGCGGTGACGACGACGTCGTTCCCTTGGACTTCGCATTCCAAGGATGTGGCGCCGTTGCGCCCGGCCACCTCCCAGGCCACGTCGCAGGCCCGAGCCTCGTCGGACGAGTCACGCAGGGCATATGCGCCGCCCAACGCCGCCTGGTCCGCCGCGGTGAGAGCGCGGGATTTCGTCACTGCAAGACCGCCAGCGCCAGAGACGACCGAAAGCGCGATGAGAGCGACCCCCGCCAGGACCGCTCCCAGCACCGTCCCGCTGCCACGCTCGCCCAAAAGACGCAGGCGCCCGACGTCGCAGACAGAAAGTCTGCGACGTCCAGAGTCCTGCGCGCAATGCCGTCTCCGTGTCTTTGCGGATCTATCGAGGTGCATAGGCATACGCCTCCCCGCTCACCCGCGTGGGAAGCACGTGGAGCGGATCGGGCACGACAGGCGCGCTGACGATCACCTCGATGCCGCCGTCCTGTGCCATGATGCTCACATCGGATTCGGCACCGAGACGTGAGCGCACACTGTCTTGTGCCGATCCCAGGAATTCGTCAGGTATCGTCCCATCGGAATGGAAGGCCGCCGATGTTTCGACCAGCGTGACAGCCTGCTGGGCGATGTCGCGCGCGGCATCCTGGCACTCGACGCGCAGCACGATGGCGCGCCCCAGCGAGCACAGCAGAAGCGCCAGCGACACGACGACGGGCAGCGTGACGGCGAATTCCGCCGCCACCGCTCCCCTCTGCGCGCGTGCGTTGATGCCAGACATGGCGCATCATTCGATGTTCAGCGCACTCATGATGAGATTCTCGAGCGCATTGCGCACGGCGTCCGACTTGAGGATGCCGAGCAGCAGCGCCGCGAAACTCGTGGCCGCGACAAGCACGACCGCATATTCCGCGGTCGTCACTCCGTCTTCGCCTTTGAGCGAGCAGCGGGTCATCAGACCCGCGCCCAGCGCGCAATACGTCTTCAACGCCAGGCCTGCGGGTTTCCGGGCTGGGCCCGCATGGGCGACCGGGCGGGAGGAATCCTCGTTAGCAAGAGAGACAGCGCCCTCGCCAAGGTCTTCGTTCATGGTTTTCTCCTTTCATATTGGGAATCGCCATACATGCTGTTTGCCGCCAGAGGACGGCCTTCCGTCGGATCACCGTGTACGGGGATGCCTCCACTGTGCCCCATCACGCCGTTCGAGCGAGGCGTTTTTTGCAATTGTTGAAGGATGCCGCCCAGTATGTTGATAACTTTTGCCCCTGTGGATAACTTCGGCGCGGTGCCACCGCACTGCAATCACCACAATGCGAGCGCACCCCATGAGGCGACCATCGGCACAACGCTGAGCAGCACGAACGCCGGCAGGAAGCACAGTCCCATCGGCAACAGCACCGTCGTGGACAGCGATGCAGATTCCGCCTCGATGCGATGGACCCGTTCCTGGGCCAGCCGCTCGACGGCGGATTCCATGCGGGGAATCGGGGAAATGCCATGTCTCCACGAGGGTTCCAGAATGCGCGCCACGGAGCCAAGAGCCTTGTCGCATGGCGACGCCCCGTCCCCTGCGCCACCCGCATACCTCCACGCCGATTCCCAGTCGGCGCCCTGGAGCAGCATCGCGGAGGCACGTCTCAGGCCGTGCCCCATCTCGCCGCCGATGACCGCGCCCACGTCATCCAGGGCGCGCGAGATTGAGGCGCCACCGCTCATGGTCACGGCGAGAAGCTCCAGGACCATCGAAACGGACGGCGCCCCCGCAGAGGCGGAACCACCGTCTTTGCACCGGTCGCCGCAGGCACAGCCATCCGCCGTCGTCTGCGCGCAACCGTCGCCACCCGGACGACGTCTCGCCCGTCGTCGGGCATCGCCATGGATCGCACTGGCATCGCCATCCCGCACTCCACCAGCATCGTCGGCAGCGTCCACATCCACGATGTCACGCGCCTTGACGGAAGGTGCAGTCGCGATCAGCACCGCAACGGCAGCGCACACAAACGCAAGAACGCCCATCCCAACCACCTATCCGAATCTTCCATCCGCCCCACGCCGACGCAATGCCGCCCGACGTCCGACGCCGCGCCCCCGGCCAGCGGTTCCGCCCATCGCGGCGGCATCGCCGGCCGATGCATCCGCCGTGCGCAAAAAGCCCCGGACCAAGGCAGCGGTCCAACGCATCCCCGCCATCTGCAACGCGAATCCAAGCCCGAGCACAATCCACCCCCGCGCATCCCCCAGCAGGAATTCCACAACGCGCACGCCCATGGCCTCACCCATTACGATCACGGCAAGGGGCAGGCCCAGCAGAATCCGCATGGTCGCCTTCGGCATGGCCAACGCGCCCTGCGCCAGCTCCTGCGCCTTGCAATCACGCTCGTATTCCGCTTTGACGGCTTCTATGCACCGAATCGGCGCGCACCCCGTCGCAAGCGACAGCCTGCACGCCCAGGTCAATTGGACGGCGGCACGGTCCACGGTCGATTCCCGTTCCGAGGGGAGCATTCCCCCGGAACGCCGCGCCGGCTCACGCCCCACCAACACGTCGCGCATGCGCCCCACCGTGATGTCGGAAGTGGCGAATGCATGCCCCGCCTGCCGTTCCAAGGCTTCGCGAAGCCCGCTTCCCGCACGAAGCTCCGCGCAGATGCCGGTCAGCGCCGCCCCGACGTCGCGTTCCCGCATGCCGGCTCGTGTTTCGCCGCCATCGAGAGGACGCAGCCTGCGCATGCAATCCCCGTGCGCCGACATGCGCAGCAACATGAAAACACATGCGCATACTCCACAGAGCCACGCCATCATGCACCCGCGTCCCAGGTTCCGCATTCGTCGGATTCGTCGCCAATCCACCGAGCACAGAACCTGTCCCATCCCGCGCAATACCGGGGTTCGCCCACCCCATCCCATTGCGCAATCGCATGCCCGCGCAGCCTGCCGTCGCCTTCCACGGACAGCACGCCGATCTGCGCCACGTGTCGCACGGCCCCCATCCGGCGGTCAGACGACGGACCACTCCCTGGCAGCGCCCCGGCCGGCGCCGGCACCGCGAAACCGGATGCGATGCCGCCCAGCCCGACGCCGCCGAAGCCAAAGCCCGCCTCCCCAAGTCCTCCGTTTCCCGAATCGCGTCCGCGAGCGCCGCCACCCTCTTTCCCGGTGGCGCTCGGTGGCCGCGCGTCCGCGTCGCGCACCACATGCACCACCACATCAAAAGCGCCCTCGCCCATCAGGGCCATGGCCTGGGGATCCACACCCGCCAGCAACCCCAGTGCCGAAAGCCGAGCCGGCAGCCGCTCGATACTGTCGGCGTGGATCGTCGCCATGCCACCACGGTGTCCGGAATTCAAGGCCCGCAGCAAATCCGCAATCTCTTCGCCGCGACATTCGCCCAGCACGATGCGGTCGGGGCGCATCCGCACCGTCGCCTTGACAAGCTCGGGCAGCGCCACCGCCCCGGCGCCTTCGATGTTTGGCGAGCGAGCCGCCAGCGACACGGAATCGACATGCCCCGTCCTGCCCAGCTCGCGCGTCTCCTCCACGGTCACGATGCGCTCCGACTTGGGGCACTGCCTCAGCAGCGCCTTGAGGAAGGTGGTTTTGCCGCTTCCCGTGCCGCCGCTGATGAGCATCGACGCACGCTTGCGCACGAGACATTCGAACAGCGGCAGCCAAACCGGCGGAAACATCCCGCGTCTGCCCAACCGGTCGAGCGAAATGGCGGAACGATTCGGCAAACGGATGCTCAGCGCCGCCCCGACCTGCACAATCGGTTCTATCACCGCATGCACGCGCACCCCTTCCACGGTGCTCGCGTCGCAGATGGGGCACGCATCGTCAAGCCGATGTCCCAGCTGGGAACACAGCCTCACGGCATATTCGCGCACTTCCCTCGGCGAGCCAAAACGCATCGCGATACGACGCTGCTCCATGCCATAGCCGCGATCGACCCACACGTTTCCATAGGGGGTGACCGCGATATCGGTCACCCCGGGCTCTCTGGCGCATTCCTCCAAAGGTCCGAGCATCATCTTTCCCATCACGCACCTCCTTGCATGACGTCGACGAGGGAGAAGCAAAGTCTCTCGATACGGGCGGGGACGTTCGCGATCCCCAGACCGTTGAGGACGTCCGACCTCAGCCTTCTGCTTCGCGGCACAAGCCCTAGGATTTCCTCGTCAAGGTATTCCTCGGCCTCCGCAACGCCCATGACCCCTCGGGAAGTGCCCACGGCGGCGGGATGCACGCCCAGGAACCATTCCTCGTGGTCGCCGACCAACGCCTGCGACAATCCGTCATATGCCCCATCCATGCAGCAGGAACGCAGCTGCCGCGCTTGCGAACGCGCGCATTTGGCACGCACGAGCCCCAGCACGCTCAGCTCTATGAGACGCACGGTAACGACGCGCATGGGCTCGCCGCCATCAGGGGCATAGCCTGCAAGCCATCCTTCGTCGCGCTGTGCATCGCCCAACGCCGATTGGAGTGGAGTCACACCCCAATTTCGCCGACCAGGACCGCGGGGTTGCTGAGCCACACGAGCCGTGCGCGCACCGTCAAGCTGCGTATCGCTCAATTGCGGATCGTCCAGCCACCGACCGGCACCGCCCACCGTCAACGAACCGGGAGGCACAGGCGGAGGGACCGCGTCATTCATCTCACGGCCCAGCGCCATTCCCCCGTCCGTCCCCCAAGCCATGCCGCCGTCAAGCACCGTGCCGTCGCCATCGATGGAGTCACACTCCACGGAGTCTCCGCCAGCGGAAAACCCTCCGTCACACAGGCAGCGCAGAATCCCCACGACCCCCGCATCGACCACAACGACATCGCAGCATTGCGACAAAGCGTCGAGCACCGCCACGACCTCCCACCACGCGGGCGTGCCACGGTTCCATGGGTCCGCCGCCAGCACGCGGACCGAATCCCACCTGACCATCTCGTCATACAGCGCATCGGCGTCGATCTGCCCCAGCGGCGCTTCAATCTGGCTCCACCTCAGTCCCTTTTCGGATTCAAGCCCCAGCGTGAGATCGAGGCCACCGCCCCGAAAATCCAAATCCACCAATGCGCAGCGGAGCCCTTTCGCGGCAGCGGCATGGGCGAAGCACGCTGCGCTGACCGTCAGGCCGCAGCCCGATGACGCCGTGTCGAATTCCATGATCGTTCCACGCGACGATTCACGCCGGCGCGCGAACGAACCGCCTCTGCCTTTGCCTGGCGACGGCGCCCTGCGCGGCCCTTCCACCGGCGCATGGAGGCGGGAAACACCGTCCGCATGTCCACGTGGCGAAACTGCTGCGCTCCCATGCCTTTGCACATGATGGCGCGGGGCCCCGCGTCCGCCGAGACCGGCGCCGGCAACGGGGTCGATGCGCACCAGCGCGTCATGGTGGTTGCTGTGTGATCTGTCCATGAATCAACACAAACACACCGTCGGCATCCGTTCCAGCCCAATCGGCAATTGTGGAAAACGGTGCACGCATGTGGACAACCGTCCCGCAAAAATGGGGATAACCCCAGCGCCACCGCCATCCCAATCAGCCGCCGATGCCGATGGACGCCCAGATGGACTGCGCCGAAGCGAACCCGAACGCATCCTTGAACAGGATGGGCAGGTAGTAGATGACCGAATTGATGCCGACGAACTGCCGGAAGAACATCAGGCCGACCGCGACGGCAACCGACATGCCAGCGACGCTGAAGAGCTCCTTGAATCCGCCCTCGTCGGCGCTGCGCTTGAATCCCCCTCGCCGGCGCTGCGCTTGAGATTTTCCTCAGCCTCGGCGATTTCAGCATCGGCCTCGGCGGAGTCCTCGTGCAGATTGTTCACCTCGTGCAGATTGTTCACCCGGATGGTGCGCGCTTCGCGGGTCCGTCCGACCTTGATGAGGTAACGCGGGGATCCCCGAAGCACGATGGAGCCGACGCACACCACAGCCGCACGGCGCTGTAAATCATCCCCTCAGTTCGTCCGGCACGTCCATCCAGCATCCTCTAGCCACCGCACCAATGTGTTTGTGCAATGCGAACACATTCGCACATCCTTTGCTGCTTGCAAACATCATTCGCACATTAAAACGAACATTCTGACCAGATTCAACCACATTCGACTATTCGTGAAGATTTCGTCAATCGGCTTGATTTCAACGAGAACTCAGGCATAATAGAGGTACAAGCAAAACAGAACAGCGGAGCCCACAAGGTCGATTGGATGAATTAATACCAAGTTTGTTGGGCGGATTTTTAAGGCTTACCGCCACGACAGTGTTGTTGTGTTGAGATTCCGCTTCTGTGGAGCTTGTATAGGCCGCCTCCCCTTCGCGGGGAGGCGGTTTTATTTTTGCCGCCACATGCCGCCCGCACCATCAAACCGCCCGCACCATCAAACCGCACCCACCATCAAACCGCACCCACCAACGCCGAGCCAAACGCGTCTTACCGCCCTGGATGCACGCGGTCAGTTCCCTCCGGAAGCGGCGCGGGGTCGGGCAGTCCCTCGTGCACCAGATTCCACGGCGTGGGGAATTCGCCCACCGGGACCTCGACGATCATCGGAGTGCGCGCCGCCAACGCCGCCGACAGCACACCGTCAAGTTCCTCGGGCGAATACACGCGCGCACGGTCGAGGCCGAAGGCCTGCGCCAGTGTCATGTAGTCGGGGTTCGTCAGATCCGACGAGAAATACCGCCCGCCGTAATCGTTGCGCTGGATGCGCCGCACATTCCCATAGAAGCCGTCATTGAAGATGATGCACACCAACGGCAGCTCATAACGTTTCATGGTCGAGAGCTCCGGCATCGTCCACGAGAACCCACCGTCTCCGCTCACGGCCACCACACGACGGTCGGAGTCGGCCGCCTGCACGCCGAGCGCCGTGGCGAAGCCATAGCCCAGCGTTCCCTCGTATCCGGGGCCTATGTAACTGAACGGCGTGTGCCGCGGCATGCACACCGCCGCCGCATAGCCGACCTGCGTGTATTCCGACACGAAGACTCCATCGCGCCCGAGCGCGCGGCCGATCACGTCGAGGTATGCGCGCTGCGGCGCAAGCTGCCGTTCCTTGGCAGCGGTCCATTCATGGGCCGCGTCCACCGCATCGCCCCACGCCGACCTGGATTCCGCGTCCTTCCGCGTCCCGTCGGCGCCGCCCTGCGCATCGAGCGCATCCAGGATGCCACGCAGCGCCAGACGCGCATCGCCGAGCACGGCAAGCTGCGGCCTTCGCGGCTCGCGGAGGTCATGTTCATCGGCGTTGATGCAGATGTACGGCGTACCCTCGGTGTTGATCACGCCTCCCTGGGGCGCGGTGAAGCGCGTGCCGACGGCCACGATCAGGTCAGCCTCGGAACGCAGCGTGCGGAACGCAAGCTGATCGAACGCGAGCGGGTCGTCGCAGTCGATGTCGCCGCGCCCTTCCTCGGTCACGACCACCGGGGCGCCAAGCCTGTGCGCCAGCTCGGTGAGCTCCCCGCTCGCCTCGGCTGCGCGCACGCCGCCGCCCGCGTAGAGCAGCGGGCGACGCGCATCGCCTATCATCCGGGCGGCGGCTTCGACGCTCGCCGCCTCAGGGATCATCGGGGACGGCATCACGAACTGCGCGATCCTGGCACTGGCGTCAATCGGAGATGCGAGCACATCCGGCGGCATCTCCAACACCACAGGCTGCGGCCTGCCGCTGCGAAGCTGGCGGAATGCCTCTTCGACAAGCCCCGGGATCTCAGCAGCGGAATGAGGCATCGCATGCCATTTGCACAGCGTCGAAAACACGGCGGTCTGGTCCGGCAACTCATGGAGCACACCGTCCATCTTGCCGATCTGGCGCGTGGGCACCTGCCCGCAGATCAGCAACACGCGCGAATTCGTGGAATACGCGGTCGCAAGCCCGGCGAGCGCATTGAGCAGCCCCGGCCCGGGGACCACCATGCCCACGCCCACGCGCCCCGTGCTGCGCGAGTAACCGTCGGCCATGTAGGTCACGGCTTGCTCGTTGCGGGCACAGATATAACGCAGGCAGTCCTTGCGGTAGTAGAGCGCATCGCACGCCGGGTCCAACTGCACGCCGGGGATGCCGAAAATTGTGTCGACGCCTTGCGCGATCAATGATTCTGCGAGCGCATCACCGCCGGTCGCAAAGCGCGGGGCGGGGCCGTCTCCCCGGCGGTCGGCCGCGGCCGTCGCCGCAGCCAGGTCGGCGCTGGCGCCTGCGGTAATGGGCAGCGGGTGCCCCGTTTCCGTCACATGCCGGTTATCCACTGAATTCTTGTCAACCATGTGTATCCATCCTTATTTACCATATCGATTAGTATGATTTCTTCGAAAGGGCGTTCATGCCCAGCCATTCGCAGCGTCCGGGGCGAATCGGCCGCCCACCCGCTGGCGTCCCGCCCCGTGGCGATGGGGACGGGACGCAGAGCCCTGCCGCCCAGCACATGGAAGGAGCCACGCGCGTGTCTCGCCAAGCATCTGGCCAATCCGACGTTCCCGATCGATCCGACGTTTCCGCCAGTCCGACGCAATCCAGGCGCCACGTCGCGGCGGCAGCCAACGGCACTGGGACCGATACGCGCGCATCGAAATCCCCTGCGACGCGAATCAGGAAAAAGCACTCTCGGACCGCCGCACGCAGCGCCAAGCCCGACACTTCCGTACGCGCCGCCGCAGCCGCGCTCTCTGCGCAGACCACCGCGTCCTCCCTGTCCGAACAAATCGCGAACAGCCTCGAAAGGGAGATCAGCGACAGGCATCTGACCGCGGGCACGTCGCTGGGCACCAAAACCACGCTTGTCACGAGCTTCGGCGTCGCACCGGCCACTATCAACGAGGCGCTGCAGATCCTGCGACAGCGCGGCACGGTCACGCTCAAACCCGGTCCGCATGGCGGCGTTTTCGTCCTCGAGCAGTCGCCCCTGACCCGTCTCGCCAACGAAATCCACCGCCTGCGCGTCGAGAATCTCATCGACACGAACGACGCCGCCGAAGTGCTCGACGGCCTCGACCTGCGCTGTGCCCATGACGCCGTTCGCTTCCGCACCGACGAGGATGTCGCCGAGCTCACCGCCATCCGCGCCGAGCTCGTGGCCACGTGGAACACTGAGGAAGGCACCACGTGCAACTGGGCGCTGCACCGCCGCATCGCCGACATCACGCCGAACCGCATGCTGCGCAGCTTCTACCAGAACCTGGTGGATTACATCATCAGCGAAGACACTGGTCCAGCGCTGGGCATCCCGGGATTCGACCCGGGCAGCGACGAGCGACTGAAAATCCATCTCATGCTCGTGGATGCGATAATCGACCGCAACGACGAAGCGATCGATTCCATCCTCGCCGCGCACCGGGGAGAGGCGCCCATCCCGACCGACCAGCGGTGACGACGGGCTCCGGACTGCCCGCGAGCGCAGGCCGCTCGGCCGCAGGATTTCCGCTGCTTGCAGTCGCATATCGCGCGACCTCACGCTGCTCGACTTCACACCCCGCGCGGCATCCATCAGAACGAACCCTTCGTATAGAAAGCGCACATGTCGGCATCCATCGCCTCAAGGGCCGCCGCGTCAGCGTAGGCCATGTGCCCCGTCCCATAGAGTCCGTATGAGACGTTGGCGCGAAGGCGTTCGGACAGATACAGGCGAGCGATGTCATTGCGCGCACCGAGGTACGGGCACGCCAGGTCGAACGCGCCTCCGAGAACGGCCAGCTTGAGACCCGGGTTGCGGCGCATCGCGGCGGACAGGTCGACGGCGGCGTTGGCGCACACCACGCGTCCCTCGACCGCGGGCTCCGTGTGGCTCCAGTCCCACGCCGGCTCCACCGCCATGTTGTTGAGCGGCAGATACTGACGCGATGGCACGTCGAACCCAATCTCGCGCATCGCCATGCGGAACCCCGCATACTCGGCGGAATTGACGCCCGCGGTCGCGGCATCGTCCGTGGCCGGGTCTGCCGAAGCGTCGCCGATCACATAATCGTCGTCACCCGTGTAGCGCGAATCGAAACGGCCGATCTTCTTGCCCTCCCCGCCCAGCAGCAGCGTGCGGAAGCGCTCCATTCCAATCCGCAGATGAGAGCGGACGAACACGTCGGCGTCGATGCCGCAGATGCGTGCGAGCTCGCCGGCGACAGCGCGTTCCTTCTGCTTCGGAAGGCGGTCGCCCGCGAACAGCGCCGGCGCATAGGTCCCGATGGCGAACTCCTCGACCTGCGTCAGATAGGCGGCGTCGCACGCCTGCGCGGAGGCCTCCGCGGCGTCGGCCCCGTCGCGCCGGGCCGCATGGTAGCGGGCGGTGGCGGCATATGAGGGGATGAGCGCGACCATCCCTGCGTCGGAACCGGGCAGGTCGTTCATCCAGTCAAGCAACGTCGACAGCAGCACGACGCCACTCACGTCGACGCACCTGTTCTGGAGCATGCGCGCCACCACCACGGAGCGCGTGGTGGCATAGGATTCGCCGAACAGGTACTTGGGGCTGTTCCACCGCCCCGTCTGAGACAGCCACGCGGTCACTGCGCGGCAGAACACATCGGCGTCCTGGTCGATGCCCCACACCCGCGATCCGGGCACGTCGGGCAGCAAAGGCGACCATCCAGTGCCCGGTGCATCAATGAACACAAGGTCCGAGTATTTGAGCAGCGTGCACGGATTGTCCTCGATGGAATACGGCGGGGTGCCTATGGGCTCGGGGGCGGTGGACGGGGCCTTGACAGGCCCGAATCCGCCGGTGTTGATCCACACGCTGGACGAGCCGGGGCCGCCGTTGAACAGGAACGTCACGGGGCGTTCGACACCAGGCCGAGCGATGCCGTCTCCCGCCGCGGAGGCCGCCACGTAGCTGACGGCGAACAGCGAGGCGAGCGGATTGCCCTCGTCATCCACGACGGGAATGTATCCGGCCGTGGCCGTGTACGTCATCGTCTGCCCCTGTGCACCGCTCCAGTCAAAAAGGCGCGAGGCAGTCCGGGCAAGCGGCGCGAACCCCGGCGCATATCCCCGCGCACACCCCGGCACCGGAACGACGCCGTCCGGATGCCCTTCCGTCGCGGCCATGCCCGCCGCGCCCTTCATCATGATGCCATCATCAGTCATCGTCGGCTCCTTCCTCACGCCGCCGCACATTCCGCGTCATACAGCTGCTTCGCCGTGGCGCACGCGGCGATCACCGCGTCGTTGACCTCGGGCAGGCCCATGGAGATGCGGATGCCGCCGCCGGGGAACACATGCACCTCGATGCCGGCGTCGCGGAACACGGCGGCCACGCAGTCGGTGTGGTCCCCCAGTCCCAGCCACAGGTAGTTCGAACCGGAATCCGGCACGTCCCACCCCTGCCCGCGCAAGGCGACGGTGACGCGATTGCGTTCGGCGATTACGCGCTCCACGCGCTCGTCCAGCTCGTCCTGGGCATCCATGGATGCGACCGCGGCGCGCTGCGCGACGTCGGTGACGGCGAACGCGAGCGCCGTCTTGCCCAACTCGCCGATCACCTCGGGGCGCGCGATGCCATATCCGACGCGCAGGCCGGCGAGCCCATAGGCCTTAGAGAACGTCTGCGCCACGATGACGTTGGGGTATTTCCTCAGCAGCACCATGCCATCGGCGGCGCCGGGGTCATTGTTGAACTGCACATACGCCTCGTCGAACAACACCATGACGTCGCCGGGGACCGATTGCATCAGGCGTTCGGCCTCATCGGCGGAGACCGTGGTGCCGGTGGGATTGTTCGGGTTGTTGATGATGATGAGGCGCGTGCGATCGTTCACGGCCGCCGCCATGGCGTCGACGTCATGGCGCAGGTCCGCGGTGAGCGGCACCTTGACGCACGTGGCGCCGGACGCCGCGATCAACGCGGGATACGCCTCGAAGCTGCGCCACGGGATGATCACCTCGTCGCCCGGGCCGGCGAGGCTGCAGATGGCCATGCGCAGCACCTCGGACGAGCCACACCCAAGGATGATGCTGTCCATCCCCACGCCGAAGCGCTCGGAAAGGCGCGAGATCACGTCCCAGCCGCGGAAATCCGGATAGCGCCCGATGAACGGTAGGCAATCGTCTGCGATGGCCTTGCGCACGCTGGGCAGCGGATCGAAGGGGCTTTCGTTGTTGGACAGCTGGAATCGGTCGCGGATAAGCGGCTGAGGGCTCCCCGCGTTCGATGCCGGCATGGTGTCGAGATCGTTGCGATGGCGGAATGCGAATGTCATATGTCCTCTTTTCCTCTGTGTTGTCTTTATTGTGTGGCGGTTGGCGTGGCACACCGGTTCGCGCCGGCGGCGCGGCTAACGCAGCGTGGCGCGTATGAACGAGACGAGGTCGTCATCCAGCTGCCGCGCGCTCGCGCGATCGGTGTACGTCATGTGGCCCGCCGGATAGATGCGCTGCTCCACCTGGTCGGCGGTCACGTCCATCGAGGCGATGAGCGCGTCGGCGGCGCCCACCGTGGTGATGGTGTCGTAGCAGCCGTTGACCACCATGAGCCGGCATCCGTCGATCTGGGTGAGGCAGTATTCCAAGGCCCCCGTGTAGTCGAACTCGTCGAACGGCGACTTGCGTGTGCCCGCCGCCACTGAGTCGGACGGATCGCCCACGCTCCAATCCCACTGGGGCCAGACATCGCCGGGGCTTTCCGTGCGCGGCAGGTCACGGGGCACGCCCATCGATGCGTAGAAGTCCATGGCGCAGGCATGGATCGCCGGGGAGATCCGCAGATCCGAGGGGTCGGGGTCCTGCCCGAACTCGGCCTTGGCGCTGTAGCGCGCATCGTAGACGCCTAAAACGCGCCCTTCGTCGCGCAGCAGCCGCGCCCTGAACTCGTTTTTCGAAATGTTCAGCCGACTGCGGAGCCATTCCCCCGCGCCAATTCCCGTGAATTCCTCGAGGCGCGCGGCCACCTTCTCGCGCTCGTCCTGCGGGCAGCGCGAGCCCTGCCACAGGGCGCGCAGATACGGCCCCTGCGCGTATTCGCGGGCGGCGTCGATCACCTGGGCCACATCATCCGCCTCGATGCCGCTTTTGCCGTGGTACCACGCGGTCGCGGCCATGAGGGACAGCGACGCGGCCGGCGCCACGATGGAGCGGAGCCTGTCATGCACCTCCTGGATGTTCGTGGTGGCGCCCATGAGGATGGTGCCCGAGATCGCCACCGCGCCCTGGGGGTGTTCCAGAAGCGCCCTGGCGAGGAGGGGCGCGCGCACCGTGCCGTAGCTTTCGCCGAGGATGAACACCGGCGAGCCGATGCGCCCGGTGCGCGTGAGCCAGGTGACGAGCCCGTCGGCGAACTGCCGCGCGTCTTCGAGGGCGGTGTAGCGTTCCTTCACATCCACGTCCGCGGCATAGGTGCCGTATCCGCAGCCGATGGGGTCCATCACCAGGATGTCGCAATCCGTGAGCACCGTATGCGCGCTGTCTTCGAGCGCGAAAGGGCCCCTCGCGCCAACGTCCAGGTCGTCACTGAAAGCGATGCGGCACGGGCCGATGCCCGACAGCAGCAGCGCCGTGGACGCCACGATGGGGCCGCCGTTGAACATCGCGAGCACCGGACGGCGCGCGTCGATCCGCCCGTCGGCCAGTTTCTCGAATGACGTCACCGACATCGTGCCGACCGGCCTCGCGTCGGCATCCGACCGCCGGACAGGCACGAGCGTGAGCGTCTCGCGGTAGTCGAGCGCGGAGCCATCGGTCACCGTGACCGTCGCATCGCGCTGCGCCACCGTGCGCCATACACAGGGCCGCCCGTCTGCCGCAGCCACGGCGGATTTCGGTTCTTTTGCTTCATCGGTGAAGCAGACGCCGTCCTTGTCTGTCATTGTGTCTCCTTTTCTTGTCTGTTGTGGTTGCGTGTGCCTTCGCCAGCTCTCAGTCCAGCGCGGAATCGAGCCTCATCAACGCCAGCAAATACACCTTCGCGGACGTCATGAGATTCGTGTAGCTGATGCATTCGTCCGCCTCGTGCGCCCCGCCGAGGCCTGCCTGTATCCCCGGCAGCCGTTGCGGCGCGCCGACCGCGGCGGCCACGTCGTCGAGGTACCAGAAGTCCGGACCGAACGTCACCGATTTCGGCAGCAGCCGGGAATGCGTGCCCCCGCCCATGGTGAACGGCGGCACATGGACGCCGAAGTAGTCGTCGAAGCATTTCTGCATGGCCCGGCAGGGCGCGGAATCGGGATCAATGGCATAGGCGGGGTCGTGCATGGTGCATTCGACCGACGCCATGCAGCCACAGGCCGCGGCGATTCCACCGATGGTGCGTGCCGCCCTCCCGGCGATTTCGTTGCCGTCGAAGGTCATGGGGTACCGGATGTCGATGCCGATCTCCAGCGTCTGCGCAGTGGATCTGACGGTGCCGACGTTGAACGTCAGAGGACCGGATTCGTCGCTGCAGTCTATTCCGGCCACGGCTCCGTCCGAGCCCGCGGCCAGCGAACTCAGCACCTTGGCGATGGCGAGCTCGCCGGCGCAAACACCAGAGCCGTCGCAGGCATCCACATGCCCCGGCGATTGCAGTAGTTGCGACGTGGCGAGAAGCGTGGCGAGCAGGCCGATGGCGTTGACCGTTCCTTGGGGAAACGCGGCATGCCCCGCGCGTCCGATCGCCGTGATGCGCACGCCGTCGGATTCCCCGGCGACGTCGAACCCACCCGTCGCGTTGTGTGGTCCGACCACATTCCCCGTCGCGCCGCCGTCGCACCGCGCCATGCCGTGGACATAATCCTTTCCGTATATATCGGCGATTGCGCGACGCACCTCGCCGACGTTCACTCCGCCCAGCACGATGGAAGCCTCGCCAGGCACGGCGTTCACCGCGTCCCCGGCCTGCCATCCGCGCCAGCACCCCACGGCGGGAAGGGTCACGCGCAGCTGGAGTAGACCCTTCTGCCCATAGTTGACGGGGAACGGGCCATCGGCGACGAGCGAGAACCCCGGTGCCTCGTTATGACGCAGGTAGCCTTTGATGTCATCCATGTTTTTCTCTTCGCCGCCGCCGAAAATCATCCGGACGCGGTGACGGAGCGGCACCCGCAGGTCCCGGATCGCGCTCAGCACATAGAGCATGGTGAGCGACGGCCCCTTGCAATCGTGCACTCCCCTCCCGCAGAGGAAGTCCCCTGCCGGGATGTTGTCGGAGCCTGCGGACACGGGCCGCATCGTAGACGCATCGTCTCCGCAGCGAAGGACGAATGGGTCGCCGCTCCATCCATCGCCGCCGGGCACCACGTCGAGGTGGCAGACAACGCCGATTTCGTCATCCCCGCCGACAGGCAGACCGGTGCTCGATGTGCCATTGGCCAGGGCTACCGACAGCGCGTAGCCATCGTGCCGACATGGCGCCAGACCCAAATCGGCGCAGTCACGCGATGCCGTGACGAACATGCGCGCCACCTGCGCGCCGAGCGGCTGCAGGCAGGCCGCCCAGGAATCACGCGCGTCAGTGGCATCACGCGCACCAGCGGCATCGCGCCGTTCAGCCGATTCCCGCTCACCATCCGTGCTTTCGCACACCGAGGGGACGGCCACCCAGCGCGCCAGAGTGGAAACGAAACGGTCCCTGCGCGACACGAAGTACGCATCCGCCGCGGCAAGGACCGCCGCCTCCCTATCGCTGAGATTCGCGCCCGCCGGGAATGGAGTGTGGCCACACTCCATTTTTCGCGAACGCGGCGTATGGCCACGCTCCACAGGGTCGACGTGACCGGCCTCGGTCGCGCCCTTGCGGGCCGCGGCATCCCACGGTGCGGTTCCAGGCAGCGTCGCAGCGTCCAGCGACGCGTTGTTCCATCCCCCAGCCATCAGCGGATCTCCCCGCCGTCCACGGCCCGGCGCTGTTTGGCGACCCACTGCGGGTCGTACAGCACGTCGCGCCCGGCATCGTCAAGCGAAGGGATGGCACTCACGAGGCTCCGCGTATACGGGTCGCGTGGATGCCGCACGATGGCTTCCGCATTGCCGCGCTCCACGATGCGTCCCGTGTGCATCACCAGGATGTCCTCGCTGATGTAGCGCACCGCGGCGAGGTTGTGGCTGATGAACAGCATGGAGAACCCGAGCTCCCGGTGCAGCGAGCTGATGAGATTGAGCACCACCGCCTGCACCGACACGTCGAGCGCGCTCGTGATCTCGTCCGCCACTATCAGCGAAGGACGCGCGGCGAGGCAGCGCGCGACGGCGATGCGCTGGCGCATGCCGCCCGACAGCTGCGAGGGATATTCGTCACCGATCCCGGCAGGCAGCCGCACCAGGTCGAGCAGCTCGTTGACCGACGACCGACGCTGAGCGCCGTCAAGGTCCTCGTAGGTGTCGAGCACCTCGCCGATCGCCTCGCCGACCTTCATGCGCGGATTGAGCGACGAATACGGGTCCTGGAACACCATCTGCACCACGCCCGCGCGCTCATGCCCGCGGAGCTTCGCGACCTGGCGCACGTCCATGCCATTGACGCGGATGGACCCCGAGTCCAGCGGCTGCATGCCGACGATGCACTTGGCGAGCGTCGACTTGCCCGATCCGGACTCGCCCACGAGCCCCACGATGGAGCCCGGAGCCATGGACAGGCTGATGTGATCCACGGCGTGCACCGGCTCGGCGCCACGCCGCGAGAACGTCACGCACGCATCGTCGACCTCGAGGACGGGACGCTCATGGTCCTGCGCGGCGGCAGCTCTCTGCGCGGCGCCACGCCCTTCCGAAGCGTCCGATGGCCGCGCCGCTCCCCGGCTTCCACCCACTTGGTTCCTGGTCATGCGAGCGCCTCCTTCTCTGCGGTTTCCATCAGCTCCGCGGCCTCCCGGCTCGCGGCGGCTTCGTTCTCTTCGACGGCCTTGGCGTTCTGCGACACCATCTCGGCGTCGATCGTCTCCAAGGGCTTGCTGCGGTCCGTGTCCAAGGTGGGGATGGACCTGACGAGCGCCCGCGTGTAGGGGTGCCGCAGACGTTCGGGCGTCCGCAGCAAGGCGGTGTCGAAAATCTCCACGATGGCCCCGTGGTACATCACCATGATGCTCTGGCAGATCTCGCCCAGCACGGCGATGTCGTGCGACACGATGACGGCAGCCTGGTTGTTCGCCGCGCATTCGTTGCGCAGCAATCCCAGAACCTGCTTCTGCACGGTCACGTCGAGCGCCGTCGTCGGCTCGTCGGCGATGATGAGCCGCGGATGGTTGATCTGGGCCATGGCGATGAGCACGCGCTGCCGCATGCCGCCGGACAGCTCGTGGGGGAATTTGCGCTCGGCGTGCATGTCGGGGGCGATGCCCACGCAGTGCAGCATGTCGACCGCGCGTTTCATCGCCTCGCCATGGCGCATGCCCGTCTGACATTCGAGCACTTCGGCGAGCTGCGTGCCCACCCTCATGCTCGGGTTGAGTGCCGTGAGCGAATCCTGGAACACCACGCCCATGCCCATCAGGTGCTTGCGTTTCTCTTCGGCTGACATGCCGATGAGTTCCTTGCCGTTGAACCGCATGGAATCGGCGGTGACGAAGGCGCCGGCGGGCGGCAGGTCCGCCACCGACATCATGGTGAGCGACTTGCCCGAGCCGGATTCGCCGACCAGGCCCACGATCTGCCCCGGCTCCACATCGAAGCTGATCCCCCGCACCGGGGTGTTCCATGAATGCCCCTCGGCGAAAGATACCGTGAGTCCGCGCACCGACAGCAGCGGCTCCGAGCGGGGCACGCTGACACGCGTCCCGGTATCGGTCGCGGCGGCGGCAGCGTCGCCATCGGATTGGCCGCGTCCGGCGATCACATCGTCGCGGTGCTGCCGCGTGCGTTCGGCGGCTAGTCCGATGACCACGCCCATGTTCGTCTTGTCCACCATCCTCGGCGGGTTTGCGAGCTGGGTTTTGCTGAGAGCCGGGCGCGGCGGAGTGAACGTCGCGCGGATGGCGTCGGAGATTCCTTCGCCGAGCATGCTGAACGCCAGCCCGGCGATGACGATGAAGATGCCGGGGCCGATCGCGGCCATCGGCGAGACGTACACCTGGTCGAAGCCGTCGTTGATCAATGAACCCCAGTCGTATTCCGGCGCCTGCACACCCATGCCGAGGAAGCTCAGCGAGCTCATGGCGAGGATCGCGCCGCCCACGGACTGCGCCACGTCGACGAGGAACGGCTCCACGACCTCGGGCAGCACGTAGCGTGTGAACAACCTACCCCGGGAAATGCCCAGCATGCGCCCGGCGACCATGTAGTCGCGCCCGGCGACCTGCGCGGTCAGTGTCTGCGCCAGACGCGCGAAGCTCGGCGTCATGGTGATGGCGAGCGCCGTGACCGACGCCACCGCACCCGAGCCCATGGCGATGACCGTGAGCATGGCGAGCAGGATGACGGGGAAGGCCAGCCACACGTTGATGATGGACGACGAGATGCGCTGAGCGCGCTTGCCGATGACCGCGGGAACGATGCCGATGATGATGCCGGCCACGGCCGCGATGGCCGTGCACAGCAGCGCGGTGCCCAGGGACACGCGCGTGGCGACGAGCGTTCGCGCCAGAATGTCACGCCCCAAGGCGTCGGTGCCGAACGGATGTGCCCCCGACGGTTTGGCGAACAGATTCCCCGGATCGGTCGCCTCGGCCGCGCCCTTCCAGATGCCCGGCGCGATGATCGCCAGCACCACAAACGCGGCGACAATCACGCCCGAGACCACAATCATCACCGATGGCTTGACGCGCATCCCCTTGCGCTTCCCGGCGCTGGCGGAGGCCGAGGCCTTCGCATCGTCCCGGGTCACGCCGCCGCACTTCCCGTCTGTGCCGGATTTCGAATTCACACTGACCATACCCATTCCTTTCGCTCGGCCGCCGCCTGAAACGACGGCCAGCCTTCCGCGACTGTGCGACGCCTACGCCGTTTCGAGCATCGTGGAGCGCCTGTCGAGAAGCGCCACGATGACGTCCGCGATGAACGTGACGACCAGAGTGATGAACGCATACACCAACGCCAGCCCCTGCACGATGCCGTAATCGCGCGAGCCGATGGCGGTGGTGAACGCCGTTCCGACACCGGGCCAATTGAACACCTGCTCCACCAGCACCGAGCCCGTCATGATGGAGGCGAGGGTCTGTGCGGCGAGCACCACGACGGCCGGGAGCATGTTGGGGAGCACGTGGCGCAGATAGACGCGCGACGGTTTGAGGCGCTTGCCGCGCGCCGTCCGCACGTAGTCGTCGTTCAGCGTCTGCAGCGTCTGGATTCGCGCGATGCGCGAAATGGAGCAGATTGAGGATAGCGACAGCGCGGTGACCGGCAGCACGTAGCTCGCCGCCGTCTTGCTGCCCGCGACGGGGAACAGCTTGAGGTCGATGGCGAACACCACGATGAGGATCACGCCGACGAGGTAATCGGGAATGTTGCCGAAGAATCCCGTGAGCGCGGTGAATACCATCTCGGTGTGACGATGGCGCCCGCCGTTGGTGGCGATGCCCATGGTGACGCCCAGGGCGACGGCCAGGATCATGATGACCGCGAACGAGATGAGCGCGAGCGCGATGGTCCACGGAAGGCGCGTTGCCACGATGTCGCCCACCGCACGGCCGGTGATGATGGATTGTCCGAGGTCGCCATGGAACAGGCCGGCGATGTAGTCGCCGTACTGCTCCAGCACCGGCCTGTCGAGGCCGAGCGAGTGACGGCGTGCGGCGATCAGCTCGGGTGAGGCGGTGGCGCCCAGCGCCGTGCGCACCGGGTCGCCGCCCGAATACCGCAGCACGAGGAAGGCGACGGTGACCACGACCCACATGGCGACGATCATGCGCACGAAGCGGTGGACGACGAACGACACCCACGGGTTGGCGCGCCGGCGGGTGGCTTTATGCGACGAGGGGTCGCGCGGCGTGGGGGATGCGCCGCGCCCCGGGGAGCCATGGCCGCCGGAGCCGTCCTGGGCTGAGCGGACGTCCGGCGCCGCGCCCGCCGCATCAGAGGACGCGACCGCCGGCGAGACGCCCGACGCTTGCCCGGCGCGGCCACGCGCTGCACGCCAGGCACCCGCCGCACCTCCCGTCAGAAACCGATGAACATGTTCCGTTGCGGTGTTCGACATGGTTCCTCCTCATCCACAATGCCGTGCGCGACGCCGGCGTCATGCCGTCCGTCGCATCCGTTCCGCCCCGCGGCGCCCCGGGTGGCCATCGCCGCGGGGCGCCGTCCGCCGTTCGCCCGCGAGCCGCACATCAGGCCATGCGCAGGCTCTTCGCGATAATGTTGCCGCCCTGGTCGGTGTCGAACGTCACGCCGCTCGAGTAATACATCTCATTCGACGCGGCGATCGGATACACCGTCACATTGGTGAACAGCTGCTTTTCCGCCTTCTGCCAGGTGGGGCAGGAATCCTCACCCGCCTGCTGGGATGCCTCGGCGGCCAGGCTGAAATACTCCTGATCGTCGTTGTAGGTCCAGTTGCCGCCGTCCGGCACGAAGTCGCCGGAGAGGATGCCGTACCATTCCGCCGGGGTGCTGGCGCTGATTCCGCACACGCAGATGTCCCAGTCGCCGCCCGAGAAAATCACGTCCGTGTAGGAATCGGACGGGGTCAGCTGTGCGTCGATGCCGATGGCGTCGAGCTCCTGTTGGATCAGCTCCACACCCGCCGCGACCTCAGAGCCGGCGTTGGAGTTGTACAGGATCTTGATGGTGAGCTTCTTGCCGTCCTTCTCGCGCGTGCCGTCGCTCCCCTTCGTCCATCCGGCGTCATCGAGCTTGCTTTCGGCGTCCGACGTGTCGGATTCAGGAATCGAGTCGGAGGAATCGGTGCCGGCGCAGATCGACGACGAGTCCGACAGCAGCGACTTCGTGGTGGAGCCCAGTCCACCAGTGATGGCCGTAGCGACCGAGTCCCTGTCCAGCGCTTCGGCGATTGCCTGGCGCACTTCCACGCTGCCGGTGGCACGGTCGGAATTCTGGTTGAAGAACGCGTTCATCGGGGATGACAGGCCGGTGGTCGCGGTGTATTGCGACGTGTCGATGCGCTTCTGGTCGCTTCCGGTCAGCTTGATGAGATTGAGGTCGCCGCTCATAAGCATGTTGGCGGCGGTGGACTGGTCGGTCACCACGTTGACCGTCACGGTCTGGGGCAGCTGGTCGATGGTCACGCCGTCCGCGAGCCCGGATTTGTAGGATTCCACGCGCTTGTAGGTGTAGGTCTGGCCGGCGGTCATGGAGTCAAGCCGGTAAGGACCGGTGCCAAAGGTCTGGGAATCGAGCTTAGACGGATCGGAAAGTCCGGCGGAGCACACGATCGGCAGCTGCCCGACTTCCTCGGCGAGGAAGCTCTGCGCGTCGGAGACCTTGAAGCTGACGCTCTTTGCCGCATCGTCGGCGGTCACCTCCACGCCCTCCGGCACATACACGCCGTAGTACGGGGAATCCGCGGAGTTCTTGGTCACGTAGTCGAAAGACGCCTTGACATCGCTCGCCGTGAGCCGCGAACCATCGGAGCACGTCACGTCGTCCTTGAGAGTGAACGTGGCGGTCGTGGTGGTGGATTCCCATTTCTCGGCGATCCCTGCGGCCGGGTCCTTGCCAGCCTGCATGACGAGCAGGCTCTCGTACGCAAGCCCCGCCAGCTGCACGCCGTCCCCGGTCGCATTGGCGAGCGGGTTGAGCACGCCCGGGTCGGACTGGATGGCATAGGTGACCGTGGAATCAGCGGACGTGCCTGCGGACTGTCCGCCGCAACCTCCGAGCACCATGGCGGAGACAACGCCGACAGCAACGGCCACGGCCAGCGCCGGACGACGCCGGCCCCGAGTGGATTGATAAGAAGAGTGGCTGTCCTTCATGATCAACGCCCTTTCTGTTTCTTCTTTCTTCTGCTCCGGCGCCTGAGCGTTCGCACAGCGACCGAAGGCGTGCGACAACGCGTCGCAGACCATGCTCCATTACCTTGAAATCGCTGTACCACGCTGGACTCATGCCACTTATGACGGCCATGCGTGAAGCCGCTTGTCTGTGCCGCTTGTGGCGGCGTTACGGCTTGCAGTGCGGCACCCGGTCGGCCCGAAAGGCCAGCCCACGGATGAATTCACTGTAATGAATATAAGTATCTTCTTCAATGTTTGTGACGAACAGATGTATTCACGTCACAATTACGGAACATTTCCCCTCACACGCCGCGCAGCACCGCGCCACGCCGCATCACACCGCACCCCGCACCCCGTCCATCCATCGAACACCGCGCCCCATCCGCCGCGCCGCGTGCCTGGACGGCGCTTCACGCCCCACGATCCCGCAACCACCGCGCGACGCGACGGGACCTGTCAAATTCCGATGCCGCAGTCAGGATCAGCGGACGACCCCGGCACCTCTCCAGGCGCAGTCGACGGCGGCGCCTGCGCAAGACCGGTATCTTGCCTCATATCCAGCTCCTCGGCCACTGCACCGCGCACCAGCCGACGGACCGATTCGTCACGCACCGCGCTCGCATACCCAATCCGATCGTGCAACGCGTCACGAATCATGGCGATTCGGGACGGAGGGAGCATTCCAGTCGCCGACAAACGGTGTGCGACCTCATCCGGCCAGTCATCGAGCAGTGACAGATCGAAGCGGGACCAATCCGAGATGAGGCGCAGCTGACGGCGCGCCGTCGGCGACTTGGCTGTCGCATAAAACGGTTTGGCCCGGCAATCGCCGTTGTCCACGCGCAATTCACCGCACCACAGGCTCTCGCCCGTATCGAACAAAGGAGCGGGACGCACCCGGAGCGTGTCGACGTCACGAATCAGTCCGAAATTATTGAAGTGACGGTCGGTGTTGCGCATCAGCCAGTCCACGAGCAGCCAGTCGTCCGTCGCCCGCATAATCTCGCCCCGGTCGCACCCAAACCCAGAAGCATCCCTGATCCACTCATCGCGCAGACTCAACCGGTTGTCCCGTTTGACCGACCCGAGCACCTGCCATGCCGAGACCAGCTCCTCATGGCCGTCAAGCATGTCTGCGCACAGGCTCACCGGTCTGTTGTGATATTCGCCGAGCCGGTACCCGACAGCCGGGATGCCCAGCCTGGCCGCCAAAGACGATGCGATTGTCTCGTTGACCGGTTCCTGCCCAGTGCGCCCACCCTTGACCAGAACCCGCGTCCCATCTGCCGCAACCGACCACCGTTTCGGCAAATCACCGCCCGTAGACGCATCGGGCACATTGAAACTGAATCGGTGCGACGACGACACCCCTGTCAACAGGGCGCGCCCGAGCTCCTCATCGAACGGATTCTCGAAGAAATTAACATCCCCCCCAGTTCGCCGGGTCATCCGCGGGCTTGACCCAATACAGGTCCGACAGCGACAACCCGTACGAATGATTCAGCAGATCGACGGGCGAACGCATCCCCAACGAATCCAACGCCCGGCGAATCCCATCACGCGTCGGCGGGATCGCGCGCCAGCGCCACCACTCGTCGATACGCCGCGCATACACGGCAAGCTTTCCGTGAGTCGTCAGTTCCAACGGAAGCCTGGCCCGGTCGAGGACTACCCCCGTGCCGGCCGCCCGCCCCGACCGCTGGTCGAACGGGAACGACAGCACGGGATATTGCCCGCACAGGATCACACGCTCCTGAATCGCCATCGCGACCTCCTCACGAACCACACGGACCAGCACAACCAATCCTACAAACGGCAGACATCGGTGTGGTGATGAACAAGGAGCAGCCCACGAAAACACATGCCGGAGAACATCCCCATTGACGCCGATGGCCCGAGCCGATCGGGTTCTGGCACGGATTCCGAAAAGGGCTGGGCGCCGTTGCCGCCCCATCCGCCACGCCCACCGAATGAACAGCCTGTGAAATGTTAACCCGCTTGTCCAATAGCGCCGTGCGCCGCTTGGAAAAACGCAATACAGTTATAAATATGGCCCAAAAGTTTACTGAACCCGCGAAGGCGATACTGCGCAGCCAGATCGCCGAGCACATTGCGGAAACCGAGAACAAGAAGGACGACCGCGCGCGCAACTACGAGCCGCTGCCCGACGACCGATTCTTCGATCGCGAAATCAGCTGGCTGAAATTCAACAAGCGCGTGCTGGAGCTTGCGGAAGACGAGACGTTGCCGCTGCTGGAGCGCGCCAACTTCTCGGCCATCTTCGCCTCGAACCTCGACGAGTTCTTCATGGTGCGCGTCGCCGGCCTCAAGCGCCGCATCGACACCGGCATCGCGGTGCCGAGCGCATCCGGCATGAGCGCCCGCCAGACCCTGCGCGCCATCAGCGAAGAGGCGCACCGCCTGCAGGACGAGCACGCCCACTACACGGTCGACCACATCCTTCCCGATCTGGCGAAGGAACGCATCGTGCTGCTCAACTGGAGCCAGCTCACGCTCGCCGAGCAGGAACGCCTCAGCAAGTACTACCGCGCGCAGGTGTTCCCCGTGCTCACGCCGCTCGCCGTGGACCCCGCGCACCCGTTCCCCTACATCTCAGGCGGTTCGCTGAACCTCGCCGTGCTCGTGGAGAACCCCGTGAGCGGCAAGACGCACTTCGCACGCGTCAAGATCCCCGACAACATGCCGCGCCTCGTCCCGGTCGACGACCTCACGCACGAGGTGAACGGCCAGGAGCGCTATGGCTTCATCACCATGGAGAACCTGGTGCTGTCGCACCTCGAATCGCTGTTCCCCGGCATGATCATCAAGGAGGCCCGCGCCTTCCGCCTCACCCGCAACGAAGACATCGACGTCGAAGAGGATGACGCAGAGAACCTGCTCAACGCCATGGAGCGCGAGCTTCTGCGCCGCCGTTTCGGACCGCCGATCCGCCTCGAGCTGTCGGATGCGACGAGCCCGTTCCTGTCGCAGCTGCTCGCCAACCAGCTGGGCGTCACCCCCGACGAGGTGTACCGCCTGCCGGCGCCGCTCGACCTCAAGGTGCTGTTCGAACTGGGCAAGATCGACCGTCCGGAGCTGAAGTATCCGCCGTTCATCCCCACCACGAACCGCCAGATCGCCGCCGTCGAGTCCAGCCAGGCGCAGGACATCTTCGCCGCGATCCGCGAGCATGACATCCTGCTCCACCACCCCTACGATTCCTTCAGCACGTCCGTGCAGGCGTTCCTCGCGCAGGCCGCCGCCGACCCCAAGGTGCTGGCCATCAAGCAGACACTGTACCGCACGTCCGGCAACTCCCCGATCATCGACGCCCTCATCGACGCCGCGCAGGCCGGCAAGCAGGTGCTGGCGCTGGTCGAGATCAAGGCCCGCTTCGACGAAGAGAACAACATCGCGTGGGCCCGCAAGCTCGAACGCGCAGGCGTGCACGTGGTCTACGGCATCGTGGGCCTCAAGACGCACTGCAAGCTCTCGCTCGTCGTGCGCCAGGAAGACGGTGCGCTCCGCCGCTACTGCCACGTGGGCACGGGCAACTACAACCCGAAGACCGCCCGCCAGTACACCGACCTGGGCCTGCTCACCTGCGATCCGGTCGTCGGCCAGGACCTGACGCGCCTGTTCAACCAGCTCTCCGGCTATGCACCGAAGTCCAGTTTCCACAGGCTGCTCGTCGCCCCGCGCACCGTGCGCAGCGGCCTCATCGAGCGCATCCAGCGCGAAGAGGACGCGGCCCGCGCCGGCAAGGAGGCGTGGATCAAGATCAAGGTGAACGCCATCGTCGATGAGAAGACCATCGACGCCCTGTACCGCGCAAGCCAGGCGGGTGTGAAGATCGACATCGTCGAGCGCGGCATCTGCTCGCTGAAGCCCGGCGTGGCCGGCATGAGCGAGAACATCCGCGTGCGTTCCATCCTCGGCCGGTTCCTCGAGCATTCGCGAATCTACGCCTTCGCCAACTCGCAGGGCCCGCAAATCGGCGAAGGCCCGCAGTCGGGCCCCGAGGTCTGGATCGGCTCGGCCGACCTCATGCACCGCAACCTCGACCGCCGAGTGGAGGCCCTGATCCGCATCACGCAGCCCGAGCAGATCGAGGAACTCATCAAGTACATCGACCTGCAGATGGACGACTCCACCAGCAGCTGGCACATGCAGTCCGACGGCACATACGTGCGCCATTCGGTTGACGAGAACGGCAAGCCGCTCGTCGACTGCCAGGAGGTGCTCATCAAACGGCACACCCGCCATCCGATGAGGGCGATCAACAACTGATTCCCGGGAAATGCGACGTCGAGCGGCGTCGCATTTCCATATCGGTTCCGTTTCGTCCCGCCGTGCAAGCGATATGCATCGCGCCCGCCCCTCATATGTAGGATTTATCAGAAACATCGTTGCGGAGGTTCATTACATTGGCAGATATCTCACCGCACGTCATCAACGCGGCCGGCGGCATCATCTACCGTTGGAAGGACGGCAGCCAGGGCCCCGGGGCGCTTACGGGAGGCCCCCTCGATGGGCTCGAGGTGTGCGTGGTCCACCGCCCCAAATACGACGACACCAGCTGGCCGAAAGGCAAGCTCGAGCGCAACGAGTCGGCTTTCCACGCCGCCGTGCGCGAGGTCGGCGAAGAGACCGGCATTCCCGTGGGCGTGCAATCCTATCTGGGACACGTCGAATATGACCTGGCCTTCGAAGGCAAGGCGTCCACGAAAGGCGTGAAGAAACGCGGCATCCGCAAAGCCGTGGATTTCTGGATCATGCGCACGCTGTCCGCCGAGGAAGACGCACTGCGCAAAAACGCATTCGGACCGGTGTTCCACGCTGACGAAGGCGAAATCAGCGGGGTGGAATGGCTGCCGCCGCGCGAGGCGCGCGACGCCCTGACCAAGAAAAGCGACAAAGACATCGCCGACGAATTCATCCGCCGCGTGCGCGACGGATCCGCGTTTGCCACGACGTTCCTGCTGGTGCGCCACGGCAAGGCCGAAAACCGCAAAAGCTGGGGCGCGCCCGACGGGATGCGCCCCCTCATGCCCCGCGGCGCCGCGAGCGCCTATGCGCTGTCGCGCGAAATCGCATGTTTCGCGCCAATCGACCTCTACAGCTCGCCATGGAAACGCTGCGCCGACACGATCGGCATCTACGCCATGCAGTCCGGTCAAAGCGTCATGATGGCGCCCGACCTAACCGAAGACGCGTTCGCCCAGGACCCCGACGCCTCATGGAACGCGCTGTATTCGCAGATATCGAACTGCGCCGCGAACGGCCGCACCAGCGCCGTGTGCATGCACCGCCCAGTGATCGGCGGCTGCATCGACCATCTACGGGAGCTGTGCGAATCGGAAGCGTTGGCTAAACTCGTACCCGGCAACAATCCATACCTGCCAACGGGGCACGCCGTGGCTCTGAGCCTTGTCTCCACGAAGAACGGCCCGCGCATCGTCGACATTCAGAAAGTGAGCCCGATTGTCTACTGATTACACCGATAACGCCGGATACGGTTCCGTGCGCGCCGCCGGTTCCGGTTTCGCTTCATACAGCAGGTTTACGCGCCCCACCCAGCTCGACCCCGCCTTCATCGACCACGTGTCGGGGGGCATGGATCCGCAGAAAATCAGCGACATGAGCCATGCAACGGCCGCATCGCTGCTCGACAAGGTCCACCACAGCGAGGACCCCGAGGTCGTGCGCCGCACGCTCAATCTGGTGGAGACCGAAGGTGTGGACCTCGTGGCGGAGCTTTGGAGCCATTCGGATGCCGACACGCTTCCGGGCACGCTGTGGCGGCTGTACATGATGCGCACATGGATGCGCCGCAATGACGCCACGCTGTCGCATATCTGGCGCGCCGGCGAGCCCGTCGACGATGTGGCGAGCGCCATCGCAGGCATCGACGAGGCGCCAACCGCCAATGACATCGCCCGCACCGCAGACTCCATCCTGTCGGGTGCTTTCACCGGCGATTTCGCCGTGGCGCTGGACCGCGCGAGCGCATTCTGTCAGATCATTGCCGAGGCACTCGCCACGCAGGCCCGCCAGCGCGCACAGCACGAAGGCGGCTCCGCGACGGGACATGCGGCAAGGCGCGGTGACGCATCCGCGACCGCGCCAGCATCCGCGACCGCGCCGGCATCCGCGAACGGAAGCATGGCGCTCGACGGCACCGCCAACGCGACGCCTGGCAACGCGTCCGCTCCAAGCGCGCACGCCATGATGACGACGGCGCGTTCCCTCCACGACACGGCCAAGGATTTCCACACCGCCGCACGCCTGTGGCGCGACGGANNGACGGATCGCTGTACTGATCCGCGCGCCATCGCGCCCAACACGCGCCATCGCGCCCAACACGCGCCATCGTGTCCCGAGGTGTGTCGCACAGAGACATGTCGTACAATTACCCATGCATCGGACCGTGCTTAAGCCCCGGGCTTCATTTTTTGCCGCCGCGAGCGGCCCTTGCGCCGACAGGCGCTTTCACGGTTCGGTGCTTTTCTTTTGCTTTTTCAGAGCCGGCGGCCCGGACCAATGCGGATTCCTGGGTCAGATGTTGGCGGCGTTTCCTTTCCGCCGAGCATCTCCCGGCCATTCAGCATCCAGATTTCACCTTGCTATTGGAGCCCCACGATACATTCCCCTGCAACTCGACGCCACGCACGCATCGAGACCCCGGCGCATAATCGGCGGGTACCATGTGGATCACAAGCCAGAATGAGGAGCGAACGGCCGTGCAATCCTCGAAAACCGATGACGATATCCAAGCCGACGCAACGCAAGCCAAAGAATCCGCACATTCATCGAAAACCCCGCGACCCACACAGCCCTCCGACTCCATGAGCGCCGCGCAGCCCAATCCCCACCCCGACACGCCGGGCCCAACCAGAAGCCTTCTCGCCCTTGCATCGGGCGCCTTCATCCTCGGCGCCGCCGAGTTCGTCATGATGAGCATCCTGCCGCAGGCCGCCGCGGCGACGTCCGTGAGCATCCCCGTCGCCGGCCATTACATCTCCGCCTACGCGTTCGGCGTGTGCGCGGGCACGCTGATGCTCGTTTTCGGACGACGCATCCCGCCGCGCAATCTCATCGTGCTGTTCATGGCCATCGCGCTCATCGGCAACCTCGGCAGCGCGCTTTCGACCGGCCAGATCATGCTGCTCGCCGCGCGATTCGTCTCCGGACTGCCGCACGGCGCGTTCTTCGGCACCGCCACGCTCATCGCACGCACGCTGGCGCCGCGCGGCAAGGAGGCACGGTCGGTGTCGATGATGGTGACCGGCCAGACCGTGGCGAACATGCTCGGCGTGCCGGCCGGGACGCTGCTCGCCGAAGTGGTGTCGTGGCGCTGCGCGTTCCTGCTGCTCGCGGCGTGGGCGGCCATGACGATCATGCTGACGATCGCATGGATTCCACGCGTGCCGCCAATCAAGGACGCCGGTATCAAGGGGCAGTTCGCCTTCTTGAAGCACCCTGGTCCGTGGTTCGTCATCGTGGCGGTGTTCGGCGGAAACACCGGCCTGTTCTGCTGGTGGAGCTATGTGTCGCCATGGCTGCAGACCGTGGGCGGATGGCCGTCCGCGCTCGTGCCGGCGCTCATGGTGCTCGCCGGACTGGGCATGGTGATCGGCGGCATCGCGGGCGGCAGGCTGACCGACCGGTGGGCGCCCGGCGGCACGGCGGCCCTCTCGCAGTTCATCGGCATGATCGGTCTGCTTCTGGTGTTCGTCACGCCGAACACGCGGCCGGTCACCGCGGTGCTGACCTTCGTGGTTGCATTCTCGATGTTCTTCAACTCCTCGCCGCAGCAGCTGCTCATGGTGCAGGTGGGCGCGGGCGGCGGCGAGCTCATCGCCGGCGCGGCGGTGCAGGTCGCGTACAACTTCGGCAACGCCATGGGCTCGGTGATTGGCGGCGCGGCACTGACGGAGACGGCGATGAACTATCACTCGATTGGCCTGGCCGGCGCGCCCTTCACCGCGGCCGCCGCAATCCTGCTTGCCGTGTTCTTCCACCGCTACGAGCACCGGCGCTCGGCTCTCGAACGCCTCGAGCACGTCGACGTGTGACGGGCGTGCGGCCAGCGTCCCGCATCGCCTCACCTCGCCTCACCCCGCGGGATTGCGAAGCATCATTCCCCACCGAGGAAAGAGAACAACGCGCGTCCGGATCCGAAAGAGACGGCGCTCATCTCTCATGCGCCAAGGAGCGGGAACGACGCGCGCCCCGGCACAGCTCGGCACGACACGGAACGACGCGACTCGGAACGACGCGACTCGGAACGACGCGTCGCTCCGCCCAGCTCGCTATCGCGCGGTTCTCTCGGCGGAAACAGCGTGTTATACTATTTTTTTGTTGCCCCTCTAGCTCAACGGTTAGAGCAGCGTCCTTTTAAGTCGTGGGTTGTGGGTTCGAATCCCACGGGGGGCACTTGTCCTGGGTGCACACATTCCATTCCACCGCGCCCAGGACTTTTTCTTTTTCTCAATCGCCACGATCCCCGAAGGCGCACAACCTCGCACCCTCAAGGGCAGAAAACCGCCACAAGCCTCGCGGCCTCCGCCATCCCACGGCCACCACCGACGCCAGCCGCCCACCGCCAGCCGCGACCGCCGCCCAGGGAACGGGCACCTGTGGGCATTGCGGAACCCCACGCCGTACAATCCCAAACGGATGGTTGCCACGATCCCGCGCGACGCCGCGCACCGCAGTCGTGCGCCGGCACCGGCATCGTGCACCGAACCCGCGAGCGCATCCGTCCCGACGAGCGCAACCGTCGCAGGAAGCAGAGAAGAGAGAACACATGGCCGATACTTCCGGTATCCAGCAATCCGAAGCGGCGAACGAATCCCGCAACACACAGGACGCAGTCGCATCACAGCCCACACCGTCGGCGCCTGACGAACAGCATCCCGGCTCGACGCTGCAGCGGTCCCTGAAGAACCGCCACATCCAGCTCATCGCGCTCGGCGGCGCCATCGGAACCGGACTGTTCTATGGCTCGAGCGACTCCATCAGCCTCGCGGGCCCCTCCGTGCTGCTTGCCTACCTCATCGGCGGTCTGGCGATCTTCCTCATCGTGCGCGCCCTGAGCGAAATGTCGGTGGAGGATCCGAACGCCGGCGCGTTCAGCTACTACGCCACGCGCTACTGGTCGAAACGCGCGGGCTTCGTGTCGGGGTGGAACTACTGGTTCAACTACATCCTTGTGTCGATGGTGGAGCTGGCGGTGGTCGGCTCCTTCGTCAACTACTGGTTCCCCGCCATCCCGCAATGGGTGTCGGCGGCGTTCTTCCTCGTGCTCATCACATGCATGAACCTGCTGGGCGTCAATAAGTTCGGCGAGTTCGAGTTCTGGTTCGCCATCATCAAAATCGTGGCTGTGATAGCGATGATCATCGGCGGCATCGCGGTCATCATCGCGGGACTGCCCACGGAGTCGGGCATCCGCGCGTCCTTCGCGAACCTGTTCACGATAGACGGCGGGTTCTTCCCCCACGGGCTGCTCTCCCGCGCCTCCGACGGCACGTGGACCGGCCTGCTCATGGCGCTCGTCGTGGTCATGTTCAGCTTCGGCGGCACCGAGCTCATCGGCATCACCGCGGGCGAGACGAAAGACCCGGCCACCACCATCCCGAAGGCGACGAACGGCATCATCGCGCGAATCCTGACGTTCTACGTCTTCGCCCTGGCGGTAATCATGGCGGTCGTGCCGTGGAACACCATCGACGGCAGCTCGAGCCCGTTCGTGCAGATCTTCGATTCCGTGGGCGTGCACGCCGCGGCCGGCATCCTCAACTTCGTGTGCCTGACCGCCGTCATGAGCGTGTATAACTCGGGCCTGTACGCGAACTCGCGCATGCTGTATTCATTGGCGCGCCAAGGCAACGCGCCCGCCTATCTCGGCAAGACCAACGGGCGCGGTGTCCCGGTGGCGGGCGTGCTCACGTCAGCCGCGATCACGGTGATCGCCGTGGTGGTGGTGTTCCTGTGGCCGGAGTTCGCGTTCAACTACCTCATGAGCATCGCCACCATCGCGGCGTTCATCAACTGGGGCATGGTGGTCATCACCGAGACGAAGTTCCGCAAGGCCGTGGCGGCCGGCAAGGGGCCGGGCGATCTGGCCGGAAAGACCGGAAAGGAAGCGCTTGACGCCATTCGTTTCAAGCTCCCCTTCGCGCGGGTGACTCCGTATGTGGTCATCGCGTTCCAGGCGATTATCGTGGTGCTCATGTGTCTGTCGGATTCCTACAGAATCGCGGTCATCGCCGGCGTTATCTGGCTCGCTGTGCTGCTGCTCGCCTACCAGCTGACGCAGGCGCGCACGAGCACAGCCGAATAAGTCCGCCGCTGCCAGACCCATGTGCCGGTGGCGTCTGGCGCCTCACGCACCTCACCGTACGCACGCCATCGTGGTGGTGTCGTCACGCACGGCACCACCATGGCACGCACGGCACCACCATGTCACACGCGGCGCCACTCCATGACGTATCAACGCACGGCCGCTTCGATCTGGCCGTCCGTGACAATCTGCGCACCGAACGGAGACCACGCGAGCTTGGCGAGCTTGAAGGACTGGAGCCCCGCCGGGATCCCGATGATCGTGGCGCAGTTGAGCACGCCGGCGAAAAGATACGAAAGAGCCAGAAACCAGCCGGTCAAGATGATCCAGAAGAAATTGGCGATCGCCGACCCAGCGCCGCCGGTCCACACGACATGCTTGCCGAACGGCGCAAGCGTGAGGCTCGCCGCCTTGAAGCACTGCATTCCCAGCGGAATGCCGACCACGGTGATGCAGCATACGATGCCGTCAACCACCCAGCCCGCGGCGATGAACAGACCGCCACAGAGAATCCAGATGACATTTGCCAAGAATTTCATCATTCCCCCCGTGCGAAGAGATAAAAACAAGCCCAACGTGTGAAATATAGCACACGCCGCCACAGGTCGGTAGCCCGCGTCGGGGCACTCGGCAGCCCGCGTCGCACTTCGCGGCGTCTCGGCCATGTGCCACCACCACGACGCCGTCCCACTGCACTCCCGCTGCACCCGGCCGGCGCCCCGGCTACGTGCGCAGCACCGTGCCGCGGCACAGGGCGTTCATGCGCCGGTGCACCGATCGCATGTGCACGGATGGGAACACGATCACCAGATAGTCGCCGGCCGCGATGCGGGTGGAATCGTAAGGAATGATCTCCCGTCCACCGCGGATCACCGTCACCAGCACGCCGCTGGCCGGCAGGTCGAGCGAGGCGATCATGGCTCCGTCCGCCTTGCTGCCAGGCTCCACGGGGAATTCCGCGATGGCATTGCCGCGTTTCTCGGTCTCGGCGCCGCCATGCGACGCGAGATACCGGCTGAGCAGCTCGGCGTAGATGGGCTTGGTCTTGATGGCGTCCGAGACGAACAGCGCCGAGAATGCGCACAGCGCCACGGGCAGCATGTGGACGAGCGACCCCGACATCTCCACGGTGAGCAGAATCGCGGTGATGGGTGCCTTGACGCTCGCCGCGAGCGCCGCCGCCATGCCATAGATGGCGAACGCGGTGATGTCGCCGAGGTAAATCACGCCCATTTTGTACAACGCCATGCCGCATGCGCCGCCGCATGCCGTACCGATGGCGAGGATCGGCATGAAAATGCCGCCCGGTACGCCGCTGCCGAAACTCGTCGAGGTGAACACCATCTTCACCACGACCATGAGTACCAGCAAGCTCAGCGACGGCATGACGTTCTCGGCCATGCGTATCATCTGTTCGCCGCCGCCCAGAGCCCAGGGGAAGAAAAGCCCGACGGGCAGCGCGACGAGGAGCGACAGGGGCACCCGCGACCATTGCGGCAGCTTGTTGTAAAGCGTCTGAGCGCCGAGCAGCATGTGGTTGGTGAGCGCTCCCACGAGCCCCACCAGGAACCCCAGGGGGATCATCCACAGGAACGTCCACAGCGACGAGATCTGCCTGACCGTTGAGAAATCCAGCACCGGGGTGAGTCCGAAGAAGTATTTGGCTGCAATGTCCGCCGTGAGGCTGGCGGACGCGGCGGTGAGCAGCACAAGCGGCGAGAAGCTGCGGTACATTTCTTCAAGCGCGAACATCATGCCCGACAGCGGCGCGTTGAATGCGGCGCTCAGTCCTGCCGCGGCGCCACCTGCGACAAGGAGTTTCTCTTCGTCTTTGCTGTGCGCGATTTTCTGCGAGACGAGCTGGCTTCCGGCGGCGCCGATCTGGATGGACGGCCCTTCGCGCCCCAGTGACAGGCCGAAGACACTACACAACGTCCCGCCGAGATACCGCACCCCAAGCACGGGAAGCGCGGGCATTGTCAGGCCGTTGAGCAGCACGCCCTTGACCTGCGGGATACCCGAGCCCGAGCCCATGGGCACCTTCCGGACCATCCACGAGATGAGCAGCCCCACCCCCAGTGCCGCGAGCACCCACACGGCAATCATCGCGGGATGTGCGCCCAGGTATGAGAAGATGCCGCGGGCGACGGCGCCTCCCCACCCCAACAGCGCCCGGTAGACGATGACGAGGATCCCGCCGACGAGGCCGCACAACGCGGCTTTGCCCGCGAGCACCCATTTGACCTGGTTGCCTTCGGACATGAAGCGCACGATACGTGAGTTCCGCACCCTCGGAGGCACGGCGTTGGACGCGGATCGAGAGGACAGCGTGGCGTCCGGCTTCATATCGCCTTGCGTGGCGGCCGTGTCGCTTGGCGCGGCAGCCGCATCGCCTTGCGCGGCGTCTGCAGCGTTGTCTGCAGCGTCCTCAGACGTGACAGCGGCACCGCTTGGCGCGGCAGCCGCATCGCTGTCCGCATCGCCCAGCGCAGCAGTTGCATCCGCGGCAGCCGCACCCCCCGGTATGGCATCCGCAGCGTCACCGGCAGTCTCGGGTTCGCGTGCTGCGTCCACGGCACGACCCCTATCGTCCATTCTCGGCTCCTTCGACACGACCAGTGCGCTGACAGCATGCCTTTCGGCATCGCGATGCTTCCCATTATGCCTGACCATGCCTACCTCCCGCCGCGCCGTTACGCACGGATGCGAAAAGCCCGGCGCCGCATGGCACCGGGCTTCGTGACCCGCAGTCGCAGACCACGGGGATCCGCGGACCACGGGGATCCGCGGACCACGGGATTGTACGAACTACACGGACCCGCGAACCGCGGGGCGGCCTCGCCCACGGATCGCCAGATGGCCTTCAGCTGCGCTCAGCGGCTGAAGGCCGCTGCATCCGCGGACGGCGCGCTACGCCGCCGAGGCGGCGTTGAAACCAACGCCCTGGTATTCCCAGCCTTCGCCGACGAGCTTGGCACGTTCGTCCTCGCTCGAGGTGTAGTAGTAACGGCAGGTGTTGGGATCGTAGAGACGATAGACCGACACCGTGCCGCCGGACTGGAAGGCAACGCCGCCGTCAGTCCAACCGAAATAGTTGACGAGGTTGTTCTTCTCGTTGGCGTTGATCGTGTAGTAGTAGAGACCCGAACCGACATGGTGCAGACGGTAGACCATCTCGCCGGTGGTCGGCGCCTTCCATGCCACGCCTTCGTTGCTCCACCCGGCGGAGGCCATGGAGGCGACCTCGGAATCGCTGGTCGTGTAGTAGCTCTGGCCGATGCTCGAGTTGAACAGACGGTAGACGTTGGTGAGGGAGGCGATCGGATCGGTCGGTTCGGTCGGCGTGGAGGAGGTGCCGCAGTCCACGGAAACGAGCTCTTCCAGGCCATCGACCCACTTCGCGGAACCGCCGTTGTAGTCCACGCCGGGCTTCATGGAACCCGGATACTGGTTGTGTCCGTCCGTGATGATCACCTTGGCGTTCGAAGCGAGGTCATCCGGGACTTCGTAGCGGTACATGCCCGCGTCGCCGCAGGAATCGGATGCCGACAGAAGCGTCATGGCGACGCCCGGCCAGGTGGCGTTGGACTTCGCGGACGCCCCGTCACCCGTGTAGACGTAGGCGTAGAGGTCGCCCCAGCCATTGGGCTTGGCGGCGTAGATGACGCTCTTGGCCACCTCTTCCACGGTCACGGTGACAGTTGCCGAGACTCCGTTGGAGGCGGAGGCGGTGATCGTCGCCGTGCCTGCGCCCTTGGCGACCACGGTGCCGTCTGCGAGGACTTCCGCGACCGCCGCGTTGGACGAGGACCAGCCCACGGTCTTGTCGGTTGCGTCGGCGGGGGCCACGGTGGCCGTCAGGGACATGGTGGAGCCGACCTTGAGCTCAACGGTGCTCGGATTGATGGACACGGAGGTGACGTCAACGGTGCGGGTCTGGCATGCGGTCTCGGTCAGTACGGACTGGCCGTCGCTCCAGGACACTTCGCCGCCGTTGTAGTCCATGCCGGGCTGCATGGACCCCGGGTACTGGTTGCCGCCGTCGGTGAAGATCACCTTGGCGTTGGAGGCGAAGCCGTCCGGGACCTCATACATGTAGACGCCGTTGCCTCCGCAGGTATTGGTCGACGCGGAGACCGCCGTCATCTCGACGCCGGGCCAGCCGGCGTTGGAGGCTGCGGAGGAACCGTCGCCGGTGTACACGTAGGCGCGCATCGTGCCCCAGTTGGCGGGCTTGGTGGCGTAGATCACGTTCTTGACGACCTTCTTGGTGACCGTCACGGAGGCGGTGGCGGAGACTCCGCTCGGAGCCGTCGCCGTGATGACCGCGCTGCCGGCCGCGACAGCCGTGACGACGCCGGACGAGGAGACCGTGGCGACGTCCGGGTTAGACGAGGTCCAGGTCAGCGTGGTGTCGGTGGCGTCGGCGGGGACGAGGGTCGCGGACAGCGACGAGGATTCGCCGGCCTCGAGATTCAGCGTGGACTTGCTGAGCGTCACGCCGGTCACGGGGATGGTGGTCATCGAGACGTTGACCGTCACGGAATCGGTTTTGCCGTTGGCAGTGGTGGCGGTGATGACCGCGGTGCCGGCGGCCTTCATGGTCACGAGGCCGTTGGAGTCAACGACCGCGACGTTCTCGTCGGAGGACGTCCAGGTGACCTTCTTGCTTGCGCCGGTCGGAGCGACGGAGGCCTTGAGCTGGGTGGTGGTGGAGCCGGTCGCGATGTTGCGCGAGACCACGCCGCCGTTGAGGTCGTCGCCGGAGATGGTGACGGAGTCGGCGTCGATGACCTTGTTGCTCGGGCAGGAGCCGATGCAGGCGTACGCGGCGCTCATCTCGTCCTTGTCGGACTTCTCATACGAGTTGAGGGCCTGCGACTTGGTGTCGGGCTGGTCGGCGTTGTCGTTCATGGCCGTGTCGTACGGCAGCGAATCCATGGCGGACAGGCCCATGGTGCCGAGCACCTGGACCGCGATGCCGTTGGTCTCGACGGAGCCGGCGTCCATGCCGAGTTCGGACAGCGGGATGGCGATCTCATAGTGGAAATCCATCGTGGAGGAGTTGTGGCCCCTCGTGTTGAAATCGACCCAGTCGCCATCGTCGGAGCTCACGTCGCCGACCACGCGGGCCGGGTTGCCGTTCACGCCGAACTTGTCGCCCTGGCCGGTGGTGTCGGTGCCAGCGCCGCCGTTGATGCCGATGACCTGGTTTTCAAGGATCCCGAGGCCATAGCTCATGGCGATGCCCGACTTCTGGGTGCCGGTCTCGGCGTCGGCGCCGGGTCCGTACATCGCGTTCGGGTTCAGGCCGGTGGCGTCACCGCCATACACCCACGGACCGTTGGTTCCGTTGGTCGACATCTCGATGATGCGGTTGGTGTTCTGGGTGTAGGTGATGCCGTTGTCCCAAAGGGTGCCGCCGGTCTGCAGGCCGGCACCATTGCCGATGCGGTCGGATGCGTCGCCAGTGTCGACGGCGATGAACTGGGCGAGGTTCTGGGTCTTGAACAGGACGCCCTGGGTCAACGGGTAATTGTCATCCGGGTCGACGACATCCTGCACGTTGGTGTATTCCCACATGAGGTAGAGGTTGTTGTCGTCATAAGCGCCGTAGAGGGTGTACAGGTCGATCGGGACCTCCCACATGGAATTCGTGCGGTAGACACGCGGATCGTCGTTGGCCGCACCTTGGGCGATTTTCATCGAGGCATCCCAGTCGGATATATCGCCATCGATGGAGATCGTCTTCTTCGCGCCTTTGCCGACGGCGTTGGTGCCGTATCGGCTGGCCAAGTTCTGCGCGCCCCTCTCGGTTTTCTTGAAGGTATAGGTGGCCGACAGCGGTTTCCCTCTGTTCTCGCCATCGGTGTTGTCGACGCCGGTGACGGTCACCGTGATGTCGGTGCCGGCTTCGGAGGCGCCGCCGATGATGATCGTGTCACCGTCGTTGAAGGAACCGGAATCGCCCTCGGACGTGGCGTAGCGGGTGTCCCTGGCGTTGGCGGAGTGAAGCGTCACGGTGAAGGTGTCGGTCTTGAACGAGGTGTCGGTCGGCGATGCGCTGACGGTGCCGTGCACCACCGGGCCGTCGCCCTTGTTGTAGAAGACGTTGACGCCGTAGTGCGCGGTGCCGGAGGTGATCTTGCCGCCGGAGACGGTGATGGTCCCGCCCGCGACCTCGTCGGTGTAGGTGCCGTCATCGAGCTTCACCGAGGTGCCGGCGAGGCTGTAGTCGCCCTTGGAGTTGGCGATCACTACACCGTCGTCGGAGCTGTTGCCATCGGTCAGATAGCGGTCAATCATCAGGCAGGAGCTGTTGTCGCCGTTGGTTCCGCAGTTGTGCAGGTACTCGACGCTGCCGTCCATCTGGTTGCGGAAGTGGTTGACCGCGGCGACGGAGACGTCCTTGTAGAGGTCGGAGCCCTTGTCACCAAGCTGGGTCTGCTCGGTGAACTGCGCATTGTTGCCGCCGGAACCCGCCGGACGGTCGAAGAACAGCGCCATGCCTTCGGCACGGGAGCCGACGATCGCCCATCCGAGTTTCAGCTGCTCGTCGGTCAGTCCGACGGAGAGCTTGTCGGTGTTGGCGTAGTTATCGTGCGATTCGACCCACAGCACGGTGTTGTCCGGGTTGGCGGGGTCGGCGTAGCTCTGGAGGTCGGATGCGCGCATGGTGCCGCTGGTGATGGCGGTGCGCACCGTGTAGCCGTAGCCGGAGGCGGTCACGCCGCCGCCGTCGCTGGAATACGAATTGAAGAGGTTGGCGTATTCGGCGTCTTTCGAAACGCTGTCCTGGAGCACTTCGCCGTACTGGTACTGCGCGCCGTTGTCGAGGATGGAGTTCCAGTACGGGGATCCGTTGGAATCGCTCGAGAATTCGTTCGGCAGTTCGATGTGCTTGGCGGCGTCAAAGCGGAAGCCATCGGCGCCATCGGCGACGACCTGCTTGAGGAAGTCCTGCATCTCCTGGCCGTTGCGGGGGTTGTTGGAGTCGATGTCATACAGGCCGAGCAGCGCTTTGTGGGTGATGTCCCAACGGTTGCCCCAGTTGCTGATCTCGCCGTTGTTATGGTAGCGGCTCGCATCCTTCCAGTCGCCTTCGATGGCGTTGAAATCGGATGTCATGTGGTTGGCAACGACGTCGACGATGATGCGGATGCCGTACTTGTGGGCTTCGTTGCACATCGTCTTGAAGTCGTCCTCGCTGCCGACGACGAAGTTTCCGATCGTGGTGTTGACCGGCTGGTAGACGTAGTACCAGTTTTCGCCGAACTTCATGCCGTTCGAGGTGTTTCGCTTGCACCGAGCGATTGGTTCGGTCTGGATGGAGGTGTAGCCGGCTTCGGCGATGTCCTTCATGTTCGCCGTGATGGTCTTGAAAGACCACATCCAGGCGTGAAGGGTGTTGCCGTCCTTCATCTCCTTGGCGAGGCCATACTGCTCACGGGCGCTCTCGAACGACGAGTCGCCCAAGGTGCGGTCGTAGCTGGTCGTGGAGGCGGCGGATGCCCGGGGCGCCGCAACAGCGGCGATGACGCCACCGGTCACGAGCGTGGCCGCAGACGCAAGGATGCCAACGGCTCTCTTAACGAGGCCGCTTTGCCATGTTTGTGCCATTGTTACCTTTCGGTTTTGAGTAATTGTGGTTGTGATTCTCAACGGCACGCGCAACGTCGCAGTTTCATATCATCGCTCTCAAGTTATGGCAATCCGCCGCTTCGATGCGTTGTTCGTTGTGCCTTTGAAACGCACGGACCAGAACGGTCACGTCGTTGTCGAGGAACCTTCGTCGGTTCGTCGATTGGATACGATTTTATCGGTTTTCTTTCAGGTGAATATTCGTCGGCTTCGCGATTGCCCATGTGGTGCGCTCAGTTTTTTGTGCTAGCGGGCGCACTGGAATAGTTCGCACGGTGGCTTTTTGCTTGGGCTGCGGTCATGGTGTTCGATATTGCGATACGTGAAAAGTTTGAAAGGAAACCACATGAAATTTGAACAATTTGTCATCTAACTGTTCATGAAATTCTCGATTTACGGCGTGTCGCGCCCGTATCGGTTTCAGTACCTTTCGTCGAACCCACAATGCCAGCCGTTCGACAACGGACGTGTTCGACACCGTTTGCCACCCCCGCGCTCCATCGCACGCCTTCTGCCACAGAAACGGGACGCCCCGCACGTGCGATATGGGGAACGTCGGCATCATCGCCACCACCGGCAGTTCACGGAAGCGGAAATGCCCCGCGTCGACGACGCAGGGCATCCTGACACGGGGCATTGCGAGGCGCCGTGAGGCCAATTGCGCCAGCCAGCACACGACCAGCCAGCACACGACCAGCTCAGTGCACAACCAGCATTCCGCAGCTCCGGCACTGGCCCGCACCGCCTCGGTCCAAGCCAGCGTTGATTCGGCCACTGGTCCAAGCCACGCATGCGCGGCTACCTGCGGCGCGCGCTCCTCCGCCTGCCGACACCGGACCGGGAACCGGCGGTTCCGGAGCCCGTGCCATCGGTCTCCGTCTCGTCCGAGGCAAGATCGCCGTCAAGGTCGCCGTCAAAATCAGCGTCAAGATCCCCAATGTCTTCGGCCCCGGCATCCTCGATATCGACGATATCGACGCGGTTGGCCTGCGCATTCCGCATGACGTTTTCCACGACCCCGGTGACCGTCTTGCCTTCCACGACGCTGCCCATGGATTCACCATCGAAGGTGTCGCCCATATCGTCGTCATCGTCGTAGGCTTCCGCCGTCGCCGTGATCTGCAGCGGCTTGAACAATGGCTTGCGCCACGCCCTGCGGGACCGGCGGATCTCGACGACCTCGCCATCGGTCGCGGCGGCGAAGATGGAATCCGCGCCCCGCTTGAGGCGTTCCACCTGACGGCGCAGCTGGCGGTTCTCTTCGCTCAGGGCGAGGATGCGCACGATGCCCGCGAGGTTGATGGATTCCACCTGCCCCAGGTGCTGCGCCTGCGCCAGACGGTCCACGTCGCGTAGCGAATAGCGGCGCGCTCCGCCGGCCGTGCGCTGCGGCACGATGAGTTTCATCCGGTCGTACTGCCGCAGGGTCTGCGGGTGCACATTCGCGACCTGCGCAACCTGTCCCACGGTGAAGATGGGGCGTTCGACGTTAAGCCCCGCCTCTTCCATCTGGTCAAGCGACACCCGTCCATCGACGAGCGCCTTGGCCGCCACCAAGTAGGCCTTCTTGATCTGCCGTTCGACTAGCGATGTCATCTCACATCCCGCCTAGCGTTCATTCTCGCGACGAGGCGATGCCGGCGTTGAAGTCGGCGCTGGCCTTGTCGAATTCCTTCAGGGCTTTCTTCTGCCGATCGGTGAGCTTGTCGGGAAGCTGCACGTCGAGCACCACCAGCAGGTCGCCACGGTTGCGGGAATCGCCCACGCCGTGCGAACGGACGCGCAGCTTCGCGCCGTTGCCCGCGCCTTCGGGGATGCGCACCTTGAAGCGGTCCCCCGTCAGGAAGTCCCTGGTCGGCACCGTCGCGCCAAATGTGGCCTCCGCCAAAGTGATGGGCAGCTTTTGGACCAGGTAGTCGCCCTCCAGCGAATACATGCCTTTCGGATCCGGCTGCACCTTCACGTCGACATACAGGTCGCCCGGGGCGCCGCCACCGGTTCCGGGCTCGCCCTTCCCCGGGATGCGGATGCGCTGTCCGTTCTGCACACCGGCGGGCACGCGCGTCTTGAACGACGAGCCGCCCACGCGCAGAGCCACCGTGGCGCCTTCCACGGCCTGCCTGAACGTCAGGGTCACCGTGGCGTTGCGGTCGCGTCCGTTCTCAGGACGCGCACTGTGGAACCCGCTGCCGGTGCCGGAGAACATCCCTCCGAACAGGTCCGAGAAATCGGGCCCGCCGGCATGGGTGCTGTATCTATGAGTGCCGCCGTTGCCGAACATCGCCCCAAACAGGTCCGAGAACTGCCCGGCGTCGTAGTTGCCACGGCTGCCGCCGGCGAAGCGCGCCCCGCCGGCCCCCAGGGAACGGATGGCGTCGTATTTCTGACGCTGGTCCTTGTCGCTGAGAACGTCGTACGCCTCGGAGATTTCCTTGAATTTGTCTTCCGCCCCCGGGGCCTTGTTCAAATCCGGATGGTACTGGCGCGCAAGCTTGCGATACGCCTTGGTGATGTCGGAGTCACTGGCGTCTTTGCTCACACCGAGCACCGCGTAATAGTCTTTATTTAGCCAATCTTGCTCGGCCATCTTCACTCCTCTCAACCAATTCCATTTGTCATCTGCATCGGCCCGCGGGCACCACCCTTCCGACGATGCACCGCGCCGGCCATTGCCAGTGTTAAAGCGTCCAAAGGCCGGACACGCGCCACATGGCGCATGCCCGGCCTTCAGTCATTGCGTGACACGAATGTCATTTCTTGCTCTCGTCGGATGGGGAGGCGACCACGACTCGCGCTGCGCGAATCACCCGGTCGCCGATCCTGTATCCGGCTTCGACGACGGTATCGACCGTTTCGGTCTCGACCGCTGCGTCGGGCTTGTGCAAAATGGCTTCGTGCTTCGTCGGGTCGAAGGCTTCGCCCTTCTCGCCGAACTTTTCGACGCCGAATTTCTCGAACGCCTTGTCGATCTTGGCGGCAACGGCTTTGAACGAATCGTCCATCTCCTCATGCTCGCGGATGCGGTCGATGTCGTCCAACGCGGGCAGCAGCGCCGTGAGCACGTCGATGATGCCGTGCTGGCGGAACCGCTCCTGCTCTTTCTGAGCGCGGTTGCGGTAGTTGATGAACTCCGCACGCTCGCGCTGCAGCGCCTCAAGGTATTCGGCGGCTTCCTTCTTGGCCTGTCCCAGCGGGGTCAGCGTGTCGCCGTCCGCCGCCGCGCCATCGCCGGAAGCCTTCGCGGCAGCGCCGACGCCCGATGCGTCTTTCGCCGTGCCATCGGCGGCCTTCGCGCCATCGGCAGCCTTGCCGGCGTCTGGTGCGGCCGTGCCGTCAGCGCCGTCGGCCGCCTTGGCATCGCCGACCGTCTGCGGCTGAGCGTCTTCGGAACCCCCCGAAACGGGAATCGACCCGTCCTCCGGTCTGTCGGCGCCGGACGCGCCGGCGCCATCCGAGGCGTCACCGGCAGCGTCAGCGGCATCGACCGACGGATTCTGGGCGAGCCTGTCAGCGTCGTCCATGCCCGTCAGATAATCGTCCGCGTTGAAGTCCGACATCACTCGCCGTCCTTCTTGTCGTCGTCGTCCACCACCTCGGCGTCCACGATGTCGTCATCGGACTGGGAAGAGGTGGAGTCCGCAGCGTTCGTGGCACCGGCCGCGCCGGCAGCGCCAGCCGCACCGGCAGCGTTGCCCTGGGCGTACAGCGCCTCGCCGATCTTCTGGGCGGAAGCGGACAGGTCGTCCTGGGCCTTCTTGATCGCGGCCATGTCCTCGCCTTTCAGGGCGGTCTTCAGGGCCTCGACCTTGTCGGTCACATCCTTCACGACGTCGTCGGACAGCTTGTCCTTGTTGTCCTTGAGCACCTTCTCGGTGGAGTATGCGAAGCCTTCGGCCTGGTTGCGGGTCTCGGCATCCTCACGGCGCTTCTTGTCCTCGGACTCATGGGCCTCGGCTTCCTTCACCATGCGGTCGATCTCGTCCTTGCTCAGGCCGGAGCCACCGGTAATGGTGATGGACTGCTCCTTGCCGGTACCCTTGTCCTTGGCGGACACATGCACGATGCCGTTGGCGTCGATGTCGAAGGTGACCTCGATCTGCGGCACGCCACGCGGAGCCGGGGCAATGCCGCTCAGCTCGAAGGTTCCCAGCGGCTTGTTGTCGCGGGCGAACTCACGCTCGCCCTGGTAGACCTGGATGAGCACGCTCGGCTGGTTGTCCTCGGCGGTCGAGAAGATCTCGGAACGCTTAGTCGGGATGGCCGTGTTGCGGTCGATGAGCTTGGTCATGATGCCGCCCTTGGTCTCGATACCCAGAGACAGCGGCGTGACATCGATGAGCAGCACGTCCTTGCGGTCGCCCTTGATGACACCGGACTGCACGGCGGCGCCGACAGCCACGACCTCATCCGGGTTCACGGACTTGTTGGCTTCCTTGCCGCCGGTGAGCTCCTTGACGAGCTCCTGCACAGCCGGCATACGGGTGGAACCACCGACGAGCACCACATGGTCGATGTCGGACACGGGCAGGTTCGCGTCGGACAGAACGTTGTTAAACGGCGTGCGGCAACGGTTCAGCAGGTCGGACGTCATCTCTTCGAAGTGGGCGCGAGTCAGCGTCTCGTCGAGGTGCACCGGGGTGCCATCAGGCGTCATGGCCAGGTACTGCATCGAGATGCTGGTGGACGTGGAGGAGCTCAGCTCCTTCTTGGCCTGCTCGGCGGCTTCCTTCAGACGCTGCAGGGCGATCTTGTCCTTGCTCAGGTCAACGCCGTACTTGTTCTTGACTTCGCTGACGAGCCAATCGATGATCTTCTGGTCCCAGTCATCGCCACCAAGGTGGTTGTCGCCGTTCGTGGCCTTGACCTGGATGGTCGAGAAGCCATCGTCGTCCTTGCCGATTTCAAGCAGGGAGACATCGAAGGTGCCGCCACCAAGGTCGAACACGAGGATGCGCTCGTCTTCCTTGCCCTTCTCAAGCCCGTAGGCAAGAGCTGCTGCGGTCGGCTCGTTGATGATACGCAGGACGTTGAGGCCTGCGATGGCGCCGGCGTCCTTGGTCGCCTGGCGCTGGGCGTCGTTGAAGTATGCAGGGCAGGTGATGACCGCGTCGGTCACAGGCTCGCCCAGATATGCCTCGGCATCGCGCTTGAGCTTCATGAGAATCTGCGCGGAAATCTCCTGCGGGGTCCACTTCTTGCCGTCAATCTCGACGGTCCAGTCAGTGCCCATGTGGCGCTTGACCGAGCTGATGGTGCGGTCGACGTTGGTGACGGCCTGACGCTTCGCCACCTCGCCGACGAGGATCTCGCCGGACTTGCTGAATGCCACCACGGACGGCGTGGTGCGAGCGCCTTCGGCGTTCACGATAACGGTGGGCTGGCCACCTTCCAGAGTTGCAATGCAGGAATTCGTGGTTCCCAGATCAATGCCAACTGCGCGTCCCATAATATGTTTCCTCCGTTGTGGGCGGTGCTGGCCGCCCGTAGTTTCTTTCGTCTTTCACGCGAGGTCTGGGCCATGCCGTCGTCTCCGTCCGGCATGTCTTTCAACCTCCGTTTACAAAACTTGAGTCTACTACACTCAACTTTGGAAATGCAAGTCGGCGCATTTCGCCCTGAGCGAAAATTCGCAATCGGGGCACAGGAACGTCCGAAGGACGCGCGACGCCATCGGCGCCGCACTGGAAAACGCAGAGAAAACGCCGCGCGACAGCGATTATCGACGCTTATTGTTCGGCCCCGGCCACCACAGGCCGCACGAACACCTCGGACGCCTGGCCGGACGACTGGTTGGCCACGAAATAACCGATGCCGCAGGCCAGCTGCAACACGATGCACACAAGGCATATCGCAGCCAAGACGCGGTGCCTCAGAATCACGCCGAGCAGCAGGATGACGATGGTCGCCCCGATGAGCAGCGGAATGTATTCCACCGCCTGCTCCTTCCACCCGGGCTCCGTCGTGATGTCGGCAAGCCAGGAAGGAAGCGCGATGATATGGGATTCGGCGAGATGCGGCAGCACCCACCACACGACCATGGCAAGAATCACGCCCACGACGGCGATCCACAGCAGCACCGTCATGCCCACGCCCCCGCCGAAGACGTCGCCGCCCTCGCGCCGCCCAGAGTCACGGCTGGCGCCACGGGACGCGGCATCGGATGCGCGCTTCGGACGCGCCTTCGTCACGGGTTCCACAGAGCGTGACAGATTGCGGAGCGGCGAGGCGGAATCGCCACGCGCGCCTTCCGCGCCCTTGCCCTGCAGCATCTCATCCGACACCAGAGGCTGGGGGCTTGTGATGGTGATGGGCGCATAGGACGGATACGTGCCCGTGTCTTCGATGGCGAACGAGCCGGAATCCACGTCGGTCATGCCGCCAGCGTTCCGTTTGCGACCGGCCGCGCGGCGTACGCTGGGGAATTCACCGGTGTCGGCATTCGCATCGGCTTCGTTGCCGACACCAGAACTGACCTTACGTGTCATCGCCAATCCTTCGTCCTCACATTTCACTGATAGCTACAAAGGTAACGAAGAAGATATGGCGAGTTTGTAAGCATCACAGACATTGCACAATTGGTTCGAAGATAGCAGGTGACCGGCCGCCCGGGCGTTGCACGCAAGTCCCGCCGTCGCCATCCGCCGAATCGGCGAAACGGCACGATGCCACGCGCCCCGCATGGCCTTCAAACCGCGGACGCTCAGTCGCCGTCGCCGTAATCGTAGGTGATGCCGGACTGCCCGGAGTTATTGGGCGTCTGGTCGAGCAGGAGGTTCCTGGCTCCGTTTGCGCACGTCACGTCGAAGCTGATGGTGTAAGTGGCCGCGGGGGCGACGTCGGCGGTGAAGGTATACACGGTCGTGCCGTCCTGCGGCACGCTCTCGATCTTCGCGTTGTTCTGCACCGTCAGGTTGCTGATGCTGCCGCCGGCGGGTGCATAGACAAACATGCGCTCAAGCTGGTGCCCGATCTCGGCGGTGCCGTCGGAGGCGCCCACGATGGCGCTCGACATGCCCACGACGGTGCCCAGCGTGTTGTTGAGCGTATACGTCACGTGGTAAGTGTTGCTGCCGGTTTTCTGCACGGTGCTGATGCGGTTCAGATACCAATCGAGCTCGGAATCATGCAGCTCCTGGTTGTACACACCCACGACCGGCGCTGCGGGATCGGCGTCGATGTCACCCGCAAGCCCTGCGGCGCGCAGAGCCGACTGGTCCTCGGTGTGGAAGGACCACAGATAGGCGTGGCGTCCGCCGGCGCAGCCCACGAGGCTGTCGGAGACCTTGAGTAGGCGATCCATCGTGAACGTGCCGAACACCTCGCCGATGACATCGATCATCAGGTCAGCGAGATACGTCGGATACGTATCGCTGCCCACGAGCTCGTAGATGTCCTTGCCCAGATACTCGGCGGTGTTCTCACCCGTGAGCTTGGTGCCGTCAGCCAACGTGACGTCGCCGGAAATCCCTATGAGCTGCTGCAACGCATATGGATCGAGCGAAATGACGCCATCCGACTGCACGTCGTAGCCTTCGTAGCCACTCGCCGCGAAGAACTCATTGGCCTGCTCGGCGACATTGGGGAAATTCGGATTCGAGGTGATCGTCGAGAACGAACCGCCGTAGTTCGCCTGCGCGATGGTGTTGAACAACTGGTTCTGCTCCGACGTCACGAGCGAGGTGCCGGCGTCCGCAGGCATGAACTTCGAGGCGTAGTAGTTCTTCACCTCGAATTTGCCGTTGCTCACCGACAGCCGGCCGACCGCGTCGACCGGCCCGCCTGCCGGCATGGAGCTGCCGGTGGACTGCAGCAGCACCAGATACGTCCTGTCGCCGCTGGCGCCCAGGAAGCTGGGAAGGTACGTGAACATATCCGACAAGGAGCCGAGGAGTGCCGAAATCTCGCTGGCATGCCCGAGCACGCTGGTATATGCGTCATACATGTAGGCGTTGCGGGGCTCGCCGAGGCTGTCAATCTGGCCGATCTTGTCTTCGAGCTGGCTGTCCGCCGCGCCAAGCGAGGTCACGGCCTGGCTGATGGAGCTCACGTCCAGATTGCCCTGCGCGTCGAAAAGGTTCGACGCTGCGGCGGTGTCGTAGGTGGACTGGTATTGCGGCAGCACGTCACGCGTGATGGAATCCATGGTATCGGTCATGGACTGAATCACGGCCACGTCGTCGGAATATCCGCCCAAGGCACCATATGCTTTCCACAATTCGTTGTGTGCGATCCGCTTGGCCTCGGCGGTTTTCTCTTGGACGGCGGGAAGGTTCTTCTCAAGCGCCGACAGATAGTCCGCATGCGACTGGGAATCATTCGACAGCAGCATGCTCAGCGCTTCGTTTTCAAGTTCTTTGATCTGCGTGGACTGTGCGCACAGGGTTCTGTAGTTGAGCCCCAGGGCGACGACGCCCGCGCATGCCGCCACGAGCACGACCACGAGCAGTACCACTATGACGCGCTTGATGCGCGGATGCTTCTTCGACAGCCTGTCAGAGGCAGGGTCATAGGCAAATTCGGCATTGTTGCCGACCGGAATATGCCTTGGCATATGCCCCTCCTGTTCAACGCATCACGTGGCTTTGTCACACCTGCACATTGAATCGTACAGCAGTTGCCCAAAGACACTTCGTACGGACCACCAATCAACACAGATTATCCAGCTCGGCCCAGTCACATTCTGCTGGCGGATGCCCGACGCAGGCAACGACTGCGCAAGGATGCGGCTTCAGGATGCGGCATCGGCCTCCGCATCTGCACCATCTGCACTATCCGCGCCGCTCACGCTCTCCGCGCCATCCGCGCCAGCTGCATCGTCCGGGTCATCTCCATCATCTTCGCCATCTGACTCTTCGCGAACTTTCCGGGCTTCCGCCTCCCCCGCCTTGATCATGGGCGCCATCCGCCTTTCCAGTATGGGCAGATGAATCGACATGATGAAACCAGGACCGAGCACGCCCAGCAGGAACAACCCCTGCGGCATGTACATCACCGACGCGTAAACCGCATAGATGGCGATGGCGTCGATGGCGATGAGGCACACGCTGGTAAGCAGGTACGACAGGCCGAGCAACAGCGAATTGCACAATGTGACGCCCACCGTATTGGCGAATCTCGACTGGAGATACCACACCCACTCGAAGCCGACGATCCACAGTGTGCCGAAGGCGATGTTGGGCAGCAGCAGATCGCTGATTCGCAATCCCAGCCACATGTAGGCGAGCACGAAACCGATGGCGCCGTAGACCAGCCACAGCAGAGTGGATTGCACGAAATTGGCGCGGAACGCTCTGAAATAGCAGCGTGCGATGTGCCCTTCCCCGTCACGCAGACGACGCAGGGCATCGTATGCTGCCGTCAGGGAAGCGCCGACCGTGACGATGGGGATCGACGTCACAAGGAGCAGCACATTGATGCAGATGACGTCAACCAGCCACTCCAGGCCACGCATGAACGCGGAATCATAATCAAAGATGGAAGCCATGGTGCATCCACGCCTTTCTCATACCTTCGTGCCCTCGGCGGAGTCACCGCGTTGCCACGGGCGATGCGGCCTGTGCCGGATTTCACCGCATCGACGGCGCATTGCCGCCGTCGGTTTCTCCATGCTACGCGCCTCGTTGCCCAAGCTGCCGACGCCGCAGCCTCGTCCGCTGAGGCACCGTGCACAAGCCACAAGAAAAAGGGGCCACGGTCGAACCGCGGCCCCTTTCAGGAAGGTGATTGTTGTAACCCGAAGGCTACGTCTGGTTATCAGCCGACGAGGGACAGGTCACTCGTTGCTGTTCTTGACTTCAGTTGCCCAGCCGTCGACGAAGGCCTTCTGGACGGCGCTCCAGTCGTCAGTGCCCTGTGCATAGTTGAGCATGGCGGAACCAAGGTCGTTCTTCCAAGTGTCGGACGGCATCATGGTGAAGTTCCAGCTCACGGAGTAGGTATCGGGGTTGGCGGTATCGGCCTTGGCGATCTTGACCAGCGGGTTGTCGGTCTCCATGTCGCTCATGGACTTGAACGGGGTCACGAAGCCCATGTCGTTGGTCAGGGCATTCTTGCCTGCGTCAGAGGTGATGACCCACTTGAGGAAGTCCTTCGTGGCCTGCTTGTCGGCGTCGGAAGCGTTCTCGTTGATGCACCAGTAGTTCTCGGAGCCGGTGGTGAGCCCCTGCTTCTCTTCGCCGTCAACGCCGATGTAAATCGGGAGCATGCCGAGGGAATCGGCCTTCACGCCAGCGGAGGACAGGTCGGACCATGCCCAGGTGCCGTTCTGGTAGAAGACGGCCTTGCCGGTCGCGAATTCGGTATTCGCATCATTGACGGTCTTGGAGGACAGCTGGGTGCGGTCTGTGGTGGAATCGGTGATGTACAGGTCAAAGATCTGCTTGAAGTTGTCAAGGTAGGTGCCCTTGATGGTGGCGGGCTGCTCGGTGATGTTGTCATCCCTGAACTCATAGAACAGCGGTATGTTGGCAAGGTGGGTCTTGAAACGCCAATCAGAGGACGAATCGAAGCCAGCGGAGGTGAAAGCACCTTCGACACCGAGCTCGGCCTTGCGAGCCTGGATGTCGTCGGCGACTTCCTTAAGCGTTGCGAAGGACTTGATGTCATCCACGGACGAGATCTTGGCGCCGCTCAGCTGGGTGTACTTGGTCAGCAGATCCTTGTTGTAGATGATGCCGTAGGTCTCGTTCACATACGGGATGGCGACGACGGTGCCATCGCTGTTCTTCAGTGCGGCGGACTGGTCGACAAGCTGGTTGTACGGCTCAGTGTCGCTCATGTCGGCGCAATGGTCCTGCCAGTTCTTCAGACCGACAGGACCATTGACCTGGAACAGCGTCGGAGCCTCTTCCTTCGTCATTTCGGACTTCAGGGTGGACTCGTACGTGCCTTCGGCAGCGGTACGTACCGTGACCTCGACTCCGGTCTCCTGCGTGTACGCTGCAGCGAGTTTCTGCCACGCCGCGTCCGATTCAGGCTTGAAGTTCAGATAGTACACATGACCGTTCGAACTGCCTCCACTCTTGGGACCGCAGGCAGCCAAGCCAGCAACCGACATAGCCGCGATGGCAATGATGCTCGCAGCCTTCTTCACGTTTCGATTCATCGTCGAACCTTTCTCTCGATTCACCAGCATGGCAACACTGTCATGCCGCAAATACGCTTTTAATTATGTGGCAAATTACGCTGTGACACAAACCGCTCAGCGACTTCGACACAATCTCATCGAATTTCCGCGTTTCGTCACAGGTTCACGCATGGAGCGCCGCGTGTGTACCTCCGGCTGTACGCGCCGCACGGCACGTCAGCACCGCGTGTTCTCAAAGACCCCGCCCCATGCGGCCTCCGCACTTCGACGTGCTTCTTGCTGCTCCCGCGCAGTTCCGCCCCGCCATCCCGCGTCTTTTCACGTTCCCAATGCAGCGCCGCATCGCGACCATCGGCAGTGTTTCCCGCCGTACTCTCAAGACATCTCTGCACTTTCATGCCCCCTGAGACAAAAACACGCCCGCAGCTTTCACGCTGCGGGCGTGGCATGACAGGGCATCCGTCCTTTTTCAGCGGCAGATGGACCTACGTCAGTTGCCTGATGAGTTGGCGTATTCGGTCGCCCAGCCATCGACGAAGGCCGTCCGCACCGCGTTCCAATCGCCCGTGCCCTGTGCGTAGTTCAGCAAAGCGCTTCCCAGGTTGCTTTTCCAGTCAGTCGAAGGGATACGTTCGAAAACCCAGTCGACGTTGTACGTATCGGGGTTGTTGGCGTCATCCACGGCGGCTTTGGAAAGGGGATTGTCCGGCACCATGTTCTGCATGGTTTTGAACGGCGTGATGAAACCCATGCGGTCCGTCAACGCGGTCTTGGCGTCATCGGAGGTGACCAGCCATTTGAGGAAGTCCTTCGTGGCCTGCTTGTCGGCGTCGGAAGCATCTTTGTTCACGCACCAGTAGTTCTCGGACCCCATGGCGAGGCCTTGGTTCTCTTCTCCAGGGACTCCGATATAGATCGGTATCATTCCCACACTGTCGGAGGCGACGCCTGCTTTCTTCAAGGCGTCCCAGGCCCAGGTGCCATTTTGGTAGAACACCGACTTTCCCGTGGCGAACTCCGTGGTCGAATCATCGACCGTCTTTGACGACAACAGGGTCCGGTCCGTGGTGGAGTCGATGGTGTACAGGTCGAAGATCCGTTTGAAGTTGTCAAGGTAGCTGCCCTTGATGGTGGCGGGCTGGTCGGTGATGTTGTCATCCCGGAATTCATAGAACAGCGGCATGTTGGCCAGATGCCCCGCGAAGCGCCAATCCGACGACGAATCGAAGCCGGCCGAAGAGAAGGCGCCCTCGACACCGAGCTCGGCCTTCCGGGCCTGGATGTCGTCAGCCACCTGCTTCAGCTTATCGAACGACTTGATGTCGTCCACGGACGAGATCTTGGCGCCGCTCAGCTGGGTGTACTTGGTCAGCAGATCCTTGTTGTAGATGATGCCGTAGGATTCTTCGACGTACGGCACCGCCACAATCGTGCCGTCGCTGTTCTTGAGCGCCTGGGACTGGTCTTTGAGCTGGTTGTACGGCTCAGTGTCGCTCATGTCATCGCAGTACTCCTCCCAAGTCTTCAGACCGACAGGTCCATTGACCTGGAACAGCGTCGGGGCGTCGTCCTTGGTGATCTCTGACCTCAGAGTCGATTCGTATGTGTCCGACGCCGCCGTGACCACCGTCACCTCGACGCCCGTTGCCTCGGTATACGCTTTTGCGAGCGCCTGCCATTCATCGTTGATCTCTGGTTTGAAATTCAGGTAGTAGACCTTGCCTTTGCCGTCGTCGCTCTGCGAAGAACCGCATCCCGCAAGCCCCGAAACGACAAGGCTGGCGACCATCATTACGCTTGCAATCGCACGAATGCGCACAGCTTCTGCCTTTCTCTCCTGTGCTAGCCGCACAGACAACAACACATCGGCCGCAGCTTCCCTTCCGCGACCTCAGCCATTATCCACCTGTCGCCTTCTCCTTTTAGTAAACTTGTCTATATTTTCCACAAAATCTTTCTTTTTTCTTCGTTTGTTGTTTATTCCCAGTGTGTCGCTTTGCGCAGGGCGAGACAGGCGAAACAGGCAGCTCACAGATCAAAGAGACGCAAAAGAAAAGGGCCGCACGAAGCGGCCCCGAAGGTATCGCGGTTTTCACGACGTAAGCGTCAGCCCTTGACTGCGCCTGCCGTCACGCCTGCGATGATGTAACGCTGGCAGATGATGTAGAAGATGATGATCGGCAGCATCGCAAGCACGAGGCAGCCCATCATGGCACCCATATCGACCGAACCGTAACCGCCCTTCAGGTACTGCACGGCGATCGAAATGGTCTTGTACTTCTTCAGATCAAGCGTCAGATACGGAAGCAGGTAGTCGTTCCACACCCACATGGTTTCGAGAATGCCGACCGAGACGATCGAAGGTTTCATCATCGGAACCACGATGCCGAAGAAGGTCCTGGGGACGGACGCGCCGTCAATCATCGCAGATTCCTCGATTTCCTGCGGAATCCCCTTGATGGTGCCAGTGAACATGAACACAGCCAGGCCAGCGCCGAAGCCAAGGTAGATGATCCATAGGCCCCACGGCGTATTGAGATCAGTCATATCGGCGATCTTGGAAAGCGGATACATGACCATCTGGAACGGGACGATCATGTTGAACAGGAACAGCATGTAGATGAGTTTGGCGAACTTGTTGTTGACTCGCACGATCCACCAAGCGCACATGCTCGTGCACAGGAGGATCAGCGCGACCGCACCGACCGTGATCACGACAGTCCAGCCGAAGCTGGCAAGGAAGTTCGTCTTCTCGACTCCTCGGACGTAGTTATCAGTCCCCACCCAGGTGCTGTTTTCTCCTCCGAAGGTCGGGGGATCGAATGTGTGGGTATCGCCAATGGCCGTCTTGGTCTTGAAGGAGTTCATGAACACCAGGAAGATCGGGTATATCCAGAGCAGCGAGCAAATCGTGAAGAAAATCGTCCAGAAGGTGCTATGGCGCACCTTGCTCAGACCAGAGCCCAAAGTGTAGTCGTCATCGCGCTTCTTGTTCTTCTTGGTTGTCTTGGCAGGCTTGGCTTCAGGCGTTGTCTTCGCTGCAGGCGCCGTCGAAGCGACGGCGGCCTCTGCCTTGGCCTGAAGGTTGGCGGGCTTGGCTGCAGGCGTGACCTTGGTGAGCACAGCGGTCTCATCGGGGGCGACCTTTGCGGCCCCGGCATCCTTAACGGGCGCGGGCTTGGCCTGAGCCGCTGCAGGCGCAACAGGTGCGGCGGGCTTCGCGGCGGCGGGTTGCACAGTGACCGGCTTGGCAAAAGCAGGCTGCGTCGAGGCGACCTGGACGGGTGCGGAGGCCACGGGCGCCTCGGGGACCACCGGCGTAGCAGGAACCGTGGGCGCCACAGGCTGAGCAGGCGCGGGAGCGACAGGCGCGGCGGCAGCTGCAGGAGCGACAGGAGCGGCGGAGGTCTGCTTGTTGACAACCGAGAAATCGACTGATTCGGCTGCTTTGGCGGGCGCAGGTGCACCATCGACCGGCGCAGCATGCATCGCGACGGGCTTTGCGACTGCAGAGAAATCTACATGCTCGGCGGGCGCGACAGACGGCTCGATGGGGGCGGCAACTTCAACCGGCTTCTCCACAGCCGAGAAGTTCACGACCTCGTCGGCGGGCTGCGCCACAGGAGTGACGGTGGGGGTGGGCTGCACCGCGACAGGCTTCGACACGACGGAGAAATCAACATGCCCCGCTTCGGCATTCGAGAGATCCTCCGGTTCACCGGGGACCGAGACGCCGGCAGCGTTGACAGGCTTGTCAAGCATCGAGAAATCGATGGAATCGGCGGCCTTGGCATCCTGCCCGGTCACATCGTCGGCAGCGGAAGCCGCGGGCTGCCCGAGCGCTTCATCGGTGTCGACAGGATTGACCTGCTTCGCCCCATGGGTGTCGATGACGTTGAACATGCCATCGACTTCATCCTTCTTGACTTTCTTCTTGTCATCACCACTGTGATACGGAACGAACGTCATGCTTCCACCTCCTTGCTCCTCGTGAGCTTGTTCTGGAGCAGCGAAATGACGGCGACGATGATGAAGAACACGACGGCCTTGGCCTGGCCGGCGCCTTCCCACCCCATGCGCCCATAGAACGTGTTGTAGATATTCAGAGCGAGCAGTTCCGAATCATGCCCCGGCTTGCCACCTGTCAACGCGAGGTTCTGGTCGAAGAGCTTGAAACCATTGGTAACCGTGAGGAACGTGCACACCGTGATGGATGGCATCATCAACGGGATCGTCACGTTGAACAGCGTCTGCGACGACGAGGCACCGTCGACGGCCGCAGCTTCGAGCACATCCGTGGGGAGCGCCTGCATACCGGCGATGTAGACGACCATCATGTAGCCGATCTGCTGCCAGCATGTCAAAATGACCAAGCCCCAGAAACCGTAAGTGCCTGAGAAGGTCAGAGACGTGTTCCAGTGTGACAGCACGCCATTGAGCATCAGCTGCCACACCCAGCCCAGGATGATGCCGCCGATGAGGTTCGGCATGAAGAACACGGCGCGGAACAGCGTGGCGCCCTTCAAAGCCTTCGTAAACATATAGGCGACCGCGAACGCGACGACATTGATGATAACCGTCGTCACAATCGTGAACAACGTCGTGTAAATCAATGAGTGCCAGAAATACTCGTCGCCGAAGGCTTTCTCATAATTCTTCAAACCAACCCACTTGGCATTGGTGATCACCGTGAATTTCGTGAAGCTCAGATAGATGCCAACCGCAAAAGGCGCAAGAAATCCGATGATGAATGCCAGGAACGTCGGCATGGTAAACACAGCCCACCACCGGCGTATTGACTTTCCAATCATAGTAGTCATATACCTCTTCCCTCCTCTTTGGCTTTCAGCGCTGAAATCCAAAGATTTAGCATTGCGAAAGCGTGGCACCTGTTGCATCGTTACACCGATGGGTGCGTAACACAGGTCCGCCGTCGCACGTATCACTTTTATATATTGTATGCCCCACTGTGGATTCTTAATACGCCCGCGAGTCGTGCACATTTACGCAAATACTGTGCAATAACATGCCTCCGTGTTGTATCGCCGTCGGCACAACTCAGACTCCAGCGCCTCGCTGGCCGCAGGGGCTTACATGTTCCAGCTCTCGATCACCCGTTCGCCGTTGTACAGCCCGAGGGCGCAATAATGCGCTGTGGCGAGTTCCAGGTGTCGGGCGAAATTCGCCGGTTGCTTCACCCACACCGACGTGAGAATCCGCAGGATATGCGCGTGAGCCACGCACAGCACGTCGGAACCGTCATACAGGATGGGCAGCACCTCGTCGATCAGCCCGGACACGCGGTCAGCCGCCTCATCGGCGGATTCGCCGCGCCCATTGACCACATGCACGACGTCGCCGTCGGGCAGCATCTCGTTGTGCTCCCCTTGGAAGTCCGCAGGAAGGTCAAGAGGCCCCTGGTCCCACACGCTCCATTTCTGCTGGCCAAGGGCATCTGCAATCTGCGCACGGGTACGCCCCTCCGCCGGACCATAATCCCACTCCGCCAGTTGCGAGGTCACATGGTAGTTGCCGAAACCTGCAAGACGTGCCGTCGACTGCGCACGCTGCAAAGGCGAGACGAAAACATGGTCAGGTTCGAATCCCTGGGGGAAATCCCTGCGCAAACGGCTACCGGCGTCACGCGCCTGATCTTCGCCTGTGAAGGTCAGGGGAATGTCGGTACGTCCAGTGTGCTGCCCAGAAATGCTCCACGCCGTTTGACCGTGACGCAACAGAACCAAGTGTCCAGTATGTTTTTCAGCCATGTTCCAACTGTAGCAAGTTACCGGGCACCCCGATACACCATGCGCTTGTCCCAGTTGGGATACTTGCGAGCATAGCGGTATTTTCGCGATGAGCTGTCAAGATGAACCGCGCCCATGCGTGGCTTTTCGATCCGCATCCGACGGGCTTTGCGCTGTTCGAAAACACGTCGCCCAGGCATGGTCGAGACCGGGCCAGGGCGGCGAGATACGCACCTCAGACGCGTGGATATGCGGCTGCGGGGCAGGGCACGGTCGTCGAATCGTCAGGGCGTCAGGGCGGACTGCATATCAGTGGGCGCGAGTCAAGGCAACGCGAGCGACGACGCATGGTGCGGGTTCTGCGCTGGATCCGGTGCGGGCATAGAATGAGGACATGGAAAACAAAGATGCACTTATCCGGTTCCTGCACGACAGCGACGCGCGCCTTAAGGAAACCACGCAGAAGGTGGAGCAAAACCCCAATGGTTTCACCACCAAACTTCTCGGATTCGCCCTGCCCGCAATCGCAAGCTATGTCGCGACCGCCGCGATGTCGAAATCATGGACGAAACTGAGCGCACGCAAGGGCTGGGACAGCGAAGGCCTGATCAACAGGGTCACGATCGCCGCCCTGACCGGCGCCATCGGCGCCGTGAGCAGCACCGTGGTCTCGGCGATGTGCGATGCAGCCTTCACGCGCAAGCGCGAGAGCAGCCAAGACAACGCCTAAAACGGTAGTCTGCAGACAGCACAAGAAAGAACCGCACGAGAATCGCACAGACCCTGAAGCGCATCGGCACTCATGACACGTCTGGTGAGATGGAGGGGATATCGTCGCGCAATCTGGCACACGCGGCGCCTTCTAGCGGCGCCGCGGTTTATAGCCTCGCTTGCGTGACCGCGGTTTGCCCGTATGATGCTCTGAATAATGTGAGACGTAGTCTTCTGGCGACGAATGAGTGAGATGCCAGTTCCCGCAATAGTCGCAGCGATACACCCACAGGTGGATTCCGCGTTCGAGTTCGCTCTGGTTGGCTGCCTGGAGTGCCTGTTCTTTGGTTTTGTACATGATCTTGTTGCTCTGTGAGCAACGATGTGGAACAAAGAAATACGACATGGCTCTCCGGATAGTGAACGCGTGAAGACTAGATATACATAGGATATCCGGCGAAAACCACAAGAACTGCGGCTTTGAAAAGATTTGCATGAATCGCACGGAGAGATACGACGGAGAACTGAGCTGCCGGATCGGTGGAAAACCGAAACGGCAGGGGAATGTGATAGTTGGACGCCGAAAATAAACGTCAGATTTGACGCAATGGTGAATCTCAAGCAGAAGAAAGAGGAAAGAACTGGATCCGTGCCCGATTGATAGAGATATGGACTGGAAAACATCCCAAGTCAACGGATTCGCATGCTTGTGTTGTGTGGTGGGTATGGAGACG
>DEKK01000012.1:210969-300037 GCA_002353815.1 Bifidobacteriaceae bacterium UBA2724 | reverse complement strand
GCATGACTCAATCATAACACACGCAAACAAACAGAATCAAGCATTACAGGTAGCCGATAAACGCCCTCCGGAACAATGACGCGACCGATGCCGGATCTCCTCCATCCCCGGCGACCGGCTCGGTGCGAGGCGGCGTTGGGCTGGTGTGGCGGTACCCGCCCAACGCCATTGCGAATCCCGGCGACCGATTCGCAATCGGCCGAGGGCATAGTCCCGTCGACGGTGGTATCATGACGCCTGTAAAAGGCAACGATCCGTTATCAGCGGGGAGCCTTCGGAAGAACGGAATCCGCGAATCGTAGCGGAACCCCAGTAGAACCGACGGGACCGGCCCGACACAGCCGGACGCAAGCGGTCGCGCATGCACACCGGCGGCATCGGTCGAAACCGAGCCGACCCGGCGGCGGCACGGCAAGCGAGGTGGTACCGCGGCGCGGGCCCAAGGCCCAAGTCGTCCTCGTGGCAATGTCAACCGGCCAGTCGAGGAGATTTAAGTGAGCGAAACCACCGATCACGTGTATCCCAAGGCATCCATCGGACAGGAGGGCGCCAGCGTCGCCCCGAACCCGAGCTTTCCGCAGATGGAAGAGAAAGTCCTGAATTACTGGGACACCGACGACACTTTCAAGAAGTCAGTGGACCGCCGTGAGACGGGCGACCACAGCCAGAACGAATTCGTGTTCTTCGACGGCCCGCCGTTCGCCAACGGCCTGCCGCACTACGGCCACCTGCTCACCGGCTACGCCAAGGACGTGATCCCGCGCTACCAGACCATGAAGGGCCGCAAGGTCAACCGCGTGTTCGGCTGGGACACGCACGGCCTGCCCGCCGAGCTCGAGGCGCAGAAGGAACTCGGCATCGATTCCGTCGACGACATCAAGAAGATGGGCATCGCGAAGTTCAACGACGCCTGCCGCGCCTCCGTGCTCAAATACACCAACGAGTGGCGCGAGTACGTGCACCGCCAGGGCCGCTGGGTGGACTTCGACAACGGCTACAAGACCCTCAACACCACCTACATGGAATCCGTGATGTGGGCCTTCAAGCAGCTGTACGAGAAGGGCCTGGCGTACAAGGGCTACCGCGTGCTGCCGTACTGCCCGAAGGACCGCACCCCGCTGAGCAACCACGAGCTGCGCATGGACGCCGACGTCTACCAGGACCGCCAGGACACCTCGATCTCCGTGGCCGTCAAGCTGCGCGACGAGGATGCGTACGTCGTGTTCTGGACCACCACGCCGTGGACCGTTCCCGGCAACCTCGCCATCGTCGTCGGCGCCGACATCGACTACGTCGAGGTCGAACCCACCGAGGGTAAGTTCGCCGGCAAGCGCTTCTACATCGGCAAGCCGCGCCTCGAGGCCTTCTCCAAGGAACTCGGCGAGAACTACACGGTCGTGCGCGAGCTCAAGGGCTCCGAGCTCGAAGGCCGCACGTACTGGCCGGTGTTCCCGTACTACGCCTCCGACGCTCAGCTGGCCGAGGGCGGCACGCCCGGTCCGCATGCCTTCACGATTTACACGGCCGATTACGTCGACACCGTCGAGGGTACGGGCATCGTGCACCAGGCGCCCTACGGCGAGGACGATATGGCGACGCTCAACGCCAAGGGCATCAAGAGCGTCGACTACCTTGACGAGGGGTGCATCGTCACTTCCGAATGCCCCGAATACGAGGGCCAGTACGTGTTCGACGCCTCCAAGTCCGTGCTGCGCGACCTTCGCAACGGCACCGGCGCGCTCGCGACGATCCCCGAGGACCACCGCGCCCTGCTCTTCCAGGAGAAGAGCTACGTGCACAGCTACCCGCACTGCTGGCGCTGCGGCACGCCGCTGATCTACAAGCCGGTGTCGAGCTGGTTCGTGTCGGTCACGAAGATCAAGGACCGCCTGCTCGAGCACAACCAGGAGATCAACTGGATCCCGTCCAACGTCAAGGACGGCCAGTTCGGCAAGTGGCTCGAGAACGCGCGCGACTGGTCCATCAGCCGCAACCGCTTCTGGGGCAGCCCGATCCCCGTGTGGGTGAGCGACGACCCGAAGTACCCGCGCGTCGACGTGTACGGTTCGCTGGACGAGCTCAAGGCCGACTTCGGCGACTACCCGCGCGACGACAAGGGCGAGATCAACATGCATCGCCCGTACATCGACCGCCTGACGCGTCCGAACCCGGACGACCCGACCGGCAAGAGCCAGATGCACCGCATCACCGACGTGCTCGACTGCTGGTTCGAGTCCGGCTCCATGCCGTTCGCCCAGTTCCACTACCCGTTCGAGAACAAGGAGTACTTCGAGCAGCACTTCCCGTGCGATTACGTGGTCGAGTACATCGGCCAGACGCGCGGCTGGTTCTACACGCTGCACATCATGGCCACGGCGCTGTTCGACAAGCCGGCGTTCAAGAACGTCATCTGCCACGGCATCGTGCTCGGCTCCGACGGCCAGAAGATGAGCAAGCACCTGCGCAACTACCCGGATGTCAACGGTGTGTTCAACCAGTTCGGTTCCGACGCCATGCGCTGGTTCCTCATGAGCTCGCCGATCCTGCGCGGAGGCAACCTCATCGTGACCTCCGACGGCATCCGCGACACCGTGCGCCAGATCATGCTGCCGCTGTGGAGCTCGTACTACTTCTTCACGCTGTATGCGAACGCCGCGAACGGCGGCACGGGCTACGACGCGCGCCACGTGCACGCCGACGAGGTGGCCGGCCTGCCCGAGATGGACCGCTACCTGCTCGCGCGCCTCCGCAAGCTCGTGCTGGGCGTCGAGAAGGACCTCGACGAGTTCGACATCTCGTCGGCCTGCGGCGAGGTCGCGGACTTCATCGACACCCTGACGAACTGGTACATCCGCAACGACCGCCAGCGCTTCGCCGACGGCGACACGGACGCCCTCAACACGCTATACACGGCGCTCGAGGTGCTCGGCCGCGTGATGGCGCCGCTCGCCCCGATGGAAACCGAGACCATGTGGCGCGGCCTGACCGGCGGCGAGTCCGTGCACCTGGCCGACTGGCCGTTCCTCACCGAGGGCGGCGTCGCGGATGCCCCCGCCACCGAGCTTGGCCGCACGCTGCTGGCCGACGACGCGCTCGTCGCGGCGATGGAGAAGGTGCGCGAGATCGTGTCCGCCACGCTGTCGCTGCGCAAGGCGGAGAAGATCCGCGTGCGCCAGCCGCTCAGCAAGCTCACCGTCGTCGTCGAGGACGTGGCCGCCGTCGAGCCGTACGTCGAGACGCTGAAGAACGAGCTCAACGTGAAGTCCGTGGAGTTCACCACGCTCGAGGACGCTGACGCCCATGGGCTGCGCGTCATCAACGAGCTGCGCGTCAACGCGCGCGTCGCCGGGCCGCGCCTGGGCAAGCAGGTGCAGTTCGCCATCAAGGCGTCCAAGTCCGGCGCGTGGCATGTCGCCGACGGCGTGGTGCTGTGCGAGACGCCGAACGGCGACATCGCACTGCAGGACGGCGAATACGAGCTCATCAACCGCGTGGAAGAGAAGAACGCGTCGGCCAACGACGACGTGGTCTCCTCGACGCTGCCGACCGGTGGCTTCGTGCTGCTGGACAAGGCGCTGGACGATGCGCTGCTGGCCGAGGGCTATGCGCGTGACGCCATCCGCGCCACGCAGGACGCTCGCAAGGCGGCGAATCTCGACATCAAGGACCGCATCACGCTGACGCTCACGGCGCCGGCGGCCGATGCCGCCAAGCTCGAGCGCTTCCGCGACCTCATCGCCTCCGAGACGCTGGCTGAGTCGCTCAACGTCGTGGCCGACGATTCCGTCGCCGAGGTCGGCGTCGAGGTGGCCAAGGTGTAAGGCGCGTGACGATTGCGGGGAGCGGCTGGCCCAGGTTGCGGTTGGTCGCGGCCTGCGGGGCCGCCCCCGTTGGACGGTCGCCCCGTATGGGCGGTCGGGTGGTCGCCCCGTATGGGCGGCGTTGTGACCGATGGAGCCCCGGTCGTCACATGGCACAGTGCCGTGTGGCGGCCGGGGCTTTCTGATGCCATGTGGCACGCGTCGCGGTTTTCGAAATCCCGACATCATGCCACCATAGGCACTATGGCAATCAGCGGAATTCACAAGCAGGGCGAAGAAACGATGAGCGGAGCGGCTTCGACAGAGGGGCGCGGGTCTGCGAAGCATGTCGTCGCGGGCATCGTGGCGCATGTGGACGCTGGCAAGACCACGCTGTCCGAGGCATTGCTCTATACGGCGGGCGCGCTGCGCAAGGCCGGGCGCGTGGACCACGGCGACGCCTTCCTTGACCCCGATCCGCTCGAAAAGCGCAGCGGCATCACCATCCATGCCCACCAGGCGCGCATCGTGCACGGCGGGCTCGATCTGACGCTGCTGGATACGCCCGGCCATGTGGATTTCGCCGCCGACACCGAGCGCGTGCTGCGTGTGCTCGACTACGCGATCCTCGTCATCTCCGCCGCCGACGGGGTGCAGGGGCATACCGAGATGCTCTGGCGTCTGCTGGAGCGATACGACGTGCCCGTCATCGTGTTCGTCAACAAGATGGATGCCCCCGGCGCCGATCGCGACGCCGTGCTGCGTCAGTTGCGCCGGCGGCTGTCCGCCGCCATCGTGCCCCTTGCGGGCGGTGGGGTGTGCGAAGCGGCTGATGGAGTGGCTGATGGAACTGCTGGGGCTGCGGACGCCTTCGGCCTTGGCGGTTGGGATGAGTATGCCGAGGATGCCATCATGCAGGACGACGCGGCCACCGAGGAATACCTCGCGTCGGGCAGGCTGCGCCGCTCCACCGTGCGCCGCCTCATCGCATCGCGCACCGTATTCCCCGTGTTTTTCGGATCCGCGCTGCACATGGAAGGCATCGGGGAGTTCCTGGACGGGCTTGACGCATGGATGCAGGAGCGTGAGCGCCCCGAGGTTTTCGGAGCCCGCGTGTATCGCATCTCGCACGACGAGCGGCACAACAGGCTCACGTGGCTGCGCGTGACCGGCGGCACACTGCATGCGAAGGACCTGCTGCGCGAGGTTCCCGGCGGCGGCAAGGGGATTCCCGGCAGCGCTGCTGATGATGGCGCTGCTGATGGTGGTGCCGCGAGGGATGCGGCTGCGAGCGCTGCGGACGGTGGCGCTGCGGACGGCGTGGCCGCGGACGGCGCCGATGACGCGGTCGTCGAAGAGAAAATCGACCAGGTGCGTATTTACAACGGCGCCAAATACGAGGTCGTCACCGAGGTTCCGGCGGGCGGTGTCTGCGCCGTCACCGGGCTTAAACGCACGTTCCCGGGGCAGGGGCTCGGGTTCGAACCCGATGCCGGTGCCCCCACGCTGCAGCCCGTGCTGACATACAGCATGTGGCCCGCCAAGACGCCGGACTGGAAGCCGAACCCTCCGCTCATGCATCCGCTCTTCGACGACCTTACGCTGCACAGGGCCATCGCGGGGCTGCGCGAGCTCGAAGACGAGGAGCCGATGCTGGACGTGGCGTGGCTTGGACGCGTCCAGGAGCTGCAGGTGCAGGTGATGGGCGAGATGCAGCTCGAGCTGATCCACCAGATCATGCTCGAACGCTTCGGAATCGACGTGGGTTTCGGCAATGGCGGCATCGTGTATCGCGAGACCGTCACCGAGCCGATGGAGGGCGTGGGGCATTTCGAACCGCTGCGCCATTACGCCGAGGTGCACATACTCATCGAGCCGGGAAAGCCGGGAAGCGGCGTGCGGGTGGAGAGCGACGTGAGCCTCGACGTGCTCGACCGCAACTGGCAGCGGCTGATCCTCACGCATCTCACGGAGAAGGAGCATCTGGGCGTCGTCACCGGGTCGCCGCTCACCGACGTGAAGCTCACGCTCGTGGCGGGCAGGGCGCATGCCAAGCACACGGAGGGCGGAGATTTCAGGCAGGCCACGTACCGCGCTGTGCGGCAGGGGCTCATGGAGCTCAAAGAGTGCGGAGCGTGCCGCGTGCTCGAGCCATGGTATGCGTTCCGGCTCGACGTGCCTGCGGATTGGATGGGGCGCGCGATGTCGGACGTGCAGGTCATGAGAGGCGATTGCGAGGTCGAGGATGACTTCGACGAGGCGACGGTCGGCCCGGGGGCGCCAGAAGGCAGGCTCCCGGGTGAGCTGGGCGGCGATGACAGCGCCCAGGCCATCGTGACCCTGGTGGGGCATGCCCCGGCATCCCGGATGAACGGATACGCCACCGATGTGAGCTCCTACACGCATGGGCGCGGGCATCTGGTCTGCACCTTCGATGGTTACCGTCCGTGCCAGAGCCAGGCCGACGTGGCGTGGGAGGCGCGCTATGACCCCGTCTCCGACCTTGACAACACGCCCGACTCCGTGTTCTGCGCCCATGGCGCCGGGTACCCGGTCCCGTGGCGCGACGTTCCCGCGCACATGCACCTCGACTGGGCCACGCAATGGCATGTGTGACGCGCGAGGCGCGGGGTCGGTCTGCGAGGATAATGAAATCGTCGCGCTGTGACTGGATGGGAGGGCATTCACTCCCTATCTCGACAGTTCCCTGGCAACATAGGCGAGAGAAACGCAATGCTTCGGAGGGGCTGTCCCGTTGACCCGTCGGTGTGTGTCGCTGGCACCGTGGTCCCCAGGCCCTCTGTCAGAACGGGATCCCGGGCACGCAGGGGGAGGACTTGTGGAAGACGGTGCCGGGGGCGGTGCGGCTCGCGGCGTACTCGTCGCGCGAGCCCATGGTGCGGGGCGTCGCTTCGTCGGTCTGGGACGTGTACCAGATCTCGGTGTAGATCACCAGTCCGCTCGCCGCTGCGGACGCGCCGATCTGGAAGTGTGCGCGCCCCGTTTCGCCTGGTTCGATCGCGTCGTTGCACCGCGCCACGCCCTGCCCGGCCACGTCGCCGTTGGACGTGAGCATGGTGAACGCAAGGTCGGCGTATTCCACCGTCTGGTCGGTGTTGTTCTTCACGGTGATCCACCCGTTGTCATAGCCGAACAGGCGGTTGTCCATCGTCACGTCCACGATCTTGAGCGCCTCGGAGTCATCGGTGTCGGTCACCGGGTTGTTGTGCGCCACCTGCTTCGTGGTCAGGTTGCTTCCCGTGAACAGCGTCAGCTCCGCCTGCGTGGCCCTGGAAGAGCTGGATTCCCCGCTCGACGTCCCGCTGGTGCCGGTCGGTGTCGCCGATGATGACACCGAAACGGAATCCTTGGACCAATCGTCGTCTTCCTGGAACCGCACGATGTCGCCGTTGATGTCCCATCCGTCGGACGTGAGCGTCCACGTGCGCATGCGGCGCATGTATGACAGGTTGCCGACGATGGTGAACGACATGAGCCCGACCGTGGCGATGATCGCGACGACGCAGGTGGCGGACCCGATGACGGTGAGCGCGTTGGGGGAGTGCGCCGTACCGCCGCGGTGGCGCATCCACGAATTCCGGTAATGCTCGAGCGAGACGGCGCGGAATGCGAAGACCGCGCCGACCGCGAGGGCCAGCACGGACACGATGCTCAGCGCGCTCATCGGTATCACGATTGCGCCGGCGAACCCGATGAGTCCCAGCGCCAGCGCCACGAAGCCCGAGATGCGGATGGAGCGTTCGATGTTTGCGCTGGCTTCATGGGCGTCGCGGGACTGCTGCGCGGAGCGGCGCAGGGCCTCCGACAGTTCCTCGGCCGGGTAGTCGGCGTCCGCGGTGTCATTGGCGCCGGCATCGTCAGCGTCATTGTCGTCATCGTCATCGGTGTCGTCGTGGCCCTCGGTGTTCGCATCGTCTGCGCCATGGAGGACGTCATCTGTCGCAGAGAAATCCGCGGCGCCCTGCGTCACGGTGCCGTGCGCAGCGGGAACCGCAGCGTTTTGCGCATCCCGCTCTTCATGCATGTCTTCGGTCTGTTGAGCGGAATCCTCACGCATCACAGCCTCCCATCGTCGGCGCACGGACCATTTGTCACCCCAAGACTAGCAACCTACGGCGAATGCCGCACTCCTGCCGTGCATTCCCGCTGTGCGCTCCCGCCATGCTGTGCATTTCCACGGTGCGCTCACGCCATGCTGTGCGTTCCCACCATGTCGTGCATTCCCACGGTGCGTTTCCGCCATGCCGTGCGTTCCCGCCATTCATACCTGCTGCTATTCACTCCGCTCCTGCGTCCGCCGTGCACCCCTCTCCGCGTTGTGCGCTGTGGCGACGTCAGCCGACACAATTGCGAGGAGCAAGTACGGTGGTGAAACAATAATGGAAGCGGGATTGGAAAGAAGAGAGCCGTCATTGGCAACAAGGAGTCGCAGGTATGAAGGCTGTCACGCTGGTTTTCGTGGTCTTCGGAATCGTCGAGCTCATCATCGCCGCTTGCTCGAAGTATCAGATCTCGCACGGCGCCACCGTTTTCGAGCGCCCGCGCATACCGCTCACCATCGGCATCGCGGCTTTGGTGGTGGCGCTGCTTCCCAACATCGTGGCCATCAAGATCGGGCGCGACGCCGGTTGGCAGGCGCTGTTCGTGTCCCTGGCCTTTGTGCTGTTGGAATACGCCGTCGTGCTCGAACTCCAGGTGATCCGCTGCAACGAACGCATCGAAGGACGCTGCTACGGCTATGACGATTCCAGCCGCGCACCCGTCATTCGCTACACATACAAGGGGCATGAGTACTTCGGCACGACGCTCGAATCCTATGGACGCAACAGCCTGAAACGCAATTTCGCAGATTGCAAAGGGCAGAAGATGGACATTTTCATCAACATCCTGCACCCCGAATACTTCATGCTCACCCGGCACCACGGACGTGGCCTGTGGGCGGTGCTGACCGCGGTGTTTCTGATCGCCGCGGCCGTGATGATAGGCAAGGTCTGAACGGCACGACGCCAAGCCCGCCTGCGCCGCCGTGGGCCGCTCGTCGGAGGTGGTTCGCGTGAGTTAATATGAGTGGGTTACTGGTGGCTGGTGCGGTGCCGTCGGCCGAACCGGGAACCTCTCAGAGCAGGACCTCACAAGGAAGTGTGACAGCGCGACATGGAGCAACACAGGGTACTCATCGGCGTCATCGCCGTGCTGGCCCTGTGTGCCATCGTGGCGTATGACATCGTCGTCACGGTGGCGCAGACGCGTCGCAGGCGCGAGGCCGAGCTGGAACGGCAGCGGATGCGGCGGAGCCAGAATCTGCCCGAATCGTCGCAACGCCATGGCGCGCATGAGGATGCTTCAAGCCGTCACGTGGCGCGCCACGTCGCACGGCGTGCCGATGTCAATCGTGATCGGTCAGGGCGCCACGTGAGTTCGCGGGATGCCGGGCCGATGGATGCCGGCTTGGTGAACGGCGGGGCCGCAGGCGTGGGGCCGGCGAACGCCAATCAGATGGATGCCGGCTTGGCGAACGCCAATCCGATGGCTTCGGAGCCGGTGAGCGCCAATCCGATGACTCCGGAACCGGTGGACGCCAATCCGGTGGAATCCTGGGATGCCGTTACGGGGTTTTCCGCTGCGCCGTCGCTGGCTGCGGACGCGCATGGGGATGCGCGGGGCCCGGTGCCGTCCGTTTCGCCGTATTCGCAGGGTGGTGCGCAGACGGGCAAGAGCTCTGGCGTGCCAGACGGCGTGTGGAACAGTGCGCAGACTGGCGCGATCCAAGGCGACGCATATGGCTATGCCGGCGCGGCATCGGGGGACGACGACGTGCCTGAGATTCCGCTGCCCCCTGGCATGAAGCGCGAAGGGACGACGGGTGCATCTGCCTCGGCCGGGTCCGTTCCCGGCGATGCCGCCTGGGCCGGTTCCGTTCCATCCCAATCCGCTGTCGCCGCCTCCGTTTCGGCGAACCCCGCGGATTCCGCCACGCGGAGCGCGACAGCGCCGCGGCATGGCGCCGTCGGGGATCGTCGGGTCGATTCGGATCAGGCGACGTCGTCCCGTGAACGCAGCCGGAATATGGGGTTTGTCATGCTCCGCACCGATGCGCATTACCGTCTGGCGCGCCTGGGCGCGGAATATCACGTGTTCCACGATGTGAATCTGCCCGATTCCAACGGTGTTCTGCATCTTGATGAGTTCATCGTGTCGCCGTACGGGCTGTTCATCATCGGTTTCTGCGCGCACGACGGGCGCGTTTTCGGGAACGCGACGTCCCCCAACTGGATATCGCTGCCGATGGGGTCGCCGTCGTCGGACGCCCAGGCGATGGCGTTTCTGCGGGGCGAGGGGGAGCTTCCGCAGGGCGCGGAGCTTTTCGCAAGCCCGTCGCGGCGCTCCGAATGGAACGCCGGAAGGTTCCACGACATGTTCGGCGTCCCCGACGAAACGGTCGACCGCGCCATCGTGTTTCCCGCGACGGCGCAGGTGCGCGCCGCCGATGCCGGGCGGATCCTCATAACGACCCAGGTCATCCCATGGGTCCGCTCCCATTCCGCGCCCGTGCTGGGGACTGAATACCCCGAGGCCCTGGCCGCCGCGGTGGAGGCGTACCGAGTGGATTGACGCGGCGCGATGCCGTGTCATCGTGCACACCATGAGGGTGCGCAAGGTTATTGTGCGCAACATGGCAACATGATTGTGCGCTGTCCGCAATCAAACCGACGTAATGTGCGAGCAGAAGATAACCGAAGCATGGTGTCTGCGAGCCGGAAACGGGACGTTTTCGCATCGCTGCCAGCGTCGCCGGCGCCTCGAACCCGTCCGAAGGGAAGAACCAGCCCGTGAATCCGCAAGACATGTCACTCGACAATCCCATTCCTGACGCCTCTGATCCTGTGTCTGCGCCGTCCGCCGGTCCGTCGCCGCGGTCTGCGGGTTCCACGCCGGCCGCCGCTGTGGATTCCGCGGAGCCGGTCTACGCCCAGCGCGTGCCCCACGGAATCTGCACCGCCGCGGATTTCGCAACCTGGTCGGACCATGTGAAACGCGGGGTCGAATACTACTATTTCGCCGCGCGCACCACAGATGGCCGCACCGACGTGCCCCAGGTCACGCGGCAGCTGAGCGCCGAGCTCAGCACCCTCGCGCTGCCGCGGGACCCCTCGGAGCGCAGGGCGTCCATCAACCTCGTGTTCGTGCACGGCACCGGCAGCAACCGCACGCGCCTGTCGCGCGTCCAGCGCACATACGCCGCATACAACAGGTATTACCCGAATCTGCCCGGGCGCCAGAACACCCCGCACCGGGGCACCGACAGTGCCGAGGATTACGTCGACGAGGTCTGCGACTTCATCAGCGACATCCCCAACGTGGTGCTGTTCGGACATTCGCTGGGCGGGGCGCTGGTGGCGGGAATCCTCGAAAGGCATCCCGCCACGGTGCGCGGTGCCGTGATCTGCGGCGGCGCGTTCGATTTCAACCAGCTGCCGGACGCGTTCCGCGACGCGTTGCGCGAAGGCCGTCTCGACACCTCGCTTGCCTACGGGAAGATGTCGGCGGAGGACGAGCTCGCGTTCGACACGGTGGGGCCCGATCCCGAAACCGAGCGCGTGCAGCTGCAGGATTGGATCGCCAACTCACACCTCGATTTCGGCACGCCGCAGGGAAGGGCGCGGCTGGCGCAGCTCGACATTCCCGTCGTGCTTGTCTCGGGGCGACACGATTACATCGTGCCGTGGCAGAAATCGGACGAACTGGCGCAGGCGATTCCGGAAGCCGAGCACATCATCGTCAACGACATCGGCCACATGCTGCCGATGATGTGGCCCGAGCGGGTGCGCGCGGTCGTGGATTCCCTCATCGCCCGAATCTGAGCGCCTGGTCACGCGGACGCGGGCGTCCCGTTCGGCTGTGCGGCCCCATCACTCGGACGAGAGCGCCAGCACCTGGTAGGGCTTGAGCGTGCCGTTGAAACGCTCGCCGGAGACGAGATCGAGCTGCCCATCGAAGCCCTGCAGTTCGTGGGTTTCGGGGGAGTTGTGATAGACGATGGTCACGCGGGGGCCGTTGGCGATGCGCTCGCGTTCGGCGGCGTAGGCATCCATGTCGGTGCGCTCGACAGGGGTGACGTGGCTCGCGTCGGCTTCCTTCGCGATGAGGCTCTTGGCTATCATGACGAGGCCGCGCGAATCGTCGGCGGTGGTCGAGAGCACTTCGCCGTCCACGATTGCCGGCTCGCTCTTGCGCAGCGCGATGAGCCGCGAGAACCAGTCGTGCATGCCGGGCACCTGGTGCTCGCGGCTCCAGGGCATGCCGCGGCGGCAGTCCGGGTCGTTGTCGCCGGTCAGGCCGTATTCATCGCCGTAATACACGATCGGCATGCCGGTCGACAGCATCTGGATGCCGACGGCGAGACGGTATTTGTCGAGATCGTCGCCGCACACGCGCTGGAACCGCATCGTGTCGTGGCTGTCGAGCAGATTCCACATGATCGGCCATGCGTTCGGATGCAGCATGCCGCGCATGAAGCCGATCTGGTCGACGAATCCGCTCGCCGTGAGCTCGCCGGTCGCCACGAAGCGCTTGACGGCCTTGAGGAAGTGGTAGTTCATGACGGTGTCCCACTCATCGCCCTCGAGGAAGTCGAACGCGGGGTGCCATACCTCGGCGCCGATGATCGTCTCGGGGTTGATGGCGTGGAGCGCGGTGCGCAGGCGCTTCCAGAAGACATGGTCGATTTCGTCGGCGACGTCCATGCGCCAGCCGTCGATGCCGGCGACCTTGACCCAATGGCAGCAGACGTTGATGAAATAATCCTGCACCTCGGGGTTGCTCATGTTGAGCTTGGGCATGTAGGCGAAATACGCGAATGTCTTGTAATTCGGCTGCGTCGGGGTGCTGATGTCGGTCAGGGGCCAGTCATTGAGCCAGTACCAGTCCCAGTATTTCGAATCGCGGCCGTGGGCGAGCACGTCCTTGAAGGCGAAGAAGTCGCGCGACGTGTGGTTGAACACGCCGTCGAGGATCACGCGGATGTCGCGCTTGTGGGCTTCGCGGACGAGTTCCCTGAGGTCGTCCTCGGTGCCGATCGACGGCTCGATGTGCATGTAGTCGTAGGTGTCGTATTTGTGCGGGGTGACGGGCGAGTCGAAGATCGGGTTGAGGTAGATCATGCCGGCGCCGAGCTCCTGGATGTGGGGCAGGGCCTCGATGATGCCGCGCAGGTTGCCATGCAGGTTCATGGTGCCGGTGGCGGGCGTGCGGTACCACTCCGGGTTGCGGGCGGCGGAGGCGGCGAGGCGCTCGCGGGCTGCGGCGGCCTCGGCGTGCAGGTCGGTGGGCGCGGAGACGGTGCCGGTGGTGTCGGCGGGCGCGGAGGCGTTGGTGGGGGCGGTGTCTCCGATGGCGAAAGCAGTGGGGAAGATCTGGTAGATGACGCGGTTCTTAGCCCAATCCGGGGTGTCGAACAGCATGTCTTCGCGCAGTGTCTGCGGGCAGTCGAACATCCTCTCGGGGTTCTCGGGGGCGGTATCCGTGAATTGGTAGTCGCCGTAGTATTTTACGGCACCGTTGGTGTCGCGGAGCTCGAAATAGTAGCGCAGGCAGATGGTGTTGATGTCGATCTGCGCTTCGAAGAAGTCATGCACGCCGTCGCTGGAGTATTTGCGCATGGGGAACGTCTGGGCCGTGCTCCACCTGCCGTAGAACGGGAACCCCTCGGGGGCCTGAGGGCGCTGGTCTTCGGGCATGCGGAGGCGGTCGGCGCAGTAATAATGCAGGTACTTGTCTTCGGTGTGCAGGGTGACGGACGCGATGTCGTTCGCCGCGGTCTGGATGCGAATGACGAAGCGCGCGAAGCCGTCCTGGGGGTTGGCGCTGAACGTGCCGCAGGACTTGCTGCGGCTCAGGGCGAAGCAGAAACGGTGGTCCATCTCATGGCGGATTCCAGAAAGATGCATGGTGACTCCTTGCGGTGCGGTCTTGTGGGCCGGTCGGTCTAGCAACGGCGCTGTCACGGTGCCGTGTGCCTGTGCACAATTTGTTCCGATTCTAGGATGGAGACCTCCCACGGCATGGCGGGCGTGTTCGCGGTGACGGCGATGGAAATGCGGGAGCGCGGGATGGGCGGCGCGGATGGATGAGCGGGAAGAATCGGAGCGGAGAAGAACGGAGCCGGCGAGCCAGGGGTCGGGGAGGCCGGGTGGAATTCTGGTCGGCTGATTGTGGATGGCATGGGGCGTATGTGGATTCGCGGACGACGGGATGTGCACAAGTCCTTGTCGTTGTGGACCGATGCCACCGGTCTTGTGGAAGAAGCCTGGTGATAATCGGTGCACTACTGCCACGAGATATCCACATCCCGGGGAAGTTTTCCTCTTATCCTCAATTTTCCCGATGCCCGATGCGTGGTCATCCGAAGTGTCATAGGGTTTCGATTACGCGAAGGGAGTTCAACGAAAGAGAGACAACATGCCTCGCAGAAAAGAGGAACAGTATGGTCAAGCTACGTATACCCAGCGAAGGAGATCCGCGTCGAAAAAGGACTGCCGCAGGCCTCACGGATGCGACGTGCCGAGTCATCCGCCGGCCGCCGTCCCGCAGGGACCAGAGGCGACCATCACCAGGGAGCAGCTGGAGGATGAGGAATGCCGGAGGATATTGAAGCGCATTGATTGCAGCAAGCATCGTGACAAAGGATTTCCTCCTGAGCTGTCGGCGATGGCTGAATGCGACGAGGATCCGTCTCTGTCTCTGCCTGCCTGTTCGCTGGCGCCGGTGGTCGCGTATTTTCTTTCGAAGAAAGACGGCCTCGTCGTGCGCGCATACCAGGGGTTTCTCAGAATGGTTGGAGTCAACCCACATGGGCGCGCCCGCTGCCTGCAAGAAATAGATGCGATCCATGACGCGTTTTTCGATTGGTTCGCCTACGACTACCACTTTCCGGATGGCACGACTCCCCTGGAGCGGTATCTGTACGACAACGTCTCGGGGAGGAACCCGCTGCCGAAAAACAGGGCGCGGGCGTTGTGGACGGTGCTCAACTGCACGGTGGAAGGGGCCTTCCTCGTCACGACCGTGAGTCCGTATGCCGGTGTGGTCGTGGTCCAGAGCCTTGCGGACGGAACGGAATATGCCATCGCCGACCGCGAGATGATGATGAGCCTGATGGGGTGCGAGAACACGCTGATATGCGTGCGCATCACGCAGTTCGGCCGCACATGGCAGGCGACGTCGCGCGCGTTCCATATCTCCACCAGGACTCGCCGGGTGGCGACGGGGCCGTTGGGAATCGACCTTGAGCAATCCATGATGGCGGAACGCCTTGCGCGGCGCAGCGGGCGCAGGCAATCGTGCAACAAACCCGCGACCGACAAGCGCGTGGGGTCCCTTCTCGAAGGAGTGCCCGATGCGCTGGTTCCTGAGCCGGTCAACAGCATTTCGCTGGAATGGTTCATGTCTGGCGACGAGTTCGACGTCGAGAGCTTCATGACGGCGCAGGAGATGAAGGAAAGCTACGGATATGCGTTGCCGCCGTTGTCGGCGTGCCGCGACAAGCATGGGCGGACGTGGGAGATCGCAAGCGCCACGTTGGGCGGGATGCCGATCGTCAAACTGCTTCGGCTGGTGTTCTGCGAGCCGGACGATCCTGAGTACGACCCGGAGGGGTATGGCTCGCGCGACTATTTGATGCTGTGCAGGATGCTGGCCGATCTCGGGGTCATGATGTGAGGCGGTGCGCGATGGCGTCGGAGTGCGCACGGTGCCGTCGGTGCGCGGTGCCGCCAAGGCGGTGGACCGGAAGCCGCCGGAATGTTGCGATCGGCGCGTTCCGGGACGGATGCCGTGGTTTTGGATGGATGCCGCGTTCCCTTTTCGGTTTTCGGCGGCGTCCCGAATCATCGGCAAATGTGCGGCGAAAACGCACCCGGTACTGAAAAACGGCGGAATGACGCTGGTCGCTGACCAGTGCATTCCGCCGTTTCTTTTCGCGCCTATGACCATACGACGCTTCAATCCCCGGCATTCCCGTAGTGCGGTGCGTCCGGGTTTGGACCGGCGCCGATGCGCCTGACGTTATTTTGTGGACGGCTTGCCCGGATGGGCGTTGTCGAAGCTCTCGATGGTGAAAGCCGAGCCATTGGCGAGCGACAGGTAGAAGTTACTGCCGGGAACGGGCTGGTACAGGTTCGCGGCGTCGTTCAGATCCTTGCCGTTGTCGATGAAGAACTCGGCGCCGTCCTGGTCGTTCGGAACGACGATGGTTGCGGCATGGTAGCCCTTGGGGGAGCGCTGGCGCTTGAGTCGGATACCGGGGGCGGCGGTCCAGCCGTCGAAGCTGCCGCGGATGTAATACGCGGACTGCTTCCAGGCCGCGGCGTTGAAGTAGACCGTGACCTGGGTCCCGGCGACCGCGGAACCGATGCGGTGATATATCGGATACGCGTCACGGCTCTCGATGAGGCCGGCCTCGGCCAGATCGTGGCTTTTCTTCAGAACCCAGTTGTAGGAATGGTCAAGAACCGCCGCGGCTTCCTTGATGCTCATGGTGGAGGTGAGTGCTTCGATAACCTCTTCGTCAGTCAAATGTTTCGTCGTCTTCTTCTCTTTCTGTGCCATTCGTAATCCTCTCCAATTCAAATCATCAACATTCCGGGATCTGTGCAGCGGATGTCGATGCGGCCCGCATGACAATGAAAATCTGCTTTGGGGCAGTCGTTGTCTGATATGACTCACTCTAATAACGCGGGGTAACAAGTGAATGTATTCGAGGTGCAATTTAGAAGGATGGATGTGGCCTGACACCTGTTGATGGCCGCGCTTCGTGTGATGAATCACATTTTTCGAAGAACCGGGCGCATGGGAATGTGGAGGGACTTCACTTCTTTGTGGCGCGTGTCCCCAGTGATGTGCGATGGCGTGGTGATGTGCGATGGCGTGGTGATGTGCGATGGCGTGGTGATGTGCGATGGCGTGGTGATGTGCGATGGCCTGTGGTGGCGTGTGCCGTGTCGCCAAGTAACGCGCCCCGCATGTCGGGTCCAACACCACAATGCGAAACTGTATGGGAGGATTGCGCCGCGCGTGGCCCTGGGCGTTGGAACTCACGGTTTTCAGCAACCGTTGGCGAAGAGGGACCGTTCCAGCTGCATGACATCGGGATCGGTGGAGGAGCTCTCCAACGTGACGTGCCCGGGTTTGGCGCTGCCGCCATCGTCGTCGACAAGAGCGCCCAGTGATTCGAGCACGACGTGCAGGTGCCTCACGGTGCCTTCGTTGCCGTCGATGATGGCGACGTTGTCGGGCATGAATTCGCGGAAGTAATCGCGGAAGAAGACGAAATGGGTGCAGCCGAGCACCACGGAATCGGTGGAGGCGAGATCGTATCCGTCGAAGTATTTGTGGAGGGTGTTCATCACCATGTCGCGGTTGCCGAGGTTGCCGGATTCCACGATGGTGACCAGATCGGGGCACGGCTGTCTCTTGAGGTAGTGCTTGTCCTGGAAGCGTGCGAACAGGTTGGCGAACTTCTTTTCGCGAAGCGTCAGTGGCGTCGCGGCGACAATGACGTGCTGCGGCACCCCGTTCCCGCGGTCGCAGGCGACTTTCAGCGCCGGTTCCATGCCGATGATCGGGAGGGAGTACCTCTTTCTGAGGTCGTTGACGCAGGCGCTCGTGGCCGTGTTGCATGCCACGACTATCGCCTTCACCCCGTTGTCGACGAGATGGTCGCAGATGGAGAAGCAGTATCCGCGAATCTCATCAACTGTCTTCAACCCATAGGGGGCGTGCGCCGAATCGCCATAGAACAGGATGTCTTCGGACGGCATGTCGCGGTGAATCTGCCGCACGACGGTGATCCCGCCCATCCCTGAGTCAAAGACGCCAATCGGTGCGTTGCTTTCCATGCCAGCCTCCTCAAACCAGACATCTTCCATAGGGAAGAATACGCCTCTGCGGTGCAGGACGCATTTGGCAAGAGGCACCGGGCCGGCCTCGGTCGGCCGCACAGGCGTCCCCTTGCACTCTGCTGCTGGGTGAATCGCGCTTGTCCTGGAGGCGAAATGCGAGGTGGCCCCGGAGCGTCGGGATGGGTGGGGCGTCGGACGGTTGGTCGTGGGCGTGGTGGGGATTCTGGGCGGGTGGCGCCGGAGCGTCAGATCTGATCGGGCGCGATGGTGGGATGTTGGATTGGTGGGTGGCGGATGGTTGGGTCGATGGATTGGGGCGATGGCGGAAACGGGCGAAAGAAAAATCGGCCCTGACCTGGGCGGTCATCGGCCGACTTCTGCGGGAAGCCTGCGGGCGGATAACGCTATCGGTGGCGCATGCGTGCGCTTGTGTGCGCCACCGATAGGGCGTCCTATCCTCCGTCGTCTTCCTGCTCTGTTTCTCCCAACTTATTTCTCGAGGAACGCGCGGATGGCGCGTGCGTCGGTGAACCCTTCGCGGTACATCTTTTCAAGCCCCACGCGGTCTTTTTTCAACGTGTTGAGATTGAAGAGATTCGTCGGAGCGAGGATGAGGACCCGGCCCGACTTCTCCCACATGCGCGCCTCGGTGGATTCGGAATTGTAGGTGCGGGCACGATACCACAGGTCGCGGGCGGCATTGGGGTAGTCGCGGCGCAGGATGCGTGCGGGGAACTCGTCTTTCTGCTGCGGACGGATCCATTCCTTCGGGTGGGTCAGCACGATGACGACCTTGTCGCAACCATCCTCAAATGCTTTGCGCAGCGGAATGGGGTCGGCGATTCCTCCGTCGAAATACGGAACCCCGTCGATGACGTAGGGATGGTTGACGACGGGAACGGAGCTCGATGCCTTGCAGGGGCCGTAGTTATCGCGCTTCATGTCGGACTTGGCGAAGTAATGCGGCTTGCCGGTGTTTCCGTCCGCTGCGACCACGGTGAAATCAGTCGGATTCTTCACAAAGGTGTCGTAGTCGAGCGGATATTCGCCGTCGCTGTTTGACAGCGTGCCATAGACGTAGTCGAGGTCGATGTAGTTGCCGGTCTTGCGGAAGTTGTAGAAGCTGGCGTATTCCTTGCGGAAGGAATAGTCGGTGTAGAACTTGTAGGAACGGCGGTATTGGCGTGCGACGAAAGAAGCGAGATTGGCGCTTCCTGCCGAGATGCCATAGCAGTGGTCGAAGCTGATGCCGTGCTTGAGGCAGTAGTCGTCGATTCCTGCTCCGTAGATTGCCCGGTATCCACCGCCGACGTCAATGAGCGCGGTCTTCATGTTTTTCTCCTTGGGTGCGCAATGGTCACGGGTATGCGCTATCCCTTTGACGAAGACAAGTGTAATCGTTGGCGAATTTCAGTTGAAATTTGAGACCGCGGTGGGAAGAATCATCGCACGCCCCTCATGCCGCCATCCTGGACCGGAGCGATTTCCGCGGACGGTGGAGGGGAGGCGATCCCGCAAGTGGCGCAAGGGCGCATATGTGACTTTTTTCGCAAGAATCTGGCTCGCGACGCACTCGGGTCGTACTATGGACGCATGACTATCCCAAGGACTGTATATAAAGGACACGGCACGGCCAATGATTTCGTCGTCTATGCCGATCCCGATGGTGTGTTCAAGCCAACGGATGCCGAAATCAGGTTCCTGTGCGACCGGCATCGCGGCTTAGGCGGCGACGGACTTCTGCGTCTGGTACCGACGAGGCTCAGCGAAACCATTCCCGCCGTCACCTCGACCGAGGCGCAGCGCCTGATCGACGAAGGCGCGGAATGGTTCATGGATTACTACAACGCGGATGGCAGCATCGCGGAGATGTGCGGCAACGGCTCGCGAGTCATCACGTTGTTCGCCCAGATGCTGGGCATCGCTCCAAAGTCCGCTGAGGGGACTTTCGCGCTCGCGACGCGAGCCGGAGTCAAGCGCCTGACGTCGTTGGGCAAGGTCGATGGCTTGGGCGAGCACGTTTTTCAGGTCGACATGGGCGCTTGGAAGATAGGCGAGCGCGATAAGTACCGCGTCGTGCTCGATGGAACCGATGGCAGTGTGCGCGGGACGTTCGTGGACATAGGCAACCCGCACATCGTCTGTCTCGTCGATGACCTCGTCGGTGTCTCGGGCGGCGTGGACACAGATTTCCCCGGCGTCGAAGCCCTGGATCTGAGCCACCCTCCGCGTGTTTCGCCTCCGCTTGAGCATGGGCAGAACGTCGAATTCGTGCGCATCGAACGGGTCGTGCCCGATGGGGGGTCCGCCTTCATGCGTGTGAGCGAACGAGGAGTGGGCGAGACGCTGTCGTGCGGAACCGGCCTGTGCGCGACGGGAGTCCTTCTGTCGTCCATCACCGACGTGAACAATTGGATGATCCGCGTGCACGGCGGCGTCGTGAAAGTCGTCGTGTCGGATGACAAGGTCGTGATCACCGGCGATGCGAAGATCGTTGGCACGTTCACTTTTACCGGCGAGCCATCCGAATACACGGACGCGCGAGGCATCGAGTTCGCCGATTGACGCTGAAGGTGGAATCCTCCCGGCGGATGCTCCGTGCGCCGAAGGGGGATATTTCGCCGAATACGATGTGAGGCGTCTTTCTTGGGGGGTTGGCTGGTATCCATCCCTCGAGAAAGACGCCTCATGTCCTTTTCTGCGGCCGGTTCAATGGATCTGGCTGGAACGCCCCGGCATCAGCCGAGGATATAGGTGCCGTCCTTGGCGAGGATTACGACGATGATCGCCACAATCCAGAACGTGTCGACGAGGATGTCGATGTTCAGCCTGTAATACGTCGCAAGCTTGCGCGGCTTGGAGGGAAGACCCTGCACAGTGACCATGGCATGGCTGAACGCCATGAACTGGATGGTCGTCGAGAACATGAGCAGGATGCACCAGGGGCACAGCGCGTTGATCACGAACAGCGACTGCGACAGAAGCCAGTAGGCGTATGCCAGCGCGGCGAGATTTCCCAGCCAGGCGCAGAACGAGAACCAGCGCGGGAACACGACCTTGGAGATGCCGAGCACCGCGATGGTGATGAAGACGGACTCGGCCGCGATGCCGAAGAAGGCGTTGGGGAAGCTAAGGTTGCCGAACTTGATGATCTCGGCCTGCCAAGATTGCGCGACGGTGGAACACGAGACTTTCGCGTTGACGTCGCAGTTCAGGAGCTCGTCGGGGTGACGGGCGGAATACAGCGTGTCGGCCGACAGGATGAAAGAAGCGACGATGGCTGCAAAACTGACGACAAGGTCGACGATGTACAGCCATGTGAAGCCGTGGCGCCAACCGGTGGGCAGCGGCGATGGGGCCGCTTCCGTGTCGTCGTACGTCTCGTCGATGTCTTCATCGTCTTCGTCCCGGACGGCCGTGTCGCGGACGGTTTTGCCACGGACGGCCTCGTTGCGAGCGGTCGTGGTGCGAGCGGCGGACCGGGAGCGTTTCGATGCGACGGACTTCGTCGACTTGCCTTTTCGTGATGTCATGGGTCACCTCGCATGTGATAGATCGACGTTGAACTCGGGCGGGTGCAAAGCAATGCGGCCTTTCGGCGTTCGCGTTTGCCCAACCAGCTCACCCAACTATAAGCCGCGACGCTCGGCAGAGCGAAAAAGAGAGACGGCGGCTTCGGCGGCGTCTTGCGGGGGAGCGCGTTCTTCGGCGCCTGGGGTGCATCGCGCCACGAATGCCTGGCAATCTGCGCGGCGGTGTCCGACGTTTCCCGTGGCGTTTTTGCGGGCGTTTTCCATGATTGGGGGATTGGCAATTTACGATAGGGATATGAGCGATGATGAGTTGAAGTCTCCGACCAGTGGGTGGGACATCCACTGCCATACCCGTTTTTCGGATGGGACGGAGTCGCCGGCCACTTTGGTGAGCCAAGGCAAGGCGTTGGGGCTTCATGGTGTCGGCATCGCCGACCATGACACGTGGAACGGTTGGCCCGAGGCGGAGGCTGCGGCGAAGGAACAGCGGTTCCCGCTGATTCGTGGCACCGAAATCACGTCGAGCGTCGACCACACGAGTGTGCATGTGCTCGGTTTTCTCTATGACCCCGCCAACGAAGGTCTGGCGGCGATGTTCCGCAGAACGCGGGAGGCGCGTGAGGACAGGGTCCGTGAGATGGTTGAGAGAATCTCGCGCGACTATCCGCAAATCACATGGGAGGCCGTGCAGCGGCAGATCGGCGAGGGAAACCAGACCACGGTCGGGCGTCCCCATATCGCCGATGCGCTTGTGGCTGCAGGGATCTGCTCCGATAGGGAAGAGGCTTTCTCCACGGTGGTTTCAAGCCGCAGCAAGTACTATGTGCCGGTGCCTTCGCCGACGCCCGCCGAGGTGACGCAGACGGTGAAGAAGGCTGGCGGCGCCGTTGTCGTGGCGCATGTGGGGGACAGGTCCCGTAACAAGCGCTTGCTGCCTGACGAGCGTTTGGAAGAACTGATCGACGCAGGTCTCGATGGCATCGAGGTCTATCATCGGGGGAACCTGCCCGACCAAAGGGAACGTCTGCTTGGAATCGCCCGCAGGCACCATCTGGTAGTCACCGGCGGTTCCGATTGGCATGGCAAGGGCAAACCGAACCCGCTGGGCGAGAACCTCACGTCGGATGAGATGGTGCGACGCCTGGCCGAAGGGTGCTATCTGCCGATTCTCAGGCCATGAGCTCGCCGCGCCGGCGGCCTGCGCCCTTCTGCGGCCGTGGCGTGTGGTCGGGGTTGCCCGTCTGGGGCCGCCGCGGACGAGTGTGACCAACTTTCTATTCTTTGGGGGACGGTTTCGGGCCTCGGTGGCGTGGGGGACTTGACGTTGTGTTCGCTGTTCGGGCTGCGGCGGAGCACGGGGTCCGCGGACGGGGACGGGCGGCGCATGGATGCGTGCCATATGGGCGGATTATTCTCTCAGCGAAATATCCCTGTGGATTGGCACTCCATGGGCAAGAGTGCTAATGTCTGAGTTAGCACTCGAAGAGCGAGAGTGCCAACGGAAGCTGACGATTCGCTGGTGCGCCCGATTCGAGTGGAATAACGAAAAACAGCCGTTCCCTGTGGAGGAAAAACATGGCAAAGATTATTGCTTATGACGACGAAGCTCGTCAGGGTATGCTCGCGGGTCTCGATAAGCTCGCCAACACCGTCAAGGTCACCCTTGGTCCGAAGGGCCGCAACGTTGTGCTCGACAAGACCTACGGCGCTCCGACCATCACCAACGATGGTGTCTCTATCGCCAAGGAAATCGACCTCGAGGATCCGTACGAGCGCATCGGCGCCGAGCTGGTCAAGGAAGTTGCCAAGAAGACCGATGACGTCGCCGGTGATGGAACCACGACCGCTACCGTGCTTGCGCAGGCTCTTGTGCACGAAGGCCTGAAGAACGTTGCCTCCGGCGCGAACCCGATTGCTCTGCGTCGCGGCATTGAGAAGGCCACCGAGGCCGTTTCCGAGGAGCTCAACGCCCAGTCCAAGACCGTTGAGACCAAGGAGCAGATTGCCGCTACCGCAACGATTTCTGCTGCCGATCCTGAGATCGGTGAAAAGATCGCCGAGGCCATCGAGAAGGTTGGCCAGGATGGCGTCATCACCGTTGAGGACAACAACAAGTTCGGCCTTGACCTTGAGTTCACCGAGGGCATGCGCTTCGACAAGGGCTACATCTCCCCGTACTTCGTCACCAACGCCGAGGACCAGACCGCCGTTCTCGAGAACCCGTACATCCTCCTGACCACTGGCAAGGTCTCCAGCCAGCAGGACATCATCCACATCGCCGATCTGGTCATCAAGACCGGCAAGCCGCTGCTGATCGTCGCTGAGGACGTCGACGGCGAGGCTCTGCCGACCCTGGTGCTCAACAAGATCCGTGGCACCTTCAATGCCGTGGCCGTGAAGGCTCCTGGCTTCGGCGATCGCCGCAAGGCCATGCTGCAGGATATGGCAATCCTCACCGGCGGCCAGGTTGTCTCCGATGAGCTCGGTCTGAAGCTCGACTCCATCGACGAGACCGTTCTTGGCCGCGCCGCCAAGGTCGTTGTCTCCAAGGATGAGACGACCATCGTCTCCGGTGCTGGCACCAAGGCTGATGTTGACGCCCGCGTTGCCCAGATTCGCGCCGAGATGGAGAACACCGACTCCGACTACGACCGTGAGAAGCTGCAGGAGCGCCTTGCCAAGCTCGCTGGCGGCGTTGCCGTCATCAAGGTCGGCGCTGCTACCGAGGTCGAGGCCAAGGAGCGCAAGCACCGCATCGAGGATGCTGTGCGCAACGCCAAGGCTGCTGTTGAGGAAGGCCTGCTGCCTGGCGGTGGCGTGGCTCTCATCCAGGCTGCCGAGGCTGCTTCCAAGAAGGTCACCCTCGAGGGTGACGAGGCCACTGGCGCCGACATCGTGATGCGGGCAGTCGAGGCTCCGATCAAGCAGATTGCTGAGAATTCTGGTCTCTCCGGCGACGTTGTCATCGACAAGGTCCGCAACATGCCTGCCGGCTATGGCCTGAACGCCCAGACCGGTGAGTACGAGGATCTGTTCAAGGCTGGCGTGACCGACCCGGTAAAGGTGACTCGTTCCGCTCTGCAGAACGCAGCTTCCATCGCTGGTCTGTTCCTGACCACTGAGGCCGTTGTGGCCAACAAGCCGGAACCGCCGGCAGCTGCCGCAGCTCCGCAGCAGGACATGGGCTACTGATCTGAAAGGGTCTGGCCCCGGTTCTCTGAACTGAGCTAGTTTGAGAAAGCCGTCGCACGATGTGCGGCGGCTTTCTTCGTGGTTGGGGCTGGGGCGCTTCGTGCCATTCGGCTTCGTGCGCTCATCCTTTGTGTCTTGTCTGCGCCACCCTCGGGTTGCATATCGGGGTGAGGTGGATTTCTCCACGGTGTGATGGGATATTTGGCATGCCCGCTCGAACTATGTGCAAGGGCGGGTGGATTCTTCCAGTGCCATTGGGGATATCCGTCACGTTCGCTCCGACTATGTGCTGGGCGGGGATTCTCATCGACGCGGTGGGGATATCCGTCATACTTGTGTGTCGGGATGGGATGGGTTTGTGCGATTCCAGACCGGGGTTGGTCCGCCCGTCGGCGGGTCTTGCTTCTGCGTCAGCCCGTGGGGGCGGACTTCGATAGGGGTGGTCGGGTTGCTCCGCCCGTCGGCGGAGCCTTGTTCCCGCACAGGCCTGCAGGACTCAGACCTCAGTGGGGAATGCCTGGGATGTCGTTCGCCGGTGGATGTTGCTCGCCGGTGGATGTTGTTCCCCCCGCCATTTGCTTCATTGCTGTCTGGCGAATCATGTGTCGCGTCGTTGCGGGCATGCTAAAAGCCTTCCGCTGGGAAGAAGCCGCTGACGGAAGGTCTCTCGGTCCGAAAACCGATAGTGGAAAACGTCCCGGGTTCAGATTGAAGAAGGGAGTGTCACGCGGTTCCGAACCCGGGACACGGATGAAACACGACCGGCTGCCTAGGATCGCCGGTGGTTGTGTTTCGGTGTGCTAATCATGGTGCGTACGGGCCGCCGTCATGACGTCGCAAAAAGGCTCGAAGCCTGGCTCTCGGCGTCGGCATACACAATCGATGCCTGTCCGAGAGAACGCTGGATGTTCTCGAGAGAAGCCTCCATCTGCTGCTGCGCCACGCGCCACTGCTCGGCGACGCTGGCGAACTGCGTGGCCGCGGAGCCGTGCCACGCGGACTGCAGTTCATTGAGATTGGCATACATTCCCGAGACCGCGGTGCGGATGGAATCCACGGACTGCGCCACCGCGGCGCTCGAAGTCCGGATCTGTTCGGAATCAACCTGATACTGAGGCATTGTTTCACCTCCTTTCCCCGTTGTGCTGACGGCGGTCAGCTGCCTTTCATCGAATTGCCATGGCAGTAGTCACGCTACGGGAAATCGCGGCGGCGGGGAAACGAAAAAGACAAATGTGGATAACCCTTGGCCGGCCGATTTTTTCAACAAACCGAGAAAGAGTTGGAATCTTTGGACTGAGAGACACCAATCCGGCAAACGCAAGGTTATCCACAATGGACGATTCCGAGGCGCCGCACATCTGCGCCGTGCATCGTATGCGTCCGTCCTCTTGTCGACTGGCGTCAAGCCTGTGTCCAGGTCTCGGTCCATCTTCCTCCACGCTGCCCACAGGTGGTTTCAAGGGGTGGGGAAAGCCTTGCCATCCTGGGCCGTCCTCCCATCCAGGGAGTGCGGAGGCAAGTCAAGCTTTCTCGATCGCTGCAGTCTGGTCCCGGCTCTGGGAGCCGCATCGTCGGGCGGGTCGCTGGGCGGCTGACGTCCCGACCGGCGTTGTCGCTTCAGCCGTCGGGATTGTCGTCCTCGCCGCGGCCGGATGATTGCCAATCAGGGGTAGCGGGATTGCCGCGCTAGGTTTCATCCTCACCGCGGCCGGGATTGCCTGGACGTCCAGATCCCGGACTTGACGAAGGGGCGCTGTATGAGCCATGGAATCGTACCGCTTTTGCATATTCATTCTCGATTGCTCGAAATCACAGTATATTTTCAGAAAAAATTCAGACAACGATGCAACAATTACAGCTATGGCAAAAAACATGGAAGCAACGATTGTCGTAGTGGATGACGAGCCCTCGATCAGGGACCTTCTGTCAACGTCGCTGCATTTCTCTGGATTTGAAGTGCAGACGGCGGCATCTGGCAGCGAGGCCATTGAGGTCATTGAGAAGACCAAGCCCGATCTGATTGTGCTTGACATCATGCTCCCCGACATCGATGGATTCTCGGTCACCCGACGCATCCGCCAGGAAGGCATCGTGGCCCCGGTCCTGTTCCTGACCGCGCGAGACGACACGCAAGACAAGGTGATGGGCCTGACGGTGGGCGGCGACGACTACGTGACCAAGCCGTTCTCCCTCGAAGAGGTCATCGCGCGCATTCGCGCGATTCTGCGTCGCACGAAGGAAGAAGCCGTGGACGACCCGGTCATTCGCGTGGGCGATCTCGAGCTCAACGAAGACAGCCATGACGTCACTCGTGCCGGGCAGGAAATCGACCTGAGCCCAACGGAATACAAGCTTTTGCGCTACCTCATGGAGAACGAGGGCCGGGTGGTCAACAAGATCCAGATCCTCAACCACGTGTGGCAGTACGACTGGGGCGGCGACGCGGCCATCGTCGAATCGTATATTTCGTATCTTCGCAAGAAGGTCGATGGCGTGGTCATCGACGGCAAGAAGGTCGAACCGTTGATCCAGACCAAGCGTGGCGTGGGCTACATGATCCGTGCTCCTCGTACGAAAGACTGAATGACCGTGGCCTTGCATGGTCCAACCGCCATGCATGGCCCAATGGCCCTGCATGGCTGCACTGTGCTGGTGGGCGACTTGGTGGTCAACACTGTCTCGAAGGGACAAAGGTCCGATGAACGCTGACGAAAACGAATTGGCGGCTGCGCGTGGCTCTCGCGGCTCCATGCGCGAGACGGAGGCGGACGGCAACGTTCCGAATGGCTCTCAGCAAGAAAACCAGGCCGCGGGCGAGCAAACCGACGCAGCATCCGACACATCCGCCGAATCCGAAGCCGACGTGTACGATGCAACGTCCGACGTGACGGCGGCGGATGCGGTTCAGACGGATGCAGGCTCCGTCTCATCCGCGGCATCTGTGGCGGATCCGTCCGCCATTTCCTCTTCTGCCTCCGCCGCCCAGGACCAAATCCCTGGAGAGGCTGTTTCCATCGTCCCGGATGACGCATCCGCCTCCATCGTATCGGGATTCCCGGCATCGGGTTCTTCGCCAACATCGGCACCTGTAACATCGGCACCTGTGACATCGGGGTCTGTGACGCCGGCATCTGCGACGCCTGCCTCCGCCGCCTCATCGGCCAACGGGAACCCGGCGCCCCGGTCCCAGAGCGCTTCCGCTGCCGCACAGGCGAATCCCGACCCCGTCATGGCCGTCGAACGCCAGAAGGGGAACGTCAAGCGGCTCGCCCATGCATCCCGCGAAAGGCAAAGGAAACCCTTGCGTGAGCGTTTCAACGCGTATTTCGACAACATGACGCTGTCGTTCAAACTTGTCTCGCTCGTCGTCATCGTCGTGTTGCTCGCCGAATGTGTGCTCGGCCTCGCCGTCCGCCAGCTCGTGCAGCAATACATCCTGGCGAAGACCGACAAGCAGCTCGCCCAGCAGGCCCAGCTGGTGTATGACAACTACCAGCAGCTCCGGTTCTCGGACCTCGACAGGCGTTCGTATTCGCTGACTGATTATTTCTTGCAGATCCGCGACGCCGACGGGCAGATCATCGCAAGCCAGATTCCGACTCTGCGCAACGGTGTCATGAGCGAGCCGAATCTGGATTCGGTCGACCTGTCGAGCGTGTCGTACGGACAGGCCTTCACTGCGAAGGCGACGGTGATCGTGCCCGATGGCGTGACCGTCACGCAGAGCGAGATGGAGTCCGCCAGCCAGGCGTGGCGCGTCATGGCGTTCCAGATAATCGACGTGCAAGCATCCGGCGGCCCTGGCGGATCGGCGACATCCCCCGAATCGGACGGATCCGAATCCTCCATGCCGGATTCTTCGAACGCCGCCGACAGTTCGGCGGGCGGACAGCCCCAGGGCTCCGCCTCCACGGCCGATGACGAACAGGTCATAGGCGTCGCATACATCGGCATTTCGCTTCGCGATATGTATGAGACCACGAACATGATCGTTCAATACTTCCTGCTCGCGGGTCTGTGCACGTTGCTCGCGGCGGGCATCGTCTCCGCGCTGCTCGTCCGCAACACCCTGCGGCCGTTGAAGAAGATGGAAAGGACGGCCGCGAAAATCGCCGCGGGCGACCTTTCCGAACGAATCCAGCCTCTGCCGCCGAACACCGAAATCGGCTCGTTGGCGATGTCCCTCAACACGATGCTCACCCAGATCGAGCGAAGTTTCAAGGAACAGGAAGAGACGACCGAGAAGATGAAGCAGTTCGTGTCGGATGCCTCCCACGAGCTGCGCACGCCCCTCGCCACGATCCATGGCTATGCCGAGCTGTACAGGATGCAGCGCGCGGCAGATCCCGACGACGCTGAGGCGAACCTCGAGCGTGCCAACGTTGCGCTCGACCATATCGAGACCTCCAGCGAACGCATGGCGGCGTTGGTCGAGGACCTTCTGTCGCTCGCGCGTCTCGACGAGGGCAGGGGAATCGACCTCACGAAGAAAGTCCGCATGGACGAGATGATCGAGGAATCCGCCGAGGACCTCCACGCCCTCGATCCTGACAGAACCGTGAAACTGGGCGGCGTGCACATCGCAGGCAAGGCGCGTCCGATCGATGAGATGGTCACGTCCGACAGCGACGAGGACCTTGTGCGCTTCGAAGTCGACGACAGCCCGATGAAACCCGTCGAATTCACCGGCGACCCCATGCGCCTGCACCAGGTGCTCACGAACATCATCGGCAACATCCACCGCTACACCCCGTCGAATTCGCCTGTCGAACTCGGCGTCGGATTCCAGCTCGCGGATACTTCGGACGACCTTGGCAAGAAGCGCAGCGACGAGACCTCGTTGAAGGAGTTTCTCAACTCCGCCCAGATGTCAGATATGACGGGGGACGGGAAGAAGTTCGCGGTCGTGGTCGTCAGCGACCATGGCCCCGGGGTGCCCGCCTCTCAGCGCTCGCGGATCTTCGAACGCTTCTATACCGGCGATCCGTCGCGCGCCCGGCAGAAAGGCGGCACCGGTCTCGGCATGGCCATCGTCCAATCCGTGGTGAAAGCCCATCGCGGTCTCATCTGTGCCACGAAGACCCCGGGCGGCGGTCTGTCATATACGATTGTGCTCCCCGTGGTCGAGGCCGAGAAGGCGGAGACGGAGACGCCGAAGGCCGACGATTCTTCTCGCCCACAGCGAAATCAGTGGGGAATGGGTAGAAAACGCGCCAAGTAGCATTACAATATTCATCTTGAGTCAGGGAGCCCATCGCGGCTCCTGCCGATATGCCCGTCTGCGATGCGCGGACGGGCATTGGCGTTAATTTTCGGAGGTGACTGATGCCAAGTGGGCGCGTACGCTGGTTCGATTCCAAGAAGGGATATGGATTTATTGAGACCGGAGACGGTAAGGACGTGTTCCTTCCGGCTTCGGCACTTCCCCAAGGTGTGTCCAATCTGCGCAAGGGCGCACGTGTTGAGTTCTCTGTCGTCGAGGGGCGCAAGGGGCCGCAGGTCCTGTCGCTGACCGTGGATGGCCCCATGCCGTCCATGGTCAAGGCGAACCGTCCGTCGCCTGACGACATGGCCGCCATCGTCGAGGACCTCATCAAGCTCCTCGACGTGGCCGGGAACGATTTGCGCCACCATCATTACCCGGGCGCGAGGGAATCCAAGAAGCTCGCCGCGATGCTTCGCGCGGTCGCGGACGACTTCGACGTGCAGGATTGATTCGGTTTTGATGATTCGGCGGTCGATGACTCGACCGCCGTTCGCATATCGCGAAGAAATAATCTAAGGTTTTACTATGACTGATTTCACTGAGGCAACCAACGCTGATTCCATGCAAGAACTTCCTAACGACGGCGAAGCGACGGAAACGACGGTGCCCCAGGCTGATTCCGCGACCGAGACGACGGAAACGGCGGGCGACGACGCCGCGCCTGATGCTTCCGTCAATGATGGTGAGTCGCGTGTGGGCTACAAAGACACCGAAGATTTCAACGACACCGAAGATGCAGCGGAATCCACCGCCGGATCTTCGGATTCCGCGGGTTCGGATGCTTCGGCCGCCGAGAATGGCGGGGATGCAGACGTCACAGTTGCCGATGAAGATGCGGACGGCATCGAGGGTGACGACGACAGCCTTCCGAAGGTGGATCCACGCGACCTGGCGTTGAACGTCGCGTTTCGCGTTGCCGAAGATGAAACGGAGGTCGGGAACTTCATCGAAGAGATCCCTATGGAGGATGGGGTCACCGATTTCCGATTCCAGGCTGCCGTTCCCGGATACGAACACTGGCAGTGGTCCGTGACGCTGTTCCATGATGTGGGGCGCGATACGTGGACCGTCTGCGAATCCTCGCTGATTCCGGCGGAAGGCGCCATGCTCGCCCCCCAGTGGGTCCCGTGGAAAGACAGGCTGGAACCGTCGGATCTGTCTCCGACCGATTCGATCGGCACCGAGGAAGACGATCCGCGGCTCGAGGACGGATATCGTACCGAGGAGACGCATGCCATAATCCCCGGCAGCGATGCCGCTGGTGACGCAGGGAAGGGTGCGAAGGATGCCGCGGCGGCGCAGGACGCGACCGATGGGTCTGCGACTGCGACCGTAGGATCCGTGGAAGCCGGGCAGAGCGAATCCAGCGAAGCTGGGGAGTCCGATGCCGCGCAATCAACCGCGGCGCAGGGCGAAGCCACCCAGACCGGTGCCGTGCAGGACGGCGCTGCGGCAACCGACGCTAGGCAGACCAGCGCCGATCAGGTCGAAGCCGATGAGACCGACCAGACCGAGGACATCGTTGACGAATTCGAACTCGGCCGCCGCCGTGTCATGTCTCCGCTCGGCCGTTCGCAGGCCGCGGAACGCTGGTATGACGGTCCCCATGGGCCCAAGGCGCTGAGCACGAGGACCGCTGCAGGCAAGATTTGCGAAACGTGTGGTTTCTTCGTCCCGATCAAGGGCGAGCTGGGAAGAATCTTCGGCGTCTGCGCCAACAAATGGAGTCCGGACGACGGACGAGTCGTGTCGCGTGACCATGGCTGCGGCGAACATTCCGAAATCGCGCCTCCCGCACCGACCCCGATGTGGATCCAGACCGAGCCTGCGTTGGATGACAACACCATCGAGATCATCCGCCAGAGCAAGCGCGATGAAATCGGCGTGGTCGAGGCCATGGAGGGGGCAGACAACGATGAGGCCGACGATAACGATATCGCCGCCAACGTCGTTGCCGAATCCGACGAGACCGACGATGAACCGCAGGACGAAAACCATGCCACGAAGGTCGAGATCGAGGAATCGCTCGATGTGAGCGCCGATTCGGATGACACTTCCGAACAGACCGACTCGGCGGACGCGGATGCCGAGGCGAGTACCGACCCGCGGACAAATGCGGATGCGGACGCGGCAATGGGTGCCGATGCACATGCCGATGCTGAAGCGGTTTCCGGCTCGGAGGCAGACGCCGACGCGAAGGCGGCAGCCGATGCCGGCCCCGAGACGGATGCCGATGCGGCAATGGGTGCCGATGCACATGCCGATGCACATCTCGATGCCGAGGCGGACCTTGACACCGATGCGAGCCTGAAAGCGGACACCGACGGCAGCGCTGAGGCGGATGCGGATGGCACCGCAGAAGCAGAGAATGGCTCTGTTTCCGCGGATGCGGAAGAACCTCAGGCTTCGCAGGCAGCGGAAGGCGATTCGACTGCCGCTTCCTCTCGCAACGCAGACAGCGAGACGGACGAGGCATAAGAGGCACGGCCTGGGATGACTTGCTCCGTGGACGTCAACGATGACGTCCACGGTGACATCCACGGTGACATCCACGGTGATGCCGTGTCTGCGGATGCTGGCGAACCGGCTGCCCGCGGCAGCGTCCGCCGTTGCTCTCGCGATGGAAGCGGACCTCTTATTTTATCAAGAACGGACAATGGCCTGCGCGAGACCACGCGCAGGCCATTGTCCGTTTGAGCTTCATTTCTTGAGCATAGTTTTTCTGTGTTTATGTCGGTGTTTCTGGCGGTTCCCGGCGTCAGCGTTTTCATGCACTGGTTCCGATGCGGCGTCCTTTCGCACAGGCGATGCAAAGCGGAGCGCCGTCCTTGGGGTCAGTGAACGATGGTCACCGTTCCGTGGGCGTTTTCGATGACGTACTGGCTGATGGATCCCAGCAGATGGGCATCGAAACCGCTCAAACCGCGGGAACCGACGACCACGCGGCTTGCATCCTCGCTTGCGCGCACAAGCCCCTTGCCGGGGGCGATATGGAACGCGTGTGCCTGGACCTTGATATCCGGGGAGATCTCAGCGTCCGCGAGCCAGGTATTCACGTCCTTTTCGGCCGCTTCCTGCGCTTCTTCCTCGCTCGGCACCCCATCGCCCGTCGACTCGATGTCCCGGACCTGCCAGCAATACAGCACCTTGAGCGGCCGCTTCTCGTATTTCGCTGCCTCGGCGGCGAAATTCAGCGCACGGATGGAGCAATCCGAGCCGTCGACGCCCACGACGATGGGACGCGACGCATCCGGATCGGAATCCAGGTCGGTGCTCAGTACATGGTGGATGTTTTCGGTGACGGCGTTTTCCTTGTATTCCGGCACCCTCACGACGGTGACGGGGACGCGCGAATGTTCGGCGATCGACGACGACACGGAGCCGAAGAACCATCGCGCGACAGGGCTCAGCGAGCGGCGTCCCACGACGATCTGGTCGGATTCCTGACCGATTTTCAGCAATGCCGCGCTTCCGGAGGACCTCACGCTCGTCAGTTTGAGCTTCGACATGTCGAAGTTGATGCCTTCGTTGGCGATTTCGGCCCAGCCGTAGAGCTTCTTGGTGATCTGCTCGCGGATGGCCTTCCAACCTTCCTCATCTTCGGGCTCGGGGCCCATGTCCCACGAGTAGGTCCAGCCATAGACGGCGTTCACGGTCTGCCCGGTCAGCGATGCGATTTGCATGGCCCATGCCAGCGCACAGCACGACCCTTTGGATCCATCGATGCCGACAACTATATCGGAGTTCCTTTTGATTGCGGGGAATTCGCCCGTCGCGGTGGAAGGTTCGCTCATATTTCTCCTTCGTCCAGTTAGCGTCGCCCGGTACGGACGTCGTACGGCGCGGCGCGGTACTTTGACCACTAATGACAACATTAGCTGACGGAATTTGCAAAGGAAGAATGACAGTGCCGTGTTATCTGCGGTTCGTTGCGGATTAGGAAGAGGAGACCGGCGTGTGAAAATGCGCTTTCCAGGCGGAAATCCGTCGGTCCGCTGTGTTCGCTCACAGCGAATATTTCGTCCACAGCGATAATTGGCGCAAATTTCAACGAGAGTCGGTAAAGTTACAAGCAATTAGTAGGAGGAGTTCCAATGTTTGAACGTTTTACCGACCGGGCTCGCCGAGTCATCGTGCTGGCTCAGGATGAGGCGCGCTCGCTCCAGCACAACTACATCGGAACCGAGCATCTGCTGCTGGGCCTGATTCGTGACGGCGATGGCGTCGCGGCGAAGGCGCTTGCTTCCAAGGGAGTCGAGCTCGAACCGGCACGTCGGCAGGTGGAGGAGATGATCGGCAAGGGCCATGCGGTCCCCAATGGACACATCCCATTCACTCCGCATGCCAAGCAGGTTCTTGAGTTGTCGCTTCGCGAAGCCCTGCAGCTCGGCCACAGCTATATCGGCACCGAGCACATCCTTCTGGGCTTGATCCACGAAGGCGAAGGTGTCGGCACCCAGGTGCTGGTCAAGATGGGCGTGGATCTCGATGATCTTCGTTCCACCGTCATCGATGCCATCCGCGGCAACGGCGAAGGCGCCGAGGGCGAGTCTCCGGAGCTGGCCAATTCTGGCCGTGTCTCGAACAACCAGCAGCGCACGGGATCCGAGATCCTCAATAAGTACGGTCGCAACATGACGCAGGACGCCCTCGACGGCAAACTCGACCCCGTCATCGGTCGTTCCCGCGAGATCGAACGCGTGGTCGTGGTGCTCAGCCGCCGTACGAAGAACAACCCGGTGCTCGTGGGCGAGCCCGGCGTGGGCAAGACCGCCGTGGTCGAAGGCCTCGCGCAGAAGATCGCCAGCGGCGACGTGCCCGAGACGCTTCGTGGCAAGCAGCTGTATTCGCTCGACATGGGGTCCATGGTTGCCGGCTCGCGTTATCGCGGCGACTTCGAGGAGCGCTTCAAGAAGGTGCTCAAGGAAGTCCAGACCCGTGGCGACATCGTGCTGTTCATCGATGAGATCCATACGATCGTCGGTGCAGGTTCCGCCGATGGCGCGCTCGACGCGGGCGACATGCTCAAGCCGTTGCTCGCGCGTGGCGAGATCCAAGTCGTCGGCGCGACCACGAACGACGAGTACCGCAAGTACATCGAAAAGGACGCAGCCCTCGAGCGCCGCTTCCAGCCGATTCAGGTCCCGGAGCCGTCCGTGGCAGAGACCATCGAGATACTCAAGGGTCTCCGTTCCCGCTACGAGGAGCACCACAAGGTGACGATCACGGATGACGCCATCCAGGCGGCGGCCGAATTGTCGGACCGCTACATCCAGGACCGCAACCTGCCGGACAAGGCCATCGACCTCATCGACGAGGCGGGTGCGCGCCTGCACATCAAGCGTCTCACCGCCCCGCCCGAGCTCAAGGAGCTCGACCGTAAGATTGCCAAGCTCGCTTCCCAGAAGGACGACGCCATCAAGGCCCAGGACTTCGAGAAGGCGGCGAACCTGCGCGACGAGCAGGAGAAGCTCGAGGCCGAACGCAAGGAGAAAGAGAAGCAGTGGAAGAAGGGCGCATCGACGGTCTCGGCGACCGTCGATGAAGATGTCATCGCAGATGTGCTTTCCGACACCACCGGCATCCCCGTATACAAGATCACGCAGGCCGAATCCGAGAAGCTCATCAACATGGAGTCCGCCCTGCACAAGCGCGTCATTGGACAGGACGATGCCGTCGCGGCACTGTGCCGTTCGATTCGCCGTGCCCGCGTCGGTCTCAAGGATCCGAAGCGTCCGAGCGGTTCGTTCATCTTCGCAGGCCCGACCGGCGTAGGCAAGACCGAGCTCGCCAAGACCCTTGCCGAGTTCCTCTTCGATGACGAGGACGCTCTCATCCGCGTTGACATGTCGGAATACAGCGAGAAGTACGCCGCGTCGCGCCTCTTCGGTGCGCCTCCGGGGTATGTCGGCTACGAGGAGGGCGGCCAGCTCACTGAGCGCGTCCGCAGGAAGCCGTTCTCGGTGATTCTGTTTGACGAGATCGAGAAGGCGCATCCCGACATCTTCAACACCCTGCTTCAGGTGCTGGATGACGGACGCCTCACCGACGGGCAGGGCAGGACCGTGGACTTCAAGAACACGATCATCATCCTGACCACGAACCTCGGCACCCGCAACATCACGCGTTCCGCCACCACCGGTTTCAACCTCGGCGGCGATACGCAGACCTCGTACGAGCGTATGAAGGAATCCGTGAAGAGCGAGCTCAAGGAGAACTTCCGCCCGGAGTTCCTCAACCGCCTTGACGACATCATCGTCTTCAAGCAGCTGACCGAGCCTCAGGTGCGCCAGATCGTCGACCTCGATCTCAAGAAGCTCAACGACCGTCTTTTCGACCGTCACATCGAGCTCGAGCTGACCGACGAAGCCAAGGAAGCCCTTGCCCAGCGTGGTTTCGACCCGTTGCTTGGTGCCCGTCCGCTCCGCCGCGTCATCCAGACCGACATCGAGGATGCCGTCGCCGAGAAGATTCTCGACGGATCGCTCCATGACAACGAGCGCATTCTCGTCGATGCTCTGGGCGAGCCGAAGGAAGCGGAGTTCACCTTCACTGGCGTCCCGTTCCCCGAACTGGAAGACGAGAAGAAACCCGAGGGTGATTCCGACCACGGCGAGGAGAAGCCTGAGGATGGCACGGATGACGGTGGGAAGCCCGCGGCTGCCGAGGAATCCGCTCTGCAGCCCATCGCCTCCGCAGCCGGTGGCGAGGAGAATCCGGAACAGGACGAATCCACCGGAGACGCCGAGTGATGTGCCACTTGGCCGAACGCCGGGACCGGCGTTGACAGGACGACAACGCTGATAAGAAAACACAAAGGTGGTGCCGAAGATTATTCGGCACCACCTTTTTGTGTCTGCGGTTTTGTGTCTGCGGTTTTGTGTCTGCGGTTTTGTGTCTGCGGTTTTGTATCTGCGGCGTTGAAGTCTGTGATTGTCGTTTCGGCCGTCGCTGGCAGTAGCCACGTCGATCCGCTGTCTCCTACGGCCGCTGCAGACGGTGGACACAGAACAGCCGTTGCAGACGGTTGCCGCAGACGGTTGCCGCAGTCATTGCACAGCCGTGGGGCGGCAGAGCCGGCGTCTGTCTGCATCAGTTGGCGTCTCGATGCTCGGTGTCGCTCGGCGTCGGCTCCTGGCCGCACGTGTCTCATGCTTCGTGCGGCCGCGGCTAGCGAGAGGGTCGGATTCCCGATGACAGCTCCATGCTCACGGCTGGGCGACCTCTTCGCGGGAGTAGCGTCCGCCGTCACCCCAGGTCCAGGTGCCGCCGCCGGCTCCGAGCCGGAAGTGGAGTTTCGCGATGCCCAGATCGATGCGAGGCATGACCGGATTGTTGCAAGCGCGGCTGCTGTCAATGCGGGCAATCGTCTGATTCGTGACGGGGTCGAAGTCGAAGTGGATCTCCTGGGAGTTCATGGCGCTCGGGGCTTTGAGAACGGCCGCGATGCCGTTGCGGAACCATTGCGGAACCTCTCCGTCGTTCGTGAGCGTCACGACATCGTCGAATCCCAGGGACGGACGATGTTTCTCGGTCTCGGCGATGCGCTCCGACAGGGTCTTGGTCTCCGCGTGGTCGGCCGAATATCCAACGAGTGCGCCGACGAGCAGTTCTTCTGAATTGCGGATGCGCAGGCGCTTGGCGGCTGCTTCTTTGTCCCAGCTGCCGGCGACCCACACGGTCGAGAGTCCGCGGAGAGTGGCCGTCAGAATGATGCGCTCGAGATAGAAGCCGGCGCGTTCCGCGGCTTCCTCGTCGTCTTTGGGGCCCACGACTGCGAAAAAGTTTCGCGCGTTGGAGAAATGGCCCTCGGCTTCCGGCTTGGCGAAGGGGTCAGGGTAGTTGGTGACGAGCTGGATGGAAAGTCCGGACAGCAGATTCACCGCATCGAGGGTGGAACGCAGCTGGCGTTCAAGCTCCTCGGGGATTTTGTCGGTGGTGAATTGGCGCACCGCCGTCCTGACGTTGATGGCGTCGATCAGGGTATTGTGCGTGGGATTGAGGGTTTCTGAGATATCCGGCATGCCCTCATTATTGCACGTGTTATTGCACGTGTCGTCACGGCTGGTTCATCGGAACGCCACCTGGTTTTCGCATTTGGACGCCGCGGTTGTTGTGACATGTTCGTGCATGTGCTTGCGGGACAGGTACCGGCGGTGATGTGCTCGATGCGAGGATGGGGTACAGTGAAAGGAGGTTGGACGCCGCGGCGACGGTGCAATGCAGCGACCAGGCATCACAAATCAAAATCAAAAGAAGTCACAATCCGAGAAGAAGCAAGTTCCCAAGACTTTGGAGGAAAAATGATCGAGACTGCACAGGCATTCGGCATCGATGTTGGCGGATCCGGCATCAAAGGCGCTCCGGTCAATCTCAACGAAGGTAAGTTCGCGGACGAGCGCCTGCGTATTCCCACGCCGTCGGTTTCCACGCCGGAGGCCGTCGCCGACGTGATCAAAGAGATCCTCGACCATTTCGACGTGCAGGACGGCACCCCGATCGGTGTTTCGTTCCCCGCTCCCATCAAGCCCGGCAAGCCGCTTGATTACATGGCGAACCTCGACCAGTCGTGGGTCGGGGTCGACATCCATGCCCTGATCAAGGAGCGCACCGGCCGTACGGTGACCGTGGTCAACGACGCCGACGCCGCAGGCGTGGGCGAGGCGCAATATGGCGCAGCCAAGGGACGCGATGGCCTCGTGTTCCTCACCACGCTCGGCACCGGCATCGGCACCGCCATGATCATGGACGGCGTGCTGGTCCCCAACACCGAGCTGGGACACCTGACGCTCAAGGGCATCGACGCCGAGCGGTATGCCTCCGACGCCGCACGCTCGCGCGAAGACCTGAGCTGGAAGAAGTGGGGCAAGCGCCTCACCAAGTACTACCAGCTCCTTGAGCACCTGTTCAGCCCCGATATCTTCGTCGTCGGCGGTGGCGTGAGCAAGCGCAGCGAACATTTCTTCCCCTACATCGACATCACCACGCCGATTGTGCCTGCCGCGCTCCTCAACGACGCTGGCATCGTGGGCGCCGCATACTACGCGTCGACGAAGCAGCACTGAGCGGCCAACGCCGTCCTGTCACCGGTCGGGGCAGGAACGACGTGACAACGGATACAGTGCATTTTCCAGGCTGCGGGTCTCGCAAAGGTTCGCGGCCCTTTTGTTTTTCGGGTCTTTCCCGGGCGTTCGGTGACGTGGATTAGGCGCCCGAGGCATGCGGTGGCGCCGTACCGAGACGTGGAGCAGGCACCTGAGACATGCGGTATCGCTGTGCCGAAACGTGTGTGCCTGCAGTCGCAGGGGTTTCGGTGTTACGCCGCATGTAGATGAGCCGGGCTTCGGCGTCCAGGGGCCTTGACGAAGGCACGCGGCGGCTTTCAGGATGCCACCGTGGCCTCGGCATTCATAGAGGTTCGCTATCTCATCGCATGCTTCGGGCGGGTTTCGGCATCGCCTCGCATGCATCGGCCGGACCTCGGTATCCATAGGGCCTTTGTCTCACACCGCCCGCACGGAGCTTGATGCCGCCGCGCGTCGCAACGGTGGATGCGCCGTTGCCGACGTGGACTGGCTCAGGCTCCGAGTTCGTCGTGCACGGCCGCCAGAATGGTGCGCACGTTGCGTTCGAACTCCTCGGGGCGGGGAAGAAGCGAAATCGAAAGATAGCCGTTCGACTGCATGTCGAAATAGTATCCAGGCTGGCAGTTCATGTGATACGTGCGCGCCAGCCGCAGGCCCAGGTCGTTTTCGTCGATGACAGAGGGGAACCGCACGAGTACGTTCCACCCTCCCTCGCTACGTTCCACGTCGACCACGCCGTCGCCCTGCGTCTTGTCGTCGTCGAGGATGGCGCGCAGGCGTGCGAGATTCCCCTGCACGCGGCGCTTCACAAGCTCGGTCTGCTGCTGCGCCTCGCCGAGCAAGGAGGGGATGGCATCGACGATGATGTCGCTCATGGGCAGGAAGTCATCCGAGATCATGTCGAGGTGGCGTTCGGCCTGGGCCACGTCGTCCTTGGGGCCGGACACCTCGATCCATCCGACCTTGGCGTGCGGGGCGGCGAGCATCTTCGAGAAACCGTCGAGCGAGAAGGTGAGCACGTCCCGTTCGCCCGCCCACCGCGCGTTGGAATCGAAAGGCTCGAGTTCGAAATCATAGAAAACCTCGTCGGCGATGATCGCGGCATCGTAGCGACGTGCCAGTTCCACGATGCGGCGGCGTTCCTCCGGCTTGGTGTAGGCACCCGTAGGGTTGTTGGGGTTGATGATGGCGATGGCCCTGACGGCGCCGTTCTCGGCTTCGAGGGTGCGTTCCATGGACGCCATGTCGATGCCCCAGGAACCGTCGTAGAACTGCATGTAGGGGATGGCGCGTACGGCGGTGAGGGAGCAGATCGATTCGATCAGTGGATACCCGGGCTTGGGCATGAGGATGGCCTCGCCGGGGTCGCACAGCAGCATGGAGAGCCACGCGTAGGCTTCGGAGGTGGAGCTCAGCACATACAGGTCCGAGGGGTCAAGCGGGTTCTCCGCGCGATCGCGGGTGCGGTTGATGAAATCGGCGATTTCCTGGCGTGCGGGCAGCGGGCCCCGTGGGTCGGCTGTGTACACGCCGGGCAGCGAGGACGGCGCCAGGCCATGGTGCGTGGGGTTGGAATCGTTGAGCTGACCCAGCGGATTCCCCGCCGCCTTGGCCTCGGCCGCTGCGGCGGCAATCGGATTCATGCGTCCTGCATTGACTCGTGAGGAGAACTTCATACAACGCACTGTACGCCGCATCGGGAACTCATGGCCGCCGAGCGTGTGCGTACGGCGGAACGGCGGCAGCCGTACGGCGGATCCATGCGGCATATGCCGCATGAATCCGCCCGACTCCGTACACTCGCCGCATTCGCCGTGTCCGCGCCTACCGTCCCGCGCCGACCCCGCGGACTGCGCGGGGTCGGCGTCAGATGAGCAGCTGGAACCAGCTGCGCACGTAGTGGAAGATGGCAGGCTGGTCGTTGACGACCGGGTACGAGACGTTGCGCAGGAAGATGCACTGCAGGCACAGGATGCCCGAGAACACCGTGGCGAGGACCACGACGAAGGTGACGGCATACGCGGTCCCCTTGAAGGAGCGCGACGCGCACCAGTGCATGAGCAGCGCGACCATGTACATCGCGACGACGGACATGAAAATCGCGAAATCGATCTTGTAACGCCACAGGAGCCCGCCCTTGTAGCTGATGAACGCCAGCATGAGCATCGCGAAGACGGCGCTCAGACAACACGGCAGCCAGCCGTCGCGCCGGGAGAGCTGACGCTTGAAGAACGGGAAGGCCAGCCCCACCAGAAGCAACGGCGTGATGAAGAACATGCCGCCGACGATTGGTTCATAGCACTGCCATGAACTCAGGGCGGTCTGCGGAGAGGTGAGGAACGGGAACTCGGTGGTGTATTGCAGCGGCAGGAACAGGTAGTAGAACACGATTTCGGCGAACACGTTGAGCGGTTCGTGGTACTCGTTGAGGTCGACGACCGTGAGCTGGTAGTTGTTGCCGAAGTCGAGGAACGAACCGAAGCGCACGTAATTCCACAGCCCCAGGCCGAAAAGAATCATCGCGGCGGGGATTGCGCAGATGAGTGCGTTGAGCACGATGGGGCGCGCGACGCTCGCGTGCTCGGCTGCGGCCTTGCGCGACAGCTGCTTGCAGATGATGATGACCATGGGGATCGCCAGCACGCACAGCGCCGCCATCGGCGGACGGCAGCCAAGCGTGCAGACGAGGAAGAACGTGCCCCAGAACAGACGCCCGCGCGCGATGCGGATCGTGGATGGGTCGCATTCCTTGTCGTCGATGGTCCACACGCGGGTGCGTTCTCGGCCGCGCTTGGTCTTGCCGAGAGCGGGGTCGGCGACGCGGAGCGCGCATTGCCACAGGTACAGACCGATGCTCGACGTGCACAGTGCGGCGCAGAACGGAATCGTGTAGAAATCGATGCGGCAGATGGGCGAGATGATGGTCGAGCCCGAGAACAGCAGGAAGAACAGGATGAGGGCCATGCCGATGCTGGCGCCGGGGAAATGGCGCTGCAGGAACCTGACGATGCACAGCGAGCCGAACACGACCGCCAGGCACAGCATGAAAGCGCCCGCCGTGGTCGTGCTCAGCGGCAATCCGCCGTCCACCCACAGGCTGGTGATTGCCTGATAGGGAAGGAACAGCAGGATGACGGGGATCACGCCGAAATACGAGTAGTAATGCCCGTTGTAATACACGTGGTCCCAATAGATGGGATACGTGCCCCGCGCAAGAAGCTGCTCGCGCACGCCCGCGTCGTAGGGGTTCGACGAGTTGGCGAGATCGGGCGCGATATAGAGGTCGAGCCAGGCGCGGCCGTGGAAGATGGCGTCCGCGGTCTCCTGGAACTGGTTGAAGTCATAGACATAGGAATTGTAATTGTGATACACGGTGGGGGCCTGGGTGAGACCGTTGCCGATCAGCGCCCACAGGAACGCGACGGTGCAGGGGACGCCGATGGCGCCCGCGAACAGCAGCCGCTGCTTGACGCTTTGCGTGTCGATGGCGATGCGGTGCAACCGCGACCGTGGGCGGATTGCGATGATGATGCCGCAGATGAGCCACAGCAGGATCACGCGCAGGATGTCGAACCGGAAGGGCACCCGTGCGTTGACGACGATGTTGCTCACCGGGATGCGGGAGCCGCGGGCCTCCTGGAACCAGACGCGGACCCGGGCGACGGTGCCGCTGTATCCCGTGCGGTTCTTGAGATAGGCACTGTACGGCGTGCGGTAGCAGAAGGAGTCCACGTGCCCCGTCTGCCAGTCGTCGGTGGTTGAACTCGGCAGCACGTCGATGCGCGTGGCCGTGTCGCTCGATACGGTGTATTGGTAGCGCACGGTGGACGACGGCGTGAGATGCACGTATTCCACCTGCTTGTCGTTGACGATGGTGTCGATGTAGGCCCGTGAGGAATCCGTGATGCGCAGGGTGCCGTCGGCGCGGCGTTCGAGACCCGGTCCCAGAAGCGTCGATGACTGCTCGGGCTCGGGTTTGGTCAGCGAATTCCAATGCGGAATGTTGAAAACGGCGATCTCGAGCAGCAACACGAAGACAAGCGTTCCGAAAAGCAGTGTTTTCGTGCGCGGCGAGGGAAGCGGCATCTTTTTGTTCACGAGACACCATTGTATTGATGGCAACGCCAACAGGGGAATCCATGGCCGGGCGCAAACAGGGGGATGCGGCGGGGAATCGGAGGGGCGTGGGCATCGCCGGAGCGAAAATCAGCTCTCAGCATATTCCCGCCCGCGGTGTCGTTCAATGGGGCACAATGGTATCCATGGCTGCACATCCTTTGTTTTCGCATTCAGGTCCGCACCGTCGCCCGGACGGTACGGCGTTTGACAAAGCGCTTCGAGAAATCGGCAAGCTCTTCGGCGGGACGGACGCCAGGGGCGATTTCACCGATGGCGCGAGCGATGCGTTCGCGACGAGGATGCGCTCTCATGTCATCACGCTCAGCCCCATGACGAAATGCCATGTCATCGAGGGGGAGCCGAGCGCCTACCCCAAGGCGAACCGCTACGGATGGGCGCAGCTTCCGCAATCCGGGGCGCATGGGTTCTCGATTGGCATGTTCATCGACCGCTGGCATTTCCTTCCGTGCGCTTTCGCGGATTCCCGCGGCAGGGTGTTCCCGGGCATGGACCCCATGCCTGACATCGCGCACGCCGTTCCCGCCCTCACCTTTGAAAAGGAACAGGACCAGAACGTGCCCGTCAGCTGGCTCGCGGGATCGCCCCGTGAGGACGACGACATGATCGCCGAGGCCGTCGTCGGGGGAGTCTACGTCGGCGATGACGAGGAAACCGACCCCGTGCGCATGGCCACGTGGATGAAGTGGCACAACCGATACACGTTCATCGACACGTGCGCCTCCATCGCCCTTCCCAACCGCGCGCGTCTGAGCTACCGTGACGCCCTCACCGTGGCGATGTTCGAATTCAGCATGTTTTTCGCGGGCGGGCACACCAAGCTGCGTCCGTTCGGCGCCGAGAACATCCTGCGCCATCTGGGCACGGAGGCGCCGCTGTCGGCGGTGCGCTCGGCCGTCGCCGACATCGACGACATGAAGCGCAAGCACATGCGCGTGTCCGGGCTCGAGGAGTATTTCGTCGACCTCATGCGGGAGGCCGGCGTGCTGTCCACGATCCCGGGGCTCGAGGCCAAGCACGGCGAGGAGCCCCTCATGGCGATGCAGTCGGGGGAATCCGGGCAGATCATCCTGGCCCTCAAGAACCAGCTGTCCGTCGAGGACGGCCTCGCCGCGCTGCGACTCGAAGGCAACCTCAACCGGTTCATCGACGTGTACAGCCTGCTCAAGGTCAACGAGCTGAGCGGGTACCTTCCCATCGAAGACACCGTGACCAAGGCGCAGGCCGCGCAGATTGATTTCGACCTGATCCGCAATCCGGCGCTCGCCATCACGCGCAGGCCGGAAGACACGCTGCTGCAGGCCGGCACCGCGCATCGCAACTCGGTGTATCCGCTTGTCAACTACGCGCGGTCGCAAGCAGAGATGCTGCGCCACGTGAATCCCGGCCCCTACGATTCGCCGGCCTCGACGACGCATGACGCCGATGGCTCGGAATGGGTGTACCGGCGCACGCTGTCGCGCCTCATGTCGGACCTTCCGGTGCCGTACCGGCGCGATTCGAGCTTCCGTTCGAATCTGAGCGAAGGCAAGGCGGCGATCGAATTCACCGCCATCACCAGCGCGCTGATGCCCCAGCGCCGCTACGATCCGGCGAGCGATTCGTGGGTCACGCTGTCCGATGAAGAACGCAAGTCAATGGCGTCCACGTACTCGCTGTCGATGGGCATGATGTTCGCCGCGCTGGCGTTCGGCGCGGATTCGCACGTGCGCGAAGTGGCACTGCGCATCGATTCGCTCGGCCTCGAAGAGGCGGTCAGGGAACGCGCCTCGGCCATGGGGTCGCTGCTGGCGTCCCTGCTGGGGCCGCACAACGCCGAGCCCGGCGCTGGCGATGGCTCCCGCACATCACGTGCGGATCCGAAGGACGGCGACGTGCATGGTCCCTCCGCGATTCCAGGGGAAGGCGACCATATGTCCGCAGACGCCGCGTCCCTTGCCGATGGGATGGCCGCGGCGGACACCGCTTCGCCCAACATCTCGCTTGCCGTGGGGCAGCAGGGCAACGCGTCGCAGGGATTCGACGTGACCGTCGAGACTGCCACGCTGCTCACCGTCACTTTCGACCGCGGCAGGTTCCTTGCCAAGCTCAAGAGCATGGGCTTCGACGATCCCATGTCGTTCTACCGGTTCTTCGACGCGCAGATGGATCCCGACGCCTATGGAGTGCTTCAGCCCATCGACGCGCAGCTCAACATCCGCGACCTCGGCTTCTCTCCCGTCGGCTCCCAGGAAGTCCCGGAGATGAGCGACGTGAAGTTCACCTCGGTCATGCGCCGCGTGCTTGGATGCGACGACCCCACGGGTCTGGCGATCCAGCGCGAGGACCTGCTGCAGCGCGCGATATCCGACTTCCACCGCCTCTCGTCGGATGACACCCTGCAGTCGGCCAGCAAGGCGCGCCACGCCATGGACATCATCAATGGCATCGGCGACCCCGAACTCACCGAGGCCTCGTCGCAGATCACCTCCGCCCTCATCGACGGGCGCGAGATCCCGAACCTGTCGTTCCGCCTCGGCATCGAACTGGACGAGGCGAAGGACAAAGCGGTCGCCTCGCTCCAGGCGGGGGACTTCGACACGTTCCTTGCCACGCAGGACGATGCGATCTCGCGGATCGACGGAATCTACAGCTCCATCGACGGTGTCCCGCTGTATTTCAATTCCTACGCCGACAGGATCGTCTACAACCGCATCTTCGCCGTCCCCAAGGAACGCGTGGTGCTGATCCCCGACCAGCTGTTCCGCTCGCATCTGGAACTGGCGAACTTCCTCATGCGGGTCAGCGGGCCGGAAGCCGCCTATCCGCACATGGCCAAGGCCGTGAAATATGCGCCGACGTATTCGACCGCCCATCTGATGCTGACCACCTACATGGCGGCGCGTTCCGATTGGGATTCGCTGTATGCGACGGCGCTCAACGGCCTGCGCGTCTCGTTGGCGCGTGAGGACGCGGCGTTCGCGTATTGCCGCATCGGATACGCCGAGTGGATGCGCGATCATTTCGCGACGGCCGTCGCCTGCTATCTGCAGAGCGTATCGCTGTTCCCCAATGACGACGGAGTCCGCCAGGAGATGCAGCAGGTCATCGCCAACGCCGTGTCGCAGAACATCCACATCCCGCGCAACCTCAACGAATCCATCCGCACGCTGCACGAGGCCAACATCCCCGTGTGGCCGGACGAACGGCTCAACGGCATCATCTGCGATGCCGAACGCGTGTGCGTGGACAACGGCCTGTTCATCCCCGCCATCAATCTTGCGCTCGCCGCCGCCCGCATGAACAGCGGCGATGGCATGCGCACGGGCATCGCCGACTGGTGTTTCCGCGATTCTCTCGAAGCGTAGCCGCAAGGGCCCGCAGGCGCAGGCGGGCACAGGTGCGACCGGTGCCGGCGCTCGCGGATGCAGACGGCGTACCAGCCATGGCGGCGCCCGATGCGGCAGCGGTGCGATGGACCGGCCCGGCATCCGGCGATGGGCGTGGATCGGACGGCGTGCAATTCGCGCAAACGGAGTGTCTCGGACGGATAATGGGAATACGGTGCCGACGCGCTGAGGCATCGGCAAGACTATGGAGGGCGTATGCAAAACAAAGGCAAGTCCCGCGCTGCGGAGGGCGGCGCGCACGACGGTTTCGATGACGGGGCGTTGTGGGATCTCGATTCCGTCGATGTGGTTTCCGTCGGCGCAAAAAACTCGACTCCCGACAAGGAGCCGGAGGCGGGGCTGCAGCCTGGCAGCGACGCATGGATCGCGGCGCTCAAGCCCACGGACGCCGACGCCGAGCGTCTCGCCCTCCTCGACCTGTCGACGCTGAACCCCGCCCGTGCGGCGCGCCTGTGGGCGAAGGTGTCGGCATGGGTGGAATCCGACCAGATCGCGTATTACGTCAACGATTCGCCCACGTCGTCCGATGCCGCGTACGACAACCGCATGAACTTCCTCAAGTCCCTCGAATCCGCGTTCCCGGAGCTCGACGACCCACAGTCGCCGACGCATCGCGTCGGAGGCACGGTCTCGGCCGACTTCGCCTCCGTGCGGCATCCCTCGCGCATGCTGTCGCTCGACGACGTGTTCAGCTACGAGGAGCTTCGCGTATGGTACGACTCCGTGCTGCGTGACCTCGAATGGCCTGCGGACAAGCCGCTTCCCATGACCTGCGAAGTCAAGATCGACGGCCTGGCGCTCAACCTCATATACCGCAACGGCGTGCTCGAACAGGGACTGACGCGCGGGGACGGCGTGATCGGCGAAGACATCACGCCCAACGTGCGCACGATTCGCACGATTCCGCAGAACCTGGCAGGGCCGGCCGAAGACATCCCCGAGCTCATCGAGATCCGCGGCGAGGTCTTCATGCGCTTCGACGACTTCCACGCCCTGAACGCCCGGCAGTCCGCCATGGGGCGCGCGCCTTTCGCCAATCCGCGCAACGCCGCGGCGGGGTCGCTGCGCCAGAAGGACCCCCATGTGACGGCCGACCGTCACCTGAGTTTCTACGCGCACGGCATCGGCCGCCTTGTCTGGGGCGCCAACGCCGGTCCCGGCCACGCCGACGTGGTGGACCAGTCGCAGGCATACGACCTGTATCGGACGTGGGGCGTGCCCGTCTCACCGCATAACCGCAAGGTGTCGAGCTTCGCTGAGATCCTCGACATGATCGAGTATTACGGCAAGCACCGCGACGACATCGAGCACGCGCTCGACGGCATCGTGGTGAAGGTGGACGACCTCGCCCTGCAGCGCCGTCTGGGCGCCACGTCCCGCGCGCCGCGATGGGGCATCGCCTACAAGTATCCGCCCGAGGAAGTCAACACGAAGCTGCGCGACATCGTCGTGCAGGTCGGCCGCACCGGCCGCGTGACCCCGGTCGCCATCCTCGATCCCGTGTATGTCGCCGGCTCCACCGTGTCGCGCGCCACGCTGCACAACGCCGAGATGATCAAGGCCAAGAACCTCCTCATCGGCGACACCGTCATCCTGCACAAAGCGGGCGACGTGATCCCCGAGATCGTGGGGCCGGTGCTGTCGTTGCGCGAAGGCAACGACAACCTGCGCGAATTCGTGATGCCCACCGTGTGCCCCAGCTGCGGCGCCAAGCTCGCGCCCGCCAAGGAAGGCGACGTCGACATCCGCTGCCCCAACATGGAATCGTGCCCGGCGCAGCTGACCGAACGCGTGGTCAACCTCGCGTCGCGCAAGGCGCTTGACATCGAGCATCTGGGGGACCAGGCGGCCGTCGCCCTGACGAACCCCGAAGAGAACCGTCCCACTGACACCGGAACCTACTATCCGGGAGTCCGTGAAATCGACGTGAAGCTCGGCGAGGACCCCGCGCCCTACGTGCCCGATCCGGACCTGCGGCTGCCGACGCCGCAGAAGCCCGTGATCTCCAGCGAGGCCGACATCTTCTCCATCCAGGTGGAGCAGCTGCGCGACGTGCGCGTGTGGAGGGAAATCCCCGTCGTCGAGATCAGCGAGGTGACCGACCCCGCCACGGGCGCTACGCGCAAGGTGCGGAAAATCCGCGGAATGTCCGGTCTGTGGAGGCAGGAGTACGCCTTCTACAACGCTCCTCAGCAGGGCGGCACCATCGCCGATTCCGAGCCGAGCAAGACGACCCTCGCCATGCTTGACGAAATCAAGGCCGCGCGTTCCGCCGACCTGTGGCGTGTGCTCGTGGCGCTGTCGATCCGCAGCGTCGGACCGCCCACGGCACGCATCCTCGCATCGGCGTTCGGCTCCCTGGAGGCGCTCGAAAACGCTTCGGAAGAGGACCTCGCCACGATTGACACGATCGGCGCCGAGAAAGCGCATGTGATCCACGGTTGGTTCGAGGAGGCCCGCCAGCCCGGAAACTGGCGTGGCAAGGTGCTCGATGCCTGGCGCATGGCGGGCGTGGGGCTGCAGGTGGCCAGCAAGCCGACTCTGCCCCAGACCCTCGAAGGCAAGACGGTCGTGGTGACCGGCACGGTCGAGGGCTACTCGCGCGAGGAAGCCAAAACCGCCATCGAGGAACGCGGTGGCAAGGCCGCGGGCAGCGTGAGCAAGAAGACGACCGTCGTCGTAACCGGCACCGCACCCGGCGCCGCGAAGGTAACGAAGGCCGAGCAGCTGGGCATCCCCATGATCGATCAGAGCCAGTTCGCCCATCTGCTGGAAACCGGCGAATTCACGCCCGCGACCGATTCCGCAGGGGAGTGACACGGTTCCCGTCCCGCGCAGACGTGGACGACGCCGCTGTGGGACGAGACGCTTGCCGGGCACACGACAGACGCGTGGTATTTCGCATCCCGTGACGGAAAAAGGACGGGAAACCGCCAGTGCGACGCCGTCGATTGTGCCACGGGGTCTTGTTTCGCTCGGCCGGGGCATATACAGTGAGGTGTCGTAATTCCGCTTCGTTCGGCGGCTGATGCCCTGGCGTGGGCATGCACAAGCGATCGCAGAGTTCGACCAGGGAGGGTGACGATGGCTCAAGACAGGCAGGTCATGCACGTGCACGATGACGTGATGGCGGCATTGGACAGGGTGATGGACCCCGAGCTCGGACGCACCATCACCGACCTGGGCATGGTGGCCGGAGTCGATGTGATCCCCGCGGGTGGCGCCGCCCATGTGCAGGGCGCTCCCTCGGTAGCCGAAGGCCGCCCGGATTCCGACACGGATGCGCCGGCCTGGGACGTCACCGTGCATCTGGAACTCACGGTGCCGGGATGCCCGCTGTCCGACACCATCCGCCGCCGTATCACGGCCGCGCTGGAGGGTTATCCCGGTGGCCGGCTCAACGTCGCCATCGACACCACCACCATGAGCCACGACAAGCTCGAGGCATTGGTGGAGCGGCTCAAGGCCGAGCGCCGCGCCAACCCCTTCACCCGCAAGGATTCCAAGACGCGCGTCTTCGCCATCGCGTCGGGCAAGGGCGGGGTGGGCAAGAGCTCCGTCACCGCCAATCTCGCGGCCACGTTCGCCGCCCTGGGATACGACACCGCCGCGATCGATGCTGACATCTACGGCTTCTCGCTGCCCCGACTCTTCGGCGTCACCGACCAGCCCACCAACCTCGACGGCATGCTCGTACCGCCCGAGCGCTGGGGTGTGAGACTCATGTCGATCGGTGTGTTCGCCGGATCCGACCGCGCGATTCTGTGGCGCGGTCCGCGCCTGCAGCGCTCGCTCGAGCAATTCCTCACGGACGTATGGTGGGGCGAGCCCGATGTGCTGTTGCTCGACCTCGCCCCAGGCACCGGTGACATGACCATCTCGGTGGCCCAGACTCTGCCGAACGCCGAGCTCGTCATCGTCACGACGCCGCAGCCATCGGCCTCCGAAGTCGCGGTGCGCGCGGGGCTCGTCTCGCTGCAGATGCCCATGCAGGTCGATGGCGTCATCGAAAACATGAGCTATTTCGATCACAGGGGGGAACGCCTGAATGTCTTCGGCGAAGGCGGTGGCGAGCGCGTGTCTGCCAAGCTCACCCGCGACCTGGGATACGACGTGCCCCTGCTGGCCCGGCTGCCGCTGGTGCCGGAGCTGCGCGAGACGACGGAAGCCGGCCGTCCGGCTGTGCTCAATGCCGATGGCTCGCTGGCCGATACCGACGTGGCGCGGAGCTTCGTGGATATGGCGCATGCGCTGATGGAACACCCCGGGCCGTCGAAAGGCTGACCGTCCGCTTCGGGCCGCCGGGGAACCGCCCCCGCGTTTCCATGCGAAGTGCGGGGCAGACTCGGACTGCCAAACGTGAACAGATTCCCAGGGATCTGTAAGGTTTTGTGGGGAAACAAACACATTCTGAAATAGGCGCACGCGTCCGACACATCGGTCGATTACATTGGCCAATGGGTGGACCGCTGCCATACGGGGTGGGATGAGAGCCGTGAGTGGCTCGGCGTAGTGTGCGACGCGGCATGCTACGCCGGAATGTTCCAGACGATGGCTTCCCCAAGATCGGGATATCTTCGGTTGGATATCTTCGGCGTCTCTTGGCGGACGCGGCAGGCTTCATGCGCGGGTCGACGCGACCCGCCGGACAATCCGCGGCATTGGTTACGTGAGGAACGTCTGGGCGCTTCATTCGACGGTCGGATCGTTGGTGCTGCACGACAGCGTGAGCACCGTGCGCGAATGAGGCAGGTACGAGACCTCGGCCCTTCCCGACGTGCTGGTGATGTGCGGCCAGCACGATGAGTACTGATCGCCGCTGATGGAGAAATATTCGGCGCCGTTCTCAGACATTCCATGGAGCTCGTAGGTGACATGGGAGTCGCCGTCGGAGTCGCTGTAGCTGTCGCGGGAGACGGTGGCCTGCGTCAGCGTCTCCGTGCTGGGATTGGAGAAGTACGGAATGTCAGGCAGCAGGGGAATCGCCGTGATGGCCGGGAACGAGAAGATAAGGGCAACCGCCACCATGCCCACGATGCTGATTTTGGCGCGGTTGCGGATGATGATGGCCGTGGCCGCCACGACGTAGACCGGCAATAAGATGACATGCGCATACAGTTTCGCCACCGTGGGGGCGAGGTTGTATGCGACGACAAGGACGACGATCAGGACGATCGCCGCAGGCAGCCAACGCCACAGGGTGTCCGTCATGTGGTGGGAGGAGTGGCGCCGGGTGCCCGGCGATGCGGTGTACTGCGATGCATCCTGGGTCGCCTGCGATCCGCCGCCGCTGGCCGCGATGTATCGCAGCGCGTCGACGATCGGCCCATACTGCGAGCCAGAGGGCGCGCCATAGTCGCCGCCCGGTGTCGCCGACTCCGCGCTGTCGTCCATCGTCGCGCTGCGCTGGGCGGCGGCGTATGGATCAGCGTAAGGATCGACGGAAGGGCTGGCGTCGGCATATGGATCAGCGGAAGAGGTGGTATGAGAATCGGCGTCGGCATAGACGTCGAAGCCATTGGATTGCCTGGCGGACGGCTGTTGCTGGCCGTGGGGCGAGGACTGGCCGTAGGGCGAGGACTGGCGGTAGGGCGAGGACTGGCGGTAGGGCGAGGATGGGAAACCCGCTTGACCCGTCGCGGAGGGATTCTGCGATTGCGGCTGCCCGTAGGACGACGGGGACGGCTGCCCCCAGAATGATGACCGCTGCCCTGCGGACGACGGTTGCTGATGACCGTCGTCGGAATCCGACGGATACTGCGAATAGACCATGTGACCCCTCCCTCTGTGTCTTCTCCCTTGGTGACGCCGCTGGACTTGTATCGCAACCGTGTCACCACAACGATACATGAAGAACGAGAGGGGCCTGGCCGGGCGCCGACGTCATGGCGCCCGGCGCCAACACTGTGGTTCCGGAACCATGATGCCGGAGCCACAGCGCCGAACCGCTATTCGGACTCAGATGAGCTTGCCTTCGAGATGGTCGACCTCATGCTCGATGATCTCGGCGGTGTAGTCCGAGAACTGCGTGGTGTGGTAGGCGAAGTTCTCGTCCTGCCACTTCACCGTGATGATATCGAAGCGGGTCGCGCGATGGGTGCCGTCCAGTGACAGGCATGCCTCGTCGACCGTGTAGATGCCCCGGCGCTTGGTGATGACGGGGTTGACCATCACCAGCGGGCCGTTGGCGGTCGCCACGATGATGATGCGGGTCAGGGAGCCGATCATGTTCGCGGCGAGGCCGACGCACGTGTCTTTGTGCGCCTCGAGGGTGTCGCGCAGGTCGGTGATGACCTGGGCGTCGTCCTTCGTCGCCGGGCGTGACTTGCGGCTGAGGAATTCGGTGTCGGTGACAATAGGCTGTTCCATGTGTGTCTCCTTGCATTCGAAGCGGGGCAGTGCCCTCGGTGCGCTGCGTCGAGCGTGGCTCGTCGTTCCGTGCCTCATTGTATGCGATGCCGTCGGATGTCCGTGGGCGTGCGCGGCGCGGCTAGCGGTGGAATTCCCACAGCTGCGTCACGGCCTGCTCGAGGAACGGCATGTCGTGGCTTGCTACGATCACCGCGCCGGGGAACGCCGCGAGGGCGCGGGCCAGCGCCTGTTTGGAGTGCAGGTCGAGGTGGTTCGTCGGCTCGTCCATGACGATGATGCGGGGGCTCTCTGCAATCCCTAGGCACAGCAGCAGCTTGCGGAGCTCGCCGGGGGAGGGAAGGGCGTCGTCCGCCATGATGCGGTCCGGGTCGGCGTTGAGCTGCGCCATGGCGGACAACACCGACCCGCGGCGCTGCGGATCGAGGGAATCCAGACGCGCCAGCGCCTTCCGGGCGTCGTCGTCGGTGGTGTTCTGGTCGATGACAAGCGTGGTCTCGTCGGGGTTGTGCATTCGGAGCGTGCGCAGAAGCGTTCGCAGCGTGGTGGTTTTGCCGGCGCCGTTGGCGCCCACGACGCCGATGTGGTCGGACGGCCCGACGCTGAGCGTCGGTATCTGCACCCCGACCTGCGTGCGCACTGCGTGGATGGTGACCGGAAGCGACGATTCGTCGATGGATGGCGATGGCTTCCACTGCGCGGGTGTCGGAGGCGCCGCCGACACGGGCTCGCTGCCGTCGAACGGAATCATCGAGGATTCCACGCGGACGAGTTCGGTCCTGTGGCTCGGTTCCACGGATTGGAAGGCGGTGAGGTCGCCGTCGTATCGTTTCGCCGCCACCTCGGCGGAATCCACGGCGGACTGCGCTGCCGCGACGTGCGCGTCGAGACGTGCCTTCGCAGCCCCCGCCGTGCCGTCGACGCTCGTCATCTTCGCCAGCTTCGCGGCATTGCGGGCGTCATGGTCCTTGCGGTCAATGTTTCTGTTGGCGCGCCATGCGGTCGCCGCCAGTGCCGCGTCATGCTGGCGCGCCGCGCTTTCGCGCTGCAGCCTGGCCGCTTCCTTTTGGGCCAGCGAGAGCGCGGTCTGCTCGCTCGCCTGCGACGCGGCCGCCGTGGCGCTTGCCTGCGTGTAGTTGCCCGGGCGCACGGTCACGCACGTGATGTTGCGGTGGTCGATGTGGCGGCGCTCGAAAAACGCACACCGCATGGCGACGGCGTCCACCAGCTCGATGTCGTGCGACACCACGATGCCGATGCGGCCGGACCGCGGAGGCGTCAACGCCCCTTCCACCTCGCGTTTCTGTCCTGTGAATAGAAGCATGGCGCGGACCATGGCGTCGCGCGTCGGGGCGTCCACGTGGTTTGTGGGCTCATCGAGGATCAGCACGTCCGGTCGCGCCATCATGGCGCAGGCGATCTGGATGCGTTTGCGCTCCCCGCCCGACAGGGTCTCGTAACGGTAGGGCCAGCCGTCGTCGATGCCGAGCGCGTCGCGCATCGCCAGGGCGTCGGGATTCCAGTCGTTCGCGAAGTCCTCGAGGTTCGATGGCTGCGTCGCCACGTCCTGCGGGCAATAGGCGATCACCGCGTCGCGGGGCGACACCTGTCCTGAGTCGGCGGCTGTCGCACCGCGCGCGACGTTCATGAGGGTCGATTTGCCGATGCCGTTGTCTCCCATCACGGCGGTCCAGCCCGTGGGGAAGGTCACGCTGATGTCGTTGAGGAGCGGCGCAGGGGCTCCGGGATACGTATACGTGATGTGCGACAGGGCCAGGGCTGTAACAGACATAATGAACCCCATGATACCATGGCGTGCCCGGGCGACTGGGGGCACGCCTTTCGGTTATCGGGGGACATTGCGGCGCGCCTTGCTGTACCCGCGCTGGGCGCCCCGTGGCCGGTCCCGTCAGCTTTTGAGGATCCCGCTGGCGTCGATGGCGGCCACCGCCTTGGCGATCTGGTCGGGCGGCAGCACCAGGGCGAAGCGCACATGCCCTTCGCCGGCGGGACCGAAGCTGGATCCGGGCGTGCAGATCACGCCGGACCTGTCCATGAGGTCGAGGCAGAAATCCACGCTCGTCGCGTATCGCTCGGGCACCGGCGCCCACATGAACATGCTGCCCTGCGAATCCCGGCAATCCCAGCCGATGGACCGCAGCCCGTTGCACAGCGCGTCGCGTCGCGCCTGGTAATCCGCGCATTGCCGGCGCACCGAATCCAACGGCCCGGTGAGCGCGGCGATCGCAGCATGCTGGATCGGCAGGAACATGCCGTAGTCGATCTGGCTGCGGAGCTTGTGAAACGCGGCGATCACGTCGGGGCGTCCCACAAGGAAGCTCACGCGCGCGCCTGTCATGTCGAAGCTCTTGGACAGCGAGAAGAACTCCACGCCGACCTGCGCCGCGCCGGGGTAGCTGAGGAAGCTGCGTCCCATGCGACCGTCGAAGATGATGTCGCTGTAGGCGTTGTCGTGGATGACGAGGATGTCATGCCTGCGGGCGAACTCGATGATCTGTGCATACGTCTCGGCCGTGCCGACGGAGCCCATCGGGTTCGACGGCAGCGAAACCACCATGTATTTCGCCCGGTCGGCGACGTCATCGGGGATTGTGGTGACATCGGGAAGGTAGTTCGTCTCTTCCGTCATGGGGTAGTAGTGGATGGTCGCGCCGGCCATCGCGGCCCCGGTGATGAACACGGGATAGCACGGGGTGGGAAGCAGCACGGTGTCGCCTTCGTCGCACAGAACCATGCCGATGTGCCCCATGCCTTCCTGCGTCCCGTAGCAGCTGCACACCATGTCGGGTGTGATCTCGACGTCGAAACGGCGGTGGTAGTAATCGCACACCGCCTGCTTGAGCTCGGGCAGGTCATGCAGCGCGTACTTCCAGTTGTCTGGGTCGGCGGCCGCGTCGATCAACGCCTGGCGGATGTGCGAGGGCACTTCGAAATCGGGGGTTCCCACGCTGAGGTTGTAGATCGTGCGCCCCTGCGCCACGAGTTCGTTCTTCCTATCGTCCAATGCCGCGAAAATCTCGTCGCCGAACGCAGCGACGCGCTTGCTGAACTGCATAGTTCTCCTTCGTCCATTGCAGGTCCTGTCGCGCGGCGGATGCGTCGCGCATACAGGTACGAAGGTACTCCCGGCGCCGGAAGTGCCCTGCCGCGTATGTCAACGGTGCAGATGCATGGGAGGGATGGACGCGATGGTCGGGCGCTCTCCACGACAACGAAAATCCCCCTCCCGGGAGGGGAGGGGGATTCGTCAGACTTTCACTCTGCGAGGCTCAGACCTCGCCACAGCCGAAAATCAGATGTGGAAGTAGAGCTCGTAGTCGAGCGGCGTCGGCTGCAGACGAGCCTTGTCGATCTCGCCGTGCTTGATGTCGAGCCAGGTCTCGATGAGGTCATCGGTGAAGACGTTGCCCGCGGTGAGGAAGTCGTGATCTTCCTCAAGGGCGTTGAGAGCCTCTTCGAGGGAGCCCGGAGCCTGCTTGATGTTGGCGTACTCTGCCGGAGGAAGCTCGTAGAGATCCTTGTCGATCGGTGCCGGGGGCTCGATGTGGTTGATGATGCCGTCGAGGCCAGCCATGAGCTGAGCGGAGAAGCCGAGGTACGGGTTGCAGGACGGATCCGGCGCGCGGAACTCGATGCGCTTCGCGGCCGGGGACTTGCCAGCGAGCGGGATGCGGATGGCGGCGGAACGGTTGCGTGCCGAGTACACCATGCACACCGGGGCTTCGAAGCCCGGAACCAGACGGTGGTAGGAGTTCAGGGAAGGATCGGTGAAGGCAAGCACGGAGGAGGAGTGCTTGATGAGGCCGCCGACGTACCACTGGGCGATCTTGGAGAGGCCGCCGTATTCCTTCTCGTCGTAGAAGAGCGGCTTGCCGTCCTTCCACAGGGACTGGTGGCAGTGCATGCCGGTGCCGTTGTCGCCTGCCATCGGCTTCGGCATGAAGGTTGCCGCCTTGCCGGCGAGGGCTGCGGTCTCATGGACGATGTACTTGTACTTCATGAGGTCGTCGCCTGCATGCATCAGGGAGTTGAAGCGGTAGTTGATCTCCTGCTGGCCAGCGCCGCCAACCTCGTGGTGGGAGCGCTCGAGCTGCAGGCCGACGGCCTGAAGGTTGTGCACCATGTCGTCGCGCAGATCCTGGGAGTGGTCGATCGGCGGGATCGGGAAGTAGCCGCCCTTGACGTGGTTCTTGAAAGCGATGTTCGGGGTGCCGTCGTCCTCGGTGTCCTTGCCGCTGTTCCACGGAGCCTCGATGGAATCGACCTCGTAGAAGGAGCGAGCCATGGAGTTCTCGAAACGGACCTTGTCGAAGATGAAGAACTCGGCCTCAGGTGCGAAGTATGCGGTGTCGGCGATGCCGGTGGACTGCAGGTAGGCCTCGGCCTTGGCGGCGACCTGACGGGGATCGCGGCTGTACGGCTCATCGGTGATCGGGTCGACGATGGAGAAGACAACGTCCAGGGTCTTGTGCTTGCGGAACGGATCCACGTAAGCAGTCGTCACATCGGGCTTGAGGTTCATGTCGGACTCGTTGATGGCCTGGAAGCCGGTCACGGAAGAACCATCGAACGGCATGCCATCGGTGAATGCGTCCTTGATGAAAGCTTCAGCCGGAACGGTGAAGTGCTGCTGCACACCGATGAGATCGGTGAAGCGAACGGAAACGTATTCGATGCCTTCCTTGTTGATGAGGGCCTCGGCGTCTTCCTTGGTCTTGATGTCGGTCATCTGACCATCCTTTCGTCTTTGGAATACGTAATAGAGTCTAGGAGCAGGGGTTTCGCAAAGTAGACGTTTACGTTACGGTAATGTTTCGTACCCCCGAAATACGTTGCAAATTCAAGGCAAACCGGGAGGCCACAGGCTGAGACTTCGGGTTGCGCGGCGTAGCGATTTCGTCGGTTTTGTTTCGATTTTCGTATTGTTGCGCCTGTCCGCATGGGGAAAGCGTGGGTGGGCGGAGGCGGGAAACGAGGCGCGCCCGGGGCCAGGGACAAGGTGCGGGTCACAGAACGATGCGCGGCCCGCAGGCATGGAAAGCAGCGGGCGTGGAAGCGGCGGGCGTGGAAAGCGGCGGGCGTGGAAAGCGGACAGAGAAAAAGGCGTGAGCCACATAGGTGACTCACGCCTTCAGGCACAACCGCGGACGGCGGGCTCACTTGCCACGCATGGCGCGGGGGCTGACATGCACACGGTTGGGGTCGATGCCCTTGGGCATGTTCATGGTGCTGTTGCGCAGACGGATTGTGCGCAGGCGGTTGTTGAGGGCGGTGAGTTCGTCCTGACGCAGGGCGAACTTGCGATGGCGCACGATCTCCCTGCGAAGCTTGTTCAGCGGCACCTGCTTGGGGCCGTTGCCCACGCTGATGCGGATGATCGGGATGGCCGACCCCTGCGTGATGCGGCGGATCTTCTTCTCCTGCACGTCCATGGCCTTCTGGACGCGGCCGTAATCGCCTTCGCCGACGAGGTAGATGCCGGCGAAGCTGGTGCCCATCCACAGCACGTCCTTGGAATGGGGGTCGGCCCAGATGGGCTGCTCGTCGAAGTGATACGCCTTGTTGTTGATGTTGCGCAGCACGGCGACGGTGGCGCCGGCGTGGCCGTCGATCTCGTTGTAGACGGCTTTGTTGGAACGGTTTGTGAGCACGTACACGGCGACGGTGAAGCCCACGAAAACGCCGGCGAGCACGGTGAGGATCCAGCCCACGACGCTCCTGCGGTACCACAGCAGGGGGATCAGCACCGAGACGGCCACGGGGATGGCGACGCACAGGACCATGACCCACGGAAGGTTCTTGTCATAGCGGCGCGTGAACTTGTAGACGTTCACAATCTGCTTCCATGTCTCGCGGATGCCCGGACGCTTCTTCTTTTTGGTCGTGGCGTCTTGTTTGGAGTCTGCTTCTTTCTTGGCCATGGAAATCCTCTTCTGCGCTGCGGTCGCGCGGTCTGCTGGTGCGCTGGGCCTTCCACGCCGCCGTCATGACGGGCCGGAAGGCATGCTGTACCGCATACTAGCCGATTGCGTACCCAACGAAGCGGGATTGCGCTGTGGGCGCAATCGCATGGCCCCCGTCGCCCCGTCGCGGCGCACGGGGCGTCAGAATGTGTGGAGCGGCCTGCCGTCGGCCTTGAGAAGCGCCTCGCCGAGCGCCTCGCCGAACGTGGGGTGGGGGTGGATGGCGCGCGCAGCCTGAGACAACGGCACTGCCTGGCGCACGAGCTGCTCGGCTTCCGATACGAGCTCGGAGACGGAGGGGCCTGCCATGTGCACGCCCAGCACGACGCGCCCGGCGGCGTCGCGCGCGTCGTGCGCACGGTCGGCCGGGACCTGCGCCGGCACGCCGGTGACAACGTCGATGACGCCGGGTTCGCCGCTCATGAGCGTGCGGGCGTTGGCGCCCATCACATAGGCGGTGTCGGAGACGTCGGCGTACCCCTGGGCCGTGGCCTGGTCGGCGGTGAGCCCGACGCTCGCCGCCTGCGGTTCGCTGAACACTACCTGCGGCACGTCGGTGTCGACGACGGGGGCGGGGCGAAGCCCCGCCATGGCCTCCGCGGCCACGATGCCCTGTTCGAAGGCCCGGTGGGCGAGCTGGCGGCCCTGGGTCACGTCGCCCACCGCCCAGACGTGCGGTCGCGACGTGCGGCCGAATCCGTCGGTGGCGATGAAGCCCCGGTCGGTGAGGGCGATTCCCGCGTCCGCCGCGAGGGTGGTGTCGGGAGTGCGTCCGATGGCGACGAGGCACGCCTCGGCCTCGACCGAGGGAACGCGCGAGCCAGCGAGCGTCAGCCGCACCGAATCCTCGGATTCCTCGCAGGCCTCCACGTCGCGATAGGTGACGAACTCCACGCCGCGTGCAGCAAGGCCTCGCATCACCGTGCTGCCGACGCGGCGGTGCCATCCCGACAGCGGCCTGCCATGGCGCACCAGCATGGTGACGTGCGTGCCCATGGTGTTCCAGAAGCTTGCGAATTCGAGGCCGATGGCGCCCGACCCCACGATGACCGCGGAACGAGGGGCGCGAGGGGCGGCCAGCGCGCTGTCCGAGTCCATAACGCGGTCCGAGAAAGGCACGGCTTCCAGCGCCGTGGGGTGCGCGCCCGTGGCGATTACCACGTCGTCGGCGCGGAGCGTGATGAGACCGTCGTCCATCGTATCCTGCGAACCCGCCACGCCGCGTGCCCTGCAAGCGCTGTCGGCGACGTTAGCGATGGTGGCATGAGTGCGCACGCGTACCTCGCAGTGCGTCGGTTCCGCCTGGCGTTGCGAGCCTTGCGCGTTTCCGGCTGTGTCTGCGCCGTCTGTAGCTTGGACGAGGGAGGCCTCTCCGTGCACCACCGTGACGCCGCGCTTGTCGAGTAGCGACGAGAGCCCTGAGACCATGGAGTCGATGGCGGAATCACGGAAGGCGGCGAGCTGGTCCCAATCCACCGTCGCATCCGCGTGCACGCCCATCCGGGCGCTGTGCGTGGCGTCATGGAAGGCGTGCGCGGCGGTGAGCAGCGCCTTCGACGGAATGCATCCGCGGTTGAGACACGTGCCGCCGGGGACGGGGTCTCGCTCCACGAGCGTGACCCGCATGCCCAGTTCGGCGGCGCGCAGTGCGCAGGAATAGCCGCCGGGGCCGGCCCCGATGATCACGAGCGAATGCTGCGCGGGCTGCTGGTTTTCCGCGTCGGCCGTCCGGTGCCGCGTGGCGTTGTCTTCCATTGTCTGCTCACCGCCTGTTCTGTGGTGTGTGTTCTGTGGTGTGAATCATGGGTTCTGCGTTTGTCCGCCTGCGGCTCCGGGCTGGGGCGCGGGGCCGGGGTCCGACTCATGCAACGCAAAAGCCGTCGTCCTCGAGGGGGCGGCGGCTTTCACAGGTGCTTTGTCTCACTCAGGCCAGTTGCCATGCTTGGCGTAGCGGGGCTTGGGCATGCGCCACGAGCGGATCTGCAGCGCCCGCGACCATGCGTACATGCCCGTGTGCTGGCCCTTCGCCACGGCTTTGTCGCCGTATTTGGCGATGAGCTTCTTCTTGAGGCCATGCCACATGACGATGGCGTCGATGATCACGGCGATGAGGTAGATGTACATGATCATGAGCATCCAGAACGCCACCACCTGGTATGAATTCTGCAGGATCAACGAGGCAATGAGCGCCACGAACATGATCGGCATGAACCATTCGCCCAGGTTGCGCCGAGCATCCACGTAGTCGCGCACATAGATGCGCCACGGGATGCGTTCGCTGGACGGCATGTGCTGCACATCTCCGGTCTCCATGGCCTCGTATTCGCGGTCCTCCTTCTCGCGGATGCGGGCCTTGGCGGACTTTTTCGCGGCCTTGCGGTCCTGGGGCACCAGCGGATGCAGGTTCGCCTTCTGCGCATCCTTGCGCTTGGGGGTCGGGCGTCCTTTGCCAGGGGTCTGCGCGGCTTTCGATTTCGTCTCCGCCTGTGCGGACGGCGAGGCGTCCGCTGCGTCTTTGGATTTCTTGAAGAGAGCCATGCGAACAGATTATGTTCACGTCTCGACGCGGCGGCACGTCCGCACACGTGTGGTGCGGCGATCGCCGGCGGGTGGAATCGTGGTGGAATAGTATCGGATAGAAAACGCGATGCGTCGCGCGGACCGTCGTGGCGAGGCGGCTGCGCGGCGTCGAGACGACGGAGACGAAAGAAGGACGACATGGCGATTGACGCGACCACTGTTCGGGAAGAGCTTGACGGCGGCGATGCGCGTGAGGATTTCACCGCGAACGACGGCAGCATCTATGCGGATGTGCTGGATCTGCTGCGCGACAAGGTGGCCCTGCGCAGCATTTCGTCACGGGGCGTGGGTGCCGACCACATGAGGCGCTCGGCCGAATTCGTGGCCGCCAAGATGCGCGAGGCCGGCGTCTCCGACGCGCACGTGGTGCAGTCGCGCAATTCGGACGGCACGCCCGGTGCGTTCGAGGTCATCGGCGCCAAGGTCGTCGACCCGAAGCTGCCCACCGTCATGCTGTATGCACATCATGACGTGGTCGACGTGCCCGATGCGTCCGAATGGGACGCCGACCCGTTCACGGCGCGGATCGTCGACACGCGCATGTTCGGCCGCGGCGCCACCGATGACGGCGGCGGCATCGCCATCCACTACGGCGCGCTGCGCCTGCTTGCCGCGCACCCGGAGCGCTTCGGCTGCAACGTCAAGCTTTTCTTCGAAGGCGAGGAGGAGGTCGGCTCGCCAAGCTTCATCCCCTTCCTCTCCGCGCACTGCGACGAGTTCGACTGCGACGCCATCATCGTGGCGGATTCGGGCAACTGGGACTCCGTGACGCCGAGCCTCACCACATCGCTGCGAGGCAACACCCAGCTCAACGTGACCGTGCGCGTGCTCAGGCACCCTGTGCATTCCGGACAGTTCGGCGGTCCGATCGTCGACGCGACCACCGCGGCGGCCATGCTCATCGCCAGCATGTACGACGATGGCGGCGACCTCGTGGTGCCGGGTCTCATGGCGCAGGATCCGGTGGGCGGTCTGCAGCGCGACCTCGATCCCGCCCAGTTCCGCGCGGATGCCGGCGCCGTGGATTCCCTGCGTTTCGCGGGCACCGGTTCGCTCGCCTCCCGCGATTGGACGAAGCCGAGCGTGTCCGTCACCGGATTCGACGCGACGCCCGTGGACGCCGCCATCAATGTCATCGCCGACAGCGCGCGTTTCCGCCTGTCCGTGCGCACAGCCCCGCAGCAGCGTCCCGAGGACGCGCAGAAGGCGATGGCCGAGTTCCTCACCTCGCATGCTCCTTTCGGCGCCGAGGTGAGCGTCGAGCCTTTGGAAAACGGCATGGGGTGGGCGATGGACCCTGACAGCAAGGCGGTGAGGCTCATGGAGACCGCCATGGCGGAGGCTTTCGGCGTGGACCCGGTGAACAAGGGCGAGGGCGGCTCCATTCCTTTCATCCCCGAGCTCCAGCAGCTGTTTCCCCATGCGCAGGTCATCGTCACCGGACCCGAGGATCCGCAGGCCAACGCGCACAGCCCCAACGAGTCGGTTTCGCTTCCCCTGGTCAAGAACGGCATCATCGCCGAGACCCTGTTCCTGTCTCGGTTCGGCGCCCCGGGAGTGCTACACTAAAACACACGATTCATGGAGCTTGTCATGAGTCTTTGAATGGAATGAAAAGGGAGATTTCTGGGAGAAATCTCTGGGTAGAAAGAGTAAAAAATGGAAAAGTCTATGCGCATGCGCAGGCTTTCGAAGCCGCTGCTGACGATGACGTCGATTGCGCTGGCTGTTGTGCTCGCCTTTGGCGGCGCAGATGTCGCTGATGCAAGCGGACGCTATGAGTATCGTTTTCCTGTCACCAGCGGAACGATCGAACGTGGTTTCTGGCATGGGACGTGGAACGCCACGGCGACGAAGTCCTACGTCAAGATTTATTCCGTGACCGGAACTGAATATTGCGAAGCGTCGCAGGATGGGAGCGGAAAATGGAAACGCACCTCTCCACGGCAGTATTGTGAGGTTACCGATTACGGTGGATCATCGGTCGTCGGGGATTACGTGAAATACGGAATTGAAGGTGTCTGATGAATGCAGCAAACCGCCCATGGAGACGGGTTCTGTGCACAGTGACGTGCGCAGGGGCGTTGCTGTGCGCGGGATGCGGCGGTGGCGCTGGTGCGTCGCCATCGGATACGCAGACGGCGCAATCGACGGATGGGTCGACGACTCAGCCTATCGCGGCATCCATGAAAGAGCGCGCACAGTTCCTGCTTGACTACAAAGACCCGCTGTACACCCGTTCCGATGACGAAACGGAGATGCTGCAACGGGCGGTCGATAACAACGGCATTGTGTCTCGCGCCGATTACGAGACCGCGTGGAGCAACTACCGTACTTGCGTGCAGGACCATGGATACACGGATCCCGTTCCCAACGAGTATGGGAGTTTCTACAGCCTTCCCATGACTGTCAGAAACGGTCTGACGCAGGAACAGGCTGATAAAGCGCAGGAGACTGCGGTGTATTGCTGGAGCGTCTATACGATGGACATCGACGGTCTGTATGGGCTCAATTTCGGGAATCCCAGCCTTGTCGGCGATCCGGAGCAAGCGATCGTCGACTGCCTCCACAAACGCGGGCTTGCCGATGCGTCCTATACTTCCGATCAATACATCGAAGACTCCCAGAAACTGGAGTCGGAAAGATCCTCTAGTGTCGATTGGGAGGCTACAGGCACACAGGAATGCGTCATTGCCAACGGCGGCTCCCTGTCCAATGACAATGAATCGATGTGGAAACCCCTGGGGTAGTTCGCCGTCTTCGGGGTCGGTGAGCGGTTTGGCCAGGCGTTCCCAGATTGCGCCGAGGGCTCTGGCTGCCGGTTCGATACAGGGAACCGGCAGCCTCGTTGGCCGATTGCAGTGAAGCCGCGCAGCGGCGGTTGCACCGGCGTTGTGATTATTCATGTGTGAGGGCTGCACAATGGCAAGCAAGAAAGAAAAGAAGAAGGCATCGAAGCCGTCGCAGGCACGCAGGGGGCTGTCGTGGGCATGGGTCTGCGTGCTCGTGATAGTCTCCATCGTCGTCTCCTGCGGTGCATGCGCGTTGTATCTGCCCGACCGCACGCCCGGCATCCTGCAACGACCGCAGGAGGTCACCAGCGCCCCGGCGTCGGTGCAAGCGTGGAGCGAAAGCCGGAGCATGACCGTCACGCCGGTCATATCGCAAAGCCAGGCGATTTCGTCAAACAGCATGGGCATGGTCACCGCCGACCATCACGCATACGGGCTGGAGTCCGGGAAAGCCGCGTTCTCGGTGGATGGACAGCCCGTCGTTTCGCTGGCGACGACGGTACCGCCATGGCGCGACCTGCAGTATTACGACAAGGGCGAGGATGTGCGCGCCCTCAACAATGAGCTCGTGCGTCTGGGGTACGCAGCCGATGCGAATTCCGATGTGTATTCGTGGAACACCGGCAATGCGTGGAATTCGCTCCTCAAGTCATGCGGAGCGGCGGGGACCTCCGACGGCGGTTTTTCCATGGCATCGGTGCTGTGGATCCCCCGAGATTCCGTGAAAGTCACGGACTGGACAGCGGCGATGGGGTCCCAGGTGACGCAAGGCTCCGCGATAGGCGCGATACCCGGCAGTCTGCAGAAGCTTCAGTTGCCGGCTGCGCTGCAGGGATCGGGCGATTACACGATCACGGTGTTCGGGCAGAGCACGCAGCTGACGGCAGGACAGAGCGAGATCACCGACGCAGGCTTCCTCGAGGCCGTCGAATCGACGCAGGATTGGAGCTCTCAGACGTCAGACAGCCTTGCCTCGGGCATTGACGCGACCTTGCGATCGTCATCGCAGCAGGAGGTGCTTCGCGTGCCGGCCGCCGCGGTCTATGGGCTCGACGATTCCGGCTCCAGCGGCTGCATAGTGTCGCAGGGAACCCCCGTGCATGTCGACGTCGTGGGGTCGGGAATGGGCGTGAGCCTGGTGGCCCCCACGGACGGCACCGACGTCTCGTCGATCGCAACCGTGGGCATCGGGTCGGCCGTGAAGGACGCGACATGCGAGTGACGGCTGTGAACCTGGCGCATCGGTTTCCCGGAACCGATGTGCTGTTCGAGCATCTGGATTTCACCGTGGAGCCAGGCGAGGTGGTCGCGCTGTGCGGGCCTTCCGGCTGTGGCAAATCCACGCTCCTGTCGATTCTTGCCGGATGGGAGAAGCCATGGGCGGGGCATGTGGAGCGCGACGGCATCGAGAAAGTCGGCTGGGTGTTCCAAAACCCCTACGGCGTGGCCCGGCGCAGCGCCCTGGACCATGTCGTGTTCCCTCTGCTCGCCAAAGGCATGTCCCGGCATGAGGCCGAGCGACAGGCGAGGGAGACCCTGTCGTTGTTTTCGCTGGACGGGGTCGCCGACAGGAACTTTGCCGAGCTCTCGGGCGGAGAGGCCCAGCGTCTGATGCTTGCCCGCGCGGTCTGCGCGCATCCCGACATGCTGCTGGTGGACGAACCGACGGCACAGCTGGACACGCGCACCGCCGAATCCGTGAGCCGCGTGCTTGGCAACCTGGCCGGCCAGGGCATGATCGTGTTCGTTGCCACGCATGACCCTCGCACGCGCGACGCGTGTGACAGGGTCATCGACCTTGCGAACTATGCCCCGCCGGACGACGAATCCGAGGCCGAGGCCGAGGCGGACGCCTTGGAAGAGCCTGCCGGCGGCCGGGCGTCGCACGATGCGAACGATGGCGCTTCGGATGGCGTTGCGGAGGGCGGCGCTGCTTCACAAGGCGACGTGGAGACGTCGGATGCCTCCGTTGCAGCCGTCAGGTCCCGTCCCGATGCTCCCGACGCGGCTTCCGTGACGGCGGGAAGCGGTCGGGCGGATGCATCCGATGCCGCCGAGATCTCCGTGGCGGCGGGAAGCTCTCCGTCCCGCCACATGAAGCTGTCGTGTGTGGTGTCCGAAGCCCACCGCAATCTGTCGCAGGATGTGTCGCATGCGCTGCTTTTCGTGCTGGCGATGTTTCTCGCCGCGGCGCTTGTCGGCGGATACGACGCCATCACCATCGTCAATCTGCAAAACCAAGCGGTCGCCCGCATCCAAAGCATGGCCGACACGGAGGAGATCGTCAGCGATGGTGCCGTGGACGGTCTGGCATGCGACAGACTCGTGGAGGCGTCGGGAGGTCCCCGTGCCGCGGGAGCGGTCCGTTCCGGCACGTCGGTGACGCCGCTTGCAACGCCCCGCCAACAGGTGCCGGTCTACGAAGTGACGCCGGGCATGGTCGGATTGGTCGCACGGAACGGCGCCGCGGATACGGCGATTGACGCAAGCGGCGCATGGGTGTCGCGCGACCTTGCCGATATGTTCGGTCTCGACACGGGCTCCGTGCTCGCCACGACCATGGGCGACATCACGGTCGCCGGGGTTTTCGAATGGCCCAATGACGGGCGCGACACGCGGTTCGACTTCGCCTTCCTCGTGCCTGCCAGCGCCGAAGATGGAGCCTTTCAGGAATGCTGGGCGCAGGCATGGCCGAAGGACGACCAGCTCGACGGGCTGCTGTATGACACGGTGATTGCCTCGGACGATGACGGCAGCAAGAAGACTGCGGCGATGGCCATCAACAGCAATTATTCTCAGTGGGATCCGCATGGCGCATACGTGGCGCGGCAGACCAGGGGCGCCGCGTGGATCGGCCTGGTCTTCGGTCTTGTCTGCGGCGCGGTGTCGGTGGCGCGGCGCCGTTTGGAATACGCGGGGGCCCTGCATGCGGGGCAGACGAAAGGGGCGCAGCTGCTGGGCATAGCGCTCGAGACGATAGCCTGGGCGGGGCTGGCGGCGCTGTCCGCCGCGTCGTCGCTCGCCGGATTCTGCATACGCTGCGCCCCCGCCGACCAATGGACGATCGCCGCGCAGGCGTGCCGCGTGCCGTTGGCGGCTTTCGCGGGCGCCGTCATGGCCGCGGTCATCGCGGGACTGTGCGTGCGCGAATCCCGTCTGCTCAGGTATTTCAAGAACCGGTGACGTATTTGCGGGATCGGTGACGCCGCTGTCTCCGGCAGCAGGACTGCGGCGTCACCGGTACGGGCGCCCGGGGAGGCTACATCAGGTTTTCGTCGTAGATGGCGCGGATTCCGCCGATGTACTTCGGACGGTAGCGCGCGCAGATGATGTGCGCCTTTCCGATCGCGTCGATGGAGATGCGCAGCGGCACGACGACGGGATGGATGTGCATACCGATGAGCGTGCCGCCGATGTCGATGCCCGCCTTCGCCTTGGCCTGGATGTCTTCGACGACGACGGGATGGTCGAAGGACCGGTAGGCGATGGTGCCGAACGCTCCGCCCGCATGGTTGGGCTGGGGAATCGCGTTGACTTGGTCGAACCCGTAGCGTTCCATGCAGTCCCTTTCGATGACCAGGGCGCGGTTGAGATGCTCGCAGCACTGCGCGGCGAGGAACACCCCGGCGGGTTTCAGCACCGATTGGGCGCCGTCGAACAGGTAGGGCGCCACCTCCATGGACGTGTGGGTGCCGATCTGCTCGCCGAGCACCTCGCTGGACGAGCACCCGATGACGAAGATGTCGCCGGCGGACAGCCGTGCCGCCCCGAGGACTTCGCGCACTGCCTGCGCCGTTTGCTTTGCGATAAGGTCAAAATCCTGTGACTCCATACCGCCGATTGTAGTGATCCGATGTCACGCGCGGCGTCCCGAGGCGGGACGACGCCCATGCCGCCAGATGTCTGCGCCCATGGCGGCCACGCCGCCGTATCATTGCACTATGCCTATCAGTTCAGGAATCCTCGAAAATCCGAAGTCGGACCGCATCCGCCATGTCGCGGAGCTCACGACGCGGCACGGGCGCCGCAAAACCGGACGCTTCCTCGTCGAAGGCCCGCAGGCGGTGCGGGAAGCCGTGCGGTTCATGCCGTCGCGCGTGCATGACCTTTATGTCAGTGCGTCGCAGTTCGACGACAGGGGCAGCGCCGCCGCCGCGATCGCCTTCGAGGCCGACCACGGGGGGATCTACGTGCACCCTGCCAACGGCGCGGTCATGGAACGCATCAGCCCCGACTGCCAGGGAATCGCCGCGGTCATGGACTGCGACGCCGTGGAGCGGCCAAGCACCGCCGCCATCGACGCCGCGTTGAAACCGCAGGACGGCGAAGGGACTGCGGCCGGCATCGTCGCGGCCTGCTGGCAGGTGCGCGACCCAGGGAACGCGGGCACCATCATCCGTGCCGCCGACGCCGCCGGATGCGCCGGCGTGGTCTTCGTCGACGACTGCGTGGAGGTGACCAATCCCAAGGTCGTGCGCGCCACCGCCGGGTCGCTGTTCCACATCCCGGTGGCGAGGCTCGACGTGGACGGCTTCTTCGGATGGGCGGCGAACGGCAACCTGCATGTCACGGCGGCCGATGTCTACGGCACGGAACGCCACAGGCCGGTCATGCTGCCCGATATGCTCGACGGGCGCGATCGCGCACCGTCCGAGCTGGGCGCGCGCCCCCGCGTCATCCTTTTCGGCAACGAGGCGCGCGGCCTTGAGGAAGGCACCGTCGACCGCTGCGACGACGTGGTGGCGATCCCGATCTATGGCGAGGCGGAATCCCTGAATGTCGCGACGAGCGCGGCGGTGCTGCTCTACGCCTTCGCCATGCGTGCTCGCCGCTGACGGAGGCAGACGCCTGCCGCGACGCGGCGCCCACGCGTTCCGGTGGCGCCATTGCGGTCATCCGCACGCATCGCGCGGCCGCATTCGCTACAGTGGCTATGTCTAGTGATGTCATGAAAATGTGACCGTAGGGCTTGGCGGCCGTCCCGCGTCGACGGCGCCCCCGAACCCCAGGAAACCAGGAAAGGTAATCCAGTGGTAGATAGCTCAACGTTTGACGCCGCCGCGCTGACGGCGGCCATCGACGAAGGAATCTCCAAAGTCAAGGCCGCTGCGACGCTTGACGAACTCCATGCGGTGCGCACCGCATATGCGGGCGGCGACTCCGCCCTCGCGGCCGCGTCCAAGGCCATCGGCCTCCTTCCCAACGACCAGAAGAAAGAAGCGGGCAAGCTCCTTGGCAAGCTCCGCGCCGATTTCGGCCGCGCCTACGGCCCCAAGGAGCAGGAGCTCAAGGAGGCCGCCGAAAAGGCGGCGCTCGCGGCCGAACGCGTCGACATGACGCAGCCGGTGAACCGCAGGCCGCTGGGCGCCCGCCACCCGCTGCCCAAGCTTCTCGAGGACGTCGAGGATTTCTTCGTCTCCATGGGCTGGCAGATCGCCGACGGCCCCGAGGTGGAGACCGAATGGTACAACTTCGACGCGCTGAACTTCGGGCCCGACCACCCCGCCCGCCAGATGCAGGACACGTTCTACGTCAAGGGCAACCAGACCAAGGACGCCGCGGGCTTCGTCGGCTCCAACATCGTGGTGCGCACCCAGACCTCGTCCGACCAGGTGCGTTCGCTCATCGAGCGCGGCGTCCCGCTGTACATCGCCTGCACGGGCCGCGTCTACCGCACCGACGAGCTCGACGCCACGCACACCCCGGTGTTCCACCAGTGCGAGGCGCTCGCCATCGACAAGAACCTCACCATGGCCGACCTCAAGGGCGTGCTCAACAAGCTCGCCGTCGCCATGTTCGGCCCCGACGCCAAGGCTCGCCTGCGCCCGAGCTACTTCCCCTTCACCGAACCGAGCGCCGAGATGGACCTGTGGTTCCCCGACAAGAAGGGAGGCCCCGGCTGGATCGAATGGGGCGGCTGCGGCATGGTCAACCCGAACGTGCTGCGTTCCGCCGGCATCGACCCGGACGTCTATTCGGGATTCGCTTTCGGCGTGGGCATGGAGCGCACGTTGCTTCTGCGCCACGACATCAACGACATGCACGACCTCGTGGAAGGCGACGTGCGCTTCAGCAAGCAATTCGTGATGGGGGAGTGACATGCCTTTCATTGATATCGACTGGCTTCGTGAACACGTCGCCGTGCCGCAGGACGAATCCTACGAGCAGCTCGCCAAGGACCTCGTGCGCGTCGGCCTCGAAGAGGAAGAGATCCACACGTCGTCCGTGACCGGACCGATCGTGGTCGGCTACGTGGTGGACGCCACGCCCGAGCCGCAGAAGAACGGCAAGACGATCAACTGGTGCCACGTCGATTGCGGCGACCAGTGGAACGAGACCGATGAGAACGGCAACAAGGTGCCGCGCGGCATCGTCTGCGGCGCACCGAACATGCGCGCCGGCGAGAAGGTCGTCGTGACCCTTCCGGGCGCGGTCCTGCCCGGCGATTTCCACATCCAGCCCCGCAAGACGTACGGCCATATCTCGAACGGCATGTGCGCGTCCGAACGCGAGCTCGGTCTGGGCAACAACCACAACGGCATCATCCTGCTGTCGGAACGCGGATACAGCCAGGAGGAGTACGACGCCATCAAGCCCGGCGACGACGCCATCACGCTGCTTCACATGGACGAGCCGCTGCTCGAAATCAACATCACCCCGGACCGCGGCTATGCGTTCTCGTACCGCGGCGTGGCGCGCGAATTCCATAATTCGACGGGCGCCGCGTTCACCGATCCCGTGGATGCTCTCGACGCCAAGGCCCCGATGCAGGACGCCCACGCGCATGACATCGACGTGGTCGTGGACGACGAAAACCCGATCCACGGGGTCGTGGGCTGCGACCGCTACTACGCCCGCGCCGTGCGCAATTTCGACCCGGACGCCAAGTCGCCCGCATGGCTGCAGCACCGCCTGCTGCGCGCTGGAATGCGTCCGATCTCCCTCGCCGTCGACGTGACGAACTACGTCATGCTCGACCTCGGCCAGCCGATGCACGCCTACGACCTTGACAAGCTGTGCCCGCCGATCGTGGTGCGCCGCGCCAAGGAAGGCGAGAAGCTCACGACGCTGGACGGCAAGGAACACGAGCTGTCGACCGAGGACCTGCTCATCACCGATTCACCGGACGGCAAGGAAGGCAGCCGCGTGATGGGCATCGCCGGCGTCATGGGCGGCCTGTATGGCGAAGTGACGAGCGAGACGCGCAACATCTTGCTCGAATCCGCCCATTTCGGCACCGTCACCATCGCGCGTTCCGCGCGCCGCCACAAGATCCCGTCCGAGGCGTCTCGCCGTTTTGAGCGCGGCGTCGACACCGCGCTGCAGCCCGCGGCGTGCGAAATGGCCGCCGAGCTCATGGAGCGCTATGGGCATGGCACCGCAAGCGCGACGCCCACCGACTACAACACGATCGAGAAGCGCCCGGTCATCCGTTTCAAGACAAGCGAGGTCCAGCGCCTCACCGGACTCGACCTGTCGATCGGCCGCATCAGCGACATCCTCGAGGACATCGGCTGCCGTCTGGGTGGCGGCGGCAACGGCGAGCTCACCGTCGCGGCCCCGTCGTGGCGCCCCGACCTCAACTATCCGTGCGATCTCGTCGAGGAAATCGCCCGCATCGAGGGATACGACGCGATCCCGACCACGGTGCCGCCGGTCCCCGCTGGCAACGTCGGCCTGACCGCCGACCAGAAGCGCAAGCGCATGGTCGCCGACACCCTCGCCGAATACGGTCTCGTCGAAACCCTGACGTATCCGTTCGTGGGCGATGAGGATTTCAAGGCGTTCGCCTTCGATCCCGCCAAGGAGAAGCCGTACAGTATCGAGATCGCGAACCCGCTCGCGGGCGACCGTCCGTTCCTGCGCCGCAACGTGCTCATCACGCTGGCGCTCACCGTGCAGCGCAATATCCGCCGCGGGCTCGACAACGTGAGCCTGTATGAGATCGGCCATGTGTTCCTCGCCGACCCCAAGGCCCCTCCGGTCCCTGCGCTCCCCGGAGGAGTGAAGCCCACCGACGAGCAGCTCGCCGCGCTTGACGCGGGCCTGCCCAGGCAGCCGCTGCACGTCGGCGCCATCATGACCGGCCTGGCCGAGGACGATGGATGGCTCGGCGACAAGCGCCCCGTGGATTGGAGTGACGCCGTCGAGGCCGTGCGCCGCGTCTCCGACCGGCTCGGGGCCGGCCTGCGCTTCGTGCAGCCCGCCGAGGGCATGACCGTTCCGGAGCAGTGGCATCCGGGTCGTTACGCCGCCGTGCAACTCGCCGACGGCACCATGGTCGGCCGCGTGGGCGAGTTCCATCCGGCGGTGAACGAGGCGCTGGGATTCCCGGCGCACACCGCCGCCTTCGAGCTCGACCTGACCGCCCTGTTCAACGGTGTGGAATACGCGCCGCTCCAGGCCAAGCCGATCTCGACGTTCCCCCCGGTCAAGCAGGACTTCGCGTTCACCGTCGACACCGCGGTGAGCTCCGCGGCCGTCGAGAACGCCATCCGCAAGGCGGCCGGCGACGACCTCGAATCCATCGAGCTGTTCGATGTGTTCACGGGTGGGCAGCTGGGCGCCGGCAAGAAGTCGCTGGCGTATTCCGTGACGTTCCGCTCGCCAAGCAAGACCCTCGGCAGCGATGACGCCGATGCGTTGCGCGCCGCCATTGTCAGCGAATGCGCGCGTCTGGGAGCAGAGCTTCGCGCATAAGGAACAGTCCCTTGCGGCGGACGGTCGGTGACCGCCCGCCGTTTTGGAATCCGTCCGACGCATGGATGCCTGCGATAATGGCATCCATCCGATTGCGGCGCCTGCCCGCGCCGTAGATGAAGGAGTGACACGATGACCGACATGAATCCTGCCGACCAGCCATCGAACGATCCGGACCAGCGGCCCGACGCCGAACCGTCCCCCGCAGACGCACCCGCCGAAGCCGAAAGCCCCGCCGGGACGCCCGCCAACGCCCGGCAGGGCGACGCGGTCAGTGATAACGCGCAGAATCCATCGAACCCCGGCGAACCGCAGAAACCCGAATACGGCGCCATGCTCAGCGACTACCCCGGCTGGAACCCGTATGTCTACGGTGCCCCCGAGGGCAAGAATTCCAGCCGCCGCGCCCGCCATGGCCACGATGCCGACGATGACCTGCGAGTCCAGGGCGCGCAGGCGAACCCGTCGATGGACGACGGCGGCCCCTTCGCGGCCAACGGCAACCCGGCCAATGGCAACCCGAACTCCCAGCCATACGCGAGCCAACGCCCCAACCCCTATGGCACCCCCGCAGGCAATCCGTACGGAAACCCCTACGGATACCCCTACGGAATGCCGTACGGCGGAGGTTTCTTCGACGATCCCGACGACCCGCGCTTCCCGAGGCAGGGGCAGCAGTGGGATCCCCTTGCGATTGCCGCCATCGTCATGACGTTCTTCATGCCGATCTTTGGCCTCGTCTTCGGCCTCATATCGATGCGCCGCACCCGCGTCTTCCATCTGAGGGGGCACGGGCTCGCCGTCGCGTCGGTGGTGCTCAGCATCCTGTCGTTCGTACTCACGATGTGGCTGATGCAGTCGGGGTATTTCGACCCCCTGTTCCAGTCGCTGACCGGCGACGGCGGACAGGGTAGCGGCCCCGGCGCCTCGTCGGGCGCGGGCGGCACTCCCTCGCCGACGGACAGCGGGTCTGGCAGCTCCGGCCTGCCGACCTCCACGGATTACGTGGCCTGACGTGCGAGCAATGCCATGCGGAAGATCGTCCGCATGGCATTTTCGTCCGCGGCGCTGGAATGGCGCGAGGCGCAGACGGCAGCCCGGGGTATGGAAGGCGGGCGAGAGGGCGGGCACGCACGGGAGCTGCCCGGCATCCCTGGAGCGGCGGGGCGCAGGACGTGCGTGGAGTCGCGCGGAGCGGGGCCGACCGCGTGTCGGGTGGCGGAACCATGAAAAACGTTGCATAATTATGCACATATTCGCATATAACCACATGCATTCGGTATGCCGGGCGGAAGTCACGCGGATTTCGGTCGGCAGATGGTCATGCGGGGCGTGCCGACACGGGACGCGGATACTCTGCGGTGTATTGCATGGCGTCGGGCGTCGTGCGGCGCGATGCATCGCGTTCCCTGCAAGGAGCGGGAGGCCGCACGTGCGATGCGCGGACGCGCAAGGACGCGGACGGAAACTGAAAGGAGCGGTTTGTGAGCAAACTCACCGTTGCGGTGGCTGGAGCCACCGGGTACGCAGGAGGCGAGGCGCTGCGCATTCTTGCCGCACACCCCGATTTCGAGGTGACGTGCGTCGCCGGGCATTCGTCGGTGGGCGAGAGTTTCGGCGCATATGCGCCGCATATCCCGCAGCTCGCGGGACTGACCGTGCAAGACACCACTCCCGACAACCTCAACGGTCATGACGTCATCGTGCTGGCGCTGCCGCACGGGGCCTCGGGCGCGCTCGCCGCGCAGCTCGACCCGCGCAGCATCGTCATCGACCTGGGCGCCGACCACCGTCTCGAAGAGAAGAAAGCCTGGGACGCGTTCTACGGCGGCGATTTCTATGAGCACTGGACCTACGGCATGCCCGAGCTGATCGTGGGCAAGAACCCCGATGGCTCGTACCGCCGCCAGCGCGAGGCGCTTCCCGGGGCCAAGCGCATCGCCGGGCCGGGCTGCAACGTCACCGCGACCACGCTGGGCATGCAGCCCGGCATCGCCGAGGGATTGGTGCAGCGCGACGCCATCGTCGCCGACCTGGTCGTCGGATACTCCGGCGCGGGCAAGAGCCTTAAGAAGCCGTATCTGCTGGCCTCCGAGGCCCTGCAGTCCGCGTTGCCGTACTCCGTGGCGGGCAAGCACCGGCACATCCCCGAGATCTTGCAGAACTTCGCCCATGCCGCCGGTCTCACGGCTGCCGATGCCTCGCAGTTCACCCTGGGATTCACCCCGATCCTCGCACCGATGTCGCGCGGCATCCTCGCCACCGTCTCGGCCCCGCTGACCGACAAGGCCAAGGGCATGACCGACGCCGAGATCCGCGACGTGTGGGTCGATGCGTACGCCGACCAGTATTTCGTCGAGGTGCTGCCCGAGGGGATGCTCCCGGCGACAGGCAACGTGATCGGCTCCAACGCCGCGCACGTGCAGATCGCCGTCGACCGCAATTCCCAGCGCCTCTATGCTTTCTGCGCCATCGACAACCTCAACCGAGGCACCGCGGGCCAGGCAGTTCAGTCCCTCAACATCGCCCTTGGACTCGACGAATCCACCGGCCTCACCAAGATTGGAGTCGCACCATGAGTGTCGTTTTCGCCAAAGGTTTCACCACCGCATCGATTGCATCGGGGGTTTCCTCGGTCGAGGGCAAGAAGGATCTCGCCCTCGTCGTCAACAACGGCCCCCTGGATGCCGCCGCCGGTGTCTTCACCGCCAACCGTTTCTGCGCGGCATCGGTGCAGTGGTCCCGCAAGGCCATCGCCGACGGCCATCTGCGCGGCGTCGTGCTCAACTCCGGGTGCGCCAACGCATGCACGGGCGCCGCGGGATACAAGCAGTCGCAGACCGAGGCCGAGACGTTCGCCGAACTCGCCGGATTCGATTCCGCGACCGACGTCGCCGTATGCTCCACCGGTGTCATCGGCGACCTCCTTCCCCTCGACAACCTGCTGACCGGCATGAAGGCGGCTTTCCCCACCCTGTCGGATTCCGCCGAGGCGGGCAAGCAGTCCTCCATCGCCATCCTCACCACCGACACGAAACCCAAGACCGTCGAGATCGAAGGCAACGGCTACCGCATCGGTGGCATGGTGAAGGGCTCGGGCATGATCGCCCCGCAGTTGGCCACCATGCTGTGCGTCATCACGACCGATGCCGTCGTCACCTCCGAGCAGATGCAGAAGGCGCTGGAGCACGGCGCGGAATATAGCTTCAACCGCATCGACGTCGACGGCTGCATGTCCACCAACGACACCGTGCTGCTGCTGGCCTCCGGCGCGTCCGGGGTCACCCCCGACCCCGAGGAATTCGCGGCGAACGTGGCCAAGGCCACGGCGAATCTCGCTCGCCAGATCATCGGCGATGGCGAGGGTTCGGCGCATGACATCCGCGTGACGGTGACCGGCGCCACCAGCGAGGAGGCGGCGCTGGCATGCGCCCGCTCCGTCGCCGCGAGCAACCTGCTCAAGTGCGCCATCTACGGCAAGGATCCGAACTGGGGACGCGTCGTCAGCTCCCTCGGCACCGTGCCCGAGGACGTCGCTCCCTACGACCCGAACGACGTGACCGTCGACGTCAACGGCATCCGCGTGTGCGACGGCGGAAAGCCGGGTCAGCCGCGAGATCTCGTCTCCATGGAGGGCCGCGAGGTGCACATCGACATCGACCTCAACACCGGCTCCGATGCCGAGGCCACCGTGTGGACGGATGACCTGACGCATGATTACGTGTGCATCAACGCCGATTACGAATCCTGACATCACCGCAACGGAATCGAGAAACAATGACCGATCTGAAAGGTCCCGGATATCACATCGACGTCCATGAAGACCTGACCGCCGACCAAAAGGCGGAAGTCCTCATCGAGGCGCTTCCGTGGCTCGAGCAGTTCGCCGGACAGCGCGTCGTCATCAAGTACGGCGGCAATGCCATGGTGAACGAGAAGCTCAAGGCCGCCTTCGCCGAAGACATGGTCTTCCTGCGACAGGTGGGGATGCATCCCATCGTGGTCCACGGCGGAGGTCCGCAGATCTCCACCATGCTGGCCAAGCTCGGCATCAAGTCGGAGTTCAAGGGCGGCCTGCGCGTCACCACGCCCGAGGCCATGGACGTGGTGCGCATGGTGCTCACCGGCAAGGTGTCGCGCGAACTCGTGGGGCTCATCAACCAGCACGGGCCTTTCGCCATTGGCATGAGCGGCGAGGACGGCGGCATGTTCTCGGCGGTGCAGCGCAAGCCCATCATCGATGGCGTCCCCACCGACATCGGCCTGGTGGGCGATGTCGTGAGTGTCGATTCGTCCCCGGTCGAGGACCTGATCAACTCCCGCCGCATCCCCGTGGTGAGCTCGGTCGCGCCGAACGAAGAGAACCCCACGCAGGTGCTCAACGTCAACGCCGACTCCGCGGCCGCCGCGCTGGCCGCCGCGGTTGGCGCCCGCAAGCTCGTCATCCTCACCGATGTCGAGGGGCTGTATGCGGATTGGCCCGACGTCGACTCTCTCGTGGGCCGCGTTGGCGCCGACACCCTGCGGGACATGCTGCCCGAGCTCGAAAGCGGCATGCGTCCCAAGATGGAGGCGTGCATCCGCGCGATCGACGGCGGCGTCGAGGAGGCCCACGTCATCGACGGACGGCGTCCGCATTCATTGCTCAATGAAATCTTCACCACAGCCGGCGTCGGCACCATGGTCGTCCCCGGCGAAGGAATGGAAATGAGGAACTCCTATGGCGAATGAGACAGGGCTCGAGACTCTCGGTCCCAAAGACACAACGCTGCTCGGCGAGTACAGCGATGTGCACATGAACGTGTTCGGCACGCCGCTGCGCGTGATGGACCATGCGCAGGGCGCCCGCATCTGGGACGTCGATGGCAACGAATACCTTGACTTCCTCGGCGGCATCGCCGTCAATTCGCTCGGCTACGCTCATCCGGCGTGGACGAAGGCGCTCAACGAGCAGGCGGCCAAGGTCGCGCACACGTCGAACTATTTCGCGACCGTGCCACAGATCACGCTCGCCGGCAAGCTCATCGAGAAGGCCGGTGCCCCGGAAGGCTCGCTCGTGTATTTCGGCAACTCCGGCGCCGAGGCCAACGAAGCGGCGATGAAACTCGCCAAGCTGCACGGCCGCACGATGGACAACGCCACGGGCAAGCCTGCCAGGATTCTGGCCCTCACGCACGGTTTCCACGGGCGTACGCTCGGCGCGCTGTCCATCACATGGAAGCCGGTAATCCGCGAGCCATTCGAACCGCTGCTGCCCGCCACCGAGTTCGTCACGTCAGGGGACGTCGAGTCGCTGCGTGCGGCCTTCGCCGCGTCCGATGAACGCGGACCGGTCGCGGCCGTCATCATGGAGCTCATCCAGGGCGAGGCAGGCGTGTTGCCCGTGGGCGCCGACTTCGTCAAGGAAGCCCGGGCGTTGTGCGATGAACACGGGTCCCTGCTCATCATCGACGAGGTGCAGACCGGCGTGGGACGCACCGGCGCATGGTTCGCGTTCCAGCGCGACGACCTGTCCGGCGGCGTCACGCCCGACGCCATCACCTTCGCCAAGGGCGTGGCGGGCGGATTCCCGATGGGTGGCCTCATCGCATTCGGCAAGCGCAACGCCTCGCTGTTCACCCCCGGCTCGCATGGCTCCACGTTCGCGGGCAATCCGCTGGGCTGCGCCTGCGGCGTCGCGACCATCGACACCATCGAATCCGACCATCTCATCGAGAACGCCGAGGAACGCGGCAAGCAGCTGCGCGGCGCCCTCGATTCCTGTGGCAATCCGCTCATCACCGGGACGCGCGGCCGCGGTCTGCTCAACGCCGCGCTGCTCGCGCACCCCTGCGCCCATGCGGCGGCGAACTGGGCGATGGAGCACGGGCTCATCGTCAACCCGGTAGCCCCGGGCGCATTGCGCATGGCTCCGCCGCTCATCATCAGCGCCGACGACGTCGACAAGGCCGTGGAGGTGCTCTCCGCCATCCCCGACGACCTGCCGGACGACTGACGGACGCCCCGCCGGCCCGTGCCGAGAGCGCTGGCCGGCCTCATCCGCCGCACGGTGCGTCGCATGACGTGGCGCGGCGCACCGCCCAAAACGCTAACGTGGGGAAACCGCTACCACGAAGAACAAAGAAAGAAGACACAGCATGACGAAAGAACTGCGCCACATGCTCCGTGATGATGACATCAATCACGAAGAGCAGAAGCAGATCCTCAAGCTCGGCATGAAATTCCGCGAGAACCGCTTCTATTCGCAGCCGTTCGCCGGACCGCAGGCAGTTGCCGTGCTTTTCGACAAGAACAGCACCCGCACGCGTTCCAGCTTCTCCATCGGCGTCGCCGAACTCGGCGGCTACCCGCTGGTCATCGACAAGTCCAGCTCGCAGCTGGGCCGTGGTGAACCGGTCGCCGACACCGCCCGTGTGCTCACCCGCATGGCATACATGCTCGTGTGGCGCACCTATGGCCAGGACCGCGTCGAGGAAATGGCCAAGTACGCCACGGTCCCGGTGATCAATGCGCTCACCGACGACTTCCACCCGTGCCAGGTGCTCGCGGACTTCCTCACCATCGCGCAGTTCCGCGGGGGCGTGGACGAGCTCGAGAACAAGACGATCGCCTATGTCGGCGACGCCGCCAACAACATGTCGAACTCCTACCTGCTCGCAGGCGCGGTGGCCGGCATGGACGTGCGAGTGGCAGGCCCCCAGGGGTACCTTCCCCGCCCTGACATCGTCGCCGACGCCAAGCGCCTCGCCGCCGAAAACGGCGGAAGGATCCTCGTCACCACCGATCCTCGCGAGGCCGTGGACGGCGCCGACTGTGTGTTCACCGACACCTGGGTGTCGATGGGCGAGGAGGCAGAATACGCCATCCGCTCCAAGCCGTTCTGGGATTACCAGGTCAACGACAAGCTCATGTCGTACGCCAAGCCCGACGCGCTGTTCCAGCACTGCCTGCCCGCATACCGCGGCAAGGAAGTCACCCCGTCCGTCATCGACGGGTCGCAGTCCGTCGTCTGGGACGAAGCCGAGAACCGCCTCCATGCGCAGAAGGCCCTCATGACATGGCTCATCGCATGGCAGCGCGACGACCCGTCTCTCCTGGGGGAGTGCGCATGAGCGACCCGTCTGAAGCCGCGATGCACCGCCCCGTGACGAAGGCCGCGCGCCTGAGCGTCATCGAGGAGGCATTGCTCACCACCGTCATCACCTCGCAGCAGCAGCTCCTCGACGTGCTGTCGCGCGAAGGCCTTGACGTGACCCAGAGCACGCTGAGCCGTGATCTGGACGAGCTTCACGCGGTCAAGACCCGCCGTCCCGACGGAACCGTCGCCTATGAGATTCCCGAACCCGCAACGGAGGGGGAGGGAAAACACAACCCAGACAAGCTGTCGGCGAAAGATGCGCAGCAGCTGTCGAAAATCCTGCCCGGACTCATCGTCTCGGTGGCGTCGGCGGGCAACATCGTGGTCATCCACACGCCCAGCGGTGCCGCGCAGTACCTTGGGAGCGTGCTTGACCGCGCACCGCTCGAATCCGTGCTCGGGACCATCGCCGGTGACGACACCGTCATGATGGTTATAGCCGACGAACGCAGCGCCGAGGCGGCGGTCCGATGGCTGCTGCGCCTCGCTTCCGACCAGCGAAGCGCCGCCGCGCCCGACAAAGCGTGACGGCATAGCCTAAACTCAAAATAAGCCACAACAAACGCCGCGGCAAGCGGCACTATCGAAAGGCACACAATGGCAGACAAGAATCGCATCGTGCTGGCATATTCAGGAGGCCTCGACACCTCCGTCGCCATCCCGTATCTCAAGGAGCGCACCGGCAAGGACGTCGTCGCAGTCTCCCTTGACGTCGGCCAGGGCGGCGAAAGCCTCGAAACCGTCAAGGCCCGCGCACTCGCATGCGGCGCCGTCGAAGCCTACGTGGTCGACGCCCGCAACGAGTTCGCCAACGAGTACTGCATGATGGCCCTCAAGGCCAACGCCATGTACGAAGGCGTGTACCCGCTCGTGTCCGCCATCTCGCGCCCGCTCATCACCAAGCACCTCGTGCGCGCCGCCCACCAGTTCGGCGCCGACACCATCGCGCATGGCTGCACCGGCAAGGGCAACGACCAGGTGCGTTTCGAGGTGTCCATCCAGTCCATCGACCCGACCCTCAAGGCCATCAGCCCAATCCGTGACCTGCAGCTGACCCGCGACGTCGAGATCAAGTACGCGCAGGACCACAAGCTGCCGATCGAGCAGACCGAGAAGTCCCCGTACTCCATCGACCAGAACGTCTGGGGCCGCGCCATCGAGACCGGCTACCTGGAGGACCCGTGGAACGGCCCGACCAAGGACGTCTATTCCTACACCGACGACCCGGCGTTCCCGCCGGTCGAGGACGAGGTCACCATCGAGTTCAAGCAGGGCGTCCCCGTCAAGATCGACGGCCGCGACGTGACCCCGCTCGAAGCAATCGAAGAGATGAACCGCCGTGCCGGCGCCCAGGGCATCGGCCGCATCGACCTCATCGAGGACCGACTCGTCGGCATCAAGTCCCGCGAGCTGTACGAAGCCCCGGGTGCCGTCGCCCTCATCACCGCCCACCAGGAGCTCGAGAACTGCTGCCTCGAACGCGAGCAGCACCGGATCAAGCGCGACATCGACAAGCGCTGGGGCGAGCTCGTCTACGACGCACAGTGGTATTCGCCCGCCGTGCATTCGCTCAACGCCTTCATCGAAGACACCCAGAAGTACGTGTCCGGCGAGATCCGCATGGTCCTCCATGGCGGCCGCGCCGTCGTGACCGGCCGTCGTTCCGACAGCTCGCTGTATGACTACAAGCTGGCCACCTACGATTCCGGCGATACCTTCGACCAGCACGCCTCGGTCGGCTTCATCGAGATCTACGGCCTGCCGAGCAAGGTCGCTGCGGCCCGCGACGTGAAGTTCGGCAACGGCATCGAGGTGCCCGAGAACACCGTCGAGTGAACCTGACATGATGCGCCGCCTCGTCCATGGGGCGGCGCATTGTCTTTCTTAGCAACCACCATCTTCGTTCCCGGGTCACGGCTCCACGGCGCATCACTGCGTGCAACGGCGCCCATCGGCCCGGCCAGGGAGGACATATGACAAAGAACGAATCCGACGACGGAATCGCACTGTGGGGAGGCCGTTTCAGCTCCGGCCCATCCCCGGAACTGGCCAAGCTCAGCAAATCCACTCAATTCGACTGGATCCTCGCCGATGACGACATCGCCGGCTCGCGCGCCCACGCGCGTGCGCTCGGCCGCGCAGGGCACCTGAGCGCCGATGAGCTCACCCGCATGGAAGCCGCGCTCGACGAACTCCAGCGCCGTGTGGATTCCGGCGAATTCGCGCCCATCGAAGCCGACGAGGACGAGGCGACGGCACTGGAACGCGGCCTGCTCGACATCGCAGGCGACGAGCTCGGCGGCAAACTGCGCGCCGGACGCTCCCGCAACGACCAGATCGCCTGCCTGATCCGCATGTGGCTGCGCCGTCATTCCCGCACCATCGCAGGGCTTCTGCTGAATCTCGTCGAGGCGCTCATCGACCAGTCCAAGAAAGCCGGCCACACCGCGATGCCCGGCCGCACCCACATGCAGCACGCCCAGCCGGTGCTGCTCGCGCACCAGCTCATGGCCCACGCCTGGCCGCTGCTGCGCGACGTGCAGCGCCTCAGCGACTGGGATGCGCGCGCCGACGCCAGCCCGTACGGATCCGGCGCGCTCGCGGGCAACACCCTGGGGCTCGATCCCCAGCAGGTCGCCACGGAGCTCGGTTTCTCGCGCGTCACCGACAATTCCATAGACGGCACCTCGTCGCGCGACGTCGTGGCCGAGTTCGCTTTCGTCGCGGCCATGATTGGCGTCGACCTGTCTCGCATGTCGGAAGAGATCATCATCTGGAACACCCAGGAATTCGCCTTTGTCAAGCTTGACGACGCGTATTCCACCGGTTCCTCGATCATGCCGCAGAAGAAGAACCCCGACATCGCCGAGCTCACGCGCGGCAAGGCCGGCCGCATGATCGGCGACCTCACGGGCCTGCTCGCCACGCTCAAGGGGCTTCCCACCGCCTATGCGCGCGATCTGCAAGAAGACAAAGAGGCCGTGTTCGACCAGGTGGGCCAGCTCGAGACGATCCTGCCGGCATTCACCGGCATGGTGCGCACCATGGTGTTCGATGACAAGCGTTTGGAAGAGGAGGCCCCGACGGGCTTCGCGCTGGCCACCGACATCGCCGAATGGCTGGTCAAGAAAGGCGTGCCGTTCCGCCACGCCCACGAGCTGTCGGGCGCATGCGTCAAGCTCGCGGAATCTCGCGGCGTGGAACTGTGGGATCTGACGGACGACGACTTCGCGACGACCTTCGCGCAGTTCCTGCCCGCCGACGTGTCGCCGCAGGTGCGCGAGGTGCTGAGCACCCAAGGGTCCGTCGATTCCCGCAAGGGGAAGGGCGGCACCGCGTACGTGCGCGTGCAGGAGCAGATCGCCGCCGCCCAGGATGCGGTCGACGCAGCGTCTGCATTCGCCTCGTCCACGTCGGATGGCAGTGCATATAAGCCGACGGGATCACTGAACTGAAGGTTGCGCAACGAATGCAAACGGGTGTTTCCCTGAGCTAACGTCCCAAAATGTGAACGATTTTTCGCCATTGGGAAGCTGGGATAAAATACTGTTAGCTTAGGGAGACTAACTCGTTCCGGTGCGTTCGTGTCACAGTGGTCGCGGGCGCGCTGGATGTTTCCATGGGAGAGGAACACCATGCATCACATGAGATGGGATAGATGGGCTCTGAAGAGCATTGCGGGCATCGCAGCGGCGTGCGTCATCGTGGCACTGGCGGCAGTGTCCGCGATGCTGCCGGTGGCTGGTACGAACGACGCGCCTGTGAAAACGGGCAGGAACATCGTCGATGTTTTCAACGGCATCAACGTGCCGAAATTCAGCGTCGTCGCCGACAAAGACCTGTTCGACACCGTGATGAACGAAGCGGGCTACGATGTGTCGGACGTGTCCGCCCCCGATGGGGTTGTGGGCATCACCGCCAGCAAAAGCGCCACCGGTTCCGATGGCTCCGGCGCCCATTTCGTGAATTTCGATAGCCCGCAGGACGCGGCGACGTCGAAAGCCTCCGTCGAGCAGCTGTTTGCCCTGGCGGGCAGCGGGGCCGCGGTGAACACGAAGTACTCGGGCGGCGCCGAGATCTCAACCATCCAGTCCGGCGACACGATCGTGTATATGGCGGCCGAGGGCACCGCGATGGTCATCGGAGCGTACAAGGGGAGCGCGGATAGTCTGAATTCGCTGCTGACCCAGCTCGGGTTCGTGCAGGAGCCGAAGGAGATCATCGCCCGAGTCGTGATGGCCTTGGTGGTCCTGGCTCTCGTCGTGTTCGTCGTCGTGAAGCTGTTCCAGAGCATCCGCGCTTTCTTCGGGCGCCGTTCCGAAGCGAAGTCCGCTGGCAAGAAACAGCGTGAATCCTCTGAAGGCGACGACGTCGAGCAGTTCGACTCCGATCGTTCCTACATGCCGGACAATCCGCAGAGCGACCCCGCGGCCGCGAGGAGGAGGCTGGCGCAGCAAGGGCTTCGCCCCTTGGGCACCGTGGCCCCGGTCGACGATGCCACAGAGTTCCATCCGGATCCCGTGCTCCAGGCCGAGGCGCAGCACATCGCGGATGTGCGTAACGAAGGCAGGGATGATTTCCGCTCCCGTACTACGGGTATCGGCGTTTCCGTCAACGCGCAGACGATCGCCGAGACTCAGGCCGTGGAACAGAAGCGTTATGAAGACCAGCTGAAGGCCGAAGAGGAAGAGCGCCGCAAGCACCAGAGGCATGGGTCTTTGTTCGACCAGCCGGAGCAGGCCCCGGCGGCCCAGAACGCACCTGCGCCGCAGCCGGCCGGACAGCCCGCGGCCGCCCCCGTCACGTCTCCTGCCATGGCACCGGCACCGGCGCCTGCCGCCGCATCCCCGTGGCAGCAGCCTGCCGTCGGCACTCCGGCGGCCGCCAATGCGCCGCAGGACGATGCCGCCCAGGCCATGATCGCACAGCTGCAGATGGCGAATCCGAATTTCTCCGCCATGCGTCAGGGCGCGCAGCCGCAGCCCGCGGCGCAGCCCGCCTGGGGAAACGAGCAGCCTGGCACCATGCCTCAGAGCGCCATGCCTCAGAGCGCCGCGCCGGCCGAGAACCCCCGGAAGGTGGAACAGCCACAGCAGACGTCCCATGAACAAGAGTCTCAGCAGGATGATTACTACGGGAACATCGCGTCGCAACCGGTGATGATGCAGGCGCATGGCGCTCCGGCTTCCGCTGCAGCTCAGCAGGTCGACGTGCAGCAGCCCGTCGCCGCGCCCGCTTCGGAACCGGCTCCCAAGCCCGCCGTGATGCCGCAGCCGGCCGTCATGCAGATGCCTGCTGCGACGGAACAGCCGCAGACCGCGATGCCCCGTTTCGCCTCCGTCCCTGCCAAGGCTCCGAAGGGCGCTTCGATGCCGAAGTTCGCCACTGCGGCGCCTCAGGCGTCGGCGAATCCCGCGCCTGGGCAGGCCGCTGTCGCTGCGGCGCCCCAGCCTGCGCCGCAGGATGGGGCGCCGACGGCTCAGATGCCGGCCCCGCACGGTGCGAACACTGCGTCCCAAGTGGCGAATCCGGTGCCTCAGGCCCAGACCTCTCCCCGTGGTGAGAGCGTTCGCCGGGCTTCGTCGGTTCCCGGTTCCGCTGATGGAGCCGCACATGATACGGCAACCGCACAGGATCTGAGTGACGATACCGGCGTTCTGCCGCCGTATCGTATCCCCGCGGCCGCCGCGCAGCCACAGCGTCCGGCGCAGGCTGCACATACGGCCGCCAGCCAGCAAGTGATCGCCAACCCGCATATGTCGGTGCCCCAGGGGTCACGGGCCGTCGGCGCCCAGGCGCCCCACACCGCGCAGCGGCCGGTGAATCCGCATATGTCGGTGCCGTCCGAGCCACTGCGTTCCCCGCACCCGCTGGCTCCGCAGGACCGCGATCTCACCCCGATGGAACGCGCGCAAGAGGCATATCGGATTGAGCGCGAACATGCGAACTTCATGCCGGTGGCCGATCCTGAGTTCGCGGCGGATCTGGCCGAGACATCGGTGCGACCGCGCCACGGCTATCGCGACGACAGCGACCGGGCCGGCGCGAATCCCATGCAGCGGCGCGTCATGCCATCGGCCGTCGCACAGCGTCATGATCTGCAGGCGCACCAGCCGGCGGCGCCCACTTACGCAGCCGGCGCCCCCGAACGTGTGCCAGGCGTGACCCCGGCCTCCCATCCGAACGACGTGCGACTCAGCGGCCAGAGCCCCCGCCCCCTGATGGGGCAGGAGGCTCCCGGCTCGGTGCGTTACGCTGAGTCCGCCGAGCCCGGTGGTGGTGAGGTCCTGCACCAGCCGGCGGAGGCCGCTCCCATCGTCACGAGCCTCGACACGACGAACACGAAGCAGCTGTTCGGCACCGAGCCCGGACAGGTGTTCGTGCCGCCGGCATTGCGAAACCAGTATCTGGACGATGCCCAGGACAAGCATGCGGCTACTCCTGCATCCTCGAAACCGTCAGCCGACGCCCAGGCCGCAACGGATGCCGCTGCCGGCGAAGGCGCGGCAGACGCCGCGCACGACGATGGCACGGAACAGGACGACGTCATCTCTTCCCATGGCATTTCCAAGGAGCGCCGCAAGGAACTGGTCGAACAGGCCAAGAAGAAGTCGGTTTCCAAGAACGTGTTCTCGATGAAGGGCGTGTATTTCCCCAGCAAGAAGTGAGCGTCGAATCGCATCGCCTCACCGCCTCGCCACGGCTCCGTGGGTTTCAGGGCCGTGGCATTCCGGGGCTGTGGCATTCCGGGGCGGCGGCGCACCCCATGCCGTGTGCGGCGTCCGACGTCACATGATCATCCGTTGGGCGATGGACGGATTGCTGTCCACCGTCCAACGGTTTTCCCATTGGTCCCAGAGCGCAGAAGGGGACCATGCGCCGATCCGGAGACCCCGGAGGGGGAGATTCCTGGCCGGGGTCCGGAGCCCAAGTCGGCTCCCCGCGGTATCTTATGAGCGACATTAACCGTAAGCGAGATGGGCATGTCTCAACTCAACAGGCGGTGTCGCGTCTGGATTGTCACGAAAGAGAGAATCGACGATGAATGAGAGATTCACAATGAGGAAAAATGGCGTACGCCATCGTTATGCGGCCCTTGCCGTGGCCGTTCTTTTGGCTCTGTTCGGATCCGTTGCCTTGACGGGATGCGGTTCCGGCAATGAGATCGACACTTTCACGGAGTTCGCGGACGGCAATGGTTGGGACGTCACCGACGATACCGGTGACAAGTGCAACGAGATTTTGGATGGCGACAAGCCATCCGAATGCGCATCGGTGTACGAATCCGACGACGACAATTACATTTATGCTTCTATCTCTGTTTTCGACAAGGACGATTCCGAGAAAGTCCAGCACGACGTCGAGAACAAAATCCATTCCGATATGGTCGAGGCGGACCACGACACTGACTACAGCGATGTCAACGAACTGAGCATCGGCCTTGAATACACCAAGGACGACGCGTACTATGCATATATTTTCAACGGCTCCGCTGCCCTTTATGTGGAAGCTGAGGGTGACAACAACATCGAACAGGCCAAGGAACTCATCAAGAAGTTCCAGAAGAAGAGCAATGCCGGTGTGATTGTCCTCGTGGTCGTGCTGGTGCTTGTAGCAATCGCCGTGGCGGTCGTGCTGGTGATGAAGAATCGCAAGCCCGCCGCGCCTGCCGTCCCGGGCCAGCCGATGCCGATGGCGCCGGTGCAGTACGCCCAGGGCCAGCCCGTTCCGGCTCAGCCCATGCAGCAGGCTCAGCCCGTGCAACCCGCTTCCGCCGCTCCGGCTCCGGCTGCTCCTGTCCAGCAGCAGAATCCGAACCAGCAGTGACACGCTGCCTGCCGTCGCGCCGCGCCCCGCGTGAATGAATGATTGTCATCGCGCGGCGCGGTGACTCATAGGGCGCCGGCTCTGCCCGGCGTCCTTTTTTATCCGCCGCCCGCATCAGACGACATGGTGCGAGCGGTGCCCCAGACGTCCGCATGGGGCGCACCGCGCGCCATTGGCTGAACCGGGCCCGGGGTTCTTGCGGTGGCACAGGACCCCCACTGTGAGCCGGGGAGTTGTCTTGATGTTCATTTCTGCATCGGAACAAGCGGACGGGTCGTGTCTTTCCGGATGTAGAATTGCCCTATTGGTTGCCTTCGCATACAGGATTGCGGACTGCCCCAAGCATTGGTTCGTGCCGAGGCTCCCGCTCTCCGCTGAGAGTGCGTTTTCTTTCACTGGGGACCATAGAGAGAAGATAGAGAGAAGAGAGGGTATCACAATGAAAATCGGTTATACCAAGGGAGCTGGCCGACAACTGGTTCGCATCGTAGCGTTGCTTCTGCTGTCGTGCGCGATGGTGCTGTCGCTTGCGGCGTGCGGAAGCACGCCTGAGAGCAAATTCAGAAACCTTGCAAACAAGAACGACCTGGCGGTCGTGGAGAGCTCCGACAACGACCAGTGCGATCAGGTGCTGGATGGATTGCCGTCAAGCCAGCCCTCCTCGAGAGGCTGTATCATTGCCGGTGACGAGAGCGGCAGTGGTATCTACGCCGTCCTGCTCTCCATGGACACCGCCGACGATGTTTCCAGCGCATACAGCAGCATCCAGAGCACCTTCGAGGTTTCTGGCTGGCTCGGCGCCACGAGCGATAGCATCGGCGATAATGGCATCTCGTTCGAATATAGCGGGTACTACATGGCAGTTGTCAAGGACGACTCGTATTTGCTCCTCGTCGCGACCCAGTCGGACCCCGATGCCGCCAAGCAGTTCGCCGAGGATTATGAAAACGGCGCAACCGGCATGTCGGTCGCGTCCGTCATCGTTATTGTCGTGCTCCTGCTCGTCGTGATCGGCGTGGTGATCCTCATCGTCGTCATGGCCAATCGCAAGAAGCAACCGGCGTATCCTGCCGGCGTCGCCCCTGGCATGCCGGCCCCGTACCAGCAGCCTGGCATGCCTGGGCAGTACCCGCAGAATCCGGGATATGCTCCCGCGCAGAACGCAGTCTATGCACAGCCAGGGCAGCAGCAATATGCCCAGCAAGGTTATGCACAGCAGGCGCAGTCGTATGAACAGCAGTATGGACAGCAGTACCAGCAGGCGGCTCAGCCTCAGCAGGTCGTGCAGCCGCAGCCGACGTACCAGCAGGGCGCTCAGCCGTATCAGCAGGCTGACCAATCGCAGCAGACATT
>DEKK01000012.1:0-210878 GCA_002353815.1 Bifidobacteriaceae bacterium UBA2724 | reverse complement strand
GCATCCGCTCAGCCTCAGCAGGTCGCACAGCCTCAGCAGCAATATCAAGAAGCCGCGCAGCAGCAGACTGACCAGCAGCAGGCGGCCCAGCCCCAGCAGCAGAATCCGTACGGTAGCCCGTATCAGTACTGAGCCCGCCGGTGCATCGCACCGGCTCGTTGCCGACGGGCCAGGCGATGGATTCCGCACATGACGGATAGGCGCGACTGCGGTCGATTGAGGCCGCGGCCGCGTCTTTTGTTTCCTCGGCACCGTCGCCAGCGCAATCACCGTCGCCAGCGCAATCACCGGAGCCAGCGCAGTGCTGTTATGAGGGCGATGCTACTATTTCAAGGTCGCTTCGCGATTGACCGAGACATGTCTGGGTCTCCCGATCTGGGCGGACATCACGATGCCAGCGCCCGGCCTGGCGGAGAATGGAACGGCGGGCGGCGATCTGGGCATTGTCATGATGAAAAGGGGAAAGTATTCGATGGCATCTTGTTCTTTGCAATCCGGCGATGGTCATGGGCGAGGCCCCGCTCCGGGCGTTGCACGGTGCATCCTTCGCATTGCCGCGCTCGCAGCCGTGATGGCGATGCTGCTTGCCACACTCGCGGGCTGCACATCCCAGTCCCGTGTCAGCAGCGGTTCGGGGGCGACCACGAACTCGTCGACCGAGAACTCCTTCGCCGAGTATGCCCAGGAGCAAGGTCTCAGCGTCGAAAAAGACTCCTCGGAATGCGAGGATGCGCTGACCGGCATCGTCGGTTCCTACGACAAGCTGTTCACCTGCGCCCTTGCCACGAAAGACGACATGTACGTTTTCCTTTTTGTGATTGACACGAGCGGTAATGGATCGAGCGGCGGTTCGAGTGGCATCGACGACCGGACGGAGCTCGCCGACGCCATCAACGATGCGTTGAAGTCGAATGCGCAGAGCTCGTCCGCGACGGACAATGGCTATGAATTGTCATCGGGTACGGAATGGGCCGGAATCTATGGCGTCGACGATTCCGTGCTTCTTGTGGACACCGCCTTGGACAATGCGTCCAACGGCCGTGATTTCGCACAAGGCTTCCTTGACAAGCAGCAGGCCGCGGCCAAGCGTGTGCTCATGACCATCATCGTCGTGACGGTCGTGGTGCTCGCCCTCATCGCCCTCGCAATCGTGGTGCTGCTGCACACCTCGCAGAAGAAAACCGCGCCACAGGCCATGTATCCCCAGGCGCCTCAGCCGATGCCGCAGCAGGCCCAGCCGGTTCAGCAGCAACCGGCACAGCCGCAGGAACGGCAGCCGCAGCAGCAAGAAAGGGCACGGCAACAGGCACGGCAACAGCAGTAGCATGCCGGCAACTCGTGCAGGGATTCCCTCAGGCACGTGTCTCCGTAGCTCAATCTCCTGTGCACCGATACAGGGCGTAGTCCGGGCAGATTCCGGCTGTGCCCTGCGTCGTTTTGGCGCAATGGCGCCTTCCGTGCGACGCCGTCCGCAGGCGTGTCCGCGGGTGTGCGCCACCTAGCCTGCGTTCCCTGGCGCCGTGGTGCCATGCATCCTCCGCCGCGTATCTGTCTGCGCCGCAACACGAGGTCCCTCACGGCGCCACGAACGCGGTAGCATTGTGAAGAGAGAAGAATCGTCGTTTCGAAGATGATTCGGCGCGAAAGACGACGAATGGCCGGGCAACCCCAGATCCTTGCCATTCCATGGAGATAGGGGAGTGCTATGGAGAGAACCTCTTGTCGTATCGTCATGATGGTCATGGCCTGCGTCTTCGCCGTGCTGACGCTGGCGGGATGCGCCGGGTCGGCGCCTACCGCGGAGGATTTCCAAAAGGAATCGCAAGACATGGGCATGAGCGTGATGAGCGTGGACGGCAAGACATGCCAGGAGTCCATGGGCACGAGCTCGCTGTCGGGCGTGCAGACATGCGCTATCGGCATAAGCGGTTCGTCGGTTTCCGATCCCACCTATTCCGTCACGGTTTTCGTTGTGTTCCAAAATGCCAAGAAATTGGAATCGGCGATGTCCGATGCCAAAGATTCCCTGTCGCAGCTCGGCACCATCACGGCGGTGAAGAACGGCTTCGAAGGAACCGTCTCGAAGAACGGTGTGACGGCGTGGGTCGGGTACTACTACATCGGCAACACGCTGTTCTGCGGAGTCAGCCTCGATACCACGGGCGGCGCGGCGAAGAGGATGGCCACGGCGATGGGGTATCGCTCGGACGGCGGCCTGACGTCCGGTCAGATCGTGCTCATCGCAGTCGTCGCATTCGTGGTGCTCATGATGGCGCTGGGAATCGGATCATACGTTCACAGGAAGAGGACCGTCAGCGCGGCGCGAGATTCCGCGGCCGAACAGCAGAGCCTGCTGTATGAGCAGATGATGGACATGCCGCTCACCGATGCGATGCTGGGCAATGCGTATACGTCGTCCGTCAGCGGCGAGACCAACGGAGACGAGCTCTCGAATGTGCCCGTCGCCATCGGCAACGCGCAGATGCAACCGCAGGGACTTTATGGCCAGCAGGAGTTCTATCCCACCGATGAGAACGGACAGCCGATCATGCCGCAGCAGCCGACGCCGCAGCCCGCGCAGTATGCCGCGCAGCAATCCATGCCGCAGCAGCCCGAACAGCCGTATGCGGCTGCAACGGCGATGCCCCCGTCGCCCGCTCCCCAGCAGACTGCGCCGCAGCAGGTCATGCCTGCCCAGCCGGCCGTGGCGGTTTCCGTTCCGCAGACGCAGACCCCGGCCCCGGGATTCACACCGGATGTCTTCGATATGCCTGGCATGCAGTCCCCTGCCCCCGTTCCTCCCGCCGTCGCTCCCGCGCAGGCTCCAGTCCAGGGGCCCGCTCCGGTTTCGACTCCAGCCCAGGCTACCGCGCCTGTCCAGACCGCTGTCCCGGTCCAGACTGCCGCTCCGGTCGCCACGCCTGCCCAACCAGCCAAACCGCGGTATGTGAACGTCGGATTCACTCCCGACACGTGGCAGTTGCAGTGACGCCTCTGCAGCGCCCGGCGATGCGGCAGGCTGGCGGCTGACGGAGCCCGGTGCGGTCTCGGCGCGGCGGCGCTCGCGGAGCCGAACCCCGCATGCTGGCCTTGGCGCGACGGCCCCTTCCGTTGCCTCGTCCGGGCTTGTCCGACGGTGACGGACGCCGCGCTGCTGTCGGTATCGGCTGGCACAATGACTATGATTGCGTGCAGCCATCGAACGTTGCGTATGATGCGCAGTGACGTCTGGCACGTGCTTCTTTTCGAATCTACGGACAATGAAACATGTGTCGGTCCTGTGCGCCGGCCTTCGGCGCAATCCGCAAACGCTTCGGCATGGCCACAGTACACATCGGTTGTGCATACAACAACAGAGGGAGCATCATGGCCCAGGTAAGGAATTACAGGGAGGCTGGCTTCTCCACACCCATGGAGGAGCTGGAATGGCGTGGTCTGATCAACCAGTCCACCGACAAGGAGCGGCTGGCGGCCGCTCTGAACGGCAATCCCATCGCTTACTATTGCGGCTTCGATCCCACGGCGCCGTCACTGCACATCGGCAATCTCGTGCAGCTCATCGTCATGCGCCATCTGCAGGAGGACGGACACCAGCCGTATGCCGTCGTCGGCGGAGCCACCGGCCTCATCGGCGACCCGCGTCAAAGCGGCGAGCGCGTGCTCAACCCCAAGGAGGTCGTCGCCGGGTGGGTGGAACGTCTGCGCGCGCAGATCTCACGCTTCCTGTCGCCCGAAGGCGACAACGCCGTGCGTTTCGTCAACAACTACGACTGGACCGCCAACATGTCGGTCATCGACTTCCTGCGCGACGTGGGCAAGAACTTCCGCCTCGGCACCATGCTGAGCAAGGAGACCGTGGCGCGCCGCCTGAACTCCGAAGAAGGCATCTCGTTCACGGAGTTCAGCTACCAGGTGCTGCAGGGCAACGACTTCCTGCACCTGTACGACGAATACGGCGTGGTGCTCGAGACCGGCGGCGCCGACCAATGGGGCAACCTCACGTCGGGCCTCGACCTGATCCGCAAGGTCCGCGGCGTGAACGTCAACGTCATGACCAGCCCCATCATCACCGATTCACAGGGCAAGAAGTTCGGCAAGTCCGAAGGCAACGCCATGTGGCTCGATCCCACCATGCTGAGCCCGTACAAGTTCTACCAGTTCTGGTTCAACCAGCCCGACGACCAGGTGGTGAAGCTGCTCAAGGTGTTCACGTTCCTGCCCAAGGACGAAATCGAACGCCTTGCCGGCGAGGTCGAGACGAACCCTGGCGCCCGCGAGGCGCAGCGTACGCTGGCGTGGGAGGTCACGAGCTTCGTGCATGGCGACGACGCGACCCAGCAGGCGATCGACGCCTCGGCCGCGCTGTTCGGCCACGGCGATCTGTCGACCATCGGCGAAGACACCCTCGAGGCCGCGCTTGACGGCGTCAAGGTGAAGGACGAGAATGGCCAGGCTGCGTTCGCCCAGGGCGCGCCCGGCATGCGAGTGGCTGAGGCGGCCGTGAAGTCCGGCCTCGTCAAGTCCATCTCCGAAGGCCGCAAGACCATCAAGTCCGGTGGCCTCTATGTCAACAACGTGCGCGTCGAAGACGAAAACGCCGAACTCGCCGGCGAGGACTTCCTCAACGGCCGTTTCGCGGTGGTCCGTCGCGGCAAAAAGGCCGTCGGCGCCATCGAGCTGGGCGAATAGCCCGGGATGCGCCGGGCGCGCCGTGCCGCGGCGGCATCCGGTCTGCCGGCACCATGGGCACAGCTAACACATATCACCATCACCACGTATCACTATCACGGATAACAACATCACGACTCGGATAACGAGACACGGCTGACCGGCGGACGCCGGCACTGGAGGAACAATGAGCGAAAACAACGGTGGATTCGGACACAAGGGCGGATCCGGGCGCGGTGGCTACGGCCACGGCGGACATAGCAACGGCGGGCGCGGCGGATTCGGCGGCTCGCGCGGCGGATTCGGCCACGGCGGACACAGCAACGGCGGGCGCGGCGGATTCGGCGGCTCGCGCGGCGGATTCGGCCACGGCGGCCGCGGCGGCGAAGGCGGTCGCGACTTCCACAAGGGCGGATTCCACAAGAACGGCGGATACCGCAAGTCGTACGGCGACCACAGCTCCGACGACAGGCGTTCCGGCGACTCCCGCTTCGAAGGCGGCGAGGGCCAGAAGCGCGAGTTCAATGGCGACCGCGAGCACCGCGGTGATTTCAAGGGACGCCGCTCCAACGGAGGCAACCGCGGTTTCGGGCGCGGTGACTTCCACAAGTCCGACCGCCGCGGAGGATTCCATCGTGACGGCGAGCGTCGCGACTTCCGCCGCGATGACGGCCAGCGCGATTTTAACCGTGACGGCGAGCAGCGCGGTGACCGCGGCTTCGACCGCAGGGATTCCGACCGTCGCGACTTCCACAAGTCCGATCGCCGCGACAGCCGCGGCGGTTTCGGTGGCAACCGTGGCTACGGGCGCGACGACCGGCGTGGTGGCGGCCGCAACTTCCGCGACCGCGACGACCGTCGTGATTTCCACAGGCGCGACGAGCAGGGCGAGGGTGGCAATCCGCGCTACTCGCGCAACGGCGACCGCGATGACAACCGCGGTTTCTCACGGAACGGCCGCAGGGACTTCCACAAGGGGGACCGCGGGTTCCGCAAGGACGACCGCAGGGACTTCCACAAGGATTTCCGCAAGGGCAACCGTGACTTCTCGCGTGACGGGCGTGGCAACTCCCGTCACGACGGCGAGGATACCTATAAGGGGCGCGGCGACAGCCGCGACTACCAGCGCGAGCATCGTTTCAGCCGCGACAGCGATTCCAACTATCGCGACGGCCGCCGCAATTCCGACGGCACTGTGTCGTATCCGACGCAGAACCCCTACAAGATGCTGCGCCCCGGCGAACCCGCCATGCCCGAGGGCATGACGTGGAACATGCTTTCCGACGACGAGCGCGAGCGTCTGCGCGGCCTGTCGAAAGAACATGCCGAGAACATCGGCCTGCACATCCTCGCTGCCGATTCGCTCGTCGAAACCGATCCGAAGGCCGCCATGGCCCACGCCAAGTGGGTCGCGCACCAGGCGTCGCGCGTCGATTTCGCGCGCGAGACCTATGCGTTCGTGGCGTATCGCGTCGGTGATTTCAAGACCGCGCTGCGCGAATTCCGCACGGCCTACCGCATGAACGGCGAGTCCGACTACCTGCCGTTCATCGCCGATTGCGAACGCGCCGAAGGCCATCCTGAGAAGGCCATCGAGATTGCACAGAGCGATGACGCCCGCAGCGTCATGGGTGGGTCCAAGGTCGACCTGCTCATCGTGTACGCGGGGGCCTTGGGCGACCTGAGCCGCTGGGACCAGGCGCTGAAGCTCATCCACACCGTGTCGCATCTCAAGGACCTCAACGGCCCGTATCGCATGCGCGCCCTGCAGGCCGAGCAGAACCTGCTCGAGCAGGCAGGCCATGAGGACGAGGCCCGCAAGCTCGATGACATCATCGGCAAGCTCGAAGACGAATACGCCGACCGCGATGACGATGAGATCGCCGATGACATGCTGATCGACAACGATCTCGAGGCGCTGAATCCGGAAGAGATCATCCGTGGCGGCTTCGTGACCGACGAAGACATCGCCGAGGCCGAGGAAGAGGAACGTCGCGAGGCCGAGGAGCGCCGCGCCGCCCGCATGGCCGAGGAAGACGGCCTGACCAGCGGTGACGAGGACGCCGACGACGAGAACGCCGAGACCGGCGAGACTGAGGATGACGCCGCCGGGACCGCCGATACGACGGAAGGCGAGACCGCCGCCGCCGAGTCTACCGAGGAAACCGCATCGGAGAGCGCGGAAACCGCCGACGATGCGGATCCCACGGCGGAAACCGCCGACGCCGCATCCAATGACGCCAACGCCGCCGAAGACAGCGCGGATGAGGATGGCGACGCCGAGCCGACCGAGGCATCCGAGAACGCCGAGCCGGCACAGGACGCGGCTGAACCTGCCGCAGCCGATACCGCGGATTCCGACGAACCGGCCGCCGACGCCACGGGCGAAGCCGCCGATGCCACGGAGGCAGACGCCGAATGAACGCACCCATCGAACCGCACGCTCTGAAATCCACGGACAAACCGCTGAGTGAGATCTACGACCTGGCGTTGCTCGACCTGGACGGCGTGGTGTACCGGGGCAAGAACCCGGTCGAGCATGCGGCCGAGGGCATCGGCGACGCCGAAAGCCACGGAATGCAGATTTCGTACACGACGAACAACCCGTCGCGGTATCCGCGCACCGTCGCCGAGCAGCTCGAGGGCTTCGGCCTCACGGTCGCCGACAACCAGGTCATCACGTCGGCCATCGTCGCGGCCCGCATGCTCGCCCAGATGCTGCCTCCCCGGTCCAAGGTGCTGGTGGTCGGACGTGAGCATCTGTGCGAAGAGATCGCCAAGAACGGGCTGGTGCCCGTCCATACCGCCGCCGAGAACCCGGACGCGGTGATTCAGTCCTGGCATCAGGACCTGAGCTGGGCCGAGCTGGCCGAGGCATCGTACGCCATCCACAACGGCGCGCGCTATTTCGTGACCAACAAGGATCTCACGATTCCGCGCGAAGGTGGCATTGCCCCCGGGAACGGCGCCATGCAGATCCCCGTCACCGTGGCCACGGGCAAGAAGCCCGAGGCGTCCGCAGGCAAACCCGAGGCGGCGATGTACGACGAATCGCGCATGCTGTTCTCGCAGACCGCCGACCTCGTGCCGGTCGAGAAGTCCCTTCCGTGCGGCGACCGCCTCGACACCGACATCGAGGCCGCCAACCGCGGCGGATACGATTCGCTGGTCGTGCTGACGGGCGTCGCCACGCCAGCCTCGATCATCACGGCGGAGCCCATCCATCGCCCCACCTACGTGACCGCCGACCTGCGCGGCCTCAACCTGCCGCAGCCCGCCGTCACCCGCAATGCCGACGGTTCGTACAGCTGCAACGCGGCCACCGCGCGCATCTGTGGGAACGAGCTCAGCATCACCATCGACGGTGTCCCGAGCGAACATCCGGACACGCTCGACGGGCTGCGCGCCGCCTGCGACTGCGTGTGGCAGGCGATGGACGACCAGGGGCTGGACGCCGGTACCCTCCGCATCCCTGAATTCCCGCAGGCCCTGCGTGGCTGCGGCGACTGAAGGCGCCATCATGAGCGACGACACTGCCGGCGCCGAAACGCCGTTCAATGCCGATGCCGAGCTGTCCCGGCGGTATCCGGCGTTGGGCGGACTCGATGACAACGATTACGCGGCGCAGACCGAGGCCTTCCGCGGAGTGCTCGACGACCTCCAGCGCGAGCTCGATTCCGTGGACGGCCAGGATGGCAGCGGCTCCGGCCGGCGGCAGGGCGGTGCCTTCCCGCGCCAGAGTGGACATTCGGAGGGCGCAGGCAAGCGCCACCGCCATGGAAGGTGAGTGCGTGTCGGCGAAATATCATGACGGCCGCGCCGCATCCGTCCGATTCGGCGCAGCTCCCGCAATGCCGGACCGTTCCGCCCGTGCCGAGGAATCCGCGCCGCAGGGTGACAGGTGTGACGCGGCGCTTGTGGCCCGCGGCCTCGTCGCGTCGCGCACCCGGGCCCAGTCTTTGATCAAACGCGGCGCGGTCACTGTGAACGGAACCCGCGTGCGCAAGGCGTCGCAGCGCGTGTTGCCCCACGACAGCCTGCGCGTCGACAACGAAGGCGACTACGTCTCGCGCGGGGCGCTGAAGCTCGTCGGGGCGTTCAACGTCTTCGACCTGCCGTCGCCGCGCGACGCACGCTGCCTTGACATCGGCGCGTCCACGGGCGGTTTCACCGAAGTGCTCCTGCGGCGGGGCGCGCGCAGCGTCATCGCCCTTGATGTCGGACACGGGCAGCTTGCCCCGCGCATCGCCGACGACCCGCGGGTGATCGAGATGAGCGGTGTCAACATCCGCGACGTCGAGGCCGCCGACCTGCCCTACGTCCCGTCGTTCGTCGTCTCCGACGTGTCGTTCATCTCACTGACCTATGTGATCCCCGTCATCGCGCGCATCCTCGACGCGGCGCCCGAAACGCACCCCACCGTGGTGCTGCTGGTCAAGCCGCAGTTCGAAGTGGGGAAGGGGAACCTCGGCAAGAACGGCATCGTGCACGACCAGCATCTGCGGGACGCAGCCGTCGACAAGGTCCTGCGTTGCGCCCTTGGCAACGGTTTCACCCGCCGGGGGCTGGCTCCCTCGCCGATCGAAGGCACGCATGGCAACGAGGAATACCTGCTCTGGCTCACACGATGATCGTTCGGTCGCCTGCGCGCCCTGCTCTGTGCAACGGGCGTGCGCAGGCAGAGGTGGCATCGCGTGCCATCGTGGGGCCCGGCGATGCGAGGCGGCGCACCGGCACGCGCGACCCGTTGGTCACGGACATACGCCAGGGAATAGGATGGGAAATGCCATGCATCGTGGGCGGTGATGCCCGGTGCGAAGGTCGGACGAGAGGAGGACCGGTGGGTAGCAGGACTCGGCGGTGCGACGACGGGCGCAAAGCCGTGATCGTGACGCATCCGCAGCTCGCAGCGGAGTCGGATGTCGTGGAGAACACCGTGTCTGCGCTGAGAATGCATGGATTCGACGTGCGTCTCACCGACAGCGTGGACCAGGCTCCTTTCGGCAGCAAGACGGCGCACGTCGACGAAGACACCGAGATCGTCGTCGTCTTGGGTGGCGACGGCACGATTCTGCGGGCCGCCGAGCTCGTCAAGGGGACCACGGTGCCGATTCTCGGCGTCAACCTGGGACACGTGGGGTTTCTCGCTGAATTCGAAAGCTTCGAATTGAAGGAAGCGGTCAAGCGCATCGCCAACTGCGACTACACGGTCGAGCGACGCATCATGGCCGATGTGGAGCTGTGGCTGCCCGACGCGTCGGAACCGCTGCGCGACTGGGCGCTGAACGACATCACCGTCGAGCACACCGACCGCGGCAGTATGATCGAGGTCGGCATCGAGGTGGACGACGTCGCCATGAGTTCGTTCGGTTGCGACGGCGTCATCGTGTCGACGCCGACCGGATCCACCGCCTATGCGTTCTCCGCCGGAGGCCCCGTCATCTGGCCGGGCGTCGAGGCTCTTGAACTCACTCCGCTGGCCGCGCACGCGCTTTTCGCACGGCCGCTCATCATCGGGTCCCAGTCCACGTTCAGCATCGATGTACTCAACACCGCGTCCGTCAACAGCGGCGCCTGGATATGCTGCGACGGCCGCCGCCAGGGCATGATCCCCAACGGATCGCGCATCGTCGTCAAGGCCTCGTCGAGCCGCCTGCGCCTGGCCCATCTGGAGAACGTGCCGTTCACCAAGCGCCTTGTGTCGAAATTCGACCTGCCGGTGATTGGATGGCGCGAACAAAGCAAACGGAGCGCGCACCGCAGATGGAACGCCGGGCTTGCGGATGCCGGCTCTGGTTTCGGAGCGTTGATCCATGGCGGCGCCGCCCCTGCAGGCCCCGTAGACACCGTCGCCTCCCATGACGGCACGCCGCAGGGCGACGCGCCGGCGGCGCCCACGGAGGCGCCCGGCGCCGACCGAAATCCTTCCGCTGGCCCCGGCACGCCTCATGGAGCAGGCGTGTCAGACGCCACGCACACGGCGTAAGACCCCGATTCGAGAAAGAGGACAAGGATGCTTGAAGAACTCGAAGTGCGCAACCTGGGCCCCATCGCCCACGCTGTCGTGAACCCCGCCCCAGGCATGACCGCCATCACGGGCGAGACGGGCGCCGGCAAGTCCATGCTCCTCAACGCCATCCGCCTCATCTCCGGCGGGGCCGCCAACGCTGATGCCGTGTCGCAGGGCGCCGACTCCACATGGGTGCAGGCCGTCTTCGCCGTCGGCGACAATCCCGCGGCGGTCACCATCGCGCAGGATGCCGGCGTCGAGCCCGAGGACGGCGAACTGTTCCTGTCGCGCACGGTGCCGGCCAGCGGACGTTCGCGTGCGGTGCTGGGAGGGCATTCCGTGCCCCGCGGCGTGCTGGCGTCGCTCGCGTCGCAGCTCATCGTCATCCACGGCCAGGCCGACCAACTGCGCATCGCGGCATCGGCACGGCAGCGCGATTTCCTCGACGCCTACGCCGGCGACGACGCGCAGGTGAGGGCCTTCGCCGCCGCATGGCAGGAATACGACGAGGCGCAGGCGAAGCTCGACGCGGTGACGGGACGGCAGGCTGAAGCACGGCAGCGCGCCGATTATCTGCGCGAATCCATTGAACGCATCGACCGCGTGAACCCGCGGCCTGGGGAATACGACGAGCTCCGCCAGTTGCGCGACAGGGTGGAGCATTCCGCCGACATCGCCCGCGCCGTCACCACGGCGCTCGCCAAGCTGGAGCCGTCGCAGATCATGGATTCCTCGGATTCCGACGGCGCCACCGACCAGCTGCGCGAAGCGATGGACGCCCTGCGCTCCGTGCGCGGGGTGGACGTGTTCGACGACGCGATATCGCGTCTCGACGCCGTGTCGACGGAGCTCGACGACATCGTGTTCCAGCTCGCGTCGCTTACCGACGACGAAGACGAGATGGCCGACCTGGACGAACTCAATGCGCGTATCCACGATCTGGACGACCTGAAGCGCCGCTGGGGACCCGAGCTCGACGACGTGCTCGAATGGCGCAAACAGGCAGGCTTCGAGCTCGAGGATCTGGATGCATCCCCGGAGCGCGTGACGGAGCTCACGGCACGCCGCGACAAGCGGTTGGACGCCGCATGGGACTGCGCGCGGAGCCTGTCGGCGGCACGCGCCGAAGCCGCGCACAGGCTTTCCGACCACGTGACGCACGAACTGGGATCGCTGGCGATGGCGGATGCATCGTTCGAGGCGCGGGTCACGGCGCGTGGCCGCGACAAGCGGCTGGACGCGCATGGCTGCGATGACGTGGAGTTCCTCTTCACGCCGTTCCCCGGGGCCGGGCGCCTGCCCCTTGGCAAATCCGCGTCGGGCGGCGAGCTGAGCCGCCTCATGCTGTCGATGGAGCTCGCGGCCGCCGACGCCCGTGCCGAACGGGGCGCGCAGGGCGCGGACGGTGCGGGCGACGCATCCGGCGAGACGCTGCCCACCTTCGTGTTCGATGAAATCGACGCCGGAGTGGGAGGCAAATCGGCCGCGGAGCTGGGCAAACGCCTCGCCCGCCTCGCCCGCGGCTCTCAGGTCATCGTGGTGACGCACCTGGCGCAGGTAGCCTCGTGGGCGTCGTCGCAGTTCGTCGTCGCCAAATCCAAGGACGACGACGGCCTCGTGCACACCGGCGTGACCCAGGTGACCGGGCGGGAGCGCGTCCATGAAATCGCCCGCATGCTGTCGGGAAGCGAATCCGAGGCGTCCATGAAACACGCCCAAGAGTTGCTCGAATCCAGCAAATTGTGATCGCCCGCCGACGGCAAACGGTCGGTTTGTTAACCCTTCATTCACTTTGCCATCGGCAATCGGTGGTCGGCGATTTTCGCATCCCGCTGGGTGGTTTTTCTTGCGGATTGAGCTGAAAACAGGGGGTTCGAGGCGATAAGATTAGGCCTATTGCTTCGAAAAGGAGAAAGATGCGACGCAGGATTGCCGATTGGTTCAAGGAAGAAACGGTGTTTGTCATCGCGTTCGTCCTTGCCGTCGCGTCGTGTTTCATCGTGCATCCCGATGCCGAGTACGGCACCTACATCCACATGAACACCATCGTGCAGCTTGTCGCACTGATGATCGTCGTGTGCGGATGGCAACGCGTCGGCCTTTTCCACATCATAGGCTCCAAGCTCCTGGGGCGTTCGCGCACCGAGCGCGGGCTTGTGCTCACGCTGATATCGCTGACGTTCTTCTCGGCCATGTTCATCACGAACGACGTGGCTCTCGTCACCTTCGTGCCCTTCGCCATCTCGGTGCTCGCGATGGCGAAGATGCGCCAATACACCTGTTTCGTCGTGACGCTCATGACCATCGGGGCCAACGTCGGCTCCATGCTCACGCCCATCGGGAACGCGCACAACCTCTACCTGCATCAGATCTCCGGGCTGCCCACGATGGAAGTCATCGGCATCATGGCCCCGTATTCCCTCGCGGCCGCGGTGTTGCTCACGGTCGTCGTGTGCGTGGTGTTCGGCAACCGCAAGCTCAAGAACTTCGACGACGTGGATTCCGACGACATCGAACGCTCCGTGCTCGCCCCCAGCACCGACATGCAGCCCGACGAGGTGCGCACCATGGGGTTCGGAGGCTGGCGCATGTGGGCGTATGGCGTGCTGTTCGTCGTCTGCCTGCTGGGCGTCGACGACATCGTGGACAAATGGGTCATGCTCGCCCTCGTGGTCGTCGCCATGATTTTCTGCGACCGCCGCGCATTGCTCGCGGTGGACTACTTCCTGCCGCTGACGTTCATGGCGTTCTTCGTGTTCATCGGCAACATGCGCCGCGTGCCGGAGTTCTACACCATCGCAGCGTCGTTCGTCGGCAGCCATCCGATCGGTCTCGCCGTCGGATTCAGCCAGCTGATCTCGAACGTGCCCACGACGCTGCTGCTGTCGGGCTTCTCGGATGCATGGCGCCCCCTCATCATCGGCACGAATCTGGGCGGGATGGGCACGCTCATCGCCTCGATGGCCTCGCTTGTCTCGTACAAGTCCGTGACGCGCACCTACAAGCGCGAGAAGGGCAAGTATCTGCTTGTCTACACCGGCGTCAACGTCCTCTTCCTCATCGTGCTGCTGACGCTGGCGGCGATCATCGAACCGACGGGAATATGACAGGAGGTGCCGGCATGACGAACGCCGGACAGTGTGCAAAGACAGCCGGGGCGAATGCGGGGGCGGGCGCCATCTTCGACCTCGACGGCACGCTCCTCGATTCGCTCGGCGTATGGGACACCGTCGACGAGATATTCTTCGCACGCCGCGGCCTCGAGGTCCCCGACGGCTACCAGGAGGCCGTGTCGCCCATGGCCTTCCCCGACATCGCGCGGTACACGATCGACCGCTTCGGACTCGACGAGACGCCGCAGGCCGTGATGGACGAATGGAACGACCTCGCCTTCGACCAGTACGCGCACCGGGTGCGCCTCAAGCCTGGCGCTCGCGACTATCTGGGGTATCTGGCCTCCACCGGCGCGCGCCTCGGAGTGGCGAGCACCCTCATGCCGTCGCTGCGCGACCCCACGCTGGAGCATCTGGGCATCAGCGGCTATTTCGACGCGGTGTGCGGCATCGAAGAGGTCGGCGGGCTCAACAAGGACCATCCGGACCTCTACCGTCTCGTCGCCACGCGGCTGGGCGTGAGGCCCTGCGACTGCACGGTTTTCGAAGACATCGTCATCGGGGTCCGCACGGCGAAGCGCATGGGAATGCACGCCTGGGCGCTGTGCGACCCACGATCGTCGCACCACGAGGAGCTGGCGGCGATCGCCGACGGGGCCATCGCCGATTTCGCCGACGCCCCGCGTCCTCTGCCCCGCGCATGACCGCGCCGCGCGGAACGCACGGGGCAGTCACGGACACGCATGGGGAGTAAGCGGCAGTCCAACAGCGGCGGGTGCAGAGCGGTTGCCCATCGCAACGGCAAACATCGTAGCGGCGAACATACCGATGGCAAACAAAAGGCCGCTGCGGAAGCAGCGGCCTGACGCGCGACGTGGCGCGCTGAAATCAGGAACGGATCACTCGGCCATGCGGGTCGCGGTGTCGCGCACGTATTCGGTCATGTCGGGCACGTCGATCACATCGGTGAAACGCACGTCGGCGTTCTCCAGACCGCGCAGTGCGGACGGTGCCGTCGTGCCGGAGATCTCGGAGAGCTTGTCCATGCACGCGAAGTCGCTGGCCGGCGCCTCGATGCCGAGCGCCTCGAGCACGGCGCGGGGGAACTTGTAGGGGCTTGCGGTGCTGAGGATGACGCGCGGCACGCCAGGGGTGCGCTCGGCATTGGCGAGCGTGTGGTATGCGCAGGCGGTGTGCGGGTCGATCACGTAGTGGTTGTTGTCCCAGCAGTCCTTGATGGCGGCGCGGACCTGGTCCTCGTCCGCCCAGCCGGCGCCGAACACCGACTGGATCTTGCCGAGCACGTCGGCCGGCACGTCGTAGCGGCCCTTCGAGGCGAGGTCGTCCATGAGCTTCGAGATGAGCTTGGTGTCGCCGCCCGCGAAGTAATACAGCATGCGCTCGAGGTTCGAGCTGATGAGGATATCCATGCTCGGCGAGATCGTGGTGAAGAACGGACGGTTGCGGTCATACGTGCCGGTGGTGAGGAAGTCGAACAGCACGTTGTTCTTGTCGGACGCCACCGTGAGCTTGGAGACGGGCAAGCCGAGGCGCTTGGCGTAGTAGCCGGCGAGGATGTCGCCGAAGTTGCCGGTCGGCACGCAGAACTCGACTTCGTCGCCGGCGTTGATCTCCTGGCGCTCCAGCAGCTGCGCGTAGGCCGCGAAGTAATACACGACCTGCGGCACGAGGCGGCCGACGTTGATCGAGTTGGCGGAGGACAGCACCGTGTGGGCGTTCTGCTTGAGGTCCCCGGCCAGCTCGCCGTCGGCGAAGATGGACTTGACGGCGCTCTGCGCGTCGTCGAAGTTGCCGCGCACCGCGCATACCTGCACGTTGGAGCCCTTCTGCGTGGCCATCTGCAGGTGCTGCACTTCGGAGACCTTGCCGTCCGGATAGAACACGGTGATGCCCGTGCCCGGCACGTCGGCGAAGCCCGCGAGCGCGGCCTTGCCGGTGTCGCCCGAGGTGGCGGTGAGGATCATGATGCGCTCGTCCGCCTCGGCGGCCGTGGTCTTCGCCATGAAGCGGGGGAGGATCTGCAGCGCCACGTCCTTGAAGGCGCTCGTCGGTCCGTGGAACAGCTCGAGGATGAAGTCGTCGCCCAGCGGCTTGAGCGGCGTGATGGCGGCGTCGTCCCACTGCGCGCCGTAGGCGCCCGCCACGCAGTCGGCGAGCTCGTCATCCGTGAAATCGGGAAGGAGCGTGCCCAGCACCATGCGTGCGATGTCCTGGTAACGTGAACCGGCGAGCCGTGCGATGTCGACCTTCTTCTCGCCGAGCGAATCGGTGACGAAAAGGCCGCCGTCCGAGGCAATGCCCTTGCGGATTGCCTGCTTGCTGGTGACCTGGCTGGCGGTGCTGCGGGTGCTGTGAAAGAGTTCCACGACGAATCCTTGTCTTGCGCGAATGAGGGAATCTACGCGTCCCAGTCTATATGCGGCCATGGGCAAGGCGGCGCAACGGCGCGGAAAGACGATGCGTGCGGTTGTCGACCACGGTTTTTACGATGGGCGGTGTTCATCGGAGGGCAGACGACCGCAGCCGTCATGTCGGACAAGATGCCGGGTGCGCCCGGAGGCCAAGAAACAGAAAGGCAGGGTATGAGCCGTCCGATGACGCATCGCGTCGACGCCGACGCGACCCAGAAGGCATATCGTATCGATTCATCCAGTGATTCCCCCGTGCCCGAATCCAGAGCGCCCGAATCCAGCGCGCCCGGCTCCGCCAACCAGGTCGACCCGAAGCACGCCGCGTGGCTTCTCACGCCGCAGCCGCGCCTCGGCACCATGGGGCTCGTCACGCTGCTCGCGCTCATCAACGCGCTGATCCCACTGTCGCTCGACATGTACACGCCGTCCGTGCCCGAGATGCCCGCGCATTTCCACACCACGGCCACGATGGTCACGATGACGGTGCTCGGCTTCTTCCTTTTCTTCGCCGTCGGCCTGTTGATCTTCGGCCCCGTCTCCGACTGCATCGGCCGCCGCCCCGTGCTCGTCTGGGGCATGGCCGTGTACGTCGTCGCAAGCGTGGTCTGCGCGCTGTCATCCACCATCGGCGTGCTCATCGGCGCGCGCATCGTGCAGGCCCTCGGCGCCGGCGCCGTCAACGCCGTGTCCACGGCGCTCGTCAAGGACTGCTTCGTGCCCGCCAAACGCCAGCTCATGCTCACCATCATCCAGACCATGGCCGTGCTCGGCCCCGTCATCGCCCCGCTGGCCGGCGGCATCATCGTGCGCTTCGGCTCGTGGCGCCTCGTGTTCTGGGTTCTGGCGATTGTCGGCGCGGCATGCTTCGTTCCCACCCTCATGTTCCGCGAATCCCTGCCGCCCGAAAGCCGCACCACCGACAGCGCGGCGCGCATCTTCCGCCGCCTCGTGGTGGTGGCGCGCATCCCGCGCTTCTCCGACGTGCTTCTCGTCGCGAGCTTCTTCTCCCTCGCCTTCATGCAGTACATCGCCGTCGGATCGTATGTCTACGTGGACTATTTCGGCACCACGGCGCAGGAATACACGTATTTCTTCGCCGGAACCGCAGCCGTCAGCGTGCTGGGCCCCATGGCGCACCTGAGCTTCGGGCGGCATGTGTCGGTGCGTCAGCTGACCTACGCCATCCTCGGGCTCGGCGTGATCGACGGCGCGCTCATCGCCACGGTGGGCCATTCCACGCCGGTGGTGTTCTGCCTTCTGTTCTCCGTCTTCGCCATCTGCGAGGCCACGGTGCGCCCGTACACCACGAATATGATGCTCGGCTACGCCTCGGAGGACGCGGGCTCCGCCAGCTCGCTTATCAACTTCATGAACACGGCCTTCGGAAGTCTCGGCATGGCGCTCATCATGCTGCCGTTCCCCGATTACGTCACCGGCATCGGCATTCTCATGGCGGCCTCGATGCTCCTGGGCATCGTGTTCTGGTGCCGCGCGATGCGCTGACGGCCGCGGGCGGCGCCGGGCGCGTTGGGAGGTGGTGGTGGCATGATGTTTCCCACATGGATGGAAGGCCCATGCATGCCAAGGGAAGGGCTGATATGACCGACGATACCGACGTCACCGAGGCACTCGCGCAGGTGCGCGGGATGGCCGCCGCCGCCCGGACGGCCCAAGGCAGGCTCGCGCGCGCGACGACGCTCGAGAAGAACGGTCTGCTGGAGGCCATCGCGGACGCCCTCGTGGCCGGGGAGGACCGCATCGCGGCCGCGAACGAGAAGGATTACGAGATCGCGAAGGCCGGAGGCATGTCCGCCGGCCTGCTCGACAGGCTGCGCTTCGACCAGGCGCGCGTGGAGGCCACGGCGCAGGGAGTGCGCGACGTCGCCACGCTTCCCGACCCGGTTGGTCGCGTCGTGCGCGGCAACAACCTGCCCAACGGCATGCGTCTGACGCAGGTGCGCGTGCCCATGGGCGTCGTCGGCATGATCTACGAGGCGCGCCCGAATGTCACGATCGACGTGGCGGCGCTGTGCCTCAAGTCCGGCAACGCCGCGATCCAGCGCGGCGGGCACGCCGCCTTCAACACGAACGAGGCGACGATCGACATCATCGGCCGCACGCTCGCGGATCGCGGCTACGACCCGGCCCTCGTGCAGACCGTGGACCGCATCGGCCGTCCCGGCGCAACCGCGATGATGCTCGCCCGCGGCTCCATCGACGTTCTCGTGCCGCGCGGCGGCGCCGGCCTCATCAAGGCCGTGGTCGAGAACTCCAAGGTGCCCACCATCGAAACCGGCTCGGGCAACTGCCATGTCTACGTCGACAAGGCCGCCGACATCGACGAGGCCATCGCGATCCTCATCAACGCCAAGACCCAGCGCGTGGGCGTGTGCAACGCGGCCGAGAAGCTGCTCGTACACGCCGGCATCGCCGACGATGTGCTGCCCCGTGCAGCCGCGGCGCTGCGCGAGCACCATGTGCTTATGCATGTGGACGCCGCCGCGAAGAAGATCCTGGCAGACACGGGCGTGACCGGCGAGGACATCGTCGACGCCACGCCGGAGGACTGGGACACCGAGTACCTCGACTACCAGATCGGCATCCGCGTCGTCGACTCGCTCGACGAGGCCGTGCGCCATATCCAGAGGTATTCGACGGGCCACACCGAGGCCATCGTGTCGCAGGACTACGGCGCCGTCGAGGAATTCGTCTCCCGTGTCGACTCCGCGGTCGTCATGGTCAACGCCTCCACGCGTTTCACCGACGGCGGCATGTTCGGCCTCGGCGCCGAGCTCGGCATCTCCACGCAGAAGCTTCACGCGCGCGGCCCCATGGGCCTCGAGGAGCTGACGACCACGAAGTGGATCGGCTACGGGACGGGCCAGGTGAGGCCATGAGCTATGAAGAAGGGCAGATGCGCATCACGATGGGCACCGACCCCAAGGCGCCGCTGCGCCTGGCGTCCGCCCGTCTGAGCACGGTGCGCTACGTGTTCCTCGTGCACATCGAGGACGGCATCCCGTCAGCGGCACAGCGCGCGGCGCTCGAATACGCCGACGCGATCCTCATCGGTTGGCCCGAGGAGGACGCCGAGGACGTGGTGACGCCGGACCCGTCGCAATACGATTTCATCGCCCAGCAGTTCGACTGGAGCGAGGAACGCATCGGTCAGTTCATCGATTTCGAACGCCAGGACAAGGTGCATGACATGACCGACCTGCTGGTGTCGATCAGCGATTGCATCGCCGCCATCCGCAAGTCGTACCAGCCCGAGTTCCTGCTGCCGACCTTCGCCGAGATACGCCGCGTGGTCGAGGACGAATGGAACGAGGACATGGATCGCATCGAGGCCGAGAACAAGGACGCGCACTCCGGCATCGCCTCGGCGGACGACGGCGCGGACGCGCAGACGGGCGATTCCGCCGGCCCCTCCGCCGGGTCGCAATCCGAAGGACGCTGATATGTCCGATTCCTTCGTCAATGGCGCCGACGGCCGCCGTGCCGCCTCAGGCGCCGGCCCCGGCGGGGATTCCCGCGCCGGGGATCTGAGCGGCCTGTCGTGGGCCGCGCTATCGAACGACCCCGACGGCTCCGTGACCGCCCTGCAGGCCGCCGTGCCGCAAGACCCCCTGGCGCAGGGCGCTGGCCCGGCGCAGACGCCGAACGGACCCGTGCGGGTCGGCGCGCAGACGCATCTGGCACGGCGCCGCTCGGCACGGGGCAACTACCATGACACACCGCGCATCGGCATCATGGGTGGCACGTTCGACCCCATCCACAACGGCCACCTCGTCGCGGCGTCCGAAGTGGCGTGGGTATACGACCTCGACAAGGTGATCTTCGTGCCCACCGGGCGCCCCGTGTTCAAACTCGACCGGGACGTGACGAACGCCGAGGACCGGTACCTCATGACCGTCATCGCCACGGCCTCGAACCCCAACTTCGTCGTGTCGCGCGTCGACATCGACCGCCCCGGCATCACCTACACCATCGACACGCTGCGGGACTTCCGCGCGTTGTATCCGCAGGCCGAGCTGTTCTTCATCACCGGCGCCGACGTGATACCCCAGCTCATGCAGTGGAAGGACGCCGACGAGATGTGGAAGATCGCGCACTTCGTGGGCGTCTCGCGCCCCGGGTACGAGGTGAATCTCCGCAAGGCGGGAGTGCCCAGCCGCAGCGTGGACGTCATCGAGATCCCCGCCCTGGCGATCTCGTCGACCGACGTGCGACGGCGGGCCGAGCAGGGGGAGCCCGTGTGGTACCTCGTGCCCGACGGCGTGGTGCAGTACATTTCGAAACACGGGCTATACCATCCGCGCCGCGCCGACGGGGCGCGCCGCCCCTGAAGGCGTCCGGCCCCGCCGCGGGCGAGGCGGCGGTGGACCTGCCGGAGGGTGCGAAAGGCGTGCGATCGCGCGGCTCCGGGGTGCTGTCACCGCGACTCGCTACTATGAATCAAGTCAGCTTCAATCTACAAGTTTGGAGATATGGTGAGCGCTGTTCTCTCAGGAAATCCTGATAAAAACCTCATTCTCGTCACAGGACGGTCGCATCCGAAGCTTGCCGCGGATGTCGCCAAGCAGCTGGGCATCGATGTTCTCGAAACGACGGATTACGATTTCTCGAACGGGGAGATCTATGTCCGCTACACCCAGTCGATTCGCGGCGCCGATGTGTTCGTCCTGCAGACCCATGCGGGCGAAACCATCAACAAGTTCATCATGGAACAGCTCATCATGATCGATGCCGCCAAGCGCGCGTCGGCCCGTTCCATCACCGCCGTCTGCCCGCTGCTGGGGTATTCCCGCCAGGACAAGAAGCATCTCGGCCGTGAACCCATCTCGTGCCGCCTCATGTTCGACCTGCTCAAGGCCGCAGGCGCCGACCGCATCATGTCCGTCGACCTGCACGCCGCGCAGTCCCAGGGCTTCTTCGACGGCCCGGTCGACCATCTCGTGGCCATGCCGGTGCTCGTCGACTACGTGCGCGACCGCCTTGACCTGTCGAACGTCGCCGTCGTGTCCCCCGATGCGGGCCGCATCCGCGTGGCCGAGCAGTGGGCGCAGCGTCTCGGCGGCGGCCCCCTCGCATTCGTGCACAAGACCCGCGACATCACGCGTCCGAACAAGGCCGTCGCCAACCGCGTCGTCGGCGATGTGACCGACAAGGACTGCGTGCTCGTCGATGACCTCATCGACACCGGCGGCACCATCGCCGAGGCCTGCAAGGTCCTCACCAACGCCGGCGCGCGTTCCATCACCGTCGTCGCGACCCACGGCGTGTTCTCCGGCCCGGCCATCGAGCGCCTCAAGAACTGCGGCGCCCGCGAGGTCGTCGTCACCGACACCGTGCCGATCCCGGAAGAGAAGCGCTGGGATGGTCTCACCGTGCTGTCCATCGCGCCGCTGCTCGCCAGCGCCATCAAGGCCGTGTTCAACGACGGCTCCGTGGCCGAGCTGTTCGACAAGTATCCAGCGCACCACGGCGAGGGCTTCCTCTTCGCCTGATCCTTGGCGTCCGGCGTCCCGGCGCTCGGCGCGTCGCAGTCCGCCTGCGGCGTGTCGGGCATCGGTAGGCGTATTCTCGATTCTTGCAACGGAGCGTCCTAGGACGAAGCGTTGCGATTCCCCCATGGTGTAATGGCAGCACACGGGTCTTTGGAACCCTTTGTCTTGGTTCGAATCCAGGTGGGGGAGCTCATGGAACGGTCCGCTTCAGGTATCGTCGGTTGACGGCGCCCGGCGCGGGCCGTTTGTCGTTGAGGCGCCCGCGCCGCACGCGTTCCGCGCTTTGCGAGCCGCGCAGGCACGTGGCGGCGGACGACGCATCCATAGCAGACCACAGATCGCAGGCCACTTAGAAACAAGGCCACTTAGAAACACAGATCACTCAGAAACAGAGGGGGCATCCCAAGATGACCGATTCCGTGAACGCGCAGCAGACCGGGCTCGACGTCGCAATCATCCTCGCGGCAGGCGAGGGGACCCGAATGAAATCCGACAAGCCGAAGGTGCTGCATGAGCTCGCTGGCAAGACATTCCTCAGCCGTGTCATGGATTCCGTGCGCGGGCTGGGCGCCGCGACCCGCGCCGTGGTCGTGCACTACCAGGCCGACCGCGTGGCGGAGGCGGCGCGCTCCTATGACCCCGATGTGGTCATCGTCAACCAGGACGACAAGCCCGGCACCGGCCGCGCCGTGCAGTGCGCCGTGCAGCAGCTCACCGAGACGGGGCGCTTCTGTGGCTCCGTGCTCATCGCGGCGTCCGACATGCCCCTGCTCGACACCGCCACCCTCGCCGAGCTCGTCGCGGTGCACCGCAGCCAGGGCAACGCCGCCACAGTGCTCACCACACGTCTCGACGACCCGTTCGGCTATGGCCGTGTGATCCGCGACGAGGACGGCAACGTGCTGCGCATCGTCGAGCAGAAAGACGCCAACGCCGCCGAACAGGCGGTCACCGAGGTCAACACCTCCGTTTACGTGTTCGAGGCGTCGGTGCTCGCCGCGGCGATCGCCGATCTGGACAGCAACAACGCCCAGGGCGAGTTCTATCTGACCGACGCCTTGGAGAAGGCGCGCCGCATCGGCAAGGTCGGCGCCTGGACCGCGACGGATTCGCTCGCCGTCGAAGGGGTGAACGACCGCGTGCAGCTCGCCCGCCTCGCCAAGGCCCACAACGTGCGCGTGTGCGAGAAGTGGATGCGCGAGGGCGTGACGATCCTCGACCCCGACACCACATGGATCGAAGACGACGTGCGGATCGCGCACGACGCCGAGATTCTGCCCGGATGCTTCCTCCAGGGGTCCACGGTCGTCGCCAGCGGCGCCGTGGTGGGTCCCTACACCACGCTTATCGACGCGGTGATCGACGAAGGCGCCCATGTGGAGCGCAGCCGCATCCAGCAGACCCACATTGGGCCGCGCGCCGCCATCGGACCGTGGACGTACCTGCGCCCCGGCAACGACCTCGCCGCCGACACCAAGGCCGGCGCGTTCGTGGAGATGAAGAAGGCGCACATCGACGAAGGCACCAAGGTGCCGCACCTGAGCTACATCGGCGACGCACACCTGGGCGCCCACACCAACATCGGCGGCGGAACCATCACCGCCAATTATGACGGAGTGCACAAGAACCGCACCGAGATCGGTTCGGGATGCCACGTGGGCGCCGGCAACATGTTCGTGGCCCCCGTGACCGTGGGTGACGGCGTGACCACCGGCGCGGGCTCCGTCGTGCGCCACGCGGTGCCGGACGGCGCCATGGTGTATTCCGAAAACACCCAGCACGTGGACGAGGATTGGAAGCCTGCCTGGGAACGCGGCGACGCGGAGCGGAACTGACGGTGGCCGCCCGCCCGTCGCACCTGCGGCGATGCGGGGCGACGCGCGGGCGTTTCCGTCCGGTTTCCATTACGATTGGTCATACCATCAGCGCAGCGCGGTGACCTCGCGTTGTGCGCACATAACACGGCATCACGCGGCGCGCGCCCGAAGGCATGCGCCGTGGTCCGCCCGCCGCGGACGCGGCGGGGCACCCATACGGAGAGGAACAACATGGCAGCGGTTCAGGATTCTATTGACGCGGTTCGCATCGCGGCGGCGGCGGCCGACAGCGAGAAGGCCGAGGACATGGTGGCTTTCGATGTGTCGGAGCCGCTGGCCATCACCGATATTTTCTTCATTGCGACCGGCACGTCGCCCCGCCACGTGCTGGCGATCGCCGAAGAGATCGAGAAGCAGCTCTATCTCAAGACCAAGCGCGACCCGCGCCAGCGCGAAGGCCTCGAGGAAGGGGAGTGGGTGCTGCTCGACTACGGCGATTTCGTGGTGCACATCATGGATGCCGAGTCGCGCGCCTTCTATGATCTCGAACGCCTGTGGAAGGACTGCCCGCGCATCGACCTGCAGCTTCCCGACACCGCGTCCGTGCTCACCGAGGATCCGGCCGACGCTTCCGACACCGACGATGCGGGGGACGCCGGGGATTCCTCCGACGGCGAAGGAAACGACGACTGATGACAGGCGCCAGCCGCCGTCCCGCGTCGTTCGCGGAGGACCGCGGCGACCCGGCGGTCGCTCCGCATGTCTACGCGGTGACCTTCGTGCGCCACGGCCGCACGGATTACAACGCCGCCGGCCGCCTTCAGGGACAGGTCGACATCCCGCTCAACGAGACGGGGCGCTGGCAGGCGCGCCGCACCGCGGAGGCGCTTGTCGAACGATACGTGGATGGCACGGGGCGTCCGCCCATCGTGCTGTCGTCGCCGCTGAAGCGCGCCGTCGAAACCGCCACGATCTTCGCCGACATGGTCGGTGCCGAGGTGCACGTCGACGACCGCGTGAAGGAGCGCAGCTTCGGGGAATGGGAAGGCTGCCGCTGGTCCGACCTGGAGCAGAACAGCCCCCGGGACTTCGACCTGTGGAAGCGCTTTCAGGACGGCGAGATGCGCCATGGCGCCGAGGCGAAGGCCATGGTGGGCCTGCGCGGCGCCCAGGCGGTGCAGTCGTGGGCCTGCAGCGCCGACGAGACGCATGAGCTGTTCGTGTTCTCGCATGGCGCGTGGATTTCGCAAACCATGCAAAAGCTCATGCATCTGGATGTGACCGACCCCACGTATGCCTCGATGTGCGGACCGGGCAACGGGCACTGGAGCCGCTTCCGCCTGTTGGAACGCGACGACGGCAAGCTGCTGTGGCGTCTCATCGAATTCAACAACGGCCCGCAGGTCCCGGCTGGTGTCGATTGGAACGATCCGTTCCGCGGGGCCGACACCGAGGCGTCCGTGCCTCCGGTTCTCTGAGGGCCCGGCCGTCCGGATTCCGGCGTGCCCGGGCGGCACGGCCTTCCCGGCTCGGCGCGGCCGAAAGGCGCTGCGGACGGTGCGGTCCGTGGCGTTGCGGCGGGGTACGGCCGTGCGGTGCGTGACGCGCAGCGGGGTTTCTGGACGTTTGATGCAAGTGCGTTGCAGATACGGCGAAGAATGGCGCGCTATCCTTGCACAAGACCTGTGGTTCCCGTAAGTTTGTGGCAACGGAGGGCGCATGAAGAACTTCTTTGGCAATATCAAATGGGCGCAGATCCTGGCGGGTGCGCTCGCGGCGGTCACGTCGTTCCTGCTGATGAACCAGATCGGCATCGCGGGCTCGCTCATCGGCGCCGGCGTGGCGTCCATCGTCACGGCGCTCGCCACGCAGATCTACCAGAGCGTGATCGACGAATCCCATGACAAGATGCGCGAGCAGCTTGCAGGCAAGAAGGGCGACGCGCAGGACGGCGTCGCGGAGGGGGATGCGTCCAAGAGCAAGGACTCCGCGCGGGCCGGATCCGATGAAGGGAAAGGACCCGCCAGGACGGTCATCGGCACCGCCGATGACGCAGCCGGGGATGACCGCGGCGAAGTGACTGGTCTCGAAGACCTTGCGGAAGGAAGCGAGGACGCCGACGTCGAAGCGGATGGCACGGTCGCGCTGGCCTCCGTCGCCATACCAGAGGACACTCTGCCAAGCGCTGGCGGCGCCGGCGACGACGCGAAGGGCGCCGAACCGGAGGTGGGACTCGCGGATATCTCGGCGGCCGATGTGCCGACCCAGGTGCTTCCTGAGGCGGTCAAGCGCGCCGCGGTGAGGGCTTCCCTCGAAAAGTCGCCGCTGGATGACAGGGCGGCCGGTGACGCGGCTACCGAGAACGAACGCAAGGCGAAGTCACGCCGGCGCATGTTCGTGGTCGCGTTGGTGAGCGCCCTCATCGCGGTCGCCATCACCTCCGTGGTGATCCTGATGCTGACGGGCGGGGCGGGGCTTGGCTCCAAGCCCAACGGTGGCCAGCCGGCGCCCCAGGTGACGCAGAACGTGACCCAATCCACGGTGGTGACGCTCTACACCACCACGTCCAACGAATCCGAGACGGAGCCGCCTGCGCCCAGCAGGAGCGGGGAATCGACCACATCGGCATCCGCGACCGCATCCACGGTGGCCACCGCGACCGGCGCATCGTCCCCGTCTGCTGTGCCGGATGCCAGTGCGTCCGCGACGGCGAATCCTTCCCAGACTGCGACATCCAGCGCCGATTCGGTTACTGATTCCGGCAATTCGGATGCCGCCGCGTCGGAATCGGCCAGCCCCAGCACCAACAGCGCGCAGTGACGGCGGGCGCTTTCGCCGAAGCCTGGCGATGACGTCCGACGGTGGCGGGAGCGCCTTGCGGTCGCAGCGGCCTGTGTCGGCGGCCTGTGGGGACGGGGTCGCCCAGCCGCTGTGTATGGGGGCGGCAGGACCGCATGGCCGGCGGACTATTCGGTTTTCCGATCCATGCCTGCTTTCGGATCCCTGCCCCTTCTTTCTCATCTATCCTTCCCGTCCAATCCATACCTGGGATGAACGCGACACGCCGTACTTTGATTTTTGGTTAATCGTATGTATATTAGTCGAGGTTCGCAAGAACGGGGCTATAGCGCAGCTGGTAGCGCACCTCCATGGCATGGAGGGGGTCAGGGGTTCGAATCCCCTTAGCTCCACGGGTTGACCCGCGACAGGACTTCGGTTCTTTCGCGGGTCTTTTGTTTTCGATGCATATCCTCCCCGGGGGATGCGCCGACCGCCGCGTGCCGCATGACACGACGCGGCTGCGGTTGTGCGTCCCCGCGCACGGCACGTGCACAGGGACGCCGCTGTGCCGGAGATGCTGTGCCGGAGGTAATCACGCCGTGTTCATCTTCTCGGTGCGCGCCGCTGCCTGGCGCGGAGTATTCTTTTAAAAGTTGGCTTCGAATGCATGGTTCGCATGCACGGTGCAAGCCACACCGAGATTTCGAAGGATGATGCCCAAAGATAGGTACCAGCGAGAGGCGGGTGAGCGCGAATGCTGAGAATGTTTAGCACTGTCAACGGCCGTACGGAGCAGATCGAGAAACCCGAGCCGGGGGCGTGGCTGTGTCTCACCGAACCGACCGACGTCGAGCTCACCACGGTCGCCACCGAATGCGACATCGACCTCGCCGACCTGCGTGCCCCTTTGGATGACGAGGAGCGATCCCGCGTCGATGTGGAGAACGACTACACGATGGTCATCGTCGACATCCCGACCGTCGAGGAACGCGGCGGCCGCGACTGGTACGAGACGATCCCGTTGTCGATCATCGTCACCGAAGACGCCATCGTCACCGTGTGCATGAAGGACACCCCGCTGCTGCATCCGTTCATGGAGGGCACGATCCGCGGTTTCAACACCTTCATGAAGTCGCGCTTCATCTTGCAGATCCTGTACCGCAACGCCACGATGTACCTGCGCTACCTGCGCATCATCGACCATGAAAGCGACAAACTGGAATTCCGTCTTCGCAACGCCATGCGCAACGAAGAGATCCTGCAGCTCATGGAGCTGAGCAAGACATTGGTCTATTTCGCCACGTCGCTCAAGTCGAACGAAATCGTGCTCGAGAAGATGACAAGCCTCGACCGCATCCGCCAGTACCCCGACGACGCCGACCTGCTGGACGATGTCATCACCGAGAACAAGCAGGCTATCGAGATGGCCAACATCTACAGCGGAGTCCTTGCGGGCATGACGGATGCCTTCGGCTCCATCGTGTCGAACAACGTGAACAACGTCATGCGCGTGTTCACCATCATCTCCATCGTCATCTCCGTGCCCACGCTGATTTTCTCGATGTACGGCATGAACTTCCAGACCGGCATGCTGGGCATGCCCCTCACCGACAAGCCGTGGGGCTTCTGCGTCGTCGTGGGGGTGTCGATGCTCGTCGCCGGCATCGTGGCGTGGATCCTCACGCGCAGCAAGATGTTCAAATGACGTCCGCCCGCCGGGCGACGCTCTGCGCGTCCGTCATGCGTCCATCCTGCGGCGCAACCATCCCACGTACGGCGGCCAAGGGGACCGGGGTTGCTCATGTTCGACGCTAAGATGTTCCGTATGCTCAAGAATCGACATGCCGCACATTCCCATCGCCTGTTCGGTCCCGTGCGCCGCGCGGCGGCCGCGGCGGTTGTGCTCGCCGTCTCCGTCCCCCTCGCGGGATGCGCCGACGCCATCTCGATGAGCGACATCACCGGCCCCATGATCACCATCGGGATCGCCTATGACCGTCCAGGCGTCGCGCTCGAGCACTCCGGCGAGATGTCGGGCCTCGACGTGGATGTGGCGAAGTACGTGGCGAACCGCCTGGGATACGCCGAAGACCAGATCGTGTGGCGCGAGGCCAGCAACGCCAACCGCGACGAGCTGCTCAACGAAGGCGACGTGAACATGATCGTGGGCGTGCACCGCTATCTGGACGGCAAGGCCGACGACATCGAATTCGCCGAACCCTATCTCACGTCGGGGCAGGACCTGCTCATCCGCGATTCGGACTCCCGGATCATCACCGGCGCCTCCGACCTCGACGGCCGCACGGTGTGCATCGTCGACGGCTATCTGGACTCCACGGTCAGCGACTGGCTGGAATCCGCCGGCGCCAGCACGCTGGAGGGCCGTAACTACTCCGAGTGCGCCACGGCCCTGCTGTCGGGCACCGTCGACGCTGTCGAGGGCGACGACGTCATCCTCGCGGGCCTCGCCGAGAACGTCGGATCCGGCTCTCTGCGCCTCCTCGGCAAGCCCATAGAAAGCCTGGAATACGGCATTGCCCTGCCCAGCGGCGACAGCAAGCTGCGCGACAACGTGGATGACGCGCTGCAGCGCATGGTCAACGACGGTTCCTGGGCGCAAAGCGTCGCGTGGAACTTCGGCGACGGCTCCTACCAGGTCGATTCCCTCATCCAGCCCAACGATTCCGACGACTGATGCGGGCAACGCGGGGCGGGATGCCTCCGGGGGACTGCGCGGAAGGTTCGTATCGTGAACGAACGGCGCCGCGTCGTGTCCACATGATTCACGATAATTTGCAGCAGTACAGTACCTTGCGCCGGGCGTCACTGAGCCCGGCGTCGTACATTCACAACGGCGCGGGTTGCGCCATGTCATGTGAGGAGAACAATGGCCGAGTCCGGTGTTTCGGAAGACCGCGAGCCTGAGTACCGCTACAACGCGGCGCTTGCTCAGAAGATCGAGAACAAGTGGCAGAAGAAATGGGATGACGAAGGCACCTTCTGGGCCGCCAATGTCAAGGGCGACCTGAAGGACGGCAAGGGCCGCAACGCCGACGGCCGCGCGCCGTACTTCGTCATCGACATGTTCCCGTATCCGTCGGGCAAGGGCCTGCACGTCGGCCATCCGCTCGGCTACATCGCCACCGACGTCGTGAGCCGCTACCACCGCATGAAGGGCGAGAACGTCATGCACGCCCTCGGCTACGACGCGTTCGGCCTGCCGGCGGAGCAGTACGCCGTGCAGACGGGCCAGCATCCGCGCATCACCACCGAGCAGAACATCGCCAACATGCATCGCCAGCTCCACCGCCTCGGCCTGAGCTTCGACGACCGCCGCAGCTTCGCGACCACCGACATGAACTACGTGCGCTGGACGCAGTGGATCTTCTCGCGCATCTACGATTCGTGGTACGACCCCGAGTACGTGCGCGCCGACGGCGGCAAAGGCTCCGCCCGTCCCGTGAGCGAGCTCATCGGGAAGTTCAGGTCCGGTGCCAAGCAGATCCCAGGCTTCGAAGGCCGCGCGTGGGATTCACTCACCGAAGAGGAGCAGTCCGACGTCCTCAACGGCTTCCGCCTCGCCTACATCTCCAAGTCCCCGGTGAACTGGTGCCCCGGCCTGGGCACGGTGCTCGCCAACGAGGAGGTCACCGCCGAAGGACGTTCGGAGCGCGGCAACTATCCGGTGTTCCAGCGCGAGCTGCGCCAGTGGTCCATGCGCATCACCGCCTACGGCCACCGTCTCATCGAAGACCTCGACATGATCGACTGGCCCGAGAAGGTGCGCCTCATGCAGCGCAACTGGATCGGCGAATCCCACGGCGCGTCCGTGCACTTCGCCGTGCCCACCGCCGCGGGCGAGCGCGACATGGAGATCTACACGACGCGTCCCGACACGCTGTTCGGCACCACCTTCGCCGTCGTGTCCCCCGAGCATCCGCTGCTCGCCGATGTCCCGGACGCCTGGGAGGAAGGCATCCCCGACGCGTGGAAGGGCGGATACGCCACGCCCAAGGAGGCCGTGCATGCCTACCGCCTGCAGGCTGAGTCGAAGACCGCAAAGGACCGCGTGGCCGAGGAAGGCGACAAGACCGGCGTGTTCACCGGCCTGTACGCCGTCAACCCGATCACCGGCGCCAGGCTGCCGATCTTCGCGGCCGACTACGTGCTCATGGACTATGGCACCGGCGCCATCATGGCCGTGCCCGGCGGCGACGACCGCGATTACGACTTCGCCGTGAAGTTCGGCCTGCCTGTCATCTACACGCTGCAGCCGACCCCCGAATCCGGCGAGACGCTCGCCGACTACGAGGGCAAGTCCGCCTACACGTCGCACGAAGGCACGATCATCAACTCCCGCGTGGAGTCCACCGAGGTCGGCGGCGACACGCTCGACCTCAACGGCCTGACCGTGGACGAAGGCAAGGACAGGACCATCGCATGGCTCGAATCCCGCGGCGTGGGCAAGGGCACCGTGTCGTACCGCCTGCGCGACTGGCTCTTCAGCCGCCAGCGCTACTGGGGCGAGCCGTTCCCGATCGTGTATGACGAGAACGAAGTGCCGCACCTCGTGCCCGACAGCATGCTGCCGATCAATCTTCCCGACGTGCCCGACTACCAGCCGCGCACGTTCGACCCGATGGACGCCGAAAGCAACCCGGAGGCACCGCTGAGCCGCAATCCGGAATGGGTGAACGTCACGCTCGACCTGGGCGACGGCCCCAAGAAGTACCACCGCGATACGAACACCATGCCGAACTGGGCGGGCTCGTGCTGGTACTACATGCGCTACATCGACCCGAAGAACGCCGAGAACGCCGTGGACCCCGAGGAATTCCAGTATTGGCTGGGGCCCAACCACAATGCGACGGCGGGCGAGTCCGGCGGCGTGGACCTCTACGTGGGCGGCGTGGAGCACGCCGTGCTGCATCTGCTCTATGCGCGTTTCTGGCACAAGGTGCTCTATGATCTGGGCTTCGTGAGCTCGCCGGAACCGTTCCACAAGCTGTTCAACCAGGGCTACATCCAGGCCTACGCCTACACCGATTCCCGCGGTCAGTACGTGCCTGCGGCCGAGGTGGAGGAGCACAAGGACGGCACGTTCTGGTACGACGGCCAGCAGGTGAACCGCGAGTTCGGCAAGATGGGCAAGAGCCTCAAGAACATCATCACGCCCGACTACATGTATGACACCTACGGCGCTGACACGTTCCGCGTCTACGAGATGAGCATGGGGCCGCTCGACGAGTCCCGCCCATGGAACACGCGCAACGTGGTGGGCGCGCAGCGCCTGCTCGCACGCCTGTGGCGCAACGTGGTGGACGAGAACACCGGCGAGGTGACCGTGACGGACGACGAACTTGACGAGAAGACCGCCAAGCTGCTCAACAACACGATTGCCGAGGTGACCGTGGAGATGGAGAACATGCGTCCAAACACCACGATCGCCAAGCTCACGGTGCTCAACAACCACCTGACGTCGCTTGCCGCCGTCCCGCGCAAGGCCGTCGAGCCGCTCGTGCTCATGCTGTCGCCGATCGCCCCGCACATCTGCGAGGAGCTGTGGACGCGCCTGGGTCACGAGGAGTCCCTGGCGCACGCGCCGTGGCCGGTCGCCGACCAGCGTTTCGTCGGCGTCGACACCGTGACCGCCGTCGTGCAGGTCAAGGGCAAGGTGCGCGGCAAGCTCGAGGTGACGCCGGACATCTCGGAGGACGAGCTTCGCGACAAGGCCCTCGCCCTGCCGAAAATCCAGGAGCTGCTGGGTGGCAACGAGCCGCGCAAGGTCATCGTCAAGGCGCCGAAGATCGTCTCCATCGTTCCGTGATGCGACGATGCGTGCCGTGACGGTGCGGGCGTCGGCATCGTGCTGACGAGGGCATGCTCCGGCGCCGGCATGGCGCATGGACTGCCGACAGGGCCGTGCGAACCGCAGCGGGAATCCCGCTGATGGTCCGCACGGCCCTTTTGTGCGGAGACGAGGGGCGCGGGGCACGGGGTGTTTTGGCGTGCGCGGGGAAGCGAGACGCGATGGAATGTGGATAACCGTGTCTGTGGATAACCTGTCGAAACCGTTCGCCGGAAGGTGGGTTATCCACAAAACCGTGATTTTCGGGGGTTATCCACAGTTTTCGGTGTCACTGACGCACATTTTCGCCGATTGTTCCGATGGGAATCGCCGCTGTGCCATCATCGGGGCATGCACAGATATCAGCGACATGACGCAGGGCTTGGCGACCGCGGCGCGCTCGGCCGGGAGCATGGCCGGGTGCGGCGTTCCGTGGCGCGTGGCGCGGGGAAGCGCCACGGACGCGTGCCGGCGCGCCATGCGGACGAGACGGCGCGCCATGTGGACGAGACGGTGCGCCAGTGCGTTCCGATGCGCCGCCCGCCGGCGGAACGCCTGGCGCGTGCGCCGGGGGCGCGTCATCGCGGTTCCGGCATGCTCGCCATGCTGAGCGGCGTGGATCCTCATGACACCGATGCCGCGGCGCTGGGACTGGAGGACTCGGACTTCGCGCAGGATGGCAGTGTGGTGCACGGCGGGGAGGCGTGGGGCAGCGGTGCGCTGGCGCAGACCGGAGAGCCGTGGGATGTCGGTGGGGAGGAAGACGAAGGGATCCCTCGGCGGGTCGCGGCGGCCGGGAGACGGAGACCCTCCCGTGGTCCGGCGGCGCGTAGCGAAGCCACGGACGATGACCCATGGGCGGGATACGGCATTCTGACGCCCATCGACGCCACGCGTGCCGCACCTTCCCCTGTTCGACGCGCTTCTCGAGAAGCCTGGAGCGATGGATCCGACGATATCGGCGATGCCGATGATGCCGCCTATGGCAGTGGCGATGTGCCGTGGGATGAGGGGGCGGATGCCAGTGGTGTCGCGGGCGATGCGCCGTGGAATGCTGACGGCGGTGGCGCTGTCGGTGGTGCTGTCGGTGGCGCTGCCGAAGCGCCATGGAACGTGGAAGACGGCAACGGCGATGCGATGGGGAAGCCGCACCGTGGCTTCCGCGGCACAGCGCGGGATGTGCCGGCCGGACCAGCGCGGACGGACGGCAGGCGAGAGGTCCGCGATGCGCCGCGCTTCGAGATTTCCCAAGGGGCGTGCGCGTCCATCATCTTCGTGCTCGTCGTGGCACTGTGCGCCAGCCTCACGCTGCTCGTACAACAGGGAAACAAGCTTGAGGCAATCGCGGGCGAAGGGTCGTCGTGGAACGGCGCCGCCTCGTCGGGCGGGTCGGCAAGCGGTGCCGTGTCTGCCACGATGGGTCCGAGTGCGGGAGCGGCAGTGGATTCCGGTTCCCAGACTCCAAATGCCGCGGGAACGGCCACGGCGGCCGCACCGGCGTCGTCCGCGGCGGCGCAGCCGGCGCTTGTCAACATAAACACGGCGACGAGCGAGCAGCTGCAGACCATCAAGGGCGTGGGACCGGCGACGGCGCAGAAAATCATCGACTACCGTACCCGGCACGGTCCGTATTCGTCGGTGGACGAACTGCTCAATGTGCCGGGCATCGGCGCGAAGACGCTGGCGAGAATCCGAGGGGAGGTGACGGTATGAGCGTGCATGTGCGCAGATTCCCAGGAGGCGCTGCAGAACGTGCCGGGACTGGCGCGCGGACCGGAAGCGGCGGAAGGCCTTCCCGCGGCGTCCCGCGCCGGTATCGCGAGCGCGAGCGCGGCGACCGCGACTACCGCATGGTGCCCGTGGCGTTGTGCTCTTGGGGCGCGTGCCTGGCCGCGTCGGCCGCAGGCATGAAGGCGGGGGTCGTTTTCTCCGTCATCGCCATCCCCGTGGTCATGGGGGCGATGGCGTTCGTGTCGCGTCTTGCCACGGGCGCCCCTGTGCGGCATCTGCCGGCACTGGCCTGCGCGCTCGCGGCGGCGGTGTCGGTGATGATGGTGTCCGTGGGGTTCTCACAGTTCCGTGCTCGTGCCGATCCCGTGAATCGCTTCGTCGCATCCGGTGCGGGCGTGGCGACCTTCGGCGTGCGTGTGACCTCGCCGCTGCAGGCGTCGGTCCGTCGTGGCTCGACGTGCTCGGCGTCGGCCGAGGTGCTGTGGGTCGCGGCGCGGGGAGTGGCGCAGCCATCGCATGCGCAGGTGCGCCTGTGGACCGACAGGACGGCCTGCGCGATGCAGCAGGGCGGGGAATATTGGGTACGGGGCGCGGCGAAGCAGGCGGCCTTCGGCGACGACGTCGCGTGGATCGAGGCCACGGGCCCGCCGTCGCGGGGATCGCCGTCGCTGGAAGGCACCGGCTGGGGGCAGATGCGCGAGCCGGGAGTCTGGCAGCGTTTGGTCTGCCGGGCGCAGGATTCCTTCATCGGCGTCACGGCGCGGCTGTCGGCGCAGGGGCAGGTGCTTGTCCCGGGGCTCACGCTGGGGGTCATGGGGCAGGATACGTCCATCAACGCGCTCGCGGATGAGAGCATGCTCTCGTCCACATACGCCCATGCCCTGACCGACAGTTTCCGCAACGCAGGCATCATGCATCTCATGGCGGTCTCGGGAGGGCATTTCGTGCTGCTCGCCGGCGGTGTCGGCTGGCTTCTGCGACGGCGGCTCGCACCCCGCCGCGTGACGGCCTGTGCGATCCTTGCAACGAATTGGCTGCTGACGCAGATCATGTATCCTTCGGATTCCGTGATACGCGCCGCAGCCATGGGAAGCCTGGGGGCGGTGTGCCTTTCGCTCGGTCGGCGCACGCAGGCGATGAGCGCGCTGTGCTGGACCGTCATGCTGTGCCTCGTGGTGCGTCCCGGGCTGTCGCAGAGCTACGGGTTCGCGCTCTCGACGCTGTCGGTGGCTGGAATCGTCGTGCTCGCCCCGGTGGTCGAGGCGGCGTTGGGCAGGCTGATGCCCAGGATCGTTGCGGCGCCTTTCGCGGTCACCGTGGCCGCACAGGCGTTCTCGTTGCCCGTCCAGGTCATGCTGGGCAACGGCGTGCCTGTGCTTTCGCCTCTGTCGAACGTCATGGTGGCGCCGCTGGTCGAACTGGGCACTCTCTGCGGGCTGGCGGCGCTCGCGGTCAGTTGGGCGTCGCCGACGGCGGGATATGCGTTCGCATGGCTGGCGGCGGCATGCACGTCGCTCATGGAGCGGTGCGCCCGGTGGTTCGGGTCCGCGTCGTCTGTCTGCGCCTGGCCAGCGGGATGGCGGGGCGCGGCACTGGCCGTGATGTGCGAGATTCTGCTCGTCGCGGGCGTCGTGCTCGTCCATGACCTCGTGTCGGTGCTCGCGGGCCGCGGCGGGATAGTGGCCGGGGCATCCGACGGCGACCGTCCGCGCGTCATCGGCGCGGTGACGATGGCGGCGTGGCGTATGGCGGCGTGGTGGCGCGAGACCATCCGCATCGTGTTCCACGACCCCAGGCCTCCCGTCCGTGCGCGCACCCCGCGTCAGGCACATGGCGCTGGACGGACGCACGGTGCTGGACAGGCGCATGGCGCTGGACGGGCGCATGGAATCGAAAGGGAAGGAGGGCCATGATGCGCTCTGGGCGAACGATGCGGCGCGGCGGGGCTGCGGCGTGTAGATTAGCAGGTATGGCATTCTATCCGGTGACGATCGTGTACGGGGGCAACGAGTTCCTCGGCTCCCAAAGGATCCGCGAGCTCAAGCGGCAGGCGCGGGCTTCGTTCCCCGACGCCGACGAGGTCGAGCTGCAGGGTGCCTCCGTGACCGAAGCCGATTTCTACGACGCCGTCAGCCCGTCCTTCCTCGCTGCCCAGAGCATCGTCACGTTGCTCGACCTGCAGGACATCGACCCATCGGTGGGCGAGCGCATCGCCGCCTACACCGCCGAGGTGACGAAGGACCCGGCGGGCGCCGAGGCCGTGCTCATCTGCCGGCACGACGGCGGCATGAAGGGCAAACGCATCCTCGACGCCATGGTGAAGGCCGGCGCATACAAGGACCCGATCCCCGACCTGCGCAAACCCAAGGCGCAGGTCAATTTCGTGCTCCAGCGGTTCCAAAGCCTCAACCGTTCCATCGACTACCGCGCGGCGCAGCAGCTCGCAGCGATCATGGGCGATAATCCGGGCGAGCTGTACGCCATGTGCGAGCAGCTGTGCATGGATTTCGACGACAACCCCATCACCCTGCAGATCGTCAACGAATACATGACGGCGGATCCGCAGACCACGGGCTTCGACGTCGCCGACACTGCGGCCGCGGGTGACGTGCCGGGGGCCATCGTCAAGATGCGCGCCGCCGTCGAGCAGGGCATCGCGCCGACGGTCATCGTCGGGGCGCTCGCGGGACGCATGAGGTCGCTGGCGAAAGTGGGCGCCCTGGTGTCGGGCGACATCAACGAATCCCAGGTCGGCGCGCCCGAATGGAAGATCCCGCAGCTCAGGTCCGAGCTACGGGGTTGGGACGGGCATGGCATGAGTGCCTGTTTCGAAGCGCTTGCCGAAGCCGACAGCCAGAGCAAAAGCAACCAAGGCGACCCCGTGTATGCGCTGGAGCGCGCCATCGAATGCATTGGTTCCAAAGGGAGGATGAGATGAGCGGCGACAATCCGTCGGACGGAGCATCGTTCAGCGTGGGGGCGCCTACGACCGAGGCCATGCATGCCCTAGGGGCGGCCGTGGCGTCCGTGCTGCACGGAGGCGACGTCGTGGTTCTGTCGGGGCCCCTCGGCGCCGGAAAAACGACTTTCGCACAAGGAGTGGGGACGGGACTGGCCGTGGACGGCCCGGTCGTGTCGCCGACGTTCACCATCGCCCGGGAACTCCGTGGGCGTTTCGGCGATGGGGCGCCGGCCACGCTGGTGCACGTGGACGCCTATCGGCTCCCCGGCTCCGACGACCGTCCTCAGGTGGCGGCGACGAGGCTGATGGACGAGCTCGAGTCCCTGGGATTGGACGAGGAACTCGAAGACCCCGGTCCCGGCACCGTGGTGCTCATCGAATGGGGCAGCGCGATGGCCGCGGAACTGGCTGACAACAGGCTTGAAATCGGCATCGAGCGCCCCGCCGCCCCCTCACGGGGCGACGTGCTCACCAGCGACGGCGCCCGCATCGTGACGTTCCGTGGCGTGGGCTGGGGACGGCGCATGGATTCGCTGTGCCGCTGCGTGGAGGACGCCCGCCCGGCGTGACGACTCGATAGGCGGCGGAACGCGCACCGAATGGCGGAGCGATGGCGGCATCGCGGCATGCATGATGCCGCCCGACACGTGCCAGCGCTGCGCAATCGGTGCGACGGCCGAATGGGCCGATCCGGATCGCCGGACCGCCGCATGAAAGCGGACGCGCACGCCTCGGACTCGGCATCGCGCCGCGCACGAAGACCTGACAGGAAACCACAAGGAAGGCGCACATGATGGATACAGCACACAGCGGTGCCCGCGCCACGAGCACTGCCAACAACAACCAAGAACCAGCCGGCGACGACGTGCCGACGCTCGTCATCGACACGTCGTTCGGCGCGACGGTGGGCGTGGTGGGGCACGAGCCCCATTACGAGCCCGATTCGCGCTCGCACGTCGAAAAGCTCCAGCCGGCCATCGACTCCATGGTGGCCGAGGCGGGCCTGGTCCCCGCCGACATCCGACGCGTCGTGGTGGGAACCGGCCCGGCCCCGTTCACCGGGCTGCGCGCCGGCATCGTCGCCGCGCGTGCAATCGGCCTGGCGACAGGAGCGCAGGTGCTTGGCCAGGACATCCTCGAACCGCAGGCCGTGTGGGTGGATTCGATGACGAATCCCGACGGACGCCGCCATCTGACCCTGGCGGTCAATGACGCTCGGCGCAAGCAGCTGTATTACGCGCTGTATGAGAAGCGTCCGGACAGCCCCATCCCGCACCGCATCCTCGACATGGACATCGCCTACGCGGGGCATATCGCGCACCGCATCAACGAATGGCTGCGCGGCCGCGACACTCCGGAAGGCGGAGAGATCGTCATCGACATTTGCGGCAAGGGCGCGCTGCGCTACATCGACGCGTTCCAGGGCATCGTCGCGCTCGGACAGGTGCTCGATGACTCGGCCCTGCATGGAGCCGGGGCGGAAGGGCCGGCCATCATGGAGCGCCTTGCGCTGGCCCATCTGAAGGCTGGCGACGGATGCCCCACCGAACCCCTCTATCTGCGCCGCCCCGACGTGTCCCAGCCTGCGCCGCTCAAGCACGTGATGACCGCCGAGGATCTGCAGAAAGAAGCGGAGAAGCGCGGGACGGCGCCGGCGGACACATCCGCGTCGCCGCGCGTGCCGGATGGGAATCCCAAGGAAGCCTCCGACGGTGAGACGAAGGGCGATGTCCGGTGATCCGCGCCATGCGCGAATCCGACCTCGGCCAGGTGGCCGAGCTTGAATCGCAGCTCTTCGGCAAGGGAGGATGGAGCCGGACCATGCTCGACGAAGAATTCCATGCGCCCGCCAGGCATTATCTTGTGGACGTCGAGCCAGCCGTGGATGCCGCCGTGGCCGGAGAAACGACCGATGGCGCGGCCGGCGCGGCAGCCGATGGCACAGCGGCCGATACCGCTTCCGCCTCCGCGCCCGCAGATGCGGAGGCGCCCGACGTGGTGCGCGGATACGCGGGATACTGGTTCGACGGCGACGACGCCGAGCTCATGACCGTCGGGGTCGGCGAACGCTGGCAGCGCCGCGGCATCGCCAGCGCCCTGCTCGACGCCTTGCTCGAATCCGCCCGCGCGCAGGGGGCCCGGCGCATGCTGCTCGAGGTGCGCACGGACAACGCGCCCGCGCTCGCGGTGTACACCCGGCATGGGTTCGAGCGCATCGGGCTGCGCAGGCGTTATTATCAGCCAGAGAACAAAGACGCCTATGTGATGGCGGTGGACCTTGCCCCGCGCGTCGTCGGATTCGCGCTTCCCGTGTCGCAGCAAACGGCTGCCGCGGGTGCCATGGAAACGCAAGGTCTGGCAGGGAAGGACAACCATGACGAATGAGATTTCGCAACCGGGCGCAAGCCCCATGCCCGCCGTCCGGTATGACCTGGCGAATGGCCCGGTGGTGCTGGGCATCGAATCGACGTGCGACGAGACGGCGGCGGCCGTGGTGCGCGGACGCACGCTGCTGAGCAACGTCGTCGCCTCGTCGATGGACGAGCACGCGCGGTACGGCGGCGTGATCCCCGAGATCGCCAGCCGCGCCCACGCCGAGGCTTTCGTGCCCGTCGTGTCGAAGGCGCTGTCCGACGCCGGTATGGACATCGGCGACGTCGATGCGATAGCGGTGTCGGCGGGGCCTGGGCTCGCGGGATGCCTCGCCGTGGGCGTCTCGGGCGCCAAGGCTCTCGCCTGGGCCGCCGGCAAGCCAATCTACGGTATCAACCACGTGATCGGGCATGTGTGCGTGACGCAGCTGCAGTTCGGCGAACTGCCTGACAACACGCTGGCCCTCATCGTGTCGGGCGGGCATACGTCGCTGCTGCGCGTCACCGACATCGCCACGCATGTCGAGGTCGTGGGCAGCACGCTCGACGACGCGGCGGGGGAGTGCTTCGACAAGGTCGCGCGCCTTCTGGGATTCCCCTATCCGGGAGGGCCGCATATCGACAGACATGCCCAGCATGGCGACCCGAATGCGCTGAAAGTGCCCATGGGGCTCACCCAGGGGCGTGCCGGCGCCGAGCATCCGTTCGACTTCAGTTTCTCCGGGGTCAAGACCGCCGTTGCACGCTGGGTGGAATCCCGCCGCGCCGATGGCCTCGATGTGCCGGTCGACGACGTGTGCGCGTCACTGGCGAACTCGGTCGCCACGGTCCTCAGCCGCAAGGCCATGAGCGCCTGCAGGAAATTCGATGCGACCACCCTGATCGTCGGCGGCGGCTTCTCCGCCAACTCCCAGCTGCGTGCCGCGCTCGCCGAGGCGGGCAAGGAGGCTGGTGTGGACGTGCGGATCCCCGAAATCAAACTGTGCACCGACAACGGCGCCATGGTCGCCATGCTGGGCTCGAACCTCGTCGAGGCCGGCGTCCGTCCGTCCCACCCCGATTTCGCCATCGACTCCGCCATGCCGCTCGACCGGATCAGCATGGCGTGATCTCCGACCGTGCGCCTTGGTGCCTTCCGCGGTCGGAGGTCCGGGATTCCGGCTTCGGCCCCGGGGAATGATCCCCGTGCCAGAGACCACGGTTGGATTGGTTGTCTTGCCAAGTGACAAGATGTCCCTGTTTGGGACCACTATGGTTATCATGGCAATTGTTGATCCTGACGTGTTCGCAAAATGTCATAACTGAAAGAAGAGAAATCATGACTTATGGAACTGATCCTTCGAACATGCAGCAGCCTGCTCCGGCTTACAATGCCGCTCCCACCTATAACAACGCTGCTCCGGCTTATAACGCCGCTCCCACCTATAACAACGCTGCCCCGACATATAATGCCGCTCCTACCTATAACACTGCGGCTCCGGCTTACAACGGCACCCCTGCCCAGCCCGCTCCGGCGCAGCCTGCGGGGGCGCAGCAGGCACCGGTCATCGGAACCGGTCAGTACTTCCTGTGGATCCTGCTGTTCTCTTTCCCGATCGTCGGCCTCATCTGTGCGATTGTGCTCGCCGCCAGCTCAACCATGAACCCGAACCTCAAGAACTGGGCCAAGGCGCAGCTGATCTGGATGGTCCTGGGGTTCGTGTTCCTGCTGCTGTTCCGTTCCGCGATTTCCTCGGCGATGTCATCCGTCTTCGACTTCATCATGGCGGTTCCGTTCCTGTTCTGATGCACCTCATCCGCGTCCTGTCGTTGACGGACGCCGGATGATGGTTGCGAGGGCATGCCTGGTCGGCATGCCCTTTGTGTTTTCCGAGGTTCCTGAGGGCGGGGGACTGCGTGCCTGTGCGATGCGACATCACATAACTGCGGAGGGGCGGAGCAATGTCATATCAGGCGCGGGTGCCTTGTGAGGGCGTTGGGGATCGTGGTTCGAATCGCGTTGAGATTGAAACGCGCAATGCCAGAGAATTGAATGGTTCCGGAATTGAAAAGCCCGGAACCATTCGGTTTCGGGCTTTCCTTGTGCGCCAGACAGGATTCGAACCTGCAACCTGCTGATCCGTAGTCAGCTGCTCTAATCCATTGGGCTACTGGCGCAACGCTGCTTGCGAAGGAACCGAAGAATTCATCTTCGTTCCCCTTGCGGCAACTCACATATAATAACCACGTTCCGCAGAATTCACCAAAACGGCGTGTCTTGTTTTCGTGTCGTGGGGGAGGTGCGGGGAGGGTCGGCGCCAGGGGTGAGGCGTGAGTTTTGAACCGGCTCGGGCCGTGGAAACGGGGCAGGAAAGTCAAGGAAAAGGCGGTGCCCGTCGGATCGGGGCCGTGATCAACAAACCGTGACCAACAGACCGTGATCAGCAACCCGACGCCTTCAGCGAAAGAAGAAGGTACTCTGAAAACAAAAAATCCGCGGGATTGCCGCGGATTGCTTGTGCGCCAGACAGGATTCGAACCTGCAACCTGCTGATCCGTAGTCAGCTGCTCTAATCCATTGGGCTACTGGCGCAACATTGTGATTGCTCACAACATTTCTGAATGTTAGAGTCATCGACTCTGGAGCGCAACTACGGCGTGTCGCGCATGGTTTCCGCCTCCTCGAAGGATGCGACGGCCGTTGACTCCAGAGTCATCCAGGAACCGTCGTGGCCAGGAGGCGCGTGCCCTCGTGCCGCGGCTGGAACCCTGCCGTCTCCGTTCTCGTGTCGCGGTCGGAGGCCCCGCCGTCCGACACCCGTTCTTGCGTTCATCGCCCCGCCGTTGGTCCTTGCATCCGGTCTTGCGCCGTCTCTCCGTCCGGCCTCGCATCGCCGCCTACCCCCGGCCTCTCGTCGTTCCGTGGGCCAGCCTCGCTAATCCACCCTCCCGGCCCCATGGTCCTTGCATCCTAGATGTTGTCAGGCCGATGCCGCTGTCTTGGCTCGTGGACGAAATCTCATTCGCGTTATTTTCCGGATACACGCACCTAATATGATGAACTTTCAGAAAACAGAACGCATGAAAATTGCGAAATCCGTTGAAAACAAGTCATTTGGCCACGGCAAACGAAGCGCATCGGCATATTGCCGTTGTGTGTCATCGCGTCACCGCGCGCAGGGAAGGATGGAAGCAGCATGAGCTCGTCAGAAAAAGTCAGCATCGGGACCAAACTTCGCAGACTTGCTTCGTCGGATCGTTCGAGTGGCCTCATCATGCTGGGCTTCGCCTTCGTCGGCCTTCTGCTCGCCAATCTGCCATTCACCTACCATTGGTTCATCGGGCTGTCCGAGACCAAGATCGGCATTCCCAACACCGATTTCTACCTGTCGGTGTCCGAATGGGCGCAGGACGGCCTGCTGACGCTGTTCTTCCTGTGCGTCGGCCTCGACCTCAAACAGGAGCTCACGTCCGGCTCGCTGTCGAACCCCAAGGCCGCGGCGGTGCCGATGCTCGCGGCAGTGGGCGGCATGGCCGTGCCGCCCGTCGTGTTCCTGTGTGTCTCCAAGCTGTTCTCGCAGCTCGGGCCCGGCGGCGTCGGCAACGAGGTCGTCGGCGACAGCACGGTCCACCCGTTCAGCGAAGTGGCGCACGGCTGGGCAGTGCCCACCGCCACGGACATCGCGTTCTCCCTGGCCATCCTGGCGCTGTTCGCCAAGGCGTTGCCCGGTGCCATCCGCGCATTCCTCATGACTCTGGCGACCGTCGACGACCTGCTGGGCATCATCGTCATCGCCGTGTGCTTCTCGTCGGTCAACGAATGGTACTGGTTCCTCGGCATCGTGGTGTGCGCAGTGGTGTGGAGCCTGCTCGTGCGCATGACGAAGGTCCCGTGGATACTCGTCGCGGCCGATGGAATCCTGGCATGGATCATGATGTTCGAAGCCGGCATCCATCCCACGCTTGCGGGCGTACTCGTCGGCCTGCTGACCCCGGCGAACGTCATCCACGACGAGGATTCCCCGCGCGCCGAGCGCTACCATGACAAGCTCAATCCGTTCTCCGCGCTTCTGGCGCTGCCGATCTTCGCGTTGTTCGCCACGGGCATCCATTTCGACAACCTGGGCGTGCACATGTTCACCTCGCCGCTCGTCATGGGCATCGCGCTCGCCCTCATCGTCGGCAAGCCGTGCGGCGTCATGCTCGTCTCGTGGTTCACCACCCACGTCGCAGGTCTGAAGCTTGCCAAGGGGCTGCGCGTGCGCGACCTGTTCCCGATGGCGACCGCCTGCGGCATCGGCTTCACCGTGTCGTTCCTCATCGCGTCGCTGGCCTTCAAGAACTCCGAGCTGTCGGGCGAGGCTCGCCTTGGCGTCCTCGTGGGCTCGATCCTGTCCGCCGTGATCGCCAGCGTGCTGCTGGCCCACCAGTCCAAGCGTTACACGGCCAAGGTGGCGCGCATGAAGGCCGAGGCTCCGAAGCTGTCGGAGAAGGACGCCGCCGAGCTCGCCGACATGAGCCACGTGGATGGCGATGCCGCGTTCCCGTATGTCGAAACGTCCGCCGCCGACGTGGCCTCCGAGGTCGCCGCCGAAGGCCCGCAGCCCGAGGACGACGAGGGACTGGACTGATCGGGTCGCGCGCGGGCCGGCACGTCAGTCTCCAGACTTCGCCGCCGTGGCCCGCCGCGAGGCCTTGGCCGCATTTCGCACCATGTGCATGACTATGAGCCGGTGTCATCCGTTGGGATGGCGCCGGCTTTTGTCGTGTCTGGCGAGGGGCCGTCTGGGAGGGTGAGGGGAAGCGGGCGGGGTTGCCATTGCGGGTGCAATGATGCTGTGACGCCGGCATTTTCCTGTGCTGCGAATGCGGCACCGGAAGAGCATGCGGCGCACGTCGATTGAAAGAGACGGTCCGCCCCGTCTCCTTTCCTCTCCGTGCCCCGCGTTTCCCAGCATTTCGCGTTCCCGCCGCAATCCGTTCACCGTCCGTTGCCCCGTGCTTATCCTGCAGCCATACACTGGAATCACTCCAAGAAAAAGAAGCGAAAAGAACACACAGGCCGCATGAAAAAGGAATGAGAGAAGCGGCACGACAACAGAAGGATAACTGAACAATGAGGAAGTATTTCCGCTACAGGACGGCAGAGGACGAACCCGAGGATCTGTACGAGGCCGAGGCGCTCGGCATGGCAGGTGGATTCGATGAAAGGCACGGCGATGCCGACGGCATGCCGGGGACCGGAATCGCAGACGAGGGTCGCCGGAACACGGGCGTTGCGAAAGGCGCGACGCCCGCTCAATCCCACGAAAACGGCGCGGACAACGGCACCGGAGACGCGATGAAGACCATCCCGGCGCCGGCGTCCAGCGAGGCGCCGGCGTCCAGCGAGGCGCTGGCATCCAGCGGGGCGCCGAACGTCGCGAATCGGACCTATCGTGGAAAGATGAACATCAATCCCGACACCCTCAGAAGCGATTCGGATCCCCAGGATCCGCATGATGCCAGCGACGCCGATGCGAAGTCGCCGCTGGGCGACGCCTACCGCCGCGGCCCCGTCATCTACCGCGGGTCCATGATCCCGCAGAACGGCACCACTTCCGGGCATCTCCTTGACAATGACGAATCCACCGACTGGCTGCACATGGACCCGTGGCGCGTGTTGCGCATCCAGGCCGAGTTCGTGGACGGCTTCGGCGCACTCGCCGAGCTGGGGCCCGCCATCTGCGTGTTCGGTTCCGCGCGCGTCAAGCGCAACACGCCGGATTACGACGCCGCGCAGAAAATGGGCGAGCTCGCCGCACGGCGCAGCATCGCCGTCATCACGGGTGGCGGCCCCGGCATCATGGAAGCCGCCAACAAAGGCGCGGCGCTCGCAGGCGGCGTGTCCGTGGGCCTTGGCATCGAGCTTCCGCACGAGCAGGGAATCAATCCGTACGTCAACCTGGGCATGAGCTTCCGCTACTTCTTTGTGCGCAAGACCATGTTCGTCAAGTATTCGTCCGGCATCATCGTGTGCCCTGGCGGATTCGGCACCATGGACGAGCTGTTCGAATGTCTCACGCTGGTGCAGACGCACAAGACCGCGATGCTGCCGATCGTGCTGTATGACTCGGAATACTGGAGCGGGCTTCTTGACTGGATCGGCGGCACGCTGCAGGCGCGCGGCATGATCTCGAGCTTCGACCCGAATCTGTTCCGCGTGACCGACGACCCCGAGGAAGCCGTGGAATGCGCTTCCCAGCTCATCGTCGCCAAGCGCGAGGGCGCGTGATTCGATGGGCCGCTCTCTCGGCGTAGGGGGCGGTCGAATGAGTGGCGCGATAGGGGGGGAATCCCGCGGTTCGCATGCCTTTGTAACGCAGAATGCCCGGACGTGGATATGCCATGACCGGGCATTCTGTTCGTTTCCGGTCATTCGGCCGATGCGATGGATTGGCGCCACGGAGGGCGGAACCCATCCGAAAAGGCTAACGAAGCACGCTGAGAGACAGGCCGGTGCCGACCGAAACGAGCGTGGACGAGAAGCGGTCGTCGTCCTTGAGCTGCTTCATCAGGGAACGCATGGAGGTCGCCTTGGACGTGCGGTCGGCGGGATTCGGAACGCCTCCCTTTGAGTCTTCGTTGAGATAGGCGAGGATGTCGCTGAAAATCAGCTCGCCGCCGCGATGAAGCAGGCGTTCGGCGTTTTCGTAGGCGGTGGTGTAGTTCTCGGGGGAGCCGCCGGCCACGATTATGTCGTAATCCATCGAATTGAGGCGCGGCAGGTACACGTCGCCGCTTGTGTTGATGATGCGCACGCGGATGGTGCTCGTGTCTTCGAATGACTTGAACAGTCGCGAAGCCAGCTGGGTGGCGGGCTTCGACGTGTCGATGATCGTCACCTGGCCTTCGCTGACGAGGGTGTCGGCGAGGTGCATGGCCTCGATGACCGGCGCGCCTCCGAGGAGGATGACCGACTGTGCCCTCACGGCCTGCGCTTCATGGGCGATGAACGATGCCTGCGATGCAAAGCAGGCGCGCAGCCCCTCGCTTTTGAGTTCACGACGTGCGGTTTTCTCGATGTCCGTCTCTTGCTGCAAGGCCTCGTCTTCGATGAAATCCCAGCCGCGGGCGATGTTTTCATACACATTCAGGCTCATGGTTGCAAGCGTACAGAGAAAAAGGGCAGGGATGAAGAAAATGTCCACCTTTGGACACGCTGCGAGGTGCGGGCGGGGATGGACGCGGGGCAGGGCCCGGTAGGGTGGATGGCCTTGAAGGCAGTGCCCGGAAGACGGGGTGGGGCGATCCAGCCACGGCGGGCGGGATGGCGGAGACGCCGGGAATCCGCGAAGCCGGGCAGATGGAGACGGACTCCGCCGCGGGGCTCCTCTCAGCCCTCCTGCTGCATGGTCTGGGTGCGCTGGATGAACTGCCAGATGACTTCGCCCACGTCGATGCCCTGCGGGCAGTTCAGGCCGCAGGCGCGCACGGACTGGCATGCGGAGAGTCCGTCGGATTCGCCCAAGGCTTTCATGCGGTCGGCGGATTTGCCGTCGCGGGAATCTTCGACGAAACGGATCTGGTTGACGAGCGCTGCCGGGCCGACGAATGCGTCGCCGCCGACGAAGACGGGGCAGCTCGCCTCGCACGCGCCGCAGGCGATGCAGGTGGTGAGCTGTTCGTATTTCGCCAGCTGTTCGGGGGACTGCAGGTATTCGAAAACGTTGATCTTGCCGTCCGCCGTGCGGGCCAGGTCACCGCGGGCCTCGAGATACGGGGCGAGTGCGCGGATCTGGTCGAGCATGGGCTCGATGTCGGCGATGAGGTCGCGTTTTTGCTCGAATCCGGCGATGGGCGCAAGGTCGATGGTGACGGAATCGGGCAGTGCGTTGTCCTCGGTTGCCGCGCCGGAGCGCGCTTCCGATGGCGCGGAGGCATCGGAAGGGGCGGTGTGGCGGAATCCCGAATCGGTTTTCGCACTCGCCGCGGCCTGCGCCACCGTGGTCTTGCACAGCAGCGAAGGGGTGCCGTTGATCGCCACGGCGTCGGAGCCGCACATGCCGTGCCCGCAGGAGTAGCGGAATGCCAGCGTCGGGTCCTGTTCGCGTTTGATGCGCAGCAGGCAGTCGAGCAGCGACGTCTGCGGGTTGGTGACGAGCGTGTATTCCTGGATCCAGGCGCGTCCGCCGTTGGAGCCGGCGAATCCTCCTGCGACCGGGGCTCCGCCGAGCGTGGATGCCGCGCGGCGCGACGTAAGCGCGTGCGCATGGCGGGGCGCGCGGCGGTGCGTGGGCATGAGGTAGGGGAACTGGTCGATGGAAACGGCGGCGGAGGCGTTTTCCGTTGCCCGCGGGGCCGGGGTGGGGGAAGCGTCTGTCGCTGCCGCGAGGGATGCGCCCTTCTGCGCGTCGAGCCGTGCGAAGGGGCTCACGTGGTCGCGGCGGCGGTGTGCGGGGGCGGGTGCTGCGGCCGGCGTGGATGCGTTGGCGGCGTTGGTGCCGGTGTTGGTGTCGGTGTTGGTGTCGGTGTTGGTGTCGGTGTTGGCGTCGGTGTTGGCGTCGTTGGTGGCGCGTTGGGCGTCGAGCCGTGCGAAAGGGCTCACGTGGTCGTGGCGGCGGTGTGCGGGGGCGGGTGCTGCGGCCGGCGTGGATGCGCTGGCTGCGCTGTTGGCGTTGGTGTCGTTGGCGGCGCGTTGGGCGTCGAGCCGTGCGAAGGGGCTCACGTGTTCGCGGCGGCGTGCCGAGGCGAACGAGCGGTTCGCGCCGTCGGTGCCATCGCCGCCGTGTGCGCGTTTGGCGTCAAGTCGAGCGAACGGACTGCTGTGGCGCCTGCGGCGCTGCGGGGCGTCGGGCTGCTTGGCCTCCTGCGCCTGCGGCGCTGTCTGTGCCTGGGGCGCGAAGCGGTGGACGCGCAACGTGACGGTGATCATCTGCTCTGTGCTTGTCATTGCTGGTGCTCCTTTCTGCTTCGCGTCAGTATGTGCGGGCCTCGGGCTTGAAGTCCTTGATCGTCACAGGTTCCCATTCGACAGCTCCCTGCGCGTCGACATGGGAATGCTTGAGGAAGTTGGCATCGTCGCGCTCGGGGCAGTCCGTGCGGAACAGCGAGCCGCGCGATTCCTTGCGGGCGGCGGTGGCGGCCAGCATGACCTGTGCGACGGTGATGAGGTTGCGCACCTCCATGATCGCGGTGAGCTCCTGGTTGAACTCCGCCACGTCGCTGTGCGCGGTGAGGGCCTCGGCCTGCGGGGCGAGCTGGGTCTTTATCACGCGCTGTGCGTCGGCGATGCTTTCCGTGTTGCATCGGATGGCGCAATCCTTTTCCATGAGTCCGCCCAGCGCCGACATGAGCGCGTAGGGGTTGGATTCGGAGGCGTTGTCCGATGCGGCAGAACCCGTGGGGGCGAGGATGGCTGCGATGGCGTTCTTGCGGTCTGCGTACGCCGCATCCAACGCGCGCGTGCCGGCGTCCGGCAGAGGGGCGTCCGAAGCGGCGTCCATGACGCGATGCGCGACGGCAACTCCCGAACGGTGTCCGAATAGGCAGGCGTCGAGCAGCGAGTTGGCGCCGAGGCGGTTCGCGCCGTGCACGCTGCCGCACGAGCATTCGCCGGCCGCATACAATCCCGTTACGATATGCCGTGCGCCGTCGTGGTAGTCATAGACCTCGCCGTTCGCGTTGATGGGGATGCCTCCCATCGTGTAATGCGCGGTCGGTTTCACCGGCACGAGATCGGTGGCGGCATCGATGCCCGCGTAATTCCTGATTGTCGAATACACCTCGGGCAGTTTGGATTCGAGGATGTCGCGGCCCAAGGACCTCAGGTCGAGCCAGACGCAGTCCTTGGGGCCGTCTGGGTCGAGGGGGTCGGCGACACCACGGCCGGCCCTGACCTCGGATGCGATGGACCGGGTGACGACGTCGCGGGCCGACAGGTCGGCGTGCTCGGGCGCGTACCGCTTCATGAAAGCCTCGCCCTCGCTGTTGCGCAGCACGCCGCCTTCGCCACGCGCGGCCTCGGACAGCAGGATGCCCGTGTGGGCCAGTCCCGTGGGGTGGAACTGCACGAATTCGCTGTCTTCCAGTTTGAGCCCGGCGCGCACGGCGAGGGCGAGCCCATCGCCTGTCAGATCCCAGGAATTCGACGTGGTGTGGAACAGTCGCCCCGCCCCTCCGGTGGCGATGATGACGTTCGATGCCTTGAGTTCATGGAGCTCGCCGGTGTGCGTGTCGAGCACCACGACTCCGCTGCACGTCGCCTCTGCGCCGTCGTTGCGTTCGATGGCGAGGTCGGTCACGTACCATTCCTCGGCGAATTCGACGTCCTCGGCCACGCATTGCTGCCACAGGGAGTGAAGAATCTGGTGGCCGATGCGGTCGGCGGCATACGCCGTGCGGTGCACGGACTGTTCGCCGAAATTCGACGTGTGCCCGCCGAACAGACGCTGCGCTATCTTGCCGTTGTCCAGACGGGAGAACGCCACGCCATCGTGTTCGAGCTGCACAACGGTGGCCGGGGCCTCGCGGGCGAGAATCTCGGCCATGTCCTGGTCGACCAGATAGTCGCCGCCTTTGACAGTGTCGAAGTAATGCCAGTGCCAATCGTCCTTTTCCACATTGCCCAGCGAGGCCGCGATGCCGCCTTCCGCCGAACCCGTGTGGGAGCGCAGCGATTGCAGCTTCGAGATGACAAGCACGTCGGGGTATGCGCTCGCCCCGGTCAGATCATAGGAACGCAGGAAGCCGAGGGCGGCCGACAACCCCGCCGCGCCGGCGCCGACGATGATGAGATCATACTTGTCTTTCACCTGTTGAGGACTCATGCCTTTGATTGTGTCACGACCCCGCAACAGTGCCGCGGCGGGAATGTGAGGGGATTGAGGGGCTTTGCCGGCGGTCGCGCCAAGGCGAAGGGCGGTGCCGACGAAGATGACCGGGCGCGGTGGGCTTGTCGGAAGGCACGGACGTTGTCAACGGTCCGCGGTGCCCGGATGTGAGCTGTCGCCTTTCTACGTTGGCCGCGCCTATGATCAACGGTCCGCGGTGCCCGGATGCGAGCCAGAACTGGGGACAGCGCCAACGGCACCATCCCGGTTGGCTCAGCATCGCAGCCGGAACGTGCCATTGTCCTGCCTCGTTACCTTCCCCTCCATCTCGAGGGTTCCCAGATGCGTCGCCGTCTGGCGCACCGTGACGGACGCGAATCCATGGGCCCGCAGGTATGCACGGATGGATTCGGCATCGGTGGGATGCCTCTGGCGCCGCAATGCGCGGATCGCTTTCACGATGGTTCCGCCCATGTCGCTCCCCGCTCCGGGCGGTGGCGGGACTGCGCTTTCGCCTGCGGGGCCCTCGTCTGTGGAATCCACGTCTGTAGGATTCGCATCTGCGCGTGCCGGGGCGGTGTCAGCCGCCTCTTCCACGAGACATGGGCGGGAAACGCCCATGCGCGGTGCGGTTTCGGTCTGCGACGGGTCGAAGAGCTCGCCGTCGCGGGGCGGGTCGTGTCGTTCGACGATCATGTCGAGCACGGCGCCGGGGCGCGGCAGCAGTATCGCCTTGCCGTTGTAGATGAGCTCGTTGCATCCGGCGTTGCTCGCCGCATCGATGTCGCCAGGGACGGCCATCACCGCGCGGTTGAGCCGCGCCGCGTGGGTGGCGGTGTTGATGGCGCCGGACCGATACCGGGCCTGCGCCACGACCACGATGCCGGCCAGCGCCGCGATGATGCGGTTGCGGACCAGGAACCTGCGTGCCAGAGGAACGGTCTGCGGCGCGACCTCGCTGATCACGGCGCCGTGGGCGGCGATGATGTCGTCGAACAGCCCGAGGTTGGACGAGGGGCCCATGTGGACCAATCCGCCTGCCATCACCGCGACGGTGGCTCCGCGCCGGGCTTCGAGGGCCGCGTGGTGAGCCGCCGCGTCGATGCCCAGCGCCCCGCCCGAGACCACGACATGGCCGGCGCTGGCTGCAGTGGAGGCAATCGACCGCGCGGCGCGGACACCATACGCGTTCGCCTCCCGGGACCCGACCACGGCGACCATACTGCGGCAGGCCGCAAGGCATCGCGCGTCTCCCAGCGTCCACAGGCACAGCGGTGCATCGTCGAGGTCGTCCAGCTGCCCTGGCCAGCAGGCGTCGGCCGGAGTGACGATGCGGTATCTGCCCTCGCCGCTCAGAAGGTCCCGCAGCTCCTCTCCGTCGCGGGGCAGGTCGCGGGCGCGGTGCGCCCATTGGGCGATGCGCGACGTCCACGCCGATTTCCGCTTCGCGTCGCTCATGAAGCGCATCCGGGTCTCGTCATCCGCCACGGCGCGGGCGAGGAGCTCCCGCGTGGGATCCGAGGCCTCGCGCAGGATCTGCCAGATCTCCCACGCGGGCATGAGACGCGTCAATGTCGTCATGAGTACGTCGGCCCCATCGCTGACCGCGACCAGAGCGGCCAGGGCGATGGCGTGCGCGATGGCTTCCGTGCTCCGCTCCGTCTCCATCGTCTGCGCGTCCGGCGCCGTTTCCCGTGATGGCGCTGCTGTGCGCGGTGCGGCTCGTGGCGGCGTGACCCGTGCAGCGTCCACCGGGGCGTTCGGCCCTGTCATGTTGCCGCCGTGGGCATCGGCGGCGTGGTTGGTGCCGGTGATGTCGTTCATTGTCGTAACCTCGTCCTGAGCATGATTCCCGCAGCCGTGTCGTCGGCGTCGGGGATCGTCTTTCCTTCCAGATCCGCAAGCGTCCAGGCGAGGCGCAGTGCGCGGTCGGCGCCGCGCAGCGAGAGGCGTTCCTCCCTCAGGGCTTCATCCACGCAACGACGCGCCGCGGGAGGGGTGTGCGCCCGCAGCCACTCTCCGCTCGCCTGGGCGTTGCAGCACCAGCCTTGCTCGGCGAAGCGCTCGCATGCCGCGGCGCGGGCGGCTACCACGCGTTTCCGGATCTGCGCGCTGCTTTCCGGCGGCTCGCTGGGAGTATCCAGCGACGTCACGGGCGGCACGTCGACCTGGATGTCAATGCGGTCGAGAATCGGTCCCGACAGCCGGTTCCAATACCTCATGCGTTCCTGGGGTTTGCAAGTGCAGTTCTCGGCCCGTCCCCACCCATGCCCGCAGGGGCACGGGTTGGCGGCCATCGCCAGCTGGAACCTCGCGGGATACAGGGTCGTGCCCCGTGCCCGTGACAGCGACACGAAGCCGGTCTCCAGCGGCTCGCGCAACGATTGCAATGCGCGGGGCGAGAATTCGGGCGCTTCGTCAAGGAACAGCACGCCGTTGTGCGCCCGAGTGATGGCACCCGGCTGGGCGATGCCCGATCCACCGCCCGCGAGAGAGGCCACCGACGCCGTGTGGTGCGGCGCTTCGAAGGGCGGGATGTCCGAGATGCCGAACTCCGGCAGCGTGCCGCATATCGATCGGATCTGCGCCACTTCAAGCTGTTCCCTTTCGTCAAGGGGCGGAAGGATTCCCGGAAGGCGCGAGGCCAGCATCGTCTTGCCCGTGCCGGGCGGACCGGTCATGAGGATGTGATGGCCGCCCGCCGCGGCCACTTCGAGCGCCCATTTCGTGTCGCTCTGGCCGATCACCTGGCTCATGTCGAGCCGTTCGAGATGCTGCGTCTCCGTCGACTGGGCGTCGTCGCCGGTGGAGCGCAGGTCGATGCTCGTGTCGAGGTTCCATGAGGCTTTGCCGCCGCATCGTTCCATGAACTCGCCCAGATGGCGGATGGGCACCGGTTCGATGCCCGGAACGAGGCGCGCCTCGTCCATGTTCGCCTCGGGGACGTATGCGCGTGCGATGCCTTGCGACCTGGCGTGCATGAGGATCGGCAGCATGCCGGTGACGGGCAGCACCGTGCCGTCCAGATTGAGCTCTCCCAGTGCCAGCGCGTTCGACGTCGCGTCGGCGTCGATGACATGCGCCGCCTCCAGGACGGCCGCGGCGATGGCCATGTCGTGCATGGACCCGCGTTTGGGAAGCGAAGCCGGTGACATGTTGACCGTCACGCGGGTGTCCGGCCATGCGAACGAACAGGCCTTGCACGCCGATTTCACACGTTCGCGCGCCTCGCTGAGCGAGGTGTCGGGCAGGCCGATGATTGAAAAATAAGGAAGTCCGGGTGAGATGAACGCCTGCACTTGGATGAGGAACGTCTTGAGGCCGATGAGGCCTACGGACAGTGCGGAACCGATGCGCATCAGAACGCCCCCTTGACCATCTCGACCTGGGGGAGGGCGGCGGGTTCGCCGGGGCGGGGAAGGTGCACGGTGATGGCCATGACGTCGTGGCGCATGGCGAGTGCGGGCATGGGGTGTTCGCGCAACCATTGGTAGGACGTGTGGCGCAGCGCCGTGCGCTTGTGCTCGGTGACGGCTTCCTTGGACGTGCCGTGGGCGACTCCGCGGCGCGTTTTCACCTCGACGAAAACGAGGCACCCGTCGGTGTCGACGCCGACGATGTCGAGTTCGCCATAACGGGAATGCCAGTTGCGATCGAGGACGCGCCATCCGTGCGTCCGGAGCAGAGCGCAGGCGTAGTCCTCGCCGGCGCGGCCGAGCTCATGGGGCGACAGGCTGCCGTCGGTCAGTCGTGCGGCCAGCGGTTCCAAGGCCTTCGCGGTGTTCCGTGGGTCGTTGTGAGTGTTCATGCGCCCAGTCAAACACGCGGTGGCCGGGGACGGGAACGACAAACGAAAATGTGTACGAGTGTTGACGGCTGTGGACAACCCCATGTGGATAACTGGCGCCCCGCGCCGTCGCCCCGCGCCGTCGCTCCTGGCCGCATCGGCCCGGAAAACGAAACTCCGCCGCATCCGGCCGGGATTCGCGGGGAATCGGCGGAACGGATGCGGCGGAGCGGTGGGGAACGCCGGAGGCCAAGGCGCGCCATCATGGGGCGCCTTGGCCTGATGCCGGAAGATATCGGAGGCAGCTGGTTCAGCGCGTGACGAGAGCGGTCATTTCGTTGAGCACGAGCTCGAAGCTCACGCCACGCTCTTCGTAACGCGGCTGGTCGCGGGTCGACACCATGGCGTCGTGCACGAACGTGCCGGCGATGGTGGCGGCTTCGGCGAGCCCGCGGCCCGCCATCACGGCACCGCACAGAGCCGAGGCGAACGCGTCGCCCGTGCCGTGGATCATGAACGGCAGCTTCTCGTGGGGGAGTTCGATCTTGCCCGCCACGCCGTCCTTGGCGGTGACGACGTAGTTGCGCAGCATGCCGTCGTTGCGGTCGATGCCCTTGAGGACCACGGACTTGGCGCCCATGTCGAGCAGCTTGCCGAGGATCGAGTCCACGGTGGCGTCGTCGATGTCCTGCCCCGGATAGTCGATGCCCGCCAGGATCGCGGCCTCGGTGAGGTTCGGCATGAGCACGTCGGCGCCGTCGGCGAGGCCGCACATCGCGTCGCACAGCTCTTTGGTGTACGTGGTGTAGATCTGGCCGCCGTCGCCCATGCACGGGTCCACGAGGCGCAGCACGTTCGGATACTCCTTGTACAGGCGCTTGATGATCGCCACCTGGTCGGCGCTGCCGAGGAAGCCCGAATACACGGCGTCGAGCTCGACGTTCTCCTTCTGCCAGGCGTCCAGATAGCCGGAAAGGATGTCGGTGGTGTCGTGGAAGGTGAACACCTCATAGCGCGTGTGGGCGGAGAACAGACCCGTGGGGACGGGGCACACGTCGCATCCCGCGGCGGAGAGAATCGGGATGGCCGCGGTCAGCGAGCACTTGCCGTATCCGCACATGTCGTGCACGGCGGCGACGCGGGGGATGTAAGAGGGGTTGCGCTGGTAAAGAACGGTATCGGTCATGTTGCTTCCTTCGGATGCGTTCCTTCGAATGAGTGTCGGGCGGCGCGTGCCGCTGCCCGGCGTGCGCTCCCACGGAAATCAGCATAGGCGTGGCATGGTGACGGCGCGTGTTACGTCCGACGGGTGAGAGAGTGCGGCATGGGGCGCTGTGCATGGGGCGGGGCGTATGGGACGGGGCGTAAGGGGGCGGGGCATGTGGCGCCAGACATGGGTCTCTGTGCGCGCGGCACGGGAACGAGGCAGGGGCGGCATAGGGCCATCCAGACGCCGTTATCCTGACATCCCGGGGAAGGGGAGTGCGTTCCCGCTGCGTTGCGCACAGGTCGGGTCCCGGGGCGCGCGTGGGGCCGCGAAAGCGATTTCACATGGATCCGCATGGATTCGCATGGATCCGCATGGATCCGCATGGATTCACAGGGCCTCCGTCGTGTGTGCGGATGCGCTGAAAGCCTTGTGTTTTCAGGTGTTATAGGACGCTATAACAAACCGTGATAGCCCAAAGGGGCGTTTTGGGTTGCCCCTCGCCGCACTCGTGTTTATTCTTCAAATCAGCAAGTTCGAAAGAACCGCGACAGGAACGGATCGTTCCACAAAAACAACAAGCAAAACTCGACCAGGCGAAGCGCACATCACTTTACCTGAAAGAACGCTAGGAACATTCCGAACGTTTACTGAAAGGATAACATCATGGCTGAGAAGAACAACCACTACCGCTTCGAGACCCTCCAGCTCCACGTCGGCCAGGAAGAGGCCGATCCGGCCACCGATTCCCGCGCGGTTCCGATCTACGCCACCACGAGCTACGTCTTCCACAACTTCGACCACGCCGAGGCCCGTTTCGGCCTCCAGGACCCGGGCAACATCTACGGCCGTCTGACCAACACCACCGAGGGCGTGTTCGAGGACCGCATCGCCGCGCTCGAAGGGGGCACCGCCGGCCTCGCGGTCGCTTCCGGCGCCGCGGCCGTCGAATACGCCGTGCGCAACATCACGCAGACCGGCGACCACATCGTGGCCTCCAAGCATATCTACGGCGGCACCTTCAACCTGCTGCGCCACACGCTTCCCCGCGATGGCGTGACCACCACCTTCGTCGAGCCGAGCGATCCGAAGAACTTCGAGGACGCCATCCAGGACAACACGAAGCTCGTCTACATCGAGACCTTCGGCAACCCGAACGCCGACCTGGCCGACATCGAGGCCATCGCCGACATCGCCCACAGGCACAACCTGCCGCTGTTCGTCGACAACACCTTCGCCACCCCGTACCTCTTCCGTCCGCTGGAGCACGGCGCGGACGTCGTGGTTGAGTCCGCCACCAAGTTCATCGGCGGCCACGGCACCACGCTCGGCGGTGTGATCGTCGAGGGCGGCAAGTTCGACTGGGCTGCCGTGCCGGGCAAGTTCCCGACCCTCACGGAGCCCGATCCGTCGTACCACAACCTCAACTTCTACGAGGCCCTCGGCCCCGTCGCCTTCGTGACCCGCGCCCGCGCCATCCTGCTGCGCGACACCGGCGCCACGCTCTCCCCGTTCGCGGCATTCCTGCTGCTGCAGGGCACCGAGACGCTGTCGCTGCGCGTCGAGCGCCACGTGCAGAACGCCCTCAAGGTCGTCGACTACCTGCAGACCGTGCCCGAGGTCGAATCCGTGAGCCACCCGGCGATCGCCGGCCGCCCCGACCACGACCTCTACGAGAAGTACTTCCCGAACGGCGGCGGCTCCATCTTCACCTTCGACATCAAGGGTGGCAAGGACGCGGCTCGCGTTTTCATCGACAACCTGCACCTGTTCTCGCTGCTCGCGAACGTCGGCGACGCCAAGTCCCTCGTCGTGCACCCGGCGTCCACCACGCACTCCCAGGAGTCCCCGGAGGAGCTCGAGGACCAGGGCATCCACCAGGGCACCATCCGCCTGTCCATCGGCCTCGAGAACATCGACGACATCATCGAGGACCTCGAAGGCGGCTTCAAGGCCCTGCGCGAATCCGGCCTCGCCAAGTGAGGCGTCGGTAGGCGCGATGCCGGTCTGACGTCTAGTACCGCCGGCCCTTGCCGGGCGGCGGCGCCGCCGGATCCGCGACGCAAAGAAATGCCCCGCATCCGCTCTGTTGAGTGGGTGCGGGGCATTTGTCGTTGCGCCATGGGTGCGGCTCGCGTCACTAATGGAATCGTGTCACTGTGTGGCTTGCGTCACCGGACGGGTGCCGTCGCGACGGATGCCGCCATGGCGGGCGGCGGCGCGACGTGGGGCCGCGCCACCGCCCGCCGCGTCAGTCGGCGTCGGCCAGGGCCGTGACCGGAGGCACCTTCGTTGCGCGCCGTGCCGGGAGCACGCTCGCCAGCAGCGCGGCGACGAGCGACAGGAGCACGATGCCGATGTAGACCGGCCAGTTCGGGGCGAACGGGACCGTTGCGCCGGTCAGCAGGGTGACGGCACCGACCCAGCCGAAGAAACCGCCCGCCACGAGTCCGGCGAGACCGGCGCCCAGCGAGATGAGCACCGACTCCCAGGCAAGCGATGCCCGCAGCTGCCCGGATGTCATGCCGATGGCGCGCAGCGTGGCGGATTCGCGCTGCCTTTCGATGACCGACAGGGACAGGGTGTTCGCGACTCCCACGAGGGCGATGATGACGGCGACGCTGAGCAGCGCCAGCATGACCTTCATGGCGATGTCGATCACCATGTCGAACATCTTGCGGTAGATGAACGAGCCCGACAGGTTCGTGGCATTGAGGTCCGTCGCCATCTTGCCGAGATCGTCGATGAGCTTGGAGGTGTCGGCGTTCTTGTCCACCTTGAGCCAGATATCGTGGCGCCCCGGGTCGATGCCGAGGGAGCGCGCCGTGCCTTCGGAGATGGCGAGCGAATGGGTGTCGTCGCCGATGGCGAAGGTGCCGGTCTGGACCGTGAGCGTGACTGTGGTCTGCGGGGTCTGGGACGTATCGATGCCGTCATAGGGTCCGCAGACCAGCGTGTTCATGTCGTCTTTGCTGGGCGTCACGACCATGCTGAGCTTGTCGCCATTGGCCAGGTTCGGGGTGGTGTTCGGCGCGTCCGCGTGGAGTTGGCTGGGCACGTACACCACGCCGTCCTCGAGGTGATGGGTGCCGAAGGTGTCGGCGACCACGGTGCCGATGGCGGAATCGGGGATCACGTACATCGAGGTCTGCGCCGGCGTGGAGTTCACGTCCGACAGGTCCGGCGCCGTGCCTTGGGACGACATGGCGACGCTGTAGGAACCGATGCTCATCGCGTCGGTGATGCCGTCGGTTGCCTTGACGCGGTCGATGGTGTCGCTGCCGATGGTTGCGCCGTCAATGGAGGCGTCGACGCTGTAGTGGCTGTCGAGTTCGTGGTTGACCGCGGCCATGGCGCAGGACGCGCCCGTGGCGACCGTCGCCACGAGGGTGATGCCGATGAGCAGCGCGCCGCTGGTGGCGGCGATGCGGCGCGGGTTCTTGCGGATGTTCGCCGCGGCGATGATGCCCGAGGCACCGGTGAGCGACACGAGGTGACCCAGTCCGGACAGCAGCCACGGGACCCATGCCTGGGTCGACATGATGAGGCCGATGAACACGAGGATGCAGGCGGGCACCGCGATGAACAGTGGAACGGCGTAGTTCTGGCTGTCGGTGCTCATGTTTGCTGCCATGCTCATGGCGCGGAAGCACAGGACGAGGCCGATGCCGAGGAAGAGCACGGAGAACACGGCGCGCGCCGCCTTGATGCCAGCCTTTTCGGTCGCGTCGATGGGGCGCAGGGCTTCCATCGGGGTGACGCTCGTGGCCAGCTGGGCCGCGCCACTGGAGGCCAGCACCGTGATGACCGTGGCGAACACGATGGGCACGAGGATGGAGGCGACCGACGGGATGAGCTCGATGCCCTGCACCTTCGCCGCTGAGAGAATCGCGACGATGATGTAGGCGAGCGCGGTGCCGGCGATCGAGTATTCGAGGCCGAGCACGACGCCTTCTGCGAGAACCGAACGGTGCACCTGCCCCTTGCTGGCGCCGATGGTGCGCAGCAACGCGAGAGTGCGACGACGCTGCGTGACGAGCACGCGGAAGGTGTTGGCGATGACGAGGGCGGCGACGAACATGGCGAGGACGGCGAAGACGAGGATGACGGCGGTCACCGGGTTGACGCCGCCTCCGTTGAGGCTGCGCATGTATTCGTTGGCGTCGTCGGCGCGCGACATGACTTTCGCGTCCTTCACCTGGGAGCGGATCTGGTCGATGACGGTGTTCTTCTGAGAATCGCTCAGGCCCTGGTCCAGTGAGAAATACACGGTGTCGGCGTTCATGTCGTCATGGGTGAACTTCGCGATGTCGCTGGCGGAGGAGCTTTCGAGCCGAAGGTTCTGCCGGGCGAGCTCCACCATGTCGTCGGAGGTCAGCGTCACGGAGCCGCCGGAAAGCGAATAGAGCTCATGCGGGTCGTCGGTCAGGCCGGTGACGTGCGCGGTGATGGGCGTCAGGGTGGCGTCGTCGCCGGTGTAATCGGTCGTGAACGTCACGGTGTCTCCGATGGATACGCCGAGCTTCTGCGCCAGGTCGGAATCAAGCGCCGTTTCTCCGGCTTTCGACGGCCACGACCCGTCGGTCAGGTCGATGGGCATGATGCCGGCCTTCGTGCTCAGCTCGATGCCCATGGCGTATTGGTTCGTGGACGACGTTGACGAGCCGGCTGAGATGCTCAGCGATTCGACGGTCGAGTACCGCACGTCGGAGACGCCGTCGACGGACGGGATCTTTGCGAATCCGGTCGTCGCCAGCGTGGGGGAGTCGGACGTGTAGCTGGCGGAGTCGTTGTCGAGCTTGGCGGAATATTCGGCGTTGCCGTATTGGGAAGTGAAATTCTTGACGGCCTGGGAGTCAAGGACGTTGCCGAGCAGCAGCGTCGCGCTGATGAACAGGGATGCGATGGCGATGGCGATGCCGGCGGGAATCAGCGTCCTGCGGCTGCGTTTCATCATTCCTCGGGTGATAGACCACATGGGTAGGGTGTTCCTTCCTCTGATGACACGGTTCAGCGGCGCGCCGGATCGTTCTGGACGGGAGTGGGCGCCGTGACAGGCGCGGCTGGCGCGACTGGCGCGGCCGGTGCACCAGCCGCGGCGAGCTTGGCGGCGGAGTGGCGCTGTTCCATGACGAGCTCGCTCATGCGTTCCTCCGTGGGATGGTTCACGTCGGCCACTATCCTGCCGTCGGAGAACACCAGGGCGCGGTCCGCATAGGCGGCGGCCGCAGCATCATGGGTGACCATGATGACGGTCTGCGAGGTCTCGTCCACCAGACGGCGCAGCATGCTGAGTACTTCGGTGGAGCTGACCGAATCCAACGCGCCGGTCGGTTCGTCGGCGAACACGACGTGCGGGTGGGTGATGAGGGCGCGTGCGATGGCGACGCGCTGCTGCTGACCGCCCGACAGCTCGGACGGGCGGTGGTCCAGGCGGTCCTCGATGCCGAGGTCGGCGGCGAGCCTGTGCAGCCACTGCTTGTCAGGTTTCTTGCCGGCCAGCGTCAGGGGCATGACGATGTTCTGCTCGGCGGTGAACATGGGCAGCAGGTTGAAGCTCTGGAAGATGAATCCGACGTAGTCGCGGCGCATGAGCGTCAGCTGCTTGTCGTTGAACGTCGTGATGTCGTAGCCGTTGAACATCACGTGGCCCGAAGTGACGGAATCCAGCCCGGACAGCACGTGCATGAGCGTGGACTTGCCCGAGCCCGACGGACCCATGATGGCGGTGAATTTGCCGCGTTCGAATGCGACGTTCACGTGGCGCAGGGCGTGAACGGCGGAATCCCCGGTCCCGTAGTCCTTGACGACGTCGATTGCCTGGATGGCGGTTCCGGCGGTGACCATGCCTGCCATCGGCATCGTGGCGTTGGGTGCTGCAGTCATTCTTTCCTCCCTTTCGGACGGCCCGCGGCTGTCCGTTCTCAAAGGGGCGGCATGACTCCGCCCCGGTGATTCACGAATCTACAGGAGGGATGGGGGGACGTGCCATCATTCCCAGGGATGATTTTTGGGATGATTCTGCATGGATTCCGGGCGGGGCCGCCAGAGGCGCCGCGCGGCGGCCGGCACCGTGGATGCGAACAGGACGAGGATGGGCGGTGGCGGAGGAGCGAGAGCGGCGACGCACGGGGTCGGCCGCGCGACACAGGGTCGGTCACAGGGCGCAGGGCATGGCGACGGAGCGGGGCGGGAACGAGGGGCGGGTGTGCGGAAGAACAGAACGGCAGGGGCGGTGCGCGTCGGACGAGATGCGCGTCAGACAAGGTGGGTGGTGTCAGACAAGGTGGGTGGTGTCAGGCAAGGTGGTTCTGGTATGCGAAGATCGCCGCCTGCACGCGGTCATGCGAATTCGTCTTCTGCAGGATATGCGCCACGTGTGTTTTCACCGTGGCAAGGCTGATGACCAGTCGGTCGGCTATCTCTTGGTTCGACATGCCGCGGGCGATGCCGATGAGCACTTCGCGCTCGCGGTCGGTGAGGGAGTCGAGCTCCGGGTCGGTGTATCCGCCGGCTGCGGGGGACGGGGCGGCGGGAGCCGTGGGCGCCGCAGCGGATGGCGCGGGGACGGCCGCATCCTGCTGGCGCGGCGCATTCTGCGTGAGCATGCGCTCGATGAGGCGTTTCGTCGCGGTCGGCGCGATGATGGCGTTGCCTTGGTGCACCGTGCGGATCGATGACAGCAGCGTCTCGGGCTCAGTGTCCTTGAGCAGGAATCCGCTGGCTCCGGCGAGAAGCGCGGACATGACGTATTCGTCCAGGTCGAAGGTGGTCAGGATGATGACGCGGGTCATTCCATCGGATGATGCGCGGGCCGTGGTGATGCGGCGTGTCGCCTCGATGCCGTCCATGCCGGGCATGCGCACGTCCATGAGCACGATGTCGGGGTGCAGTTCCTGCGACTGGCGCACAGCCTCGGCTCCGTCGGCGGCGAGGCCCACCACGTGCATGTCGGGCTGCGTGTCGATGACCATGGCGAATCCGGTGCGCACCAGCTCCTGGTCGTCGGCGACGAGAACGGTGATGACGCCATCGTTCTGCCCCTGATCCGTTTCCTCTGCCGCACGTCCCTCGGTGACCATGACACCTCCTCGTCTCGTCGTCGCCCATTCTACCGTCTGACGCGGCGGCGTCGGCGTTTGGTGCACGCGACAGGCACAGCCGGTTACGGTTTCCGGGCAGTGCCCCGCGTCACCCGGACGTCGCGTGTCCGAGCCCCGAATCATGCAATTGCTCGTCCAGCGGGGCGGCCGGATGCAGGTCGTGTTCCGGAAGGGGCGCGTCGGGGGGAGCGTTCTGCTGCCATTCGCGTCCCGTGTCGCGCAACACGCCGAGAAGCTGTCTCATGCGGCGCAGGGCGGAGCGCCCCTGCGCCGCGATGTCCGCGAAAGCGGAACGGATGTCATCGGGGGTGGCCTGTCCGGAATCCAGGACGGCCAGGCCGGCGTCCACTCGTTCTCCGACGGAATCCAACGTCGAGGACACGTCGTGCTGTATCTGCGCGCCGATCCGTGTGCGTTCCTCGATGGCCGCTGCCTTGTCCCGCGCGTCGCGCTCCTGCTCGAGCGCTTCGGCGCGCGCCCTGAGGAGCGTGAGGTTCTCGTTGCGGCTGTGAGACAGGTTACCCAGCCCGATGGCCGTCAGACAGACAATCAGGGATATGAGGGCATACGAAATGCCGATGCCACGGTCCTCTCCATCGATCTGATCGGGGCGCCATAGCGAGAAAGCCAGTCCTTGGACGGGGACGGAGCCGTCTGGCAGGAGCTCTTCGAAGAAAGACAGATTGAGCCCGAACATGGCGCTGCCCAGGACGCTGAGGGCGACAAGGCGTTTGCCGAATCCGCGCCGCCCGTAGAGCGTGCCCGAAAACAGGGCGGCAACGACCGGCACGATGCACCCTGGAAGCTGGCTGGTTCCCACGAGCATGTTCACGACGCATAGGAGGAACACCAGCAGGCAGCTGCGTTCGGGGTGGCGCCGCCGGCCGTACAGGGGCAGGCACGTCACGATCGGCAGCAGGGCGATGCCCCAGTCGGGGATGGCGAACGATGAATCGGCTTCGGTGCCGAAGAACGAGGACCCGAAGAGCGCCGTCAGGAGGCACAGCAGGACAGTGGAAATGACGTCGCTGCCGCGTTCGTGGCTGATGGACCAGGCGGCCATGCGTTCCACGATGTTGCGCCGTTGCTGCGCCGGCGCAACGAGGGAGGCATCGGCGGGAAGGGATGGCCGGGAGGACGTGGCGGGGACGGGGCCGAAGGCATGCGGCACATCGGCGGATGTGGGGCCGGGGAATGCCGAAGGGGCGCCGCTGCAGGGGATGAACGCCTCGACGGCGAATCCCGGCGTGCCCGGTCCTTCCGTCGCCGATTGGGGACCGGCATGGAGCGTTCCGCCGACGGAGTGGAGTCGCTCCGCCATGCCCATGAGGCCAAAGCCAGGCGTATGGCAGTCAGAGGACGATTCCTCTCCTATGCCGTCATCGGTGATACGGAGGTTCAGCCCCGCCCCGTCCCATCGTTCGGCGACCTGGACGTGCACGGTGCGCTGCGGTTCGAGCTGGGCGCCGTATGCCGCGCCGAGCGCGTATTTGCGCACGTTCGTCAGCGCCTCTTGCACCACGCGGTACGCGCAGATCGAAGCGTTGCTCGACAGCAGATCGGGTCGCGGCGTGCCCGACACGACATGCGTCACGGCCGATCCCGCGCTGGCCTGTGCGATGAGCTCCGGGATGCGTTCGTATGACACGCCCGGGGATTCTGCATGCCGTGAGGCTTCGCCATCCCGCGCGGTCCCTGTGCCGTCCGTGGTGGGCAGGCCGTCGGTGAGGACGCCGAGAAGCTGCGCCATGTCGCTGCGCGCATGGTCGGTCTCGCGGCGGATCGTCAGCATGATGCCGCGGGCCTTGGCCGGGTCGTTCGCGGCTGCGTACCGGCCGCCGTCCGCCTGCACGATGATCGTCGACAGGGTGTGCGCCACCACGTCATGCATGTCGCGTGCGATGCGGGTCCGTTCCTGCCTCGCGGCTTCGCGCCCCGCCTGCTCCTTCTGCCGCGCCAGCACCTCCGTGCGCTCGCGGAGCAGCAGCATCGAATCGCGCGTCGTGCGCCGCCAGAACGCCACCACGATGGTGAAGGCGAGCGACAGTGCGATGAGGACCGCGAAAGTCCCGGTGCTTTCCACGAAGGCGTCGTTGCATTCGGCGATCGCATCGACGACCGTCGCGGACGGGGACTGCAATGCGGAGCAGGTCAGGGATGCCGCCAGGCGCGTGTCCATGTACCCCATGCAGAACGAGGCGACGGCTCCGACCCCCAGCGCCGTCAGGCACAGGGTGCGTGCGGAGGAACGGTTTCCGTAGACGATGGCCGTGTAGAGCATGACGAGGCAGAGCAGGTCGAGCGGGACGAAGCATGGCCCCAGCATCAATTGCACCAGGCATATGGCGGCGAAAAGCCACGCCGTGGCGACGGGGGCCAGACGGCGGCATGCGACGGGAAGGATGAGCGCCATGGACCAGGCGATGCAGATGGCGGCGTCCGACATGTCACCGAGGAACGGGTTCTGCGGGGCGGGCGTCATCGATGCGACGGGCGGGGTGCCGAGGAAATACGCACCCGCGGCGAGCGCAACGTCGAAGAGCGCGGAGCGCCATCCGCGCGGATAGCACGCATGCCGGCGGATCCTGGCGAGCAGTTGCCGTGCCGCGGCGCCCAGCGTGGCCAAGCGGCGTGGGCCGGCGGTGCCGGAAGCGGTGGCGCCAGCGGTGTCGGGCGGCGTGGCCGGGTCCTTGGGGAGGGTGCCGGCGGGGGCCGAAGCGGCAGGGTTGGCTGCGCCGTCCTGCGGCGTGTCGGAGCGTGATTCGTTCCCGGTGCCCATCGTGCCTCCTCCGTCGTGCCTGACGCCGTGCGGCGGCCGCATCGGCCGCGCCGGTGGGTCGCATACAGTCCACGGTGCCTTCCACACTAGCCGTGGGAGACGTCGCCGACCATCATTCCCAGGGATGATTCGCGGCGGCTCGCGTCCGGCCGGGCTGGGCCGGGCGCAGACGGTTCCGCGCCCCGGTCGCAGGTGGGTGGACGGGGCCGTCTGACGCATTCGGACGAACCGCGCCCGGACCTGCATTTTCCATGTCGGGGCGCGTGGGACGACGGGAGGAACCATGACTGAGCTGGCGACATATTACGTTCCGGGATTGTATGTGGAGGACCATTCCACCACGGTTCCCCTCGACTGGTCGGCGCCGGACGGTTCCGAACGCCTCAGCCTGTTCTACCGCGTGTTGTGCGCGCCCGGCAATGAAAACCGCGACCTGCCGCTCCTCGTCTTCCTGCAGGGCGGCCCCGGCGGCCCCGGTCCGCGCCCCCTGTCGCCCCAATCCGATGGGTGGATCGCCGAAGCCGTGCGCCATTTCCGCGTGGTCCTTCCCGACCAGCGCGGCACGGGGCGCTCCAGTCGCGTCCAATCCAGCGTCGCGCGCCGTTTTGACACGCCGCGCGGGCTTGCGGACTATCTGCACCACTTCCTCGCCGACTCCATCATCCGCGATTTCGAACACCTGCGGCGCACCGAGTTCGGGGGACGCCGGTGGGTCACGCTGGGCCAGAGCTATGGCGGATTCCTGACGCTCACCTACCTGTCGCTGTTCCCGGAGGCCATCGCCGCGTCGTTCACCACGGGCGGCATCCCCGCCGTCCCCGCGAGCCCCGCTGTCACATACGCCCACACCGTGCCCAAGATGCTCATGAAGACGGCGCGGTACTACGAACGGTATCCGCAGGACGCCGCCCGTGTGGCGGCCGTCGCCGACAGGCTGGCCGACGGCGACGTGAGACTGCCCAACGGCGATGTCTTCACGGTACGCAGGCTGCAGACCCTGGGGCAGGACTTCGGCATGAAGCCGAGCGGGGAGCGGCTCCACTGGCTGCTCGACCAGGCGTTCTGCGATGGCGACGGAAGCGTGCCGTCCGCTGGCGACGCCGCGTCGGCTGCCGCCCCGCATGGCTCCGATCTGTCGGAGGGATTCCTCATGAACGTGCTTGCCGCCACCGAGTCGTACAACCGGCCGTTGTATTGGACGCTGCAGGAATTCATCTATCAGGACGGCGGCGACGACGGGGAGTGCGAACCGGCGAACTGGGCGGCGAGCCGCGAGATCGCCACGATCCCCGGGGTGTCGCCCGACGCGCGCCCGCTGCAGTTCATCGGGGAGGCGGCCCTGCCCGAATCCTTCGCCGACGATTCGTCGCTCGCTCCGTTCCGCGCCGCCGAGGATCTGCTCATGGCCGACACGCACTGGGGCAAGATTTACGACGCCGCCCGACTCGCCTCCAACGAGGTGCCGCTGCAGGCCGCGCTGTATTTCGACGACATGTACGTGCCCTCCGAACTGTCGCTCGACACGCTGTCGCGCGTGGGCAACTCGCACGCCTGGGTCACCAATGAGTTCGAGCATGACGGCGTGCACGGCCCGCTGGTATTCCGCCACCTTTATAATGAGGCACTGAATCGAGGCGATCTCAAGGCCGTGCCGGAATGATCCGGCACGGTCCGCATGCGGCTCCCGCGACGGTCCCGGCCGTGCCGGGGCCCGCACGTCGCCGTTCCGCGGGACGTGCAGCGAGGCTGGCTCGTCCGCCGTCCGCGCCCTGTGGCCGATCGCCACTCGTGTCTCCAACAGACTCCAAGGAAAAGGGGAGAATATGGCATCCATCAACCCGAGCGTCACAATCGCGCCCAGCGGTCCCTCCGTCCCGACCGTGTCCATCGGCTTCATCGGCTTCGGCGCCATGGCCCAGGGCATCGCCACGGGCATGGTGAGGCACGGCGGCATCGACGGCGCGCAGATCATGGCGTATGACATCAACGCCGACATGCTGGCCTCCGCCACCGCGGCGCTTGGCGCGACGGCGGCCCAGAACGCATCCGAGGTCGTCGACAACAGCGAGTTCGTGATCCTCGCGGTCAAGCCCAATGTCATCGAAAGCGTCGTAGAGCCCATCAAAGGCAAGCTCGCCGACGAAGGCACCACCGTCATCTCGATTGCATGGGGCTGGGACTATGCCAGGTACGAGCAGATCCTGGCCGAGGGCACGCACCACCTGTCCATTGTGCCGAACACACCGATCGCGGTGGGCAAGGGCGTCGTGGTCGCCGAACGCAAGAACAACCTGACCCCCGACGAAATCGCCGAATTCACCAAGCTGTTCTCGCCGATCTCCCTCGTGGAATTCCTCGACACCGCCACGCTGTACCAGGCCGGAACCGTGACGAGCTGCGCTCCCGCCTATGCCGCCATGTTCATCGAGGCGCTGTCCGACGCGGCCGTGAAGCACGGGATCCCGCGTGCCGCCGCATATCGTCTGGTCTCCGCCATGGTCGAGGGCACAGGCGCGCTGCAGGTGGCCACCGGTCAGATCCCCGCCGCCATGAAGGACGCCGTGTGCTCGCCCGGCGGCGCCACGATTCGCGGCGTGCAGCGTCTTGAGGAGCGCGGTTTCCGCGGCGACGTGATGAGCGCCGTCGACGCGGTGATGGGCGACTGACGCAGGGGAGCGGGGCGACCCTCGCTCTTACGCCCCGGTGTCTGTTTTCGGGAAGGATTGAGTTCCGGAAGAGAGCCTGAAAATCCGTCCCCGCAGAAGCCCCGTCCTTCGGCGCGGGGTCTGGCGACCGGTTTCAGAACTTCGGCCCCTCGGGGGTTCCGTTCGCATACTTGCAGATGGCGCGGGTCACGCAGCGCGGCAGGATGCGCGCCGCCGCGAACCCGGCCTTCGTCAGCGGCCCCACGTAGACGGTGGTGCGGCCCGTCATCATGGCGCGGTAGCCGCGTGCCGCGACTGCGCTTGCCGGCATGGGGCGCATCATGGTCATGAAATTGCGCCCCGTCGCCGACATCCTGGCGTTGGCGCCGAACGCCGTCGCGGTCGGGCCGGGGCAGATGGCGGTCGCCGTCACGCCGGTGCCCCGCAGCTCGGCCGACAGCGCTTCGGTGAAGCTCAGCACGAAGGCCTTCGAGGCGTAGTACAGCGCCATGTTGGGGCCGGCGAACGCCGCCGCCACCGACGATACGTTGAGGATGCGCCCGAAATGGTGCCTTCGCATCTCATTGCCATACAGGTAGGTGAGATGCGCCAGCGTGACCATGTTGAGCTGCATGAGGCTGCGCGACCGGTGCCAATTCGAATCGAGGAACCCCGTCAGGTCGCCGAAACCCGCGTTGTTGATGAGGGTGTCGACGAAATAACCGGCGTCCTGCGTCGTGGTGAACAGTTGGTCGGCGGCGTCCTCTTCGGTGAGGTCCATCGCGAAACGCACCACATGCACGCCATGGTCGCGATGGAGCTCGCTGGCGATTTCGCGCAGGCGGTCGTCGCTGCGCGCCACGAGAATGAGGTCTTTCCCATGTGCGGCGAGAATCTTTGCGAATTCCTTGCCGATGCCTCCCGATGCTCCGGTGACCAACGCGTATCCCATGCGAACTCCTTTGTTGCTTGAACGGTTGCTTCCGATTCTATCCGACCCGCTTGCACGGCGCACGGCACCGTCGGGACGCGGTCGCCCGTTCCGCGGCTCCGTTTGCGTCGCTCCTGCGGCCTGCGCTTCGCAGGTGGGCGGCGGGCGGCGCATTGTCCCCGTGGGCTCTAGACTAGAAGCCATGTCTCTTACTATCGGAATCGTCGGTCTGCCGAACGTCGGCAAGTCCACCATGTTCAACGCCCTGACCCGCAACAACGTGCTTGCGGAGAACTACCCGTTCGCCACCATCGAACCCAACACCGGCATCGTGCCGCTGCCTGACGAGCGCCTCGCCAAGCTCGCGCCGATCGTGGGCACCGACAAGATCGTGCCCGCCACCGTCACCTTCGTCGACATCGCCGGCATCGTCAAGGGCGCGTCCGAGGGCGAAGGCCTGGGCAACCAGTTCCTCGCCAACATCCGCGAAGCCGATGCGATCTGCGAGGTCGTGCGTGCGTTCGAGGACGACGACATCGTGCACGTCAATGGCAAGGTGGACCCGCAGGACGACATCGACACGATCAACACCGAGCTGATCCTCGCCGACCTGCAGACCATCGAAAACGCGCTGCCGCGTCTCGAGAAGGACCTGCGCGGCAAGAAGATCGAGCCGGCGTATTTCGACGCCGTCAACGAGGCCAAGAAGATCCTCGAAGCCGGCGAGACCATCGACCACGCCGACCGCGAAGGCAAATTCGACAAGAGCTCCGTCTACGACCTCCACCTCATGACCGCCAAGCCGTTCATCTACGTGTTCAACGTCGACGACAACGAGCTCAACGACACGGCGCTCCAGGCCAAGCTGTCCGCGCTCGTTGCGCCGGCGCCCGCCATCTTCCTCAACGCGCAGTTCGAATCCGACCTCACCGAGCTCGACGAGGCCGACGCCCGCGAGATGCTCGCCGACGCGGGCCTCAAGGAATCCGGCCTCGACCAGCTGGCCCGCGTGGGCTTCGACACCCTGGGCCTGCAGACCTTCCTCACGGCAGGCGTCAAGGAGGTGCGCGCGTGGACGATCCACAAGGGCTGGACCGCCCCGCAGGCCGCCGGCGTCATCCACTCCGACTTCGAGAAGGGCTTCATCAAGGCCGAGATCGTCTCATACGACGACCTCATCGCCGCCGGTTCCTATGCCAAGGTCAAGGAAGAGGGCAAGATGCGCCTCGAAGGCAAGGACTACGTCATGCAGGACGGCGACATCGTCGAATTCAAGTTCAACGTGAGCAAGTAGGACCTGGCGTCCTGCGAAACGGCGCGGTTTCCGCGGTCCTCCGGGGCTGCGGGGCCGCGCTTTTGTTTTCTCGCAGTGTTTTTCGCCGCAGTGTTCTTGGCGGCGGAACGGGGCGGCCGGACGGCGTGGACGTGGGCATGGGGATGCCGGCGGCTGGCCTGAGTTCGGAACGGGGCGTGCGCGGTGTGCGGCCGGTGCCGGATCACGGCCCCACGGGCGCAGGGCGACGGTGGGGGCGCTTCCCACGGCGTCGGTATCATTGTCGGCGACATGTTGTCGCGGCGCCATGGGAAGGAGTGCGTATGGCGAGGCATGAGATGTTCCCGCTTCTGCAGACATTGGCGGCGGTGTACGAGACCGGCCAGTTCACGGCGGCCGCCGACGAGCTCGGGGTCTCGCAGCCCACCGTTTCGGCGCGCATCGCCGCGCTCGAAGCCGAGGTCGGCGTGTCCCTCTTCGTTCGCAAGGCGAAAAGCGACGTGGAACCCACCGAGGCCGGCACGCTGCTGTACCGCGCCGCCGCCACCATCGGCGGCACATGGCGTGACGCCTGCGACCGGGCCGTCCGCGCCTCGCGCACCGCCGTCAGCCTGCGCGCCTGCTTCTCGCTGACCGCCGCCACCGTGCTCATGCCCGCGGCGCTCGCGGCCCTGGAGCCGTCGCTGGACCGATACGACCTGTCTTTCCGCACCGTTAACTCCGATGTCATCGTGGACCTCGTGGGGCGCAAGGACGCGGAGTTCGGCGTCATCGAAAAACCCGTCATCAACGACGCCATCGACCGTGTCACGCTTCGCTCCGATGAGCTCGTGCTGGCCGGCGACCCGTCCTCCGTCTGGCTGGTGCGCGAGACAGGCTCCGGCGTGCGCTACTACACCGACCTGTTGTGCAAGACCGAGGGCATCGTGCCCGAGCGCTCCGTCACAGTGGCGAGCAACGCCGCCATCGTCGCGACCCTGGCGGCCGGGTTCGGATGCTCCGTCGTCTCGTCGTCGATAGTTCCCGATGGGGTCCCCGCGCGCACGCTGGGGCGTGAGTTCGTGCGCCGCTTCTACGCCGTCATGCCACGAACGGGGCTTTCGCGTGACCAGCGCCGGGCCGCGGATGCGATGATCGCCGCCATGCGCGAGGAGGAATGAAGCGGGGCGGCGCCCACGGTGTCGCCGACTCCCTATGCGAGTGTGCTCCGTGCCGTGATGCTCCGCATTGCCGCCCCGGTTCTGTCGTTTCCTAGGTCCCGTCGGCCCGTTGCTGTGCCGTCCCGTGGCTACTCTGTCTCGCGGTCCCGCCGTCTCGTGATCTTGGTGCGCCGACACCCCTGCGTCCGCTGCGGGGCGCGTGGGGCGCAGTCCTGCGGCGACGCCTATAAAAATAGAAAAATCTGATGATAAACATCGGAACTACTTATTTGATTAATGAAATGCGGGCATGTTGAATACAAGGCATGACACAGACATCGATACCGACAACACCCCTTGCACACACTGATGCCGACATGCCTGACATGCCCGACATGGCCGACGCCGATGGCATCGTCCTGGATGCGCCTGCCACGGAGCCCGTCCCCGATTCCGTGCGCGGGCGCGGCAACCCCATCGCGAGCTTCGTCGCCACGTGGGCCCGCCGCATCCTGACCCCGCAGATGGCCGTCATCGCGGTCCTCACCCTCGCGGCATCGCTGGCCGGCACATGGCTCAAACGCTTTCCCGTGCTGAGCCTGTTCGGAGCCCTGATCATCGCCCTGCTCCTCGGCATGGCGCTTCAGGTCCCCGTGCGGCGCCTCTATGTGGCCGGCTCCGAGACACGGCGCGCCGGCGTCCGCGACGCGGCCGGTCTCATCTCGAACAAACTGCTGCGCCTGGGCATCATCCTTCTGGGGTTCAAGCTCAACCTCACCGTCCTGTTCACGCAAGGCATCGTCTGCCTGCCCATCGCCGCGGTCGGCGTGACCCTCACCATCGTCGTGTGCTACAACATCGCGCGCCGTCTCGGCGTGGAACCCGACCTCGCCATCCTCGTCGCCGGTGGCACGGGCATCTGCGGCGCCGCCGCGGTCATGGGACTGTCCGGGTCGGTGACGGTGCCGCCTGAGAAAGAGCAACGCAAGGCCGACCACCAGGTCATGGCCGTGGCCATCGTCGCCATCATGGGCACGATTTTCGCGCTCGCCGAAATCGCCATCGGTCCGCTCGTGGGACTGACCTCCACGCAGCTCGGAGTCATGGCCGGGGCCTCGCTCCACGAAATCGCCCACGCCGTGGCCGCCGGAGACGCATTCGGCGCCGTCGATATCGCGACGATCATGAAGCTGTCGCGCGTGCTCATGCTGGTCTTCGCCGCCGGCGCCGTGTCGGTGTGGTGGAATGCACGACACGCCGAGGATGGCGCACAGCGGGGCGGCGAAGCCGGCATCCCCTGGTTCATGCTCGGCTTCATCGGCGCCTCGGTCGCCGGCACCTACCTGCCGGCGTTGGCGGCAGCGGCGCCGGTCCTGGTGACGCTTGCCTACGTCGTGCTTGGCATGGCCATGGCGGCGCTGGGACTGACGGTGAACGTGCGTGCCATCGCCCAAGAGGGCCGCGCAGCGTTCCTTGCCAGCGCCCTGACCTCGGTGCTGCTCGTCGGATACGCGGCGCTCGCAGCGTGGCTTTTCTTCTGAGAACGGGCCGTACCTTTCTGCCGATGGCTCGCGTGACTCGCGCCTCTTCGCGTGGCTCGTGCCCCCTCGCATGATCCCCGTCCCTTCGCGCGGTTCGCGCCGCTTCCTGTGCGGGCTCGAGGCAATCCGGTTTTCCTTCGCTGGAACGTCCCTGACACCCGTGAAAGCCCTGATCGCCCCGCTCCGTCATCCATGGAGCGAGGCGATCGATGGGTGTTCGAGGCAAAAACGACGGCGTCGACTACTCTAGAGGGTATGAATTACGAAAAGTGGGATCGGATAACGGAACCGATTATGTCGGTTCTGTCCTTCGTGTTCCTCGCCGTCTACTCGTGGATGGTGCTCGCGGCGCCGTACGGAGCGCTTGCGCGATTCGGCAACGTGGTGATGGATGCCATATGGTTCGTCTTCGCGGTCGACTACATCGTGTCGCTGATCCTCGTACCTGACAAGGCCAAGTGGTTCGTGTCGCATATCTTCGACCTGCTGGTCGTGCTGCTGCCGATGTTCCGCCCGCTGCGGCTGATTTTCGCACTGACGCCATTGCGCGCGCTGCGCAAGGCGAGTTCCCAGGCCTTCCGTGTACGGGTCATCATCTACGCCGTGGCGGTGTCGATCATGGTGTTCTACGTAGGGTCCCTTGCGCTGTTCGACGCTGAGCGCAATGCGCCCGCATCCACGATCTCCACGTATCCCGAGGCGCTGTGGTGCACGTGGGTGTCGGCCACGGCGGTCGGCTATGGCGATTATTCGCCGGTCACGCCCGCAGGTCGCATCATCGCCAGCACCCTCATGTTCGCGGGAATCATCCTCAACGGCATCATCTGCGCATTGCTGTCGTCGTGGCTCATCCAGGAGGAGTCGATCCGCAAGAACCGTGAGGACCGCCTCACCAAGGAGCGCATCGCCAAGATCCACGGGCACATGGATGACATCTCGAAGAGCCTCAAGGCCATCGAGAAGCAGCTTGCCGAGCACAACAACATCACCGTCGGCGACGAAGGCGACGATGACGGGGATTCCAGTGACGACGATGAGGACGAGGAGGAATCCGAGGAGGCCGAGTACGCCGAGGAGGCGCAGAGGCTCAGCCACGGGGTCATCGACGACAAGCCGGATTCCGTGTCGGGATACACGCAGATCGCCTCGGTAGCGGCTTCGGTGGTCCAGGCTGCGGCCAGCGCCTCGAATGCGAAACCCCTGATGCACGACCCCAAGGCCGACAGGCTGACAGGTGAGAAACGTCCGGCGTCGTTCCGGGCGATACGCGACCATTATGACCACAGGAACAATCCCCGTGACCATGAATGACGTCATGCGTGGATGACGCGCCGCGCACGCATGACGCCGGCCGCCGCCGGGCGCGAGCGGACATCACCCAGGGCATGTCCCGCCAACGGGGCATGCCCTTTGCATATCACGCCGTCCTGCAACGACGCAGGGCTTTCGGCAGGGCACCCCTGCGGCAGGGCACCCCTTCCATGGCGCGTCGTCCTAGGCTGTCGGCGTTCCGACGCGGGATTCCCTGAGCCTGTCGATGACGTCCTGCGGAATCGCGTCGATGCAATGCCGCGCCAGGATGCCATAGCCATACGTGTTGGGGTGGAACTGGTCGCCGCACCAGAACCAGGAATTCTCGCATCCCAGGTCTTCGTGCAGCATGTTGAGGAACGTCGCCCCGTGTTTCGCGCACACCTTCAGCGACGCCGCGCACTGCTCGTCGCAGACCTTCAGCATGTCGTCGCGTAGCATCTTGCCCAGCGAGGGGATCCATTGGAGCTGCCCGCACGACATGACGATGACGGTATCCGTGTGTTCGCGGGCCATGTCGATGCAATCGCCGAGGTCCTGCTTCCACGAATCCATCTTTCGGCGCGCCATGATGTCGTTCGAGCCGGCCCCCAGATAGATGACGTCGAAGCGCGCACCGTCTTTCGTGCCCTTGGGGAGCAGACGGTATTTGATGCGCCGAACGGTGGATCCGAGCTTGGCTTCGGTCTGCCAATGGACGGGGCGGTTGACGCGCTCCGACAGATCGGTGGCGATCTGGGGAACGAGGCCCAGACTCTGGTCCGCCGTGCCGCAGCCCGCGATCATGGAATCGCCGACGGCAAGGATCTGCAGCGGCTCTCCGGACGGATCCACTCCATCGGCGCAGACCAGGCCGAAACGGTCGCCATGGGGTTCCGGCGCCAGCTTGACATGGCGCTTCGCTGTGATGGCCTGCGATCCGATGGCGATTTTCTTGAATGGGTTCTTGGTGTGCAGACGGCTCTTGGAATGCGCCATGTCAGACCTCCTTGGGGGTATGGGTGTCAGATGAAGCGGGTCGGGCGGGGTTCGCGCCGCCTGCCTGTTGTGAAAGCGTCTGGGGAGAATCTGGAAGCGCGGAACCGGCCGGAAGCAATCCCGTCGGCGAGTCCACGACTTCGCAAGTGCGCGGCATGGCGCCATCGGGGGCGGAGGAGCTGTCGCCATCGGCCGCCGACCCGTCCACGTTCTGCATGGCCGTGCTGTGCGGCGAGAGCGAGTTCCACAGAAACATCGATATCTTGTGCGCCCATTCCTGCGTGATGCCGTCGCTGATGGCCGCCCGCGTGACGATGCCGCCCAGCGTGCAGTCGATGATCATGTCGATGTCCGCGTTCGGGCTGAACGCCCCCTCTTTCACGCCGCGTTCGAAATAGTTCTCGATGCGATGCCGCACTGGGGTGAGCACGTTCATCACCATGTTCTTGAAGAAACGGGAATCCGAGCTGAGCATCAGCCCCACGGATTTGACGCCCACGGTGTCCTCGAAGGCCTTGATGACCGCGGTGATGATGCTTTCGATGCCCTGCGGGGTCACGGGTATCTCATCGAGCTGCGGTGGCTGGATCGCCTTCATGGCCGAGACGCTGTTCAGCAGTTCCTTGCTGTTGCGGAATCGGCGGTAGATGGTGGTTTTGGCAACGCCGCTGATGCGCGACACCTCTTCTATGGTCACTGCGCCCACGCCTTGGGTCAGCGCAATCTGCAGGGTCGCATCCATGATCTTGCTGTCAGTGCGGTTGCGGATCTGGCTCCTGCGCGTTGTGGCGCCGTTCGCTGGCATCTGCCATGTCTCCTTTCTTGGCCTTTGCGGTGGTTCGATGTGCAGCCGTCAGATGAGCTTGGTGGTTTTGGTCATGCGCACGAAGTTCTCGTTGAGCTTGACCACGGGCTTGCGCAGAAGCAATCCGAGCAGCAGTGCGAAGAGCATGAACGGGATGAGTCCCAGCAGATCCCACCAGTAGTCGTTCTGGTAGATGCCGCACAGCGCCGCGCGCATCGCGTTGATGGTGTAGCGTGCGGGCAGGAACCAGCTGATGTCGTAGAGCAGCGGCGTGAGCATCTGCAGCGGGTATGCGCCGCCGGCGCCGGCTACCTGCATCACGAGGAACAGCACGCCCACCGCCTTGCCGACATTGCCGAACGAGAACACGTGCGAATAGATGAAGAACGCGAAGACGAGGCCGGAAAGCTGTGCCGCCAGTATGAAAAGCAAGGGGTGCTGGCAGGTGAGCCCGAGGAACAGGATGTCGCCCACCGACAGGAAGGTGCTCTGGAGCAGCGAGATCACGGCGAACACCCCGAAATGCCCCAGATATTTCTGGCGCGGCTTGAGTTTCTTGAATCCTTTGAGCGTCTCTTCGTCGGGCTCGCAGCGCAGGGCCACGCACATGAGCAGGGAGCCGACCCACATGGCCAGCGTCGAATAGAACGGCGTCATGGCGTTGCCGAAGTTCTGGACGGGGAACACGGCGGTGCGTTCGAGTGCGACGGGGGATGCTATGGATTGCGCGAGCCCTTCGGCGTTGCCGTTGATGATCGACTGCAGCTTCGACAGGTCACTCGAGTTGATCGCGTCGGTGAGCGCGTCGTGGATCTTGCCGATCTGGTCGGCGGTGTCCGACAGCTTGCTCGACGCGTCGTCGATCGTGGTCTTGAGGTCGCTGAGCTTGTCGTTGATGGAGCCGTCGGACTGCGACAGCTGGTCGATCGTGCTTTGCAACGTGGTGTTGATCGACGTCAGGCTGTTTGAGATGGAATTGGCCGAGGCCTTGAGGATCGTCACGTCGTTGTCGATCTTGGTGAGATAGCTGTCTGACAGGGACTGGATGGAGTCGATGGCGGTCTGCACTTTGTCGACGATGCCGCCCTTCTGGCCCTTCAGGTCGCCGCTGACGGAGCTGGCCGTGTCCGCGGCGGAGTCGATGGCCGTCGCCAGCGCCTCGAGGGCGGGGATCACGTTGTTGTTGATGGCGTCGATGGCGTCATTGAACGGCTGGGGGTCGAAGTCCTGGCCCGATGCCTGTGCGGCCGACTGAAGCTGGTCTCGCGCCGCGGCAAGGGACGTGGCCAGGTCGGTGAAATCCTTCTTGTGGTTGCGCACTCCCGTCGCATAGTCCCTCAGCTCCTGGGATGCCTGGGCGCTGTCGTTCGCGGAGTTGTCGAGTATCGTCTGCAGGTCCGTCTTCACGCTGGAGAAAGCCGAGACGCTTTGCGAAATCGCACTGGACAGCGATGTCGAGGCGGCGTCGAGCGTGCTTTCGATGTCGTTGACCGAGCTCACGGCGCTGTCGATGTCGCTTTTCGCAGTGGCGGAATCCTGCTTGGTGAGGTCGATGAGGGCGTTCGAGCTGTCGAGGATCGTCGAGGCCGAGTCCACGAGCGTCGAATACGCCCCGACGGTGGTGGACGCCGTCCTGGTCTGTTTCTCCAAGTCGCCCAGATGGTTGTTGACGTTGACGACTATCGTGCGGGTGTCGTCGGAGTCGAGGTACGAGGCGAAGGAGTTGACGAGCTCAAGCGAGACGTCGGCGAGCGTCTCTGTGAACGTCGTGTTGATGTTCGAGCTCACCCCGCTCGCGCCCTGTCCGGTGATCTCCGGGGCCAGGGCGTTGAGCTTCTCATTGGTGTAATACTCCAGCTTGGCGTGGGTCATGTTGTCTGAGAAGAACGTCATCATGTCCGTGGAGAAATCCTTGGGGATGATGACGGCCGCGTAGTATTCGCCGGATTTCGTGCCGTCGATGGCGTTGTCTTCGTCGGTGAACACCCAGTTGAGCTGGTCGTTGGCGCGCAGGGCGTTGACGACGCTGTCGCCGATGTTGATCTTGATGGGCACCAGGTCCGATTTGTAGCCCTCGTCGCTGTTGGCGATGGCGAACTTCAGGTTCTTGGTGTTGCTGAACGGGTCCCAGCTGGCCGCGACGTTGAACCAGGTGAACAGCGCCGGCAGCATCACCAGGCCGATGATGACGATGACCGCGGAGACGTTCATCGTCGCGCGCCGCAGGTCCCCGACGAACAGCTTCCACATGTTCCTCATCGTTCGTCCTCCTCGGTGGTGGTGTCGGTAGTGTCGGTGGTATCGGTGTCGGTGGTATCGGTGTCGGTGGTATCGGTATCGGCGGTATCGATGGTGTCGAGGGCGCTCGCGGTATCGTTGCCGCCGCCGGTGCCTGTGCCGGTCTCGGTGTCCGTGTCGCTGCCGCCGCCGGTGATTTCGGTGCTGGCGCCCGTCCCGTCGCTGTTCGTGCCGCCGTCGGTTGCGGCGCGGGGCGCCGTTCCGGTAACGCTCGGCAGCTCCTGCGTGGGCGTGTCGTCGGCCCGGGCGCCGAATCTCTTGACCACGCTGCCCGAACTGTCTTGCACGACGCCGTCGGGGTAGTATGTCGTGCCGGGCTGCTCTTCCTCCTTCGGGGCGATGAAGCGCTCGGCCAGCTTGGTCTCGATCTTCTCGTCCTGCTGCTGCACACGTTCCTCAAGCACCTCGGTGATCTTGTTCAGCACGGGGGCCAGTGGGGCGTCGCCGGATTCGTCGTCGGATTCCTTCTTCAGCTTGGGGCGCAGCACGGTGCGGGCGTGCTTGGCCACCATGGTGCGCAGTTCCTCTTCGCTGACGTCAAGCAGCAGCACCTGGCGCTGGATGGAATCGCGCAGCAGCTCGATGGTGAGCAGGAATCCGATGATGAGCAGCATCCAGATGACCCACAGGGCGAGGATGACGACTTTCTTGTCGGAGTTCACCGCCGACAGCACCGCCAGCGCCGCGGGGATCACGAAACCGCAGATAAGGGCGCCGTGCTTGAGCCGCGGGTACATGATCTCGTAGCGCGCGGCCTTGGCCATGATCTCGGCGCGGTATTCCTCTTTGGACGACAGGGCCGAGATGACCTGCGACAGCCTGTAACGGCGCGCGGGCGTTTCGGCGGCTTCGCCCATCATGAGGTGCGTTTCGGCGATCTCGTCGTAGAAGACGCGCGTCACGTTCGTCAGGAACGGGCGCAGGGCCAGTCCGAGGATGAACGCGACCACGGCGAAGAGCAGCAGCTTGCACAGCGACACCACGTATGTGGTCTTGTAGAAGCCGCCGATGGTCTCACGAAGCATGCGGTTGCCATAGGTGAAGGGGAAGAAGGGGTAGAGCTTCCTGAAGAACGAGGGCATCATCTCGATTGGGTAGAGCCCCGATGCACCCGGGATTTGCAGGAACACGCAGATGATGGATATGCCGATGCCGATGTGCATGAAGCAGACGGACAGCGAGTACACGACACTCAGGTACACCAGCCCCATGATGATGGTGGTGAGGATGAACATGGAGGGCGAGACCATTTGCACATGGAGCACGCATTCGCCGATGGAGACGATGAGCGCCTGCATCACCGACAGGGTCGCCATGAGCATCCAGCGACCCATGTAGCGTTGGTGCACCGTGAGGTTGTCGATGCCCTCGTCGTCCACCTCGAGCCGCAGGATCACGACCAGCATGATCGACCCAATCCACATGGTGAGGCAGGTGAACAGCGGTGCCATGGACGAGCCGTAGGTGGCGACGGGGTAGAGCTTCTCGGTGGTGATTTCGGTGGGGGACGACATGAAGTTGGCGATTTTGCCGGAGTCGAGGTTCATCGCGTTGATCATGCGCTTCCATGTGGCCGAGTTGGTGAGGATGCCCACGTCGGTGGAGGCTTCGTCGAAGTCGGACTTGAGCGTCGTCAGCGAGTCATTGGTGGTCTGGAGGGTGTCGTTGAGCTGCGACAGCGTCGAATCGAGCTGGTCGAGCACGGTGAGGAGCATGGTCACCTCGCGGTCCTGCGTGGTGGCGATGGATGCCAGCCCGCCCACGGACATGCTCAACTGGTTGATGCTGCTGTTGAGGCTGGGGATCGTGGACGTGGAGATGGTGGAACGCAGCGCATCCACGGTCGCAACGGACGACGTCGTCGCGGTGCTCGCGTCGGTGACGAGCTGGGTGGTGTCGTCCACACCTTGGTCGATCTGCTGCTGCAGGAGCTTGAGCGTGTCGAGCGACTGGTTGCTGTCGTCGATGGTCTCCTGCAGTCTGTCGATCTGTTTCTTCACGTCGTCGTTGCTGGCATAGGGCGAGTTCTTGAGCCCATCGAGGATCGTTTGTTCCGAATCGATGACGCCCTGGGTCTGCGAGATGCCTTCTGACGCCGCCGCGCTCACGGAGTCCATCTGTTGGTTCGACTTCTGGGCGATCGACGACGTGGCGGTGGCCGCCTGCGTGATGTTCTGCGAAGCGGTGTCCATGGCGGTGCCGGTGGCCGCGGTGAGGTTCCCCACGGTCTGCGAGGCGTCGAGGAGCACGCTGTTCATCGTCTGCACCGACCGGCCGATGGAGGCGACGTCGTCGGTGATGGCCAGTATCGAGGATTTGACGGTGGTGACATCCTGCCGCGCGTTGTCGATGTCGCCCATGAGCCCGGTGATCTTGTCTTGCGCCGTGCCGATCTTGGACGACGCCTCTTCGAGCGCGTTCTTGGTCTTCTGGTCGGCCTTCTGCACTCCGGAGTTGGCTTTGGACGCGGCGTCGGTGATGTCCTGGGCCACCACCTCGGACACCGTCGAGACGAAGGTGTCGTTGATCTCCTGGTCGACGGTGTTCGCGCCCACGTCGGTGACCTTGGGGGCCACGGCGTTCGCCTTTTCGTTCACGTAGTATTCGAGCTTCGGCTGGTGGAAGTCGCCCGAGAGGATGGTCAGCAGGTTGCTCGAGAAATCCTCGGGGATGATGATGGCCGCATAGCTCTCGCCGCTCTTCACGTGCGACAGGGCGGTGTCCTCGTCCTCGAAGGTCCATCCGAGCTGGTCGTTGTCCTTCAGCGCCTTTTCGACGAGATCGCCGACGTTGATGTCGCCGGTGAGTTCGTTGGTGCCGCCGGCGTCGTTGTTGGCCACCGAGATGACGATGCCGCTGGTGTTGTTGTAGGGGTTCCAGAAGCCGATGACGTTGACCCATGTGTAGAGGGCGGGAAGGGCGGTGAGACCGAAGACGATGACCCATGCCGCGGGCACCCTGGCAATCCGCTTGATATCACGCCAATAGACGCGGAAGCTGTTCTTCACTCTGGTTCTCCTCAGTGGGTTGTCCAATCCTGGCGACGGGGTTATGCTACGCGTCGCGTAGCTCTTTATAACGCTACGCAAATCGTAGCATTATGTGTGGAACATCGCCATGGTTGAAACCCGCCATGTTCACGAAAGGCGTAGCAGGGGCGCGGAAACGGCCTCGGCACCGCGATTCGCCTTGCATTCGCGGGGCCGGGGTCTAGAATTCGGTGGTATCGCCGTGATGCCGTGGCGCCGATGGGTTTGCCCGCGGGGCCGGGCAAGACACGGGTCCGCGTGGGGCGACGACGCTCTGCGGCGGTCCGGGGTCTGGCGTCGCGGGTGGCTTTCAACGACGAAGGTCCATGGGCGAAAGGAGCCGATATGTCCAATTCAGCCGATCGCACGCATCTGGGGGAGGAATGGGCCGGCTGGTCCAAGCATAAGCATGATGCCGGCAAGGACGGCAAGAAGAAAGACAAGAAAGGCAAGGCAAGGCCGACGGAGGCCGCCGTCGCCGCACGGTACGATGGCGGTGACGCCGCGGGCGTGCAGCCAACGCGGGAAACGCCCAAGTCCAAGGGGATGCCGAAGGAGACGAAAGCAATGAAAGATACGAAGGACGCCAAGGATGGCAAGGATTCGAAAGCGTCGAAGGATTCCAAGGTCGCCAAGACCCTGGACTCCGTCGAACGCGCGGCCGACATCGACGGGACGGGGCTTTCCGAGATGCAACGCCGCCTCCAGCGGGCCGCGGAGTCCAGCGGCAAGCTGTCGGACGTGTGGGACGAACCAGTCGAGGACCTGCTGCGGTTCCGTCCCGGCATGCGCGTGGCCGACATCGACGGGGCTTCGCTCCCGGGGTTCGGCGGTGGCAAAGGGGACGCCGAGCGCTTCATCGAGCTGAGCTCCAGCCAGATCGCCTTCTACCAGGAGCTTCTGTATGCCAACGGCGTCGACGGGGGCAAGCGCCGTATGCTCGTCGTGCTGCAGGGCATGGACGCCAGCGGCAAGGGTGGCATCGTGCGCCACGTGTTCCACCAGGGCAACCCGATGGGCATCGGCTACCACGGCTTCGGCAAGCCCACCGAGGAGGAGCTCGCGCACGACTATTTGTGGCGCATCCGCCGCGAACTGCCCAAGAACGGGTGGATCAAGGTCTTCGACCGTTCCCATTACGAAGACATCGTCATGCCCCATGTCTACGGCACGTATCCGGAATCCGTGTGGCGCGCCCGCTACGACGAGATCAACGAATTCGAGAACGGCCTGCTCGACGACGGCTGCTCCATCATCAAGATCTTCCTCGTGGTGAGCCGCGACTGTCAGAAGAAGCACTTCCTGGGCCGCTTGGATGACCCATGCAAATACTGGAAGTTCGATCCGTCCGATCTCGACGCCCGCGCCCGCTGGGACGACTACATGGACGCCTGGCAGGAGGTCTTCGAGAAGACGAGCACGCGCCGCGCGCCGTGGTATCTCGTGCCCGCGGACCATCGCTGGTATTCGCGCGCCGTGGTGTCGGAGCTGCTGCGCGTCGGCCTGCGCGACATGGGGCTCAACTGGCCTCCGGCGCATTTCGACATGACCGAGGCCCGCAGGCGCCTGCGCGAGGAGTAGGACGTCGCCGTCATCTGCTGACGGTGCCGAGTTGGCGCTTGTGCGGCGCGGTGGCGTGCGCGTGCGTGGTGCCGGGCCACTGTTATGTGTTCTGCTCGATCGGGTCCGGGGCGCGTTGCGTGTGTGCGGCGGTGCACACGCAAGCCCATTTCGGGGCGTGTTACGTGGGGCGTGTTACGCGGGGCGGCTCGGTGGGCACAGGGGCGCACCCAGTGCGGGGAATCGTGGTGCCGCATGGAAGCTCACGTGGGATTAGCCGCGTGAAAATGAGAAGAATCACCCGGCGACACGATGAGTTGGTACCGTTGGGGCCATGACCAACACAGCAACAACCACGCCGGTGCAAGACTCACCGGCATCCACGCGGCCCGACGGGGCCGAATCGGACGGACGCCCGCTCGTGGAGCTCCGCCACGTCGACAAGCATTTCGGCGACCTGCATGTGCTCAAGGACATCAACCTCACCGTCAGCAAAGGCGAGGTGCTCGTCGTGCTCGGCCCCTCTGGCTCAGGCAAATCCACGATGTGTCGCACCATCAACCGTCTCGAGACCATCGATTCGGGAACCATCCTCATCGACGGCACGCCTCTGCCGCAGGAAGGCCGCGAGCTGACGCGCCTGCGCGCCGAGGTCGGCATGGTGTTCCAGCAGTTCAACCTGTTTGCGAACAAGACCATCATCGACAACGTCATGCTTGCGCCCGTCAAGGTGCGCCATGTCTCCAAGCAGGATGCGCATGACGAGGCCATGGAGCTGCTTGCGCGCGTCGGCGTCGACTCCCAGGCCGAGAAATACCCAGCCCAACTCTCCGGCGGCCAGCAACAGCGCGTCGCCATCGCCCGCGCCCTAGCCATGCATCCCAAGGTCATGCTTTTCGACGAACCGACGTCGGCGCTCGATCCCGAGATGGTCAACGAGGTGCTCGACGTCATGCTTGAGCTCGCGGGGGAGGGCATGACCATGATCTGCGTGACCCACGAGATGGGTTTCGCACGCAAGGCCGCCGACCGCGTGGTGTTCATGGCGGACGGGAAGATTCTCGAGACCGGTGCTCCGGACGATTTCTTCGAGCACCCACGCACCGAGCGCGCGAAGGACTTCCTCTCCAAAATCATCGACCACTGAAAACACGTTCCGTGTGCACGGTGCCATGCATATGATGCGGTGCGTGCGGGACGGCGGAACAAGAGAAGGACATCATGCACAATCAATCCACGGGACGCGGGCGTGCCGGTCTGCTGCGGCGCCTCGTCGCGCTCGTTGCGGTCATGGCTTGCGCCCTGTCGATGGGTGCGTGCGGGTCATCGTCATCCGACGGGCACGTCATCAAAATCGGCATCAAATTCGACCAGCCGGGGGTCGGCTACAAGAAATCCGGTACATACGAGGGCTTCGACGTGGACGTCGCGCGCTACATCGCCCACAAGCTGGGCTACCGCGACGACGAAATCGTATGGAAGGAAGCGCCGAGCAAGCAGCGTGAGGCCATGCTCCAGAACGGCGACGTCGACATGATCCTCGCCTCCTATTCCATCACCGACGAGCGCAAGAAGGCCGTGAGCTTCGCCGGCCCGTACCTCGTGGCCGGCCAGGACCTCCTCGTGCGTTCCGACAACACGGACATCACGGGCCCGCAGGACCTCAACGGCAAGCGCCTGTGCTCGGTCACCGGCTCCACATCCGCCAACACGGTCAAGCAGAAATTCGCCAACGAGGTGCAGCTCATGGAACAGCCCAGCTACGCCGAATGTGCCACCGCGCTGTTTTCGGGAATCGTGGATGCCGTGACCACCGACGACATCATCCTCGCCGGTCTCGCGGCCAACGCTCGCGGCAAGCTCAAGCTCGTCGGTGCCCCGTTCACACAGGAGCGCTACGGCGTGGGCATCAGGAAGGGCGACACCGAGTTCGCCAAGCAGATCAACCAGGCCATCCGCGACATGATCGACGACGGTTCGTGGCAGCGTGCCATCGAGGACAACACCTCAGGCACGGGGTACACGCCGAACGCGCAGTACAACCCGCCGGACCCGACCGAGGGGGAGGAGGACGACTGATGGAAGCATTCCTCGATCTGTTCCGTGAATACGACATCCCGGGCGCCTTCTGGGTCAACATCCAGCTCACGTTCTGGGGCGCCGTCATCTCCCTCCTGCTCGGCGTGATCCTCGTCATGATGCGTATCTGCCCGGTCTCGTCGTTGCGCGGCTTCGCCACCGCCTACGTGGAGTTCTTCAAGAACATGCCGCTGACGATCATCATGGTGTTCATGGTGCTCGGCATGTTCGGACAGCTCAAGCTGTCGTTCTCCGACGATTTCGACATCAACTTCTTCTGGCTGGCCGTCACGGGCCTGGCCCTGTACACGGCGTCGTTCGTCTGCGAGTCGCTGCGAAGCGGCATCAACACAGTGCCGATGGGGCAGGCGGAGGCGTGCCGTGCGCTGGGGCTGTCGTTCTGGCAGTCCGCCTCGCAGGTCATCCTGCCGCAGGCGTTCCGCGGTTCCGTGGCACCGATGGGCAATACGCTCATCGCCCTCATCAAGAACTCGACCGTTGCGGCGGCCGCCTCCGTCACGACGGAGACGTCGTCGGTCATGAGCGACATGATCGAGTTCCACGCCAGCCAGATTCTGCAGATCTTCTTCATCTTCGCCTTGGGCTACGTGATCCTCATCATCCCCATCGGCCTGCTGACCACATACCTGTCCAATAGATTGGCGGTGCGCCGATGAACGAGTCCACTTCCGTCCTCTTCGACCAGCCGGGGCCCCGCGGCCGCCGGCGCATCCGCATGTTCAACGCCGTCGCCAGCCTGTTGCTCGTCGCCCTCGCCGTGTTCGTCATCCTGCGGCTACACAACCCGCCGGACGGCGAGAACCAGCTGAGCTGGGAGCTGTGGAAGCCCGCCCTCGACCGCGAGGCGTGGACCGACTTCTACCTGCCCGGCCTGTGGATGACCGTCAAGGCGGCTGTCGTGGCCGTCGTCGGCTCCATCGTCTTCGGCATCGTGTTCGGCATCGGTCGCCTTGTGCCCAATATGCTCGTGCGCGCCGTGTCAGCCGTCATCGTGGAGTTCTTCCGCGCCGTTCCGGAGCTGCTGCTCATGGTGTTCTTCTGGCGCTGGTTCGCCTTCGCCGGCCTGTCATCGCCCAGCTATTGGGCGGTCGTCGGCGGCCTCGTGCTGTACAACGGGTCCGTCATCGCCGAGCTCGTGCGCTCCGGCGTCGGCAACCTGCCGCACGGCCAGCGCGAGGCGGCCCTCGCCCTGGGCCTGTCGCCCATGCAGTCCCTCATGACCGTTGAGGTGCCACAGGCGCTGATCGCCATGCTGCCGGCCACCATCACGCAGCTCGTCGTGGTGCTCAAGGACACGGCCCTGGGCTCCATCATCATGTACACCGACCTGCTCCAGGAGTCGCGACGCCTGGGCGCCATGTATTTCAACATCCTGCAGACGCTTGTGGTGGCCGGGATCATTTATTTCGTGCTCGACTGGCTGCTGTCGCGCCTGGCCGAGCGCATGCCGGCGCTGATGAAGGGACGCACATACGGCAACACGGTCACCGAGCCGACCGCGCCGATCGCCATCATGGACGCCACGAATGCGAACCAGATCGCCGACGCGCAGGAGGGCGAGAGGCCCTATGGAGGCGCCGACCGGCAGTTCCCCGACCACTACCACGGGTCGAACGCGACGACCGACCACTGGCAGCACGCGCATTACAGCCACGGGCACGACCGGAACCATCCGGTGAGTCACCCGCAGCACCCGTTCCCGAAGCTGCCGATCGACCGCCGCGAGACCGGGAAGGGATCCGACGGGAGCCCCGACGATTCCGCTGGCGCCGTGTGATGCACGCCGAGTCATGCATGGTGGGTGACGCCGGGTGGCGGAACCTGCCGTGTGAATCCACGATGCGGCCGAGGGCACTTGTGCTCCCGGCCGCGTTTTTCTCTGTGCGGGGCGCGGCGCGCGGGTGCCGCGAGGTGCGGGGCGCGGCAGGATGCGCTTCGCCCGGCCGACGGACGGTCCGTTGTGTAAGCTGACCATATGGGTTTTAACACGTTCTGGGATTCCGATATGTTCGACTTCGACGGCTCCGGGAAACACGGCGCCAAGAAGCCGAAGCCGAAGAAAATCACGCGCGGCAAGAGGGGCGGCAAGAAGCGGGAGGGCCATTCTCTGCTGCGTACGGTGGCGATTCCGTTCATCGTCCTGGCGGTCGTCTTTCTTTTCCTCGGCCTCGTCGACTTCACCACTGATGTCATGTGGTATGGCCAGCTGGGCTATGCGTCGGTGATCTGGATCCAGGCTGCCATCAAGGTGGGCCTGTGGCTGGCGTATGCCGTGCTGGCCTTCGGGGTGGCGTTTTTCTCGGCGTGGCGCGCCATCCGCGTGCGTCCCGGTGATGAGGACGGGACGTATTTCCGCAAGGAGGGACACGGCGTCATCGAGCTGAAGAACGGCGTGTCGTCCTCCACCGCGCGCCATGTCGCGCTCGTCGTGGCGCTGTGCATCGGCGCGTCCGTCGGCTCGCGGTTCTATTCGAATTGGTCCGAGATACTGCTGCTGTTCCATGCCAGGTCCTTCGGGCGCCCCGACCCCCAGTTCGGCATCGACGCCGGTTTCTATGTGTTCGTGCTGCCCGGCCTGAGCCTCATCGCCTCGGCCGTCGGCGCGCTGTTCGTCTGCGGGTTCCTCGTGTCGGTGGTCATGCATGTGATGGTCGGCGGCATCCGTTTCACCATGCCGACGGGCCTGGGCATGGGCTTCGTCGACATCACGGCCAAGGCCCGCCGCCAGCTCGCGGTGTGGATTGTGCTGCTGGGCGTCGTGTTCTCCGCGCAGACCATGCTCGGCGCCTTTTCCCATTTCAACGACACCGGGTCACGCACCGACGGAGCGTCGTACACCACCGTGCACGCCACGATCCCCTCGCAGTTCATCATGGCGGCGCTGATATTCGTGCTGGGCATCGTGCTCGCCGTGTGGGTGCTGCGCACCCCTGCGCTCAACAGCGACATGACCTTTATGTCGGGGGCCGAGGCGCTCAAGGCATGGAGGCTCCCCGTCGTCTCCGTCGCGGCGTTCCTCGTCGTCGCGCTTCTTGTGCAGAGCGCGTACCCGGCTCTCATGACACGCTTCCGCGTCAACCCCAACGCGCAGGAGCTCGAATCCACCTACATCCAGCGCAACATCGATGCCACGCGCTATGCCTTCGGCCTGGAGAACGTCGTGACGAGCGATTACGACGCGTCGACGCAGGCGACGACGGGCGCGCTGTCGTCCGACGCCGAGACGACCGCCCAGATCCGACTGCTCGACCCGCAGGTCGTTTCGCCGACGTTCAAGCAGCTCCAGCAGTCCAAGCAGTATTACACCTTCGCCGACACGCTGTCGGTCGACAAATACTCCATCGATGGCAAGAGCCAGGACACCGTCATCGCGGCGCGCGAGCTCAACCTCGACGGCAACGACAACCGCAACTGGGTCAACGACCATACGGTGTACACGCATGGATACGGCGTGGTCGCCGCCTACGGCAACCAGATCACGTCCGACGGCCAGCCGCGCTTCTTCGAGAAGGACATCCCCACGACCGGCGAGCTCACCGGTTCCGAGAGCTACGAGCCGCGCATCTACTTCTCGCCGAACGCGCCCGACTATTCGATCGTCGGGTCCGATACCGGGGAAAGCTGGGAGTTCGATTACCCGTCCGGCTCCTCGGGCGTCACCACGACGTTCACCGGCAACGGCGGGCCCGCCATCTCGAACTGGTTCATCAAGCTGATATATTCCATCCGCTTCGGCACCGACCAGATCTTCTTCTCGGAACGTGTGAACTCCGCGTCGCAGATCCTGTATTACCGCGACCCGTCCGAGCGCGTAAAGAAGGTCGCCCCGTACCTCACTCTCGACGGACGCGTGTATCCCGCGGTGGTCAACGGGCGCGTCAAGTGGATCGTCGACGCCTACACCACGTCCGACGACTACCCGTATAGCCAGAACGTCGACCTGGCGAGCGTGACCACCGATTCCGTGACCGAGGAATCGAGCACTGTCAAGTCCCTGCAGTCGCAGACCGTGAACTACATGCGCAATTCCGTCAAGGCGACGGTGGACGCGTACGACGGCAGCGTCGACCTGTACGCGTGGGACCCCGACGACCCCGTGCTGCAGGCGTGGGAGGGCGTGTTCCCCACCCAGTACAAGCCAATCGGCGACATCAGCGGCGACCTCATGAGCCACCTGCGGTATCCAGAGGGCATGTTCAAGGTGCAACGCTCTCTCCTGGCCAAGTACCATGTGACGAATGCCAGCGAGTTCTTCTCGGGCGAGGACTTCTGGCAGACGCCGACCGACCCCACCGAATCCGACGCCGAGAAGCAGCAGGGCGTGCTGCAGCCGCCGTACTACCTGACGCTGCAGACCGAAGGCATGAGCGAACCTACGTTCTCGCTGACCAGCACCTATATCCCGGCCGGCACGTCGACGCGAGAAATCCTCACGGGATTCCTATCGGTGGATTCCGACGCCGGTAACGAGGACGGCGTGGTAGGCGGGAACTACGGCACGCTGAGGCTGCTCGAGCTGCCCAAGAACTCCAACGTGCCGGGCCCGGGCCAGGCGCAGAACAACTTCAACGCCGACGCCGACGTCTCGAAGGAGCTCAACCTGCTCCAGCAAGGCGACACGAGCATCGACCGCGGCAACCTGCTGACGCTGCCGATCGGCGGCGGCCTGGTTTACGTGCAGCCGGTGTACGTGAAGTCCAATGGCTCCACCAGCTACCCGCTGCTCAAGAAGGTGCTCGTCGCCTTCGGCGACCAGGTCGGATTCGCCGACACGCTGGACGAGGCGCTCGACCAGGTGTTCGGCGGAGATTCCGGGGCTGACGCCGGTGATGCCGATCAGGCGGGTTCGGATTCGAAGGGTTCGGATTCGACAGGCAAAGGTTCGACGGGTTCGGATTCGACAGGCACAGGTTCGTCAGGCAAAGATTCGACAGGCACGTCAAGCGACGCCCTGAAGCAGGCCCTGGATGACGCCAGCCAGGCCATGAAGGATTCGGAACAGGCCATGAAGGACGGTGACTGGAGCGCCTACGGCGAGGCGCAGGACCGTCTCAAGAAGGCGCTGGAGACGGCCACCGAGGAGGAATCCAAGGGCAACGGCGGTTCGACGGCCGCCACGTCGGGTTCGGACGATTCCGACACCGGCCAGTAGGGAAGGATCCCGCCGCCTCATCGCCACCGGCCGGTGCAGTCGCCCCTCGGTGAACTGCACCGGCCGGCGTCGGCGGGGCGGCGGAGCCATCGGGGCTCGGTGGCGAAGAAACACACTAGAATCTTTGACAGCGTTGCGGCTCCATGTCATCCGGCCATCGGCGGCATGGAGCGGCTCATGGCGCGTCCACCATCCCGGTGACGCGCGGGGTGACGCAGGCATGATGCGGGACGGGCGAGGAGGCATCACATGACGGAAGGCGACATGCAGCCGCGGCCGGTCTCACATGGCGGGGCGCGGAGGAACGGCCCGTCGTGCGATGGCACGGACGTGTTCACCATCCGCGACGCCCGTGTCAGCGACATCCACGCCATCACGCGCATATACAACGAAGCCATCCGCGAAGGGGTGTCCACGTCGGACCTCGACGAGCGCAGCATGGAGCAGCGCCGCGACTGGCTCGAACGGCACACGCCGCGTTCCCGATACCCCGTGGTGGTCGTCCGATACCGCGGACAGACCATAGGATTCGGTTCGTTGAGCAGGTACCGCCCCCGCGCGGGCTACGACTCCATCGTGGAGCTGAGTTATTATGTCGGTTCGTATTGGCGGGGCAGGGGAGCCGGCAGGATGCTCGTCGACTGGCTGTTGCACCGGGCGCGCGACCTGGGCTATGAGAAGGCCGTGAGTTGCGTTTTCGACGCCAACGAAGGTTCCATGCACCTCATGGAAAGCTTCGGACTGACGCGTTTCGGCGTCCTTCCCGCCGCCATCCGCAATGGCTCCCGTGTGCTCGACGTCGTGTATTGGTACAAGGATTTGAGACCCGGCGAGCCTTCGCGCCCCGCGGATGCGGACCGTCGGGGCGGGTCACATGACGACCGTGACAATGACAACAATAAGGACAACAACAATGGCATCTGATTTCTGGCTTATCGCAGGCCTGGGCAACCCCGGCAAGAAATACGAAGGCACCCGCCACAACATGGGCTTCATGTGCGCCGACGTGCTTGCGGAGCGCTGGTCGGTGAGCTTCTCGGATCACAAAGGGCTCGCCATGCTGGGCAAAGGCGTGATGCGTCTCAACGGCGACGCCCGCAAGTTCTTCCTCATCAAGCCGCTCACCTTCATGAATGCATCGGGCGATGCAGTGGCGTCGGTGAGCGCATATTACGACATTCCCGCCGAGCATGTCGTCGTGATCCACGACGACATGGACCTTGATTTCGGCCGCATCAAGGTGAAGGCCGGCGGCTCCGCCGGCGGGCACAACGGCATCAAGTCCATCGACCGTTCCCTTGGCACCAACGCCTATTCGCGCGTGCGCCTGGGCGTGGGGCATGCGGCGCGCGGGGCGAACGCGCACCAGAACACCATCGACTGGGTGCTGGGCGGATTCTCGGGCTCCCAGCGCAAGGAACTCGAGGACTTCCTCGCCGACGGCGCCGATGCCGCCGAAACCATCATCTTCGACGGGCTGGCGACGGCCCAGGAGCGTTTCAATGGCCGCTGACACAGCGCGATTCCAAGCATCGGGGAAGCCCGGGAAGCCTGCCTCCACGCCGCGGAAGGCGTCATCGTCGCAGGCCGTAAGCGCATCGCAGGTTGCCGGCGCATCCCATTCCGTGAAAACCTCGCAAAACGCCGCTTCGCCGCAGGACCCGGCTCCGTCGCAGCCCGCCGCCGACGCGCCCCATGCCCCTGTGGCCTCGGGGACCCCGCGCGACGGATCGCTGTCGGAACTGCTGCCGTTGCTTGGCGGCGACACTGCCTTCGCCGAGCTTCTCGACGATGCGCAGGGGCCCGCCGACGACGAGCCGCTTGTCGTGGACGCCCCCCATGGCGTGCGTCCCGCGGTGGCCGCCGCCGTCGCCGCGCGGCGCCCGGTGGTGCTCGTGGTGCCCTCCGACCGCGACGCCGAGGAAATCGCCGGCTCCCTGCGCTCGTGGTACGCGGGGTCGCCGCGTGACATCGCCGTGCTTCCCGCATGGGAGACCCTGCCGCATGAGCGCCTGTCGCCTCGCGCCGACACCGTCGCACAGCGCATGGCCGTGTTCCATCGCCTCGCGCATCCGCGCCCTGACGACCCGCTGTTCTCGCCCATCCGCCTGCTTGTCATGCCCATTCGCTCGCTCATCCAGCCGATCGTGGGCGGCATCGAGGATGTGGAGCCGCTTGTTTTCAAAACCGGCGAGCAGATTCCCTTCGACGAGGCCGAGCGCCGGCTGGTCGAAAACGCTTACACGCGCGTCGATCTGGTGATGGACCGCGGCGATTTCGCGGTGCGCGGCGGCATCATCGACGTGTTTCCGCCCACGGCGCCGCACCCGGTGCGCATCGAGTTCTTCGGCGATGAGATCGACACGATCCGCGAATTCCATGCCTCCGACCAACGTACCTTCGGCGACGACGTGCCCATCGTCTGGGCCACGCCATGCCGCGAACTGCAGTTCACCGAAGATGTGCGGACGCGCGCCAAATCGCTTGTCGGCGTCATCGCGAATGCCGACGACATGCTGGAATCCATCGCGAACGCCATCCCGGTCGAGGGCATGGAGTCCCTTTTGCCGGCATTGGTCGACGATCTGCGGCCCGTCTGGAACCTGTTCGACGGCGGCTCCGTCGCGATGCTATGGGACCCCGAGCGGCTCAACCGCGCCGCCGACGACCTGTCCCGCACCTCCGCCGAGTTCCTTGCCGCGAGCTGGCATGTCGCCGCCGAAGGCAGGGGAGCCGGCGCCCCCATTTCGTTCGACGCCGCGAGCTTCTATCCCTATGACACCACCGTGCGGTCCCTTCTCGAGCGAGGGCTGCGCGTCTGGGAATTTTCGGATTTCGGCACGAATTCAGCTCCTGTCGAAGGCGACGCCGGCGCCCCGGCGGAACGCGCCGTCCCGGAGCGCGCCGCCGAAGCCGCTTCCGCCGACGCCGATGGTGCGAGGGCCGCGGGGGCCGCAGGGGATGCGGCCGCTGCATCGGATGCGCGCAGCCGTGTGGCCGCATGGGGCCATGTGACGCTCGGCGCACAGGCGAGCGAGGAGTACCGTGGCCGCGAAGACCGCATCGTCTCGGGTGTGCGCGACCTTGTCGACGCCCGTATGCGCGTCGTCATCACCGCGCCGAGCCATGGCACGCTGTCGCGTCTGCGCCGCGCCATGAACGAGGCGCTCGTGCCCGGCGTCGACTACGTGCAGTCCCGCGCCATCGATGGATTCATCGACCCGCCCGCCGGCCTCGCGCTGCTCACGGAACGCGACATCACCGGGCGCAATTCCGCCGCCGGCCTGCAGCGCACCCCACAGCGCCGCCGCAAGACCATCGACCTGCTGGAGCTCAAGCCCGGCGATTTCGTGGTGCATGAGCAGCACGGCATCGGGCGTTTCGTGGGAATGCAGAAGCGCAAGGTGGCCGGCGACCCGCAGGCCGAGCGCGAATACATCGTCATCGAATACGCGCCCAGCCACCGCGGCGCGCCGGCCGATAGGCTTTTCGTGCCGGCGGACCAACTCGACCAGATCAGCAAATACATCGGATCCGACCAGCCCAAACTCAACAAGCTGGGCGGCGCGGACTGGGAAGCCACGAAGTCACGCGCCCGCAAGCACGTCAAAGAGATCGCGGACGACCTCGTCCGCCTGTATTCCGCGCGGCAGGCCACTCCCGGATTCGCCTTCAGCCCCGACACGCCGTGGCAGCGCGAGCTCGAGGACGCCTTCCCATATCAGGAGACGCCCGACCAGCTGCGCACCATCGACGAGGTCAAGGCCGACATGGAGAAGCCCGTGCCCATGGACCGTCTCATCTGCGGCGACGTGGGATTCGGCAAGACCGAGATCGCCGTCCGTGCGGCGTTCAAGGCAGTGCAGGATGGCAAACAGGTGGCCGTGCTCGCGCCCACCACGCTGCTCGTGCAGCAGCATTACGAGACCTTCACCCAGCGTTACGAGGGATTCCCCGTCGACGTCGAGCAGATGAGCCGGTTCCAGACCGCCAAGGAGATCGCGGAGACCACCGAGGGGCTGGCCAGCGGCAAGGTCGACGTCGTGATCGGCACCCACAAGCTGCTCAACCCCTCCATCAAGTTCAAGGACCTGGGGCTCGTGATCATCGACGAGGAACAGCGTTTCGGCGTCGAGCACAAAGAGACGCTCAAGGCCCTGCGCACCAACGTCGACGTGCTGTCGCTGTCGGCGACGCCTATACCGCGCACGCTCGAGATGGCGGTGACCGGCATCCGCGAGATGTCGACGCTCGCCACCCCGCCCGAGGACCGCCTGCCCGTGCTCACCTACGTGGGCCGCTACGAGGACTCCCAGGTGGCCGCGGCCATCAAGCGGGAGCTTTTGCGCGGAGGCCAGGTGTTCTACGTGCACAACCGCGTGCAGGACATCTCCAAGGTGGCGGCGCATCTCGCCGAGCTCGTGCCGGACGCGCATATCGCCGTCGCGCACGGCAAGATGAGCGAGAAACAGCTCGATTCCGTGATCCGCGACTTCTGGCACCGCGACATCGACGTGCTCGTGTGCACCACGATCATCGAGACCGGACTCGATATCTCGAACGCCAACACGCTCATCGTGGACCGCGCCGACCGCTTCGGTCTGTCGCAGCTCCACCAGCTGCGCGGACGCGTGGGGCGCGGCAGGGAACGCGCCTACGCATACTTCCTGTACGACCCCGAACGCCCCATGACGCAGACGGCGCACGACCGCCTGCTCACCATCGCGCAGAACACGGCGCTGGGCGCCGGGTTCGACGTGGCCATGAAGGACCTGGAGATCCGCGGCACCGGCAACCTGCTGGGCGGCGAGCAGTCCGGCCACATCGAGGGCGTGGGGTTCGATCTGTACGTGCGCATGGTGTCCGATGCCGTGGAGCATTACAAGGAGCCAGACAAGGTCGAGGAGGCGACGGTTGCGATCGACCTGCCCATCGAGGCGTCGATCCCCGCCGACTACATCGCCGCCGACAAGCTGCGCCTGCAGGCGTACCGCGAGATCGCCGAGGCCCGCACCGAGGATGATTTCCGCGAGATCCGCGAGGAGCTGCGTGACCGGTACGGCGCGCTGCCCGAGTCGCTCGACTCGCTGTTCGCCGTCGCCTCGCTGCGCAACCGTGCACGCGGCATGGGCATCACCGACATCATCGCGCAGGGCCGTTCTGTGCGCGTCGTGGGCTTCGACCCGCCGGAGTCGGTGCTCATGCGCATGATCCGCGTGTACCACGGCACGCAGTACCGCCCCGTGACGCACACGCTCGTCATCCCGGCCCCCTTCCAGGGTTCTCTTGGCTCGAAGCCGATGACCACCCCCGAGGTGCTGGCTTGGGTCGACCAGATGCTCGACGACCTCACGTGGAGCCCGAAGCCGCGTCCGTAGCCTGTTCTGCAGTCTTCACTGCCGCGCCCCGTTCGTCTCCGTGCCACCTGCGCCGCCGCCGGACGGAGGCGGCATGGCGGCGCCGGCGGCCGCGGCCTCGCGCGTTCCTGTCTGCAGCTGCGGGAAAAGTGGAAGCCATGCAGGATCTGACCAACAATCGCGAATGGAAGAACGTCGCCCCGGCCCTGACGCCGTGGGGCAAAAACCGCGTGGAGCCCGATGCCACGGGCAAACACGTGCTCATCATGCCGGGCATCGGCTACACCGTCGACCGCCCGCTGCTCTACTGGGCCGCGCAGGCGCTGGCGCCCGACGGCTGGTACGTCGACCGTCTTGACCTCAAGCTCACCGAGAGCGTCGAGTTCCCCGAGATGATCGACTGCATGGAGCACGTCATCGATGCATGGCGCGAGAAATCCCTGACGCGTGCGAAGCGGGCGGACGCCGAGCCCGATCTGCTCGTCATCACGAAATCCCTGTCGACGCTGTCGTTCCCGCACGCGGCGCACCAGGGGCTGCGCGTCGTGCTCCTCACCCCGGTCCTCAACCCGCCGCCGTTCGACAAGCACAAGTCGGTGATTCCCGCGCCGCTTCCCGGCCCCGGGTTCCCCGAGCCGCTGATCTGCGCCGGCACCGCCGACCCGTATTTCGACGACGCGAAGGCGCACGCCCTCACCGACCATGTGCGCACGTTCGCCGACGCCAACCACTCCATCGAGGTGCCGGGCGACTGGGAGCGGTCGATCGACTACCTCAGGCAGGTCACGCGGGCGATTGTGGATTATTCGCGCGACGGCGGCCGCTGAGAGCGCATGGGCCGGCGTGCCGCGGGGCGGCGGGAATCCGTCTCGCCGAAATTCCTTTGTGCCCTCAGCGAATACGACCCGAATTCTCAGTCAACGTCCATTTGAGGCATTATCCTTGGAACTGTCCTCACAACAATTACGTTTAAAGGAGTAGTTGTGGCAGTTATTGAAAGCGTTTACGCACGCGAGATTCTGGATTCCCGTGGTAACCCGACCGTCGAAGTCATCCTCGAGACCGAGGACGGCGCCGTGGGCCGCGGCCTTGTCCCGTCTGGCGCTTCCACCGGTGAAGCAGAGGCGTGGGAACGTCGCGATGGCGACAAGTCCCGTTACATGGGCAAGGGCACTCTGAATGCTGTCAAGGCCGTCAACGATGAGATCGCTCCGAAGGTCATCGGCATGGATGCCACCGACCAGCGCGCTCTCGACGACGTGATGATTGCCCTCGACGGCACCCCGAACAAGGGCCGTCTCGGCGCCAACGCCATCCTCGGTGTCTCCCTCGCGGCCCTGTACGCCGCCGCCGAGTCCGCCGAGCTTCCGCTGTACCGCTACATCGGCGGCACCAACGGCCACATCCTCCCCGTTCCGAACATGAACATCATGAACGGCGGCGCCCATGCCGACTTCGCCACCGACATCCAGGAATACATGATCTCCCCGTACGGCTTCGATTCCTATCACGAGGCTCTGCGCGCCGGCGTCGAGGTCTACCACACCCTCAAGAACGTCCTCAAGAAGGACGGCCTGGCCACCGGCCTTGGCGACGAGGGCGGCTTCGCTCCGAAGATGAAGACCAACGAGGATTCCCTCAAGTACATCGTCGACGCCATCTCCGCCGCCGGCTACGAGCCCGGCAAGCAGATCGGCATCTGCCTCGACGTCGCTTCCTCCGAGTTCTACGACAAGGAGTCCGGCAAGTACAAGTTCGACGGTGAGCTGCGTGATTCCGAGTACATGCTCGACTACTACGAGAAGCTCATCAACGAGTACCCGATCGTCTCCATCGAGGATCCGTTCCAGGAAGAAGGCTGGGATGACTGGGCGGCCATCACCAAGAAGCTCGGCGATCGCCTCCAGTTCGTGGGCGACGACCTGCTCGTGACCAACCCGAAGCGCCTCCAGAAGGCCATCGACATGGGTGCCGCGAACTCCCTGCTCGTCAAGCTCAACCAGATCGGTTCCGTCACCGAGACCCTCGACGCCATCGAGCTCGCAACCGCCAACGGCTACACCTCCATGGTGTCCCACCGCTCCGGTGAGACCTCCGACACCACGATCGCCGATCTCGCCGTTGCCAAGAACACCCGTCAGATCAAGACCGGTGCTCCGGCCCGCGGTGAGCGCATCGCCAAGTACAACCGCCTCCTCGAGATCGAGGAGGAGCTGGGCTCCACCGCTCAGTACGCTGGCTACAGCGCATTCAAGGCCTGCAAGAAGTACATGTGATCGTCCGCTGCGCAGGCCACGGCCGCGGCGAGTGAATCGCCGATGGTCGGCCTGTGCAAGGCTTTCGCATCCTGACGTGGCGATGGCGTGATTCGAAGCGTCGTGCCATGACATGAATACCCGTCGCGTTCCTGAGTCGAGCGTGACGGGTATTTTCGTATGTATGGCTAAGAAGGTCACGGCTGGCGAAGACGCCGAGAACAAAGACAGGCTGAAAAAGGCCAGGATGAGAAGCGCGCGCGCCGAGGAGGCATCCGATGATGCCGACGAGGTCAATGGCAGGGGCGCGACCATGCTCAGCGTCATCGTGGCATGCGTCATCATCGCCATCGCCGCGCTCCAGTTCATTCAGGTGCTCGGCACCTATATGCAGAGCAAAAGCGAGCTCGACGCCGCCAAAGAGGAGCAGGTCGAGCTGCAGAACCAGAAAAACGAACTGGAAGAGGAACTCGGCCGCTGGAACGACAACGCTTACGTCGAAGCGCAGGCGCGGTCGCGGCTGGGATTCGTGTTCCCCGGCGAACGCTCGGTGCATCTGACGAACACCGGACGCGAACAGACCACGACGACGCCCCAGACGCAGTCGACCAAGATAACCGTGCCGTGGTACACCGAGGTCATGTATTCGCTTGAGAAATCCGACCAAGGCGATCTGGAGACCGACGCCACCGTCGGCGGCGCGCTGGGGCAGGACGACACGACCCGGTCCGATTCGTCGGACGCCGCCAAGGACGCGACGCAAAGCACCACCGACCCCTCGTCGACGGCAACCGCGGGTTCCGACGGCGACATGACGGGCACCGACGGCACTACAACGATGGAGTGACACGATATTCAATGGCACAGGACGATCTCATGACCACCGATTCCACAGGCAACGCAATGACGGAACGGGGTGTGTCGGCAAACGCACCCGCGGCCTCCGCGGGTGCGCAGTTGGCTGAGAACGCCTCGGAAACCGGCACCGCCGCGCATAAGGAGGGTGGCGACGCCAGGGCGCTTCTGTCCGAGGCCGACCGCGCTTTCGTGGATTCCCTTCTCGACCGTATCCTTGCCGACACGCCCACGGACGCCGACATCCAGGGCGTGACCGCCGAACTCGGACGGTATCCTCGCGGCATGGTGGCCGTCGGCCGCCGTTGCGCGGTGTGCGGAACCCCGTTGGTCACGGTCACACGGCCGCTGGTGGAGGGACGCATTCCTTTCCCCACCACCTTCTATCTATGCTCTGCCGCCGCGGTGAAGGCCGTCGGGCGCGTCGAGGCCGAAGGCGCCATGGCGGACTACACCGAGCTCGTGCAGCACGATGACGGTGTGCGCGCTGCCTATGAGCGCGCCCACTGGCTGTACCTTGCGTTCAGGACCTCGCTGGCCCGGCGACTTGGCGACACCGAGGACCATATCGCCGGCATCAGCGTGGGAGGCATGCCCACGCGCGTCAAATGCCTGCATGCATTGCTTGCGCAGACGCTGGTCATGGGGCGGGGTGTCAATCCCATCGGGGACCGCGCTCTGGCGCGCATCGCCGATGAGTTCAGCCCCGACGTGTGCCGGTGCCATCGCTGACGCGACGCCGGGCGAGGCGCCGGTGCGTGGCGCGGCGCGACTGACGTGCCACGCGTGCCATCGGAAAACACACTTGAAAAACAGACTTCATCGTCGGGCCAACGTCCGCGATTCAACGACAAACCACTCCAAGGGGGCTCATGTGACATCCGTTCGGGTTGCAGGCATCGATTGCGGCACCAATTCCATTCGCCTGATGGTGGCGACGGTCGACGGCGACGGCATGCACGTCGAGGTTCCGCGCATCATGCGCGTCGTCAGGCTGGGGCAGGGGATCGACGAAACGCACCGTTTCGCCTCCGACGCGCTGGAGCGCACGTTCGCCGCGTGCCGCGAGTTCGCCGACGTGTTGCGCGAACATCCCGTCGACGCGCTCCATTTCGTGGCCACGTCGGCCACGCGCGACGCACAGAACCGTGACGAGTTCGAAGACACGGTGGAAGACATCCTCGGTGTGCGCCCCGACGTGATTCCCGGATCCGAAGAGGCGAGGCTGAGCTTCCTGGGCGCCACGAGCGTCGTCGAGCAGCAGGTGCGTGACGCCGAAGCGCCCTACGTGGTGGTGGACCTTGGCGGCGGCTCCACCGAGATCGTCATCGGTGGTGAGGGAGACGCGCGTTTCGATGTGCAGGCCGCGTATTCCATGAACGTCGGGTCCGTGCGCATGACGGAACGCCATCTGCTGGCCGACCCTCCGACCGATGAGCAGATCCGCGAGGCCGCCGATGACATCGACGCCCACATCGAAACCGCCTTCGCCACCGTTCCCGCCGGCGAGGCCCGGACGATCATCGGCGTGTCGGGCACCGTCACCACCATGACGGCGCTGGCGCAGGGGCTCAAGGAATACGACCGCGACGCCATCGACGGCGTGCGCGTCGCCATCGACGACGCCTGCTCCACCGACGAGGCGGTACTCCGTATGACCCGTGCCAAGCGCGCCGGATACCCGGTCATCCATCCAGGACGTATCGACGTCATCGGCGGCGGGGCGCTCGTGTGGACGCGTGTGCTGCGCCGCATCCAGCAGGCGGCGCGCGAGGCCGGCCACGATATCGACAGCTATGTCGCGTCGGAGCACGGGCTTCTCGATGGCATCGTGCGCGACCTGGGGTCCCGCATGCTGTCCGCCTGACATGGGGCGATCGGACACGAGGGATTGCGCCGAGAGCGATAAATTGTCGGGTACTATGTGAATTTGTGCGATAATGTCGCAAGTGATGTGCCCCAGTGGCGAAATAGGTAGCCGCAGCGGACTTAAAATCCGCCTCCGGAAGGATTACGAGTTCGAGTCTCGTCTGGGGCACCTGAACGGCGTCGGATGGTCCGGCGCCTTGCCCGAGCCGCCGTGCGGCGGACAACGAAGGGAGAGTGCCATGGCCGAAGATATCATGCCGAAGGTCAACGCTGAATTCGGCGCCAAGCCCGTTATCGAGTTTCCTGACTCGCCGGCGCCGAGCGGACTCAAGGTCGTCGAGCTGGTGGAGGGGAATGGCCCCATGGTGCGTGCCGGCGACACGGTGACCGTGGATTACTACGGCGCCGTGTGGGGCAAGGACACGCCTTTCGATTCCAGCTATGACCGCGGCACCCCGGCCCAGTTCGCCATCGGCGTCGGCCAGGTCATCAAGGGATGGGATCGCGCCGTCGTCGGCCGCAACCGTCGTTCCCGTTTGCTCGTCTCCATCCCGCCGGAGTACGGCTACGGTTCCCGTGGCATTCCCCAGGCCGGCATCGGCGGTGGCGACACACTCGTGTTCGTCATCGACATCCACTGACGAGGCGAACGCCCCGATATCTCAGCAAGCGAAGCATCAGCGCATCCTTATCCGCCGCCCCGTCGTTGCGAAAGATGAAGCCACGAAGTACATGCGCGGTGCTTCGCCGTTTATGCATACCGGTTCTTATCATCAGGCGTCCGCCGTCGCGGACGAATTGGCAAACACTACAAGGAGGTCGACATGGCCGAAGAAAAGACCGTCTTGCTGACGCAGGACGCATACGACAAGCTCAAAAAGGAACTCGAATGGCGCGAGGGGCCGAACCGCGAGGAGATCACGCAGAAGATCGCCGCCGCGCGTGCCGAGGGTGATTTGTCTGAGAACGGCGGCTACCAGGCCGCGCGCGAAGCGCAGGGCAAGAACGAGGGCCGTATCAACGAGCTCATCGTGAAGCTGCGCAACGCCAAGATCATGGAGGCGCCGAAGGCCGGCACCGTGGGCAACGGCTCGGTCGTCACCATCGACATCATGGGCAACGAGATGACCTATGTGCTGGGTTCGCGCGACATCTCCGTCGCCACCGACTACGACGTCATCAGCCCCGAGTCCCCGATCGGCGCGGCCATCAACGGCGCCAAGGTCGGTGACAAGGTGACCTATTCCGCGCCGAACGGCCGCGAGATCACCGTCACCATCAAGGACGCCAAGCCGTTCGTCGACTGAAGGCAGCCGCACCGGCTGGAGGAACGGCCGGCAGAGTACCTCGCAGGACAGATGTCTTCTCATCGGGCGTGGTCCGCGTCAATCGATAAGGCTTGCACAGCCAGTCGCTGTGCAAGCCTTTGTCGTATCCGGTGCGCATGCGTCGCGGCATGGGCGGCCGATGGCGCGAGGCGGACGCGGTTGTGTGGCGTGGGCGGGGCGGCACGAGGCGTCGAGGGGAGGGAGGGATAAAAAAGAAGGCAGGCGTGAAGCCTGCCTTCGCGATCCGGACGGACCGGCCGTGACCCCGGAACCGAGCGGAAGTATCAAATGCCCTGGCGTCACCTCATGGCGCACACCACAAGGAACACTGCCACCATGTGGCATGCGTATCCCAGCACCGTGCCGGTGTGGAACAGCTCATGGAACCCGAATACGCTCGGCCACGGGTCGGGCCGGCGCTTCGCATAGATGATGGCGCCGATGATGTAGCAGGCGCCGCCGGCAAGGATCAGGCTCACCACGGCGGGACCGGCGTACTGGGACATCCAGAACAGCCCCATGTAGGCGATGCCCGAGATGCCGAAGATGATGTACACCAGCGTGTAGAGCCACCGCGGGGCGTTGATCCAGATGATGTGGATGACCATGGCCACGGCCACGCAGCTCCAGATGCTGATGAGGATGACGTTGCGCCAATGGTCTTCCAGTGCGAACGACACCGGCGTGTAGGTGCCTGCGATGAGCAGGAAGATGTTCATGTGGTCGATTCGGCGCAGTACGTCGGTGACCTTGGGGGACCAATCGCCCAGATGGTAGATGGCGGAATTGCCGAACAGGATGAGCGAGCAGGTCATATAGACCGCGCACGCCCATTTGAAACCCACGGTGGGGGCGAGGCAGATGAGCACGATGCCGCCCGCGAGTGTGAGCGGCGCCGCGCACAGGTGAATCCAGCCGCGCATGGCGGGCTTGGGGCGTCCGTGGACGTCCAGACGCACCTTCTTGTAGGCGATGCCCCTGGCCTTGAGTTCAATCTTGCGGGCCTTGTATTCGCCTTTGGTCAGGATCTTGCGGGCCTTGCGCTCGGCCTTCGCACGCTTGTAGTCGGCCTTGGCCTGCGCCTTCGCGAGACGGTCGGCGCGCACGCGGGCCTTGGTCTCTTCCGCGGCGATGCCCGACATGGCGTTCTCGACCTCGCGTTCGGAGGAGTTCTTGATGCGGCCGAGGCGCGAATCGATGGCGTCCGTGTCGAGCTGGTTCATGTCCCTGGGGTTCGCGTCGCCCTTGTGATACGCCCGATTGTCGTTGGCGCGGAGCGGCTGTGCGGCGGATGCGGTGTCGCTCGTGCGTGTGCTGGAAGTGTCGTCCATGGTCCTCCTTGAGCCACGGATGCGCATGGAGGCTCGCGGTTCGGTGGGGACCGCGCTCAATCTCGATACTGTGCTCATGACAACTCCCATGGTCATTAAGTTTCCGCTATCGTAACTTACTTTAGCGTAACAAACAGGAATTGCAAACTGGGACGTCGGTTTTGACGCAATCTTTCACATATTGGCGCACCGTCCCTCTAAGATTGAGGATATGGCTGATTTATCACAGATTCTCGCCGGGAACCCCGGCTTCAACGACGCCGACCGAGAATGGCTCCATCACTTGGTTTCAGACTGGCAGGTAATCGCCGATCTGAGCTTTGCCGACCTCATACTCGTCCTGCGGGACGTCGAGGGGCGGTATGTCGTTGCCGACCAGTGCCGTTCGTCAACCGTCGTGTCGGTGCTCATGGAGGATATGATCGGCCAGACCATCCCTAACGAGCTCGTGCCCGCCATCGAAAGCGCGTACTCCAACCGCGTGGTGGCGCGGCTCGACCACTACCGCATGGTTAATAACAACACCGTGTGCGACGTGTTCGCGCCGGTGATCCGCCACGACAAGGTGCTGGGCGTGGTGATCCGCGAGACCAACATGGCCACGCGAGTGGGCAACGGCCGCTACGAACTCGAATGCATCCAGACCGGCAAGCGTCTGTTCGACATGATCCCTATGGGGCGGTTCCCCTATGAGGAGGCGCTGATTTCGGAAAGGCGCAGTGACCTGCGTGTCTCCGACGGTTTCTGCATCCTGTCTGTCTCCGGCATCGTGGAATACGCCTCTCCGAACGCCATCAGCTGCTACCGGCGCCTCGGGGCTAAGGAATCCCTGGTGGGACGCTACCTCGCCGAAGTCACCACCAACCACATCCAGGAGCACGACCGCGTGCCCGAGTCGCTCGCCTATGTGCTGAGCGGCAAGTCGGCGGCCGATTCCGAGCTCGATACCTCGCGCGCATGCCTTGCCATGAGGTCGTTTCCGCTGTATGGCATGCATGCGGGGCGTGACGGCGCCCTCGTTCTGTTCCGCGACGTGACTGAGGTGCGCCGCAGGGAAGTGGAGCTCGAAACCAAGGACGCCACCATCTCGGAGATCCACCACCGCGTCAAGAACAATCTGCAGGCCGTCTCGGCGTTGCTGAGGCTGCAGGCCCGCCGCACCAAGAGCGAAGAGGTGCGTGCCGAGCTCGAAGAAGCTCAGCGCCGCATCTCCACGATCGCCGTCGTGCATGAGGGGCTGAGCCAGACCGCCGACGAAAACGTGGATTTCGACACCATCATCCCCAACCTGCTGCGCATGAGCGCCGATGTCGCCGCACAGCACGGGCAGAACATCGACATCAGTTTCGTCGGGCAGTTCGGCACCATGCCGGCGCAGGACGCCACGCCGCTGTCCCTCGTGCTCACCGAACTCGTCACGAACGCCGTCGAGCATGGCTTCGAAGGGCGCGAGAGCGGGCATATCACCATTTCGGCAGGACGTGGCGGCAACAATCTGGATGTCGTTGTCGAAGACGACGGCAACGGCATGGACTCCGAGTCGGAGGACGGCATGGCCAGGGAATCCGGGTCGGGGCTGGGCACCCAGATCGTGCAGACCTTCGTGACCAACGACTTCGGCGGAACCATCCAGTGGATGCCGGCCCGCAGCGGCGGCACCCGCGTCGTGCTCAAGATGAAGCTCCGCGCCGCGCAATGAATCTGCACACTGAATCCGCGCGCGCAACCAACACACTGAATCGGCCCAGACGCCACGGCGGGCGACGCCCCGGTGCCGACGGAACCGCTGCAAGATTCCGAGGCTCCTCGGTGACCGGCATCGGCGCACGCTGCACTGATTGGAAAAGAGTATGAAAAAAGGGACTCCGCTTGGTGCGGGGTCCCTTTTTTCATGGAATCGTACCGTTATCGGTCGCCGTTCTTCCGCTGCTGAGCCGCTCTCGGCATCGAGCGCGAGGAATCGGCGTCAGAGGCGAATGCCAGTCCTGGCTGGCATTCGCCGGTGCTGGTCAGCGTCCGATGCCGTTCAGAGCTGGACCTGCATGGCGTTGCGACGTGCACGCATGGCACGGCGCTTGAGCACGCGGCGCTCGTCTTCGGAAAGTCCGCCCCACACGCCGTAGTCCTGGTTCGTGTCGAGCGCGCACTTGAGGCACTGATCGATGACCTTGCAGGAATGGCACACCTGCTTGGCTTCCTCGATCTGCTGATAGGCCGCGCCCGTATTGCCAACGGGGAAAAACAGCTCCGGGTCCTTGTCCCTGCAAGCCGCTTGGGCGCGCCAATCACTTGAACTGCTCATATTCAATGGCTCCTATCTTTTCCTTATGGCTTTAGCAAAGCACTAATTAGTGTGAGATTCAAGGATTTTCACCGATTTTGCTAAAAAACTTTCGTTCCTCCATGGCACTGCCCTGCGGTGCGAACACCTGCACTAATCGCGCCGTTTCGTCGACGAGCACGGCCCGTCCGGGCGTCTGCAGATCCTGGTCTGTGAGCAGTCCCGCGATGGGCGCGGGGATCCCCGCCATGGTGTTCGACGCCTTGTCGGGGAGAGGGAACACCAGCCGCGTGGTGCAATGCTCCGGATATCTGACATGGCGGGATGTCGAGACGGTGAAAACGACCGTCACGGTGCGGTCGGCGAGCAGGGCCCTGAACCGTGCGGCGGATGTACCCTGGGCGATGGGGTCGAGAAGCCCGTCGGCGTCGTCGATGAGCACGATGTCACGCCCGTGGGGCGAACGGATCCTGGTGCAGTCCGCCGAACCGGCATAGGCCATCCAGTCGTCAAGGGGTGCGCCGGCCGTGCCCGACCGGACGGCGTTGCCCGGTGTGCCATCGTCGCAGATGCCGGCGCTTGTGCATCCCGCGAGCCGCCATACCGTCCATCCATCGGCGTTTCGGGCGGCCTGCTCCATGGATCGGAGCACCGAGGTCTTTCCTCGTCCCGCGGTGCCGATCACGGCGACGTTGCCTTCGAGGCTCACCATGCAGGGGCGCAGCCGCACGCCGTCGTCCTCCATCCCGATGCAGAGACTGTCCGCCGAGGGCCGCGTTCCGGCACCGCCCGCCTCTGTCTGTTCGCCCGCATGCCTGAACGACGCCATGTCGCCCCGTTGCACGGAGCTCGGCAAAGGCGCCGAGAACAGCTCCGTGGGCAAGGCGTGGCCGAAGAACCGCGAGGCCCTTCGGCAGCCTTGCACCAAAGGCTCGGTGCAAGGACTCATGGCACAGCGGAACTGCGTCAGTTCCGCGCCGTCGAACGCATACGCCGTGCCTGGCTCGCGAGGGTCGATGAGAGCCGCGACGCCCGATCCCAGAAGCTCGTTGGATTGCATGGAGTCCCTGACGCGCAGGCAGATGTTGAGATTCAGGTTGGCTTTCATATTCGCGGTGACTTGCCCCAGAGGATTCTGTGTGCAGATCACCAGGTTCATCCCCAGCGACCGTCCCAGCGAGGCGAGTGAAATCAGCCTGTTCACATAGTCGGGAATCTGCTGTCTGAGGGCGGCGAACTCATCGACTACGACGATGAGCCGCGGGGGAGGATTGCGCAGCTCGCCCACGGTGGAGACTCCCTCGGCCGCGACAAGCGTCTCGCGGCGCTTCATCTCGCGCTCCAGCCCACGGAGCGCCCGTGTGGCGTGGCGCAGGTCCAGATCCGACACGGAGCCCACGCAATGCGGCAGTCTGCACAGGGCCCGGAACGCGGCGCCGCCCTTGAAATCCAGAAAGGCGAAGGACAGTTGCGTCGGCGGGTTGCGGCAGGCCAGCGCGAGACACCAGGTCTCCAGGAAGATGGATTTGCCCGACCCTGTGGTGCCGGCGACCAGGGCGTGCGGACCGGATGAGAGGATGTCGAGCAAGAAGCGGCCTTCCGATGTCGCTCCGACTGGTACCTGCAGGCCGGGGCGCGTCCAGGAATGGGCCACCGCGCGCCAGGCCTGCTGCGGACGCGCCACGTTCACCCCGCCGAACAGCATGGCGTCGAGGACATCGGATTCGATGTGTGCGGGAGGGGACGCTCCGCCGCCGAGCAGGGACGCGGGTGACCCGCAGACCATTTCAGGCGTGGCCTGCGCCCCGCCTCCGCGGCGCATGTGCATCATGCCGACGAAGGATGCCACCGAGCCGATGAGGCAGGGGATGATGAAGCACAGGAACCACCAGTTGCCTTGGGAAGCCATCATGGCCATCATCGCCATTTGGGCCATGACGGGGGCGAGGCATGCCAGCGCAGCCAGCCTGGTTTGTGTCCGCTGTCCGCGGGATGAGGGGCCGCGCGGCTGTGCGGCGGGCGTGCCAAGGGAACCGTGATTATGCGTCATGCCTTGAGTGTGCCATATCCGCTGCGGAAAGGGAGAGTGAAACGGGCAATGTGCATAAGTCGTGCCTTGGATGGCGTGGAAAGGGGTCCACGGCCTGTGGAAAAGTCGAAAAACCCCAGCAGACGCAAGCCTGCCGGGGTTGTGGATGGTTTCGGAGAACCGGTTCGTGCTCAAGGCCATGGCGATTCGGCGCCGGCCCGGGGTGCGAGGAACGATGTCAGGAGGTGTAGCCCCCGACGGTCCCCGGTTCCTGGGTCCCTTCCTGCAGCGTCTGGAACAGTTCCAGGTTCTTCTCGTCATCAAGCAGCACGCATGAGCCGATGCCGGACGACGGGCGGTAGTCGATGTTGCTGAAATACACCGATCCCGTCACGCCATCGCTCCCGGTCGCGTCGCGGAAGGCCAGGGCCAGCTGCGCCATCGTGAAGGCGTCTGCGTCCTCGTCCACCGTAAGCGCGCCCATCCCGGTGTCGCCCACGCTGTGGATCGTCGAATAATTGCGCACCGACTTGTCCGTCGTGAGCTTTTTCATGATGGCAGAGATTACCTGCCGCTGGCGTTCGGCACGGCCGATGTCGCCCTTCGGATCGGAATACCTCATGCGGGCGAAAGCCAGGGCGGTGGTGCCGTCCGCCGTATGGCAGCCGGCCGTCCACGTGAGCCCCGAATAGGCGTCGTTCACGTCGTAGTCGAGGCACAGGTCGACGCCGCCGATGGCGTCGACGATGTCTTTGACACCCGAGAATCCGACACGCACCACATGGTCGATTTTCATGCCCGTGATGTCTTCGACGGTGGAAACGAGCCGCTGGTAGCCATAGGTCTCGGCGACGGCGTTGATTTTCATGTCGGTGCCGTCTATGGTCACATAGGAATCACGCGGAATCGAAATCAGCGACGAGTTGCCGTTCTGTGGCTTGGTGAGCACCAGAAGCGTATCGGTGCGGAACCCGGGGACCTCATCCTTCGTGCCGCCGACGGATCCGTCACGCTCGTCGGAACCGATGAGAAGCCATGTCTTGGCAGGCGTGTCGGCTTTCGTGGTGAGCATGTTCTCGTGATTGAGGCCGGAATTGATCCAGTTGATCTGCGTCCATGCGAAGACGAGCACGGCGACGATGAGCAGTGTGAGGATGGTGAAGATGAACCGCGCCGGGTGCCTCTTCCTGCGCCGCCTGGCGGTGCCGGGGCCAGGGGTGCGCCCGGGTGAGTCGGGCAGCGGAAGTGGTTCGCCGGGTTCCGGCGACGGCGAATCAGAAGACGCCGTCCGCGGTGGGGCCGAGGGATATTGGGGCGTCGGGGCGATGGAGACGGGCAGGTCATACGCCTGGCGAAGTGCGGCGGGGTCGTATCTGCGGGGCGACGACGCCTCGGAGCGCAATCCGTGTGCGCTCCGAAGCTGCGGCGCGTAGCTCGGCGGAACGCTGCCCCTGTCGTTGCGTGACATGGTGGAATCGCCTCGGGGCGTAGAGGTGGTGCGCGACGAAGCTCCTCGCTGGGAGGAACGCGCCGAGGCCGCCCCGTGCTGCCAGGATTGCGGCGTCTGGTTCTGCATGGGGTCGCGACGCGCGTGCGGAATGCTCGCAGGGACCTCGGAGGCCGCGCCGTTGTGTGCGCTGGAGGCGGAGGGCGATGCGGCGCTTCGATGTTTCGACGAACTTGACGAAGGTCTGAAACTCGGTGGATATGACGGATCCGTCATATGGTCGCATCCTTTCCTAGTCACCGCAGCCTATCCTGCGGACGGCGCAGCGGAGATTGTCTCTCGTCCATCGTCCGTCACGCCAGCGACGGGCAATACGTGAGGGTCAGGTAGTCATAGGCGATTCCCATGGCATAGCCCGTGTCGGGGTCCCTGATGGTGCCATCCGATGAGTCCACGGTGCCGCCCGATTCGGGGTCGATGAGTCGGGAGCCGTACGTGATCACCTTGGTGGACTCGTCGTAGGTGGCGCCAAGCCCCTCATAGTAGTCGATGCGTTCCTGCGTCGTCATGGAGCTGGTCGCGCTTGTGCTGGTTGCGCCTGTGCTGGAGCTGGAACTTGAATCGGAACTCGAGCCGGATGCGCCGGTGGAGTCCGTCGACGTCCCGCCGGTGACGCTTGTCGTGGTCGGATCCGATGCGCTGCTGGAGTCGGTGGAGCTGTCGGAGGAATCCGTGGACGCCGACGAGCTGGCATCGGTCGAGGAAGCATCCGTCGAGGCCCCGGGATCGATCAGCGGCTCGTTGTTGCGCAGCTTCGCCCACACGTCGTCGGCGGTGGAGGCCCACACCACACGGTTCTTGTCATCGGGGCCCTGTGTGACCGGGATGGTCCGCGTGTACATGTGGCTGATGTCGAACGACGAGAACGTCGAGGCAAGGCCCATGAGCGTGTTGACGTCGGCCAGGCCGGAGCTGATCGACAGCGAATCCAGGGCGGTCAGCGCGAACTGATACAGCTCGTTGGACTGCGTCAGCATGTTCTTCTCAAGCGCGGTCTTCACCAGACGCTTCATGAGATACTGTTGCCGCGTGGTGCGCATGACGTCGGATCCGTCGCCCAGGCCATGGCGGGTGCGTGCATACTGCGTGGCCTGGAGCCCTGACAGATGCTGGGCGCCTGCCGAGACTTTGAGGCCGCTGTACTTGTCATAGACGTCGGTGGGGATGCACACGTCCACGCCGCCCAGGGCGTCGATCATCTTGCTCATGCCCGCGAAATCCACGACCACGAATTGGTTGATGCTGAGTCCGGTGAGCTGGTTCACCGTATACACGGTGCAGCTGATGGCCGATGACAGGTCGCCGCCGGTGTTGTATGCGGTTGCGAAGACCGAATTGAACATGACGCCGCTGCGCGCGGGCATCGTGCTGCCGTCCGACATGACGCACGACGGCTGGTCGATGATGGAATCGCGGGGGATGGAGACCATGTTGATGTAGCTGCGGTCGGCAGCTATCTGCACGACGATCGTCGTGTCGGCCTGGTGTTCGTTGGCGAGGGTTCCCGCGATCGCGGCATTGTCTCCGTCACGCGTATCCTGGCCGACGATGAGGAGGTTGATGGGCTGGTCGGCGTAGGGGTCGAGGGGAAGGTTGCTGTCGTCTGCGGAGACGTTGTTCCCGTCGCCCGTCGGCTGCTGTACCAGATCCACCGCACGGTTGTTGATCTTGGAGACGATCTGCAGATAGAGGGCGCCGGCGAATGCCAAGGAGAAGGCGAGGACCGCGATGATGATGCAGCAGACCGTGGTGCGTGCGGCATGCGACCAGCGGTAGTGCTTCGCATGCTTGGGGGCAAGCGACGGCGTGGCCCTTCTCGAGGTGGATTTCATTCCTGCCAATTGGATGACACCGACCTTTCCTTTGGAGTCTGCGAGTCGTTTGTCGACATGGGGCGACCTGTATTGCGCTGTGCTGCGTTGTGAACGTGACAATGATACGCAAAGGGGGAACACATCGCGACAATCAAAGTTCAGACAGTTGCGAGATATTTACGATTCCTCTGCCGGACGGGTGAGGCGCTTATACCAAATGTTTCAAGGAATGGTGGTATTTCGGCGTACGAAACTTGACAAAAACCAAACTTCAAGTGTGTAATTTATCTAGTTGAAAACGTCAACGACGATAGGGAGTACGTGACTATGTGGGGGATATTCGACGAAGACGGGCCAGCGGGGGAGGAAAATCTCCTGTGGGGTCTGTTCAAGCCGGAGGACGATTTGTCATGGCAGCACAAGGCATTGTGCGCCCAGACGGATCCCGAGGCGTTCTTTCCCGAAAAGGGCGGTTCCACCCGTGACGCCAAGCGTATCTGCAAACAGTGCGAGGTGCGTGAGAAATGTCTGGAATGGGCCATCGATCATGATGAACGCTATGGCATCTGGGGCGGAATGAGCGAGAGGGAGCGCCGCCGCCTCAAGAAAGAGCGGAGGAACGGCAGTTCCTGACCTGCGTGCCTGCGGATGAAAAACTGAAGAACACGGTTTCGAAGGTGGACGGGACAAGCGCAGTGGCGCGCTTCTTCGGGCTCCTCCCTTACAATGGGTGTCAATTGCACGGAAAGTGGTGAGGGTACTCTTCATGGAACAGGTTCGCAGCGTTCGGCAGGCGGTGGATAGAGCGGTCACGGGTGCCAGGGTCGCCTCCGGCGGGGTCGTCAACGGCGAGGTGACCGCGATCGTCACCGTCGAAAGCGACCTGCGCTTCCTGCGCCAGACCCTGGCGGCCGTGCTGTCGCAGACGGTCATCCCCGGCACCATCATCGTCGCGGACTGCTCCGACCGTTCCAGCACGGTCGATTCGCGCGTCGTTGACGTCACCTCGTCCGGGCTGCATTTCGCCCCGCCGTCCGCCTCCCGCCGCGCATCGTCGTCTGCCGCGAAGTCCGACGGACGGCAGTCATGCCATATTTATATTGCAGCGGTGTCTGGCGCCTCCAGTTTCACCGATGCGGTGGGCAAGGCCCTCGACCGCGTGTCGCTGCCTTTGGGCTCCCACCTGATGTGGCTGCTCCACGACGATTCGCGTCCGGCGGACGAGCACTGCCTCGAGGAGCTTCTCAGGGTCCGTCGCAACACGCCCACCGTGTCGGTGATCGGCGCCAAGCAACTCGACTGGGATGGGGAGCGGCTCCACAACGTCGGCTATCTGGCGGGGCCGCACCACAAGGTGATGAGCCTCGTGGTCGACGGCGAGCCCGATCAGGAGCAGTACGACGACCGCAGTGACGTCTACGTCGTTTCCCTGACCGGCGCGCTCGTGTTCGATTCTGAATGGGAACGTCTTTCCGGCGGCGAGCCCCATGTCGGCACTTTCGCGGATTCCCGTGATTTCTGCCGCCGCGTCTGCCGGTCGGGCGGGCGCGTGGTCGTCGCCCCGAAGGCCGCGATCGCCCATCGGCGCGCGCGTTTCGAAGGAGTCCGCACCGCATCCGGCGCAGCAGCCCCCGACGGCATGCCCGTGAACACTTTTTCCCGTCTTCGCCGCGCCCGCGACATCTACCTGTATTCCGACATATCGCGTTCCCGTTGGCTGCTCGTATGGCTGTGGCGCCTGCTGTATTCCCTGTATCGTTTCTTCTCCCTCGTCGTGCGGAAGCACCCCTTTGCCGCCGGTTGCGAGCTGCTGGCCCCGTGGAGCAACCTGGTGTCGCTCCATTCCTTCGCCGCGGTGCGGCGCAATGTGAAATCGCAGACGATGGTGTCTGCGAAGGACCTCGCCCCGCTGGTCGCGTCCAACGAAAGGATCGGTTCGTGGCGCAAGCGCCGTGTGGCGTTCCTCAGCGAAGACAGCACCACGCCGACCGACCCGCTGACGGAAGGCTATCTGCGCGAGCAGGCGCGCATCAAACACGCGTGGGCGTTCTGGATGACGCTCGCTGCGTTTCTTGCGGGCCTTGCCGTGAACTGGCCCGTTCTGTGTGGTGCATTCAACGGCGGGCAGATCGTGTCCGACTCCCTGCTCCCCAGCGGCGCTTCGATGAAACAGCTCGCCGGGGCGGCCACCAGTTCGTGGAGCTACGCCGCAGGCCTCGGCGTCAACGGGGCGCCGACTCCCTTCCTGCTTTTCCTGATCGTCTGCACCGCTGTGTGCGCCGGCCATGTGTCGGTTGCGGTCATAGGCATCATGCTGCTCGCCGCGCCGCTGTCCGCGCTGTCGTTCTGGGCGCTGGGCGGCATCATGACGCGGTCCAACCCGGTCCGTGTGCTGACCGCCTTCGTCTGGATGGCCTTCGGCATGGTCGCGGGGCTGTATTCGACGGCGAATCTGCCGATGCTCGTCGTCAGCGTCTTCCTTCCGGCGGGCATCGCCTTCGTGTGCAAGGCGGTGGGCATGTACCGTACCGAGGAGCGTACGAACCCCACTCCGTCCGCGCAGTCCGCGGCCTGGGCATCCCTGTGCCTCGCATGCGTCGTGGCGGCCGAGCCGCAATACGCCCTCGCGTTGTGCATTGCGTTCGTGCTGTTCCTCGCACTCGTGCGCTCGCACCGCCTGGTGCTGCTCATGGTGCCGGTTCCCGCCGCCGTCGTCGCGGCGCCGGTGCTCGTGCGTTCCATCAGAGATATCGGCAGCGGGCAGTGGCGCCAGCTGTTCGGTGACATCATGGTTCCCACCGCCACGGTCGGCACGGGCACGGGCGTGGCCGGAGGATCGAGCTTCTTCGACGTGATGCTGACGACATTGGGGTTCTCCGACACCAATTCGTCCATGATGCGCATGGCCGTTTGCTGCGCCGCCGCCGCGTTGGCGATGCTGACGGTGCTGGCTTTCGTGGCGTTGTGCAAGCCGTCGGCGCTGCGCATCTCGCGCCTGATGTGGACCCTCATCATGTGCGGCGTCGGGCTGATGTTCGTCTCGAACGCCGTGGTGGTGGCGATCGAGGGCGACACGGCCGTCCACGGCTCGGTGCTCCCCGGTTTGTTCCTTGCGGTGCTTGGCCTGCTGGCCTGCGCGTGCATCATGGCGGGAGTGGCGGCGTCGCCGTTCGCCAAGTTCGTCGATTCCTTCGCCGAGACCGGCGGCTCCGGCGGCACTGTCGGCCGCATCGTGCTCAGCGCCATGCTCATAGTCACCCTGGTGGCGTGGGGCGCGGTCGGCGTGTTCCTGAGCATGGATTCCAGCGCCCGGGCTTCCACCGCGCAACTCCCCATGGTCACGACGGAATACCTGGATCAGAGCCCCAGCCACCGCGTCCTCGCGGTCAGGGTGAATTCCGGAACGGACGTCAGCTTCTCCGTCATGCGTACGTCGCGCGGCGACCTCGTCGATTCCTCCCCGTCGGTCCGCGCCACGCAGGTTCAGTCGGGCATGGATCCGACCGACCAACGCATCTCGTCGGATTTGGTGGCCCTGCTGCTTTCCGCCGATTCCGAATCCAGCTTCGACCTGGAGTCCATGGGATTCGGAGGCGTCTACGTCGTGAATTCCGAAGAACCCGATGCCACGACGTTCGTGTCGAATCTTTTGGCCAGCCAGAATACCCAGTCGGTCGTCGACAAGGACGGCAGCTCCTACATCCGTTTCACCGGAATGGCGACCGACGACCACTCCATCGACACATCCGCGCAGAATGCGGCGATGAACAGCGTCCGCCGCAAGGCGTGGCTTGTGTGCCTTGTCGCAGTGATGGTCGTCTATTGCCTGGTGGCCATTCCGTTCAGCCGTAGCAGCGTTCGCGGAGGTGTCTTCGATGAGTGAGCATATGAAAGACGACAGGAACGGCGGGAATCAGGATTCCGAATTCGACTTCACCCAGACGATGGCGCCGGTGACGTCCCGGCCCCACGGGGAGGCGGATGCATCCGGCCATGATTCCACGGCCGCGCAGGTCATCGCCGACCGCCATCATGCCGCGGTGCGCACCGCCGCCACGACGGTCGCCGCCGCCGTGAGCGCCATCCTGCTCGTCGGAGTCTCGGCGGCTGCCGCCATCGGCCTGCCTTTCAAAAGCGACGGCGCTGCCGTCACCCCGGCTTCGTACAACGAGACCGTGGGGCAGACCCAGGACACCGTGTATTGCCCGCAGCGCATGACGTTGGCCGACACGGCGTCGTATGGCGACAGCGAGTTCCAGGTCGACGAGGGAGACGTCGCGTCGTCGATGCTCGTCGCTGCCACCGGCGGCGTCTCGAACTTCTATGCGTCCCCCATGGATTCCTCCGCCCCCGCCCTTGATGTCACGGCGGCCAGCGCGAGCATCGCGGCGGCCACTGCGGACGAATCGGCGTTTGCGCAGGCCACTCTGTCATCGTCCACCGATCTGTCGGCGCTTTTCGGATCGGTCGCCACATGGGCCACCGACGGCGATCTGACGGGATTGTCCGCGACTTCCTGCGTGGTGCCGGCGACCAGCCAGCGCATCATCGTGCCGTCCACCGAAACAGGGTGGACCGAGCAGCTCGTGCTCGCCAACCCCAACACTCTGCCTGCCTCCGTGACGATCACCGCCTGGGGCACGTCGCAGACGGGGGCGTTGAGCCTTTCGACCAGCGCCTCGGCCACCGTCGATGGAGGGGAAGAGACCGTGGTGAATCTCGACGCGTCCGCCAAGTCTGAGAAAGCCCTCGTCATCGACGTCGACAGTGGCTCCATCCCCCTGGCTGCGGTGGTGCGCTCCGTGTACGTGGACGGGCTGACGCCATCGGGATCGGATTTTGCCGTGCCGGCTGTCAAGCCGTCGACTTCGTTGCTGATCCCGGGCATCGATACCAACGGGGACATTGCGGTCACGCTTTTCTCCCAAAACAAGGACGCCGATGTGTCGCTCACGTGGCTCACTGAAAAGGGCGGACGTCACGCTTCGACGGTTTCCCTCGCCGCAGGCCGTGTGGACGTTGAGGATCTTGGCAAGGCCCCCGACGGTGCCTATGCGCTCGCGGTCACGTCGACCGTCGACATATCGGCGCAGGTCGTCTCCACGCAGTCCGGCACCGGACAAACGGATTTCGCCGTCGCCGATGCCGTGTCGGCTTCGCCGACCTATGGCGTCGCGGCGCCTTCCGACACGTCTGCCACGCTGGTGCTGGCCAATGCCTCGGAGCAGGACATCGGTTTTGACATCACGACGTACGATGCGTCAGGCGAGGTCGCGTCCACGCAGTCCGTGACGGTCGAAGGCCGCACCAGCCAGCATGTGTCCATGGATGGGGTGGCGGCTGTCGTCACGAATGACGGCGCTGACGATGGTGCCGGAACCGCAGTGGCCGCTATTGTGACGCAAAAGGATGTGACCGCGGCCAATGCCAAAGGCGTTGCGGTGGTCAGCGGCGCACCCATCGATGTGGATGCCGAGGTCGTGACTTCCACGCGCGATCAGCGCATCGTGAGCTGAGGCCACCCCCGCCGACCGGCGTGATCTCGTTGGACTGATGCCGCTGGTGCGATCCGGCTGAGTCGGTTGGTTCGGCTGGGTTGGTTGGCCCGACGTGGATTCGCCGGCGCAATCGAATCTGCCTGGCTAATCCGGTGGGTCCGGCGGGTCAGAAGTCCAAATCGTCCCAGCCGGGATAGATATCGGATGGCTCGAGATTCTTCAGCTCCGCGACCTGGCACACGATTTCGCGGAACACCACGCGTTGGATGTCGTGCTTATCCTGCACGCGCTCCATGATGGGCATCTGATACAGCACGATGCGGGCCTTTTGTCCGTTTTTCGCGGGGAACGAGCGCGACAGCGGCACCATGTGGTCCTCCCAGGGGAAGGGGTCGGACGGCGGCACGAATTCCTTGGCCACCTCGATGTCTCCATGGTCGGGGATGCGCGCGGACAGGAAAATGAGAACCGATTTGACGCAGTCGTCGAAAAAGCCGTCCGTCGTGCGGTAATACGGCAGGTGCACACCGAACATGGGCTGGCGCTGGCCGCGTCCATGCAGGTTGCGATACCGATGCCGATTCCACGGCGCCATTTCGGACAACGGGGTGGAATCGCTCGGAGGATTGGTGTGCGCAGACTGTGACATGCCTAACATCCTAAGCTCATGGCGAACCGGCGGCAAGGCGCGATGGGCGTATTTCCGCTGCATCCCCTACAATTGCCCAATGTATGTGGGGCGCCGCACGATACCCGGGCGAGCGTCCGGCATGGTCCGTGCGCTGCGCTCCGGGCGTTTTCGGGAACGGTGCATTCCGTGATACGAATGTCGAGCTACCCAAAGGGAGGATTCATGGCTGAACTCACGCCGATGGCTTGGGATGACGTCGATTACGATGCGCTGTGCCGGCGTATCAAGGCGGTTGCGTTTGATCTCGATGGCACCCTCGCGCGATCGAAGCGTCCAATGAAGCAGCCCATCGCCGATGAATTCGCGAACCTGACCCATCTCATGCCAGTCGCCGTCGTGTCGGGCGGACGGTGGTCGCTCGTCGACAGCCAGGTCGTGCAGATGGTGCAGGACCGTTCGGATCGCTCCAATCTGCACCTCATGCCCACCAGCGGCACGAGGTACATCCGCTGGGACGCGGCGAAGGGCGAATGGCAGAAGGTCTTCGAGCATGACCTGACCAAGGACGAGCGCGATGCCGCGTTCGCGTCGCTCGAGCGCCGCGCCAAGGAGTTGGGGTCGTGGGAAGAGCATACGTGGGGTGAACGCATCGACGACCGCGGCAGCCAGATTACTTATTCGGCGCTGGGGCAGGAAGCCCCCGTTGAAGCCAAGGAGGCGTGGGATCCCACCGGCGCCAAGCGCAAGGCCCTCGCCGAGGCCTGTCAGAAGGATCTGCCGTCGCTGACTGTCAAGGCGGGCGGCTCCACGAGCGTCGATATTTCGCTCAAAGGCATCGACAAGGCCTATGCGGTGCGTGAGCTGTGCAAGATCCTCGGCATCGACGTGTCCCAGCTGTGTTACATCGGCGACCGCATGGGGCCCGAGGGCAACGATTATCCGGCGGTGCAGGCGGGCACGGCCAGCATCCATGTGGATGGTCCCGAAGACACGATCCAGTGCATCGAACGCATCGAAGCCAGCTGGAAGGCGCTGCACCGGGATTAGCTCCGGCTGTGGCGTGCGGCTCCACGTGAGGGTGCGGCTAGTGCTGAAGCGCGCGGCGCCAGGCGCCTCGGTGCGGGGCCGGTCTGGCGGGGCGTGATAAGGACGTGAGTTTTCCACAATAGACACGGGGCGGTGGCGCTCCGGGGGATGGCGCCGTAGGGTCGTGCCATGGGGCATTGGCATCGGATACCGGCATCGCGAATCGACGGACCTCGACGGCGCTTGGCGCGCTGCGTCCGCGACATCGTCGTGCGCACCGTGCGCGATGTCTCGTTGGTCGTGTTCCCGCGAGGATGTGCGGGGTGCCGCAGGCCGGACGAGACATTGTGCCGGGAATGCCGTGCTTTGTTCGAATCGTTTCCCGTGCGCGGTTGCGCGTCGGTGTCCGGCGGCGCCGTCTATGGCTGCGGGTGGTACCGGGGCGAGGTACGCCGTGCGATCCTTGTTTGGAAGGACCACGGGGATGTGGAACTGGACCGTGAGTTCATGCGAATCATGACAACGAACGTCGCCGTGTCGCGACGTGGCGCACGGCTGTGGCATGCATTCGCGCGGGAGGTGGCGCGTGGATGTGACGTGCTGGTGGTTCCCGCTCCGTCGTCGGCCGCATCGCTGCGCGCACGCGGCAGATTCCAGACCATGCCCTTGGCCACGGCGGTGGCGTCGGAGCTTCAGGTCCATGGCGTGCCGGCCGCGGTGGCGGACGTGTTGCACATGACAGGGGTCACGGGCAAATCCGTGATGCAATCGGGGTCCGCGGACCGTGCCAGGCGCATCAAGGGACATGTGTCGGCCGACGGGGGAATCGAGGGACGGGTCGTGGTGCTGGTCGATGACATCATGACGTCGGGCGCCACGCTCGCGGAATGTGCCCATGCGATCAGCGAATGCGGGGGGATCCCCGTGGCGGCTTTCGTGCTGGCTTGTGTGCCGTTGCGAAATGATGGTACGTGAGCCGAGGTGCATGGTTGCGGGTGCGGTCCACAGGGGGCCGGGCGCCGTCTGGCCGGGGCGTATGCGGGGTCCACAGGGGCCGGCGCCCGTTTTGGTTGGGGAGTGTGGCGGCGGTCTCATGCCCGGGGACTGTGCGCCGTTTGACAAGGGTACATGCGGCGGTACATGCGGCGGCCGTGCTGTCGGCATCGTCGCAACTGCCGGGCCCCGTCCGTCACTGTGGGCGACGATGGTGTCAGTCGGCTTTGACGATGGCCATTTCGTCCCATCGCGTCGTGCAACGCCGGGACATCATGGACCGGCGCATGGTCCACGATGCGCCGGTGTCTTCGTTCCACCGTCCTTTGCCTCTGATGCCGCTGTATCCGATGCCCACGTGGGATGGCCCGAAACGCCGGGTGATCTGTTCCAGTGTGTCGCCCAGTCCGGTGTCGCGCGTGGCTTCGAATCCGTCCAACGGCTCGTAGGAATCCGCGTCGTGCAGACCCCAGAGCAGGACTCCCGCCCGCACGTATCGTTGGCCGGGAACCATGCGCCCCTCCAATGCCTTGCACGCGGCCTTGCAGATGTGGATGGGGTCGTCGCTGGGTGTCGGCAGCACCGCCGTCCCCCGCACGAAGGTGCGTCCATTGCCTTCGTCGTCGGTGGGGCCGGTGCCGCAGAAGACGCTGACCGCGTCGCAGAGTCCGCGCTGGCGTTTGAGACGTCGGACGGCTTTCTGCGCATAGACGCTGACGGCCTGACGCATGGTTGCTTCGTCGCGGATGGGGTGCGAGAACATGCGTGAACACATGATCTGGTTCATGCGCGTGCCGTTGAGCGCACTGCTTTCGTCCTCGATGCAGGGGATTCCGCGCAGTTCGAGCACGGTGCGCTCAAGCAGCACGGAATAGCGGCGGCGTATGTCTTCGGGGTCTTGGTCGCGCAGGTCGGCGGCGGTGAGGATTCCGTGGGACATGAGACGCGGGGCGAGACGGCGTCCCACGCCCCAGATGTCTTGCACGGTGACGTCGGCGAGCGGATCGTGGCCCGCCATGTCTTTCACGTCATCCCATGAATCGACGCCATGGCGCGCATCATGTTTCTTCACCCAATGGTTGGTGATTTTCGCCAGTGTTTTGGTGGGTGCGATTCCTACGGAGACTGGCACTCCCACTCCGCGGAGCACGGCCGTGCGCATGGCGATGCATCGGTCCGTCAGGGCCTCGTCGGCGGGGTGGCGGGTCGACAGGAAACATTCGTCGATGGAATAGATCTCCTGATGGGCGAAATACGTGCCCATCACCGACATCATGCGCGCGGACAGGCTTGCGTACAGTTCGTAGTTGGAGCTGCGGGCCACTATGCCGTCTTTCTCCGCTTGCCCGCGCAGTTTGAACCAGGGGATTCCTTCTGGGACGCCGAGGTCCTTGGCTGCCTGGCTGCGGGCTACGACGCAGCCATCGTTGTTCGACAGCACCACCACGGGTTTTCCGATGAGCGAGGGGTCGAACACGCATTCGCACGATGCGAAGAAGCTGTTGGCGTCGGCCAGTGCGAAGGTACGCTGGGCGGTGGGCGCCTTTGTACCCGGAATCCAGGGGTGCTGTTGATAATCGGGAACCGGGGCCCGATCGGCGGACGCCGAGGCGTCGGCCGCGGATGCGTCGTGGGCGGCGGGGCGGGTGCGCCCGCCATGCCGTTCGTCGGTCGTCATGGCCGCGCTCCCTCGACGGCGCGTTCCTTCGTGTCCACGCGGCCATATTCCGCCCTGCTGCACTGCCAGTGGTAGTTGCCGATGACCACTCCCCAGATCATCGTGTCGTCCCATTGCTCGGGGTGGATGTCGGGGTACCGGGGGTTCTCGGGGTGGAACCAGATTCCCGTCGGGTCTTTGCGCAGCCTTTTGACCGTCAGCTCGCCGTTGATGGCGGCGATGACGATGTCATGGTCCCGTGGCTGCAGGGAGCGGTCCACGATGAGGATGTCCCCGTCGTAGATCCCCGCGTTCTCCATGGAATCGCCTGCCACGGTGACGACGAATGTCATGTCGGGGTGCGCCACCAGATTGGCATCCAGCGAAAAATCCCCCGAGAAATAGTCCTGTGCCACCGAGGGGAACCCCGCGTGCACCGATTCCAACGCCTGGGGGATGGGGCGCGGGTGAGGGGACACCCAGTGGAAGCCCGTGACGCCGTCGCGCGGGCTTTCGTACAGGCGCGCATGCCTGTGCCCCAGGGTGCCCGTGTGTGCGTCCTGGGCCGTGCCGGTCCGAGGTGCGGCCGTCTGTCCGGCGGATGGTTTCTGCGTGGTCTCCGTGCTCTGCTTTTCCATGTTCTGCCCCCTATAATCGAACATCTGTTCTATCGAATGTATGTTCGAATATATACCGGGAAGCTGTGCGACACGCCGATATGAACACAGCGCCCATCCGTCGATGCCTTCGATGGATGGGCGCTGTGCGGGTCATGCGTGTCATGTCACGCGTCCCTGTCATGCGGCGGAATCGCCATCGCCGCCGACATCGTTTTCGTCATGGTGCTTGGGCAGCACGATCTCGAAATCGGCGCCGCGCGGGTCGTCGACGACCGTCACAGTGCCGCCGTGCAGCTGCGCGGCCCATCGCGCGATGGGCAGCCCCAGGCCGGTTCCGCCTGATTCCGTGCCCGGATGCCCGCCTTTGCCTTTGACATAGCGGCGGAAGATGTCGCTGCGGGCCGAGACGGGGATCTGCGAACCGTAGTTGATGACGTTGATCACCACGGTGTCGTCGTTCTTGTCTTCATGTGCGTTGATAAGCACTTCGGATCCGTCGGCCGAATGCTTGAGCGCGTTCGAGATGATGTTGGTGAAGAGCTGGCGCAGGCGGTCCTGGTCGCCTTCCATGTCGATGTCGGGAACGTTCATGACGACGGAGTGGTTGTGCCCGCCGTCGGCGATTTCCAGGGGTTCCACGGTCTCGTCGATGAAATCGGAGAGATTGAACGTGGAAATCTCAAGGCTCGCCGCCCCGGCCTCCATGCGCGACAGGTCGAGCAGGAACGCGATGAGGTCCGAAAGCCTCTGGGTCTGCGTGAGGATGCTCTCCAGGTTGGCGGACGACGGCTCGGTGATGCCGTCCGCCATGTTCTCAACTTGCGCCTGGAGCGCGGCCACGGGGGTGCGCAGCTCATGGCTGACGTTGGCGATGAGGTCGCGGCGCATGGTGTCGGAATGCTCGAGTTCCTCGGCCATCACGTTGAACGAACGGGCGAGCTGTCCGATCTCGTCCTGGCTGTCGACGGCATCGTACACGCGCACCTGGTAGTCGCCTTCCGACACGGCCTCGGCGGCGTCGCGGATTTCGCGTAGCTGCGCCGTGAGCCCACGCGAGAACATGTAGGTGATGCCCAGTGCGATGATGATGATGCACGGGAACGCGATCCATTCGCTCAGACCGCATTTGAGCATGATCCATGACATGAGGAACACGATGATCGTGTCGATGATGATGAGGATGCTGAGCTCCAGCTTGAGCGACGAGAGCGAGCCGATGAACGTGGCGTGGGTGTTTTTCGGATGGCTCTGGGCGGCGAGTTCGCGCTGGCGCTGGCGTTCATGGCGCAGACGGGCTCGTTCTATTTTGTTTTTCGGACTGAGGCGGTCAGGGGTGCTCATGATTCTCCTTGAGCGTTGCGCCGCGTGGCGCGGCGCGTGTGACGGTTCTATGGTAGGGCGACGGAGCGGTGCGCGGCCGGGGACAGTGCGCGATTCCGTGGCAGGCGAACGACGTTCGCAGCGCCCGCCGTCGGTATTGCATCATGGTCGGCACAGGCCCTTCAATGGAAAAGGCGTCCCGAAGGACGTCTTTTCCATACATCAGCGTTCGGTGTCGTCGGTCGGAGGTTCGAAAGCGTATCCGACGCCATGCACCGTGCGGATGAGATCGGGGCCGAGCTTGTGGCGCAGGGCCTTGACGTGCGAATCCACGGTGCGGGTGCCCGATGCGTCGACCCAGTCCCACACCTCTTCGAGAAGCTTCTCGCGGCTGAGCACCGACTTGGGTTTGCGCGCAAGGGTGGTCAGCAGGTCGAACTCGGTGGGGGTCAGGTGCACTTCCTCGCCGTGCATCGTCACGATGCGCTGCGAGGGGTCGATCACCAGTTCGCCGAAATCGAGCACCTTTTCGTTCTCGGAGTTCTTGGCGATGACCTTGGCGCGTTCGACGCGACGCAGCAACGCCTTGCAGCGGGCGATGAGCTCACGCATCGAGAACGGCTTGGTCATGTAGTCATCGGCGCCGGCGCCCAGCCCCACGACCTTGTCCGACTCATCGTCGCGTGCGGTCAGGATGAGAACCGGGACGGGGCGGCTCGCCGTGATGCGGCGGGTGGCCTCGAGGCCGTCCATGACGGGAAGCATCACATCCATGATGACGAGATCGGGCTTGAGCTGCGCAGCGGCCTGCACTGCGCTGGCGCCGTCGCCGCAGACTCGCGCCGTCCATCCTTCTGCGGTGAGACGCTGGGCGATTGCGGTCGCCAGCGTCGGTTCGTCCTCGACGACGAGAATCGTTCGCTTGTCGGATTGTCCGGCTGAATTATTCATAATCTCCGTCTTTCCAGACTTGGGGCAGCAGGCTTGCGCTTGCTGCCCCAAGTCATTGAAGTCTGGCCGTTCCGCGCTTCGGCTGCAGAATCAGTCCTCTGGCTTCAAGAATATCGCACCGAGTGCCGGAATCGTGAGCTTCGCGGATGCCGGACGGGAATGATATTCGCCAGCGTTGGCTTCGATGTTGTCGTTGTGGATGTTCGAGCCGCCGTACGCGAGGTCGTCGGTGGTCAGGACTTCCTTCCACTTGCCCCCGCGGGGGAGCGGGACCTGGTAGTCGCTCCAGGCGGTGCCGGAGAAGTTCACCACGACGACGACGGGATTGCCGGCCTTGTCGAGGCGCATGTAGCTCAGCGTGTTGTGGTCGGCGTCGTCGGACGTCAGCCACTGGAAGCCGGCCGGGTCGTTGTCGAGCTCCCACAGCGGCGGGTTCTCGCGGTAGAACTTGTTGAGGTCGCGCACAAGACGCTGCACGCCCTGGTGGTCCTGCCAGTTGAGCGAATCCCAGTCGATGCTCCAGTTCTCGTTCCACTCGCCGAACTGGGCGAATTCGTTGCCCATGAACGACAGCTTCTTGCCCGGGTGCGTCCACTGGTAGGCGAACAGAGCGCGCACGCCGGCGAAGCGCTGCCAGTCGTCGCCCGGCATACGGCCGATGAGGGAGCCCTTGCCGTGCACGACCTCGTCGTGCGAGATCGGCAGCACGTAGTGTTCGGAATAGGCGTAGACCATCGAGAACGTGATCTCGTCATGGTGCCACTTGCGGTCGATCGGCGGATACTGCATGTATTGGAGCGTGTCGTGCATCCAACCCATGTTCCACTTGAGGCCGAAACCCAGGCCGTTGGCGCTGGTCGGGGCGGTGACGCCCGGCCATGCGGTCGACTCCTCGGCGATCATGAGGATGCCGGGGTAGTTGAGATAGCAGGTGCCGGTGGCTTCCTTGAGGAATTCGATGGCCTCGAGGTTCTCGCGGCCGCCGTAGATGTTCGGACGCCACTGACCGGGCTCGCGGCTGTAGTCGAGGTACAGCATGGACGACACCGCGTCGACGCGCAGGCCGTCGACATGGTATTCGTCGAGCCAGTAGCAGGCGTTGGCCACGAGGAAGTTGCGCACTTCGTTGCGGCCGAAGTTGAACACGTAGGTGCCCCAGTCGGGGTGCTCGCCGCGCAGCGGGTCGGGGTCCTCATACAGCGGGGTGCCGTCGAAACGCCCCAGGGCGAAGTCGTCCTTGGGGAAGTGCGCGGGGACCCAGTCCATGATGACGCCGATGCCCGCCTTGTGGAAGCAGTCGACCATGTACTTGAAGTCGTCGACGTCGCCGAAACGGGAATCCGGCGCATAGTATCCGGTGACCTGGTACCCCCAGGACCCGGCGAACGGGTGCTCGGCCAGCGGCAGGAACTCGACGTGGGTGTAGCCCATGTCCTTGACGTAGCGCACGAGCTCGTCGGCGAGCTGGCGGTACGTGTAGCCCTGCTTCCATGAGCCGGCGTGCACCTCGTAGATGCTGATCGGGCCGTTGTGGGGATTGGTGGTGGCGCGGCGCTGCATCCACTCGTCGTCGTTCCATCTGTAATGCGAGTCAGACACGACGGATGCGGTCTCCGGCGGGATCTGGTGGTGGCGCTCGTACGGATCGGCCTTCTGTTTCCACTCGTTGTTGGCGTTCAGAAGCTCGAACTTGTACTTGTCGCCGCCCTTGAGCCCGGGGATGAACAGCTCCCAGATTCCGGAGTTGCCCAGCTCGCGCATGGAATGGGTGCGGCCGTTCCAGCCATTGAAGTCTCCGACGACGCGGACGGCGTGCGCGTTCGGCGCCCACACGACGAAGGAGACGCCGGCGATGGAGTCCTTGGACGATCCATCAGGCGAGCCCATGGGGTCGATGTAGGTGCGCACATGCGCGCCCATGACCTCCCAGAGGCGGTAGTGGCGGCCTTCGCCGAACAGGTACATGTCGACGTCGCCGACGGTGGGCAGGTAACGGTACGGGTCGTCCTGCGTGTTCTCTGCGCCATCCTCGTAGGTGGTGTGCACGCGGTAATCGGGGACGGTGTGCTTGCCGTCCTTGTTTTCGGAGGCGGGGATAACGGCGGTGAACACGCCGTTCCACTCGTGCTTCGCTTCGTATTCGGTGCCATCCACGGTGATGATACCGACTTCCTTGGCGAACGGACGAAGCACGCGAACGGTGGCATACGCGTCGTTGTCGGGGATGAGGTGGGCGCCCAGGATCTGGTGAGGATCGTAGTAGACGCCGTTGCTCACTCTGTCGAGTGCATCGTGGTCCACGGTGAGAGGGGCCACGTCTGAAATATATGACTTCTCCATAAACCAAAGTGTAGAGGCCTGCTCTGCAAATTTGCAATGTGAAACGCTGGAAAATGACGGGATTCTTCAATGTGGGAGACATTAGTGTTCGCCCACGGCTGATTCCCCCTCCGGTCGGGGATTCGTGGCATAATATGAGAGTTTGGGTCACTCTGGAGGTTACAGTTACATGGGCTATAAAGTCGGCGATATTGTTGTCTATCCGAGGCACGGGGCCGCTCGGGTCAAAGGCATCCGGGACATCGAGACGCCGGATGGGCAGACGCGCTCGTACCTTGAGCTGGATGTGCTGTCGAGCGATGGCCTGATCATCCGCGTTCCCGCCGACAACGTCGACACCATCGGCGTGCGCGACATCGTCGATGGCGAGGACGTGGGCAAGGTGTTCGAGATTCTGCGCACCCCCATCGAGGCCGAGAAGACCAACTGGTCGCGCCGTTACAAACTGAACCAAGAGAAAATCGCATCGGGCGACCTTCAGCAGATCGCGCAGGTCGTGCGCGATCTGTCGCAGCGAGACAAGGACGAGCACGGGCTGTCGGCGGGCGAGAAGCGCATGCTGACGAAGGCCCGCAAGGTGCTCACCGCCGAGATTTCGATTTCCGAGAAGATCTCCGAAGAGGAGACGCAGCGCCTGCTGGACGTCAACCTCGGCTTCGCCGATCCGCAGCCGGGCGACGAGAAGCACCACACCTTCGCTCCCGACGAACCGGCCAGCGAGACGCTTCACCGCATCGAAATGCAGGGCGCGAAGTCCAAGAAGCGCGCCGTGAAGAAAACCAAGTGAACGGTTCGGCGACGTGAACGGCTGCGACATGTCTGCGATGCGCATCGGACAGGGTTTCGATGCGCATCGCTTTTCCGTACCCGCTGCATCCGCCGATTCCGATGGCTCGTCATCCCCGGCGCCGCGCGAGCTATGGCTCGCCTGCATGCGGTGGACCGACGATGAGAGGCGCGGCGTCCAGGGGTTCGCCGGCGATTCCGACGGCGATGTGGCGGCGCATGCGCTGATCGACGCGATGCTGTCCGCCTGCGGGATGGGTGACATCGGCGGTTTCTTCGGCGTGGGCGCGGCGAGCGCCGGCGCCGGCCGTCATGGCGCCGACATGGTGCACGAGGTGGCGCGGCGCTGCGCCGAGGATGGCTGGACGTTCATCAACGGCTGCGTGTCGATCGTATGCAACGATCCGCACGTCTCGCGTCATCGCGGCGACGCCGAGGAAGCCATGGGGCGGGCTGCGGGATTCCCCGTGAGCATCACCGCCACCACGACCGATGGCATGGGCTTCACCGGCAGAGGCGAAGGCGCGTCGGCGCTGGCCACCGTGCTTGCGGTGCGCACCGGGCGCGGCGCTGCGGACCTCAGTGCTGGGAACGCCCGCTGACCAGACGGACCACGAGCCACAGCGTGGTGCTCAGCGTCACGATTGCGAAGCTCGGCGGGACCGGGAACATCGCGGCGAGCACCAGGCCGCCCCAGATGCTCGCCAGGCAGAGCAGAGCCGAGACGACCATGGCCGACAGGGGGGAGCGGGTGAGCATGATGGCCGTCGCGGACGGCGTCACCACCAACGCAAACACCAGCAGGGTGCCGACCGCCGGGGTCGCCACTGTGATCACGCCCGCCATCAGCGCCATGTAGAGGATGCCCATGGCATGGGTGGGCACGCCCTTGGCCTGCGCCACCTGTTCGTTGAGCGAACTGAACAGCAGCGGCCGGTAGGCGAAGGACATGATTGCGAGCAGCAGCACGTCGAATACGGCGAACCCCAGCAGCTCCGAGCTCGAAATGGTGAGGATCGAGCCGAACAGGATCGCCTGCATCTGCTTGGTCGCGCTGGATGACATGCGTGCGAAGAACAGGCCGAGGCCTGTGGCGAAGGCGAGAACCGTGCCCGTCGCGATCTCGCGCTGCGATGCCTTTTTGCCCAGCGCGCCGATTACCAGCGCGCCGCCCAGTGCGAAAAGGCCCATGCCCCATGAGACGGGCAGTCCTAGGAGCACGGCGCCGGTGGCGCCCGGGAGGCCGATGTGCGCCAGGGCGTGCGCGGCGAACGCGGAATGGCGGGTGATGGTGAAATACCCGACCATGCCTGCCGCGACGGCGATGAGCGTGCCCGCGACGAGCGCGTTGCTCATGAACGAGCTGGTGAGAAGGCTCCACCAGTCGGCGTTGAAAGTGAGATTCATCGCAGGTCCTCCTTGGTGTCGTCGCCGTTGTCTGCCGCTGTGCCGGCGCCCGCGGTCCCATGGCTTTCGCCGTAGTGCTTCGTGAAGAACCCCGCCGCCTCGTCGGCGTCGAGCGTGCTGCGCACGTGGTCGCGCGGCTCCACCTTGGGGTTGGGGGTGACGAACATGTCGCCCTGCGGGGTGGTGACCACCTCGACGCGAGTGCCGTACAGATGCGTGAGCAGGTCGGAATCCAGTACCGCGGCCATGGGCGAGTAGTGGGGGTGCCCGTCGAGCAGGTAGACGGCGCCGGTGAGTATCGGCAGCAGCATGTTGAGGTCGTGCGACACAATCTGTATCGTCGTGCCCCAGTCGCGGTTGAGCTTAGCGAAGAGCTCCACGATGGCGCTCTGGCTGGCAAGGTCGAGGTTGGCGAGCGGCTCATCGAGGAGCAGCAGCTCCGGACGGCTCACGAGGGCCTGGGCGATGGCGGCGCGTTGGCGGAGGCCGCCCGACAGCTCGTTGAGGCGCATGCGTTCCTTGCCTGCGAGCTCCACGAACTCGATTGCGTCGTGCACGGCCTCGCGCTGCTCGCGCGTGACCCGGTGGAATCCGAAACGCGTGCCGGTGAGGCCCAGCAGCACGGATTGCTCGACGGTCACGTTGGAATCCAGGTCGTCCATGTAGTTCTGCGGCACGAATCCGATGCGCCTGTTGGCCGCCCCGGCCGGCTGCCCGAGCACCGTCAAGGTGCCGGTCGACAAGGGGATGAGTCCCAGCTCCACGTCGATCATGGTGGTTTTGCCGGCGCCGTTGCTGCCGACGATGGCCGTGACCGTGCCGCGTTCGATACGGAAAGTGCCGCGCGACCAGATGACCTTGGAGCCGCGTGTCACCGCCGCGTCGCGGAACTCGATGCAGGGCTCGAGGACCTGCGTCCCCTGCCGCGCCATGTGAAGGGCCGGGGAACCCTCGGCCGGTGTCTGTGAATCCATATTGTTTCTTTCGACTATCCGATGTTTCTCATTCACTAATGAGAAACGTTCTCACAAATGGTAGACAAAAGCAACCCGGGGATCTCCACGTTGCGGAAGGGGCGGATGATACGAAAAAGCGGCGCCGTGGAGGCGCCGCATGCGAATGCCATCGTGAAAACCCGCGCCGGGCAATGGCCATGCCGGCGGGGCGGCCCGTCGGCGGTCAGTTGCCCGAGCCGGACTGGGTGGCGTCGGCCGTGGCGGACGTGCTGGCCGACGCCGAGTCCGACGGGGAATCCGTCGAGCTGCCGTCGGACGAATCCGCGGCGCTGACCTGCTTGCCGAAGTTGGACAGCACCGAGGTGATCCAGCCGTCAAGCGTCGACGCCGATTCCGGCATCTGCTCGGTGAGCGTGACCACGGGGCGGTCCATGCGCCCCGCGTATCCGGTGAGCTGGTTCATCGCGTCGGTCACGTGCTGGCTGTCGCTGACCATGAATTTCATGTCGTCCGAGATGGCCTCCGTGAAGGCTTGGATGTCGTCATCCGACGGGGACTGGCCTTTGAGCACGGTGGTTGAGTACGACGAGGGCGTGTCGTCGATCAATCCCAGCTCAGAGAACATGTAATAGCCCACGGGCACCGTCGCCATGTAATGCGTGCCGGAATAGTCCTTGCCCATCGACGAGATGGTGTTTTCGAGGTCTTCCTCCTCTTTCTGCCACGTCGACAGGTTCTGCGCGATGTCGTCGCTGGCATCGGGCGCCAGTTTGCTCAGTTCGTCGGCGATTGCGGTCGCCATGGACGAGCGCACGTCCTTGGAGAACCACAGATAGGGGTTGTCTCCCTTCGTGGCGCCCACGAGCGACGCCGCGTTGATCACGGTCTGGTGGTTGTTCGTCTGGGAGCTCGCCCAGTCGTCGTATCCGGCGCCGTTGACGATGACGACCTGGGCGTCGGCGATTTCCGTTTTTTCATCGGAGGTGGGGGCGAAAGCGGTGGGGTCCTCGGACGTGTCGTCGAGGATGGAGGTGACGGTGACCTGATCCCCGCCGATCTCTTCGGCGAGGGAGCCCCACGTGTTTTCGGCGGCGACGACGGTGATGGGGGAATCCGACGCCGTGCTGGCCCCGGTCTCGCTGGACGACGCCGTCTGCGCCGATTCCTTGGGGCCGCACGCGGCCAGTCCTGCGCCAAGCAAGGCAATGCACGTGCAGGCCGCGATGCTCCTCAAAAGCGTTGTGATGCGTGACATTGTGACTCTCGTGTCCCTTTCCCGTTCTGCTCTTTGTGGAATCAGAACCACGTCAATGATGATTTCAGGGTAACTTAAATACCGTTGAATTGCGCGAAATGACTCATGGAGCGATGAAACCTTCACGTTTCACGACCGGTTGGTGACACCGCTCCGCCTGTTCCCCCAAGCGTTTCGTGACGCGTGTCGCTGACTGGATTATCCGAAGGAGAACGAATGGCACTGGTGCTCGATGGCAAGGCCGCCGCAGCCGAGATCAAGGCGAATCTGGCGCGTCGCGTGACGCGTCTGCGCAACGAGGGGTACGCCGTGGGCCTGGGCACGCTGCTGGTGGGGCAGGACGCGGGCTCGCTCAAATACGTGGCCGGCAAGCACCGCGACTGCGCCGAGATCGGCATCGACTCCATCCGCGAAGACCTTCCCGAGACCTCGACCTTCGATGACATCGCCGCCGCCGTGGAACGGCTCAACAACAGCCCCAAGTGCACCGGATACATCGTGCAGCTGCCGTTGCCGCAGGGCATCGATTCCAACCGCATCATCGAGATGGTCGACCCGGCCAAGGACGCGGACGGCATGCACCCCTACAACCTCGGCCAGCTCGTGCTGCACACCAACGGTGACTCGCGCTACCCGCTGCCCTGCACGCCCCGCGGGGTGATCGACCTCATGGAACGCGGAGGCATCGACCTCGACGGCAAGCACGTGGTGGTGCTCGGGCGCGGCGTGACGATCGGCCGCACCATCGGCCTTCTGCTGACCAACCGAGGCGTGGACGCCACCGTGACGCTGTGCCATACGCACACGCACAACCTTCACGACATCATGCGCAGCGCCGACGTGATCGTCGCGGCCGTGGGCAAGGCGCATTTCGTCAAACCCGAGGACGTCTCGCCCCACGCGGTGCTCATGGACGTCGGCGTGTCCCGCGTGTATGACGAGGCCGCGGGGCGCTGGCGCGTGCAGGGCGACGTCGATCCCGCATGCCATGAGGTGTGCGCGGCGTATTCGCCCAATCCGGGCGGCGTGGGGCCGATGACGCGCGCCATGCTGCTGCGCAATGTGGTCGAGATGGCCGAGCGCAGGGCCGGCATCTGTGACTGAGCGCCTCGGCGATTTCCCGTCTGCGGTCCGCATCCCGGGCAGAGACGGGGATGACGCGCCGCGCCGGGGAATGCCGACGTGACGTTTCCATTTGGCGCGGCCCCGTAGTATCATGTCAAGTTGCGTGCCTGGGCGAAGTGTATCCACGTCGCGGATTCCGCTCCGCAGCTGCACGCGCGCCGTCGCCGATCAGGCGTGGTGCAAAAGTGAAGATCGATTATTATCCACCAACTATCAGAAACAACCACATTTATGGCAGAAAACAAGAACGAGGTCCCGCAGGTCGCCATCAACGACATCGGCACTGTGGATGACTTCATCAAGGCAGTCGACGCCACCATCAAGAACTTCGACGATGGTGATCTGGTCGAAGGCACTGTTGTCAAGATCGATCACGACGAAGTCCTGCTGGATATCGGCTACAAGACCGAAGGTGTGATTCCTTCGCGCGAACTTTCCATCAAGAAGGACGTCGATCCCGATGATGTCGTTAAGGTTGGCGACACCGTCGAGGCCCTTGTCATCACCAAGGAAGACAAGGAAGGACGCCTCATCCTCTCCATCAAGCGCGCCAAGTATGAGCGTGCCTGGGGCGAGGTCGAGAAGATCAAGGAAGCGGACGGCGTCGTCGAGGGCACCGTCATCGAAGCGGTCAAGGGCGGCCTCATCGTCGACATCGGCCTTCGTGGCTTCCTTCCGGCTTCTCTCGTCGAGATGCGCCGCGTGCGAGACCTCCAGCCGTACATCGGCCAGAAGATCAAGGCCAAGATCCTTGAGCTCGACAAGAACCGCAACAACGTCGTGCTGTCCCGTCGCCAGTACCTCGAGGAGACCCAGTCCGAAGTGCGCGAGACCTTCCTCTCGCAGCTCAAGAAGGGCCAGATCCGCGAAGGCGTCATCAGCTCCATCGTCAACTTCGGTGCATTCGTCGACCTCGGCGGTGTGGACGGACTCATCCACGTCTCCGAGCTGTCCTGGAAGCACATCGACCATCCGTCCGAGGTCGTCAAGGTCGGCGACAAGGTCACCGTCGAGGTGCTCGATGTCGATCTCGAGCGCGAGCGCATCTCCCTGTCGCTCAAGGCGACGCAGGAGGATCCGTGGGATCGCTTCGCCCGCACTCACGTGCCTGGCCAGATCGTCAAGGGCAAGGTCACCAAGATCGTGCAGTTCGGCGTGTTCATCTCCGTCGACGACGGCATCGAGGGCCTGGTCCACATCTCCGAGCTCGCCAACCGTCACGTCGAGAACCCGGAGACCGTCGTCAAGCCCGGCGAGGAAGTATTCGTCAAGGTGATCGACGTCGATCTCGAGCGCCGTCGTATCTCCCTGTCCCTCAAGCAGGCCAACGACTCCGTTGATCCGAACTCCGAGGACTTCGACCCGGCTCTCTATGGCATGCCGGCCGAGTACGACGACGAGGGCAACTACAAGTATCCGGAAGGCTTCGATCCCGAGACCAACGAGTGGATGGAAGGCTACGAGAAGCAGCGCGAGGAGTGGGAGTCGCAGTACGCTGCAGCCCACGAACTGTGGGAGGAGCACAAGGCATTCGTTGCCAAGGAGCTCGCCAACGCCGAGGCTTCTGCCGCTGCCGATGGCCAGTCCGAGCGCAAGCAGGCTGACAAGGAGCAGGAAGCCGAGCCGACGAACTATTCGTCTCCGGCCGCCGCTGAAGGCACCCTTGCCTCCGATGACAAGCTTGCCGCTCTCCGCGACGAGCTGCTTCACCAGGGCAAGTGAGTCACTGAAACCGACGCCGTGATCATCACGGCCGACGTTGCTTAAGCCAAGGGTCCGGGCGCTGTGCGCCCGGGCCTTTTTGCATTCTGCGGGGGATTGGTATCGCGGGGCCGCCACGGGGATGCGCCGCGCCGTCCGCAGGGCGCCCCACGATGCGCCGCGTCGGTCCCCGGTCGCATACCATAATGAAGGAATACGGTGGTTTGGAACGTGGAGGCAGGCATGCGCATCGGACTCACGGGAGGCATCGGCGCGGGTAAGAGCACCGTTTCGGCCTATCTGGCAGGCAAAGGGGCGCATGTGATCGACTACGATGCGATCTCGCATGCGATCACGGCCGCCGGCGGGGCGGCGATTCCCAGGCTCCGCGAGGTTTTCGGGGACGATGCCATCGCCGCCGACGGCTCGATGGACCGCTTGTGGGTCGCTTCCCGCGTGTTCGGCGTGTCCGTCAGTGCCACGGCCGCGCGGAACAGGCTCGACGGGGTGCTGCATCCCATGGTCTATGCCGAGGCGCGGCGTCAGGAGAATGCAATTGTGCGCGAGGCCGGGCGCGGCGCCGTCATCGTGCACGACATTCCGCTCTTGGCTGAAATCATGGACGAGCTGCCGTTTTCGTTCCATCATATTGTGGTAGTCGAGGCATCGCGCGACGTGCGCATCGAACGCATGATGGCCAACCGCGGCATGACGCGCGACGAGGCCGAACGCCGCATGGCGTCGCAGGCGGACGACGGGACGCGCCGGTCGATCGCCGACATCGTGGTGACGAATGACGGCGACATGCAGGCGTTGCGGCGCCGACTCGACGACGTGTGGCGCGCGGTGAGCCACGAGGCGGAGACCAGCGGACAGGAGGCATGAATGGGATACGGCATCGAGAGGACACACAAGCCGTTCGTCGTCAAATCCCCCTACCAGCCGGCGGGCGACCAGCCCAAGGCCATAGCGGAACTCGCCGAGCGGATCGAGAACGGCGAAAAGGACGTGGTGCTCATGGGCGCCACGGGCACGGGCAAGACCGCCACGACGGCATGGCTCATCGAGCGTCTGCAGCGCCCCACGCTGATCCTCGAGCCCAACAAGACACTTGCCGCCCAGCTATGTGCGGAGTTCCGCGAGCTCATGCCCGACAACGCCGTCAATTATTTCGTCAGCTATTACGACTACTACCAGCCCGAGGCGTATATCCCGCAGACGGACACCTACATCGAGAAGGACTCCGCCATCAACGACGACGTGGAGCGCCTGCGCCACCGCGCCACGGCCGACCTTCTCACCCGCGACGACTGCGTGGTCGTGGCGACCGTCTCGTGCATCTACGGCCTCGGCACGCCCGAAGAATACGCCGGGCGCATGCTGTTCCTGCACGAAGGCGACCAAGTGGACCGCGACGACCTGCTACGCACCTTCGTCTCGATGCAATACAAGCGCAATGACATCGCCTTCACCCGGGGCACGTTCCGTGTGCGCGGCGACACTGTCGAGATCATCCCCGTGTACGAAGAGCTCGCCGTGCGCATCGAGTTCTTCGGCGACGAGATAGACAGCATCTCGACGCTGCATCCGCTCACCGGCGACGTGATCGAGCGGGTGAGCGAGGTCCATATATTCCCCGCGTCCCATTACATCGCGGGTCCCGAACGCCTCAGCCACGCCATCGACACGATCCGCGAAGAGCTTGACCAGCGCACCAAGGAGCTGCGCAAGCAGGGCAAGGAGCTCGAGGCGCAGCGCCTCACCATGCGCACCACGTACGACCTCGAGATGCTCGAGCAGATCGGCACCTGCTCGGGCGTTGAGAACTACTCGCGGCATCTCGACGGACGCGCCCCGGGCACGCCACCGCACACGCTGCTCGATTTCTTCCCCGACGACTTCCTGCTGGTCATCGACGAATCACATGTCACCGTGCCGCAGATCGGCGCCATGTACGAAGGCGACGCAAGCCGCAAGCGCACGCTGGTGGAACACGGGTTTCGTCTGCCGAGCGCCATGGACAACCGACCGCTCACATGGGACGAGTTCCTGCAGCACATCGGGCAGACCGTGTATCTTTCCGCGACGCCGGGCGATTACGAGCTCGGTCTGTCCGACGGGGTGGTGGAACAGATTATCCGCCCCACCGGCCTGCTCGATCCGAAGGTCGAGGTGCGTCCCGTCAAGGGGCAGGTGGACGACCTGCTTCGCGAGATAAAGGAACGCGTGGCGCGTCACGAGCGCGTGCTTGTGACGACGCTTACCAAGAAGATGGCGGAGGACCTGACCGCGTATTTCCTTGACCGCGACATCAAGGTCGAGTACCTGCATTCCGACGTCGACACGCTCAAGCGGGTGGAATTGCTGCGCGAGCTGCGCGAGGGGACCATCGACGTCATCGTGGGCATCAACCTGCTGCGCGAAGGCCTCGACCTGCCGGAGGTGTCGCTCGTGGCGATCCTTGACGCCGACAAAGAGGGGTTCCTGCGCTCGTATCGTTCGCTGATCCAGACCATCGGCCGCGCGGCGCGCAACGTGAACGGCACGGTCATCATGTATGCCGACGACATCACCGACTCCATGCACAAGGCGATCGACGAAACCGAACGCCGCCGTCGTCTGCAGGTCGCGTATAACAAGGAGCATGGCATCGACCCCCAGCCACTGCGCAAGAAGATCAGCGACGTCAACGACATGCTCGCCAAAGAGGACGTGGACACCGAGACCTTGCTCCAAGGCGGGTATCGCAACGCACGCAAGGCCGGCAACTCGCACTTCGGCGTCACGCCCACCAACGAGACGCAGGCCGAGGCCGTCCGCAAGGACCTCGACAGGGCGAACCTGCCCGCAGCCGACCTGGCGGATCTCATCCGCCAGCTGTCGGCGCAGATGCACACCGCCGCCGAGCAGCTGCAATTCGAGCTCGCGGCGCGGCTGCGTGACGAGATCCGCGACCTCAAGAAGGAGCTGCGGCAGATGAACGAAGCCAGCAAGTAGCGCTCGCCGCCGCCGGCTTCCAGCTCGGGGAGGGGAGGCATCCCACCTGGCGGTGCGGCGGTTGAACCGCACCGGCGGCAGGGCTCGCGTCTGGCGCCTTGCCGGGCCTGCGGGTGGGGCGCGGGGTCCGGCGGCATGGCGCCTGCCGCGTTCGGTGGCCGCTCTCGCGTACACTGAATGGTATGTCTGAAACACCCCGCGCTTTTATGATCGTCACGCTTGTCGTGCTGGCGGTCTTTTTCATCGTCGATCTGTTCGTCATCGGCCGCAAGCCCCACATCCCATCCACCAAGGAATGCGTGCGGCACATCGCGTTCTTCGTCGGGGCGGCGCTGGTGTTCGGCGTGATCATGTGGGCCGTCGCCGGGCCGCAGCCCGCCATCGAGTTCTATTCGGGCTGGATGACCGAATATTCGCTGAGCATCGACAACCTCTTCGTGTTCGTCATCATCATGTCGAATTTCGCGGTTCCCCGCATCCTCCAGAAATACGTGCTGTCCGTGGGCATCACGATCGCGCTGGTTCTGCGCGGCATCTTCATCCTGCTCGGCGCCGCGATCCTCACCCGTTTTACCTGGGTGTTCTTCCTGTTCGGCGTGTTCCTTCTGTTCACCGCCGCCAAGCTGCTCAAAGGCGAGGACGACGATGACGAATACCATGAGAACGCCATCATCCGCGTCCTGCGCAAGGTCATGCCGATCTCGAACCATTACGACGGCGAGAGGCTGCGCACCACCATCGACGGCAAGAAGTACTTCACCCCGATGCTCGTGGTGTTCCTCGCCATCGGCACCACCGACGTGATGTTCGCGTTCGATTCCATCCCGGCCATCTTCGGCCTGACGAAGGATCCGTTCATCGTGTTCACCACCAACGTGTTCGCTCTGCTCGGCCTGCAGCAGCTGTACTTCCTGCTGGGCAAGCTCATCGACCAGCTGGTCTACCTTCCCATCGGCCTGTCCGCGGTGCTCGCCTTCATCGGCGTGAAGCTCATCATGGAGGCGCTCCATGACAACACGCTGCCGTTCGTCAACGGCGGACAGGGCATCGAGTCGGTGCCCGAAGTGCCGACGTGGCTGTCGCTTGTCGTGATCGTCGTGTGCCTCGGCACGTCTGCGATCCTGTCGGTCATCAAGATGCGCCGCGTGAATTCGGAAACGAGCGCCGAAAGCGTGGGCGAGGGGGCCGGCGACGTGGTCGAAGTCACCCTCACTCCCGACGAAATGCGCAAACTCGACGGCGAACAGACCGCCGATGCTGTGCCGTCGTCCAAGCCGAAGGGCGCACGCGTTGGTTCGGGGCCGTCCGGTGAATAATCGCTGACGGCATGGAAAAGCGATGGTGAAGCCGCCGCGGGGCACGGGTGAGAGAATTCGTGCCCCGCGGCTTTTTCTTCCGCGTGTAGTCTGTGACAATCGTTAGTATTGTGGTGTGCATTAGGGCGTTAGCCCAGTGAAGATAACTAGAAGAAACAGGTGGCATTCTATATGCGCAAGGCAAAGATCGTTGATACCATTGGCCCCGCCAGCAACACCCTTGAGGTTCTTGAGAAACTCATCGCGGCTGGAATGGACGTGGCCCGCATCAACCGCTCTCATGGCACCACCGAGGAGCACAACGCGGTTTACGCAAACATTCGTCAGGCAGCGAAGAACGTCGGACGCAACGTCGCCGTTCTCGTCGATCTGCAGGGTCCGAAGATCCGCTGCGGTTGGGTTGAGAAGAACGCAGAAGGCGAAGACAAGGTCCAGCTCGAGAAGGGCCAGGAGTTCGTCATCACGACCGATGACATCACTGGCAACAAGGATCGTGTGTCCACGACTTTCAAGGGACTCCCGGCCGACTGCCATCCCGGCGACCCGATCCTCATCGATGACGGCAAGGTCCGCCTCGAGGTCACCAAGGTCGAAGGCAACGACGTGCACACCAAGGTCGTCGTGGCTGGCCCCGTGTCTTCCCACAAGGGCATCAACCTGCCGGGCGTGGCCGTGAGCCTGCCGGCTCTCACCGACAAGGACCAGGAGGACCTCCGCTGGGCCATCCGCACCGGCGCCGACATCATCGCCATGTCCTTCGTCCGTTTCGCTTCCGACATCGACCGCGCCCATGAGATCATGGACGAGGAAGGCCGCCGCATCCCGATCGTCGCCAAGATCGAGAAGCCGCAGGCTGTCGAGAACCTCGAAGAGATCGTCAAGACCTTCGACGGCATCATGGTCGCCCGCGGCGACATGGCCGTCGAGATGCCGTTCGAGGAAGTCCCGCTCATCACCAAGGAATGCATCCAGCTCGCCCGCCGCTACGGCAAGCCGGTCATCGTGGCCACCGAAGTCCTCGGCTCCATGGTTCACTCTCCGGTACCGACCCGCGCAGAGGCTTCCGATTGCTCCAACGCCGTGCTCGACGGCGCCGATGCGACCATGACCTCCAACGAGACCGCCGTCGGCGACTATCCGGTCGAGACCGTGCAGACCATGGCACGCATCTCCGGCTACGCCACCGACCATGGCTTCGACCGTATCCCGGCCATCCACGACATGATCGTCGACGACGATTCCTCCGCCGTCGCCGATGCTGCAGTGCAGCTCGCCAGCAAGCTCAACGCCAAGTGCATCGCCGCGTTCTCCATGACCGGCAACACCGTGCACCGCATCTCCGCTCAGCGCCCGGCATGCCCGATCTACGGTCTGTCGAACAACGAGCACACCACCCGTTGGCTGGCACTGTCCTGGGGCACCGAGGCCTTCACGCTCGACACCGAGTACCACGGCCTGCTGCGCAACCAGCTCATGGAGCTTTCCGACAGGGTGCTCAAGGAGCAGGGCAAGGTCCAGGACGGCGACACCGTCGTGGTGCTCGGCAGCTCCGACCGTTCCCATGTGCCTGGCAAGACCAACTCTATCTACGTCCACACCGTCGGCAACACCGAGGAGTGAACGTCCGATTGTTGACCGCGTCATGCGCCATGCGCGCCTGACCCGTGTCGCCGAGACATTGTCGAACTGACATTACACATCACGCCGGTTTCCATTCCAGGGAGCCGGCGTGATGTCGTTGTGGGGGTGTCCGCCGGCGCGCGTCCCCGGTCGGCGGCGTCGGATGAACAAAAAGCCGGCCCCGAAGGACCGGCTGTGAAAACGAAAATTCGGCGGATTGCGCCTGCCGTCGCTCAGATTCTGTCGTTCTCGACCATCATGAGGTGCTCGTGCTGGATGGCGATCACCGACTTCGCGTCCACGATCGTGCCGTTGAGCACCATGTCGTATGCGTCGTTCAGCGAGACGAGGCGTACGTTGGAGACGGGGGACTCGGGGCCGATCATCGTGCGGTCGACTTCCTTGAGCCCGGTCGCGCGGTAGATGACGGTGTGCTGGGTCGAGAAGCTCGGGGTGTTGACGAAGCGCAGGAACTGGTCGAAGTTGTCGGCCTCGTATCCGGCTTCGTCGCGCAGCTTGCGGCGGGCGACGTCGAGCGGGCGCTCGTTCTTCTTGACCGCATGGCCCGCCGGGATCTCCAGGGTCCAGGAGTGGTTCGGGATGCGGTACTGTTCGACGAGCGGGATCCTGCCATCGTCGGTGATGGCCAGCACGGCAACGGTGTCGCCGTCGTTCTCGCGCAGGACGTAGCGGGCGAAATGACCGATGTTCTCGGCTTCGAGCGAGACGAGGTCGATGTCGAAGTAGTGCGTCGACAGGACCTCCTTGCGGCTTTCTTCCTTGACGGGCGATGTGCGCCAGCGGTCGAAGGCGCGATACGTCTTGGCGCGGTCAATCAAGTCGGCTGCGGTTTTCTTCAGCTTCTTCTTGGTTTCCCTGATTTTGTCGCCTTTGTTGTTTTTGTCTGAGGACATGGCTATCTCTCCTTTGAAATAGGCTACGTACCTACGTCAATAGTACGGTGGTGCGCAGCCGAACGGAACAGTCGGCGTTTTCGGTTATCCTGCACCTTCTCTTACGTTTCAATTCTAAACTGTTCACGAATTTCCCCTTCGTTGCATGTCGGGGAGTGTCGTTCCGCGTCTGGCGGGTGGGTCGGTGATGATGGGCCGGCTGTGTTGCAGGCGTGTGCCGCCTTCGCATGAATTGAAAAATGTTGGTGTCGCGGTGTAGGCTGGTTCCTTGTCATGATTGCGCGAACGCGCTTCAGGACTTGCCCCGGTATCCCAATCGGTAGAGGAGACAGCCTCAAAATCTGTACAGTGTGGGTTCGAGTCCCACCCGGGGCACTTTCTTTTCAAACAGTCCCGCGAATGCTTGCCTTTCCGGGTTTTCCTTGTTCTCACTGCTTCTCGAGTCGCCGCCTCTTCACCTTGCCTCCGTGGTGGTCCCGGCCGATGAAGAAACCGTCGATGCCCACATGAATGGAGAGCGCGTCGGCGCTGTTTGGACTGCCGGAGATGCAGATGAACGCGCTTGCGACGGCACACGTGGCGCTCTATTCCCCATCTAGTCATACTTCTTGTTCATCGTGCTCGACATGGACGGGGTTGGGGAAGGTTCCCGCTGGCATAGGCAGCGGGAACCTTTTTATTTCATGACGATGTGGCTTCCGGGCCGGCTCATCGAACCCGGAGGACCTGCAGTAGGCGTACGCGGATTTCCTGCGGCAGATGGCCGTGCATGCGGCGCAACGCCAGCAGATGGCGGACATCGCCCCCGACCCGATGCGCCCGAGGTGGGCGCGTGTGCCGCGCGGGCGTGTGACGTGCGCGTTCTGCACAATGCTCGCCGGCCGCGGGTTCGTGTACATGAGCGAGGAGGCTGCCGGTGGCGGCTCGGCAACCGGTATCACAATCATTGCGATTGCGAGCCGGTGCCGTCGTGGGGCGAGACAAAGCTCGCCGGGTACGATCCCGGGCGTCTGGACGCCCTGTACAAGGATGCGGCGCAGGGTCTCCCGGACGGCGCGTCGTACAAGGACGTGCTCGCCCGCATGCGCGCGCAGGGCGGCGTCGCCGACTCCCCGGCCACGCAAGCGGGCTCAGGAGGCGGGAAACCGCCCAAGCCACCAAAGACCCCCAAGGCCACCGCGGCCGCGGCAAATGATGGCCCTGAGCGCTGGGCTGATGAGAATGCGGTGTTCGTCCGGAACCGTGAGGGCGAAACCGTGTGCATTAGCAATCGCGTGATAGGGCATATCATCGATGGTGATGCAAAGGGTGGAGGCCATTCTGCACACGCTACGAAACCAGGTAAGTCACATTTCCCCGCCTCCTGGAGCGATGATAAAATCAAGGGAGAAATCGAAATAACCGTTGCTTACCCAGATGAAATTCGTGAAATTGCACCAGGGAAGCGCATCCTTACACGCGGCGTAGATGGTACTTCGGTCACTGTCGTTGTCGTGAAAACGAAAAAAGGATGGAAGGTTCGGACTGCATATCCTGAAGTAGATGACAAGAGGGGGTTGGATACATGACTGATATCACTTCGCAGCGTCCTGAGATAGTTGACCGGGTGATGGCCCTTGTCTGGGATTCGATGACGGATGAGCAAAGGGATAGCATCGAAAGCCTCCTCGATGCAGGGGAATGGTGCGTGGCCTTGGAATTCCTTCTCTCGTTCGCCGGCAAAGATCCCGCGAATAAGCAAATCATCTGCGAAGCATTGCCATTACTGGACGAGGATGGCATAGAGGATTTGGAAGACGAAGACCTCCCTGCTCTCCGTGATGGTGGTTCGGATGCGTCGTGACATGGATCTGGTCCGTGAGATTCTGATTGCGTGTTCCAAGTCGCCGGATGGATGTGTGGATGCGTCCGTGCTGGCGGATGCGCGGCATCCTTTTGACGTGGTTGCCTATCATGTCGACATCATGATGGAGGCAGGCCTCATCGGTGGGGTTGTGCAGCACGATTGCGGCGGTGGGATAGCCTTGGCGCAGGCCGGTCCGTTGACGTGGGCTGGCAACGATTTCCTTGATGCGGTCGCTTCCGACTCCGTGTGGAAGCAGGTCAAGGCGAAGCTTGGCGAGACGGTGAAGACGACGACGATCGATGTCGTCAAGTCCCTTGCCGTCAGGCTGACGCAACAGGCTCTTGGGCTGTAGCCCTCACCATTCTGGCCGCCTTCGGGCGGCTTTTCTTTTACCGACCCCGCAGACCCTGCGGGGTTTTTGCATATCCGAAGGAGGACACCGATGGGTGTTGTCGATGTTGTGGACGGGGCTGTGCGCTGGTATGCGCGCGCCGCGCTGGGGGTGGAGCATGGCGATGGGGTCGCCGTGCTGGTGAAGTCGTACACGTACCTTCTGGGCGCGTGGTCGTGCTTCGCCATCACGGACGACCCGGCGGACGACCGCCTGTACGAGGTCACGAGAGCCGCGTCCGGCGGCGTGCACGTCAGGCATTACGATGCGGCCCCCGACCGCGTGTACGAGCCGGAGGAAGGAAAGACGTCTGAAAGGAAGGTGTGGGTCATGTCGGATGATATTCCGGATTATCTGATGCGCATGGTCGGTGAGTACAGGGAGCTCATGGGCAGGATGGAGCGGCTCGCGAAGTACCGGGAGTCGCATTACCGAGAACTGGACGAATCCGGCGAGGGCGCTCTCTTGTCCGACCAGGAGTATGCGATCCGCGAGTATGCGGACGTGCTGATGAAGCGCCTCCGCTTCCACCTGGGCGACCGTGCCCCGGAGATCGTCGCCGACGGCCACCGGGAGTCCTGAAACACCGTGCTCCGCCCGTGTGACGGGGCTTTGGCCGTCGTGTAGTGCGCGCGGGGCTACCCATGGCCCCGCGTCCCGGTGCAAATCCGGGGACGGCCCGATGGCGTGCGGCCGCATGGCCGGCGCAACGGCGCCCGCATGGGCGCGAACCAAAGTCAGGAAGGACATGACATGGCCGAGAACCAAGCCGAAGCAACGACGGCAGAGCAGACGGCGACGGAGGCGGAGCCGCACGGCGACGCAACCGAAACCACGCAGACCGAAGCCACCCAGCCGGACACGGCGATCGATTGGAAGGCGCAGGCCCGCAAGTGGGAGAAACTCGCCAAAGCCAACCACGAGAAGGCCGAACAGGCCGACCAGCTGCGCGAGAAAGCAGAGAAGGCCGACGAACTGCAGAGGCAGCTGAACGAGCTCAACGCCGCGAAGGCATGGGACGAGACCGTCGCGCAGGTCAGCAAGGACACGGGCACGCCCGAGGACGTGCTCCGCCTCCTCAAGGCCGACACCGCGGACACCCTCACCGAGGCCGCACACGGAGTGGACGGCGAATGATGGCAGAAAAAGACGCATGGGGACGCGCGAAACCGCGGCTTGCGACGGGAAGGATGGGATGGAACGCAACCGGCCCTTATCACTAACGCCATGCATCGAGCAGGTAGCATGCGCGCACCTGCTCTTCCTCGTCCGCGTCGCTCATTTCCCGTGTCGCTCCGTCAAGGTCGTCGTAATGGTCGCCGAGATAGATATCGTCGCGCTCATATGGGGCGATGTAATCCTTGATTGCGTCGGCAGTGATTTCCGGGATGGGGAACGGCCAATCCTTGGGGCACTTTGGAACGCAGACCTGAGGATGTTTGCGTCAGTGGGTTTTCTATTGAGGAACAGGAAACCGAGGATGTCGGCGCGTCCTGCCGACGCCGCCGTTCTCCGCTGATTTCCGTACGGAAGTAATGTTAGGGTGATATCATCTCATAGAAAGAGTCGGTGGCCACGCGTGTCGTAGCGCGTTTGCCATATAGAACCATGAACGGTTCCAAGACGCATTCACGCCCATGGGGAGCCAAGGAATCTCGAGGAGGAGCTATATGAGTGACGCGCAGCAAGACGCCAAGAATGAGAAGGAACACGCCCCGCGTGTCGTTGTCGCGGAGGACGAATCCCTGAACCGCATGGATATCGTGGAATCGCTGGAATCCGCGGGCTATGAGGTCGTCGGCGAGGCCGCCAACGGTCAGGAAGCCGTCGACCTGGTCAAGAAACTGCGTCCTGACGTGGTCGTCATGGACATCAAGATGCCGGTGATGGACGGCATCACCGCGGCGCGTGAGATCAACAAGGACTACATCGCCCCTGTCGTGATGCTCACCGCGTTCTCGCAGAGCGACTTGGTGGCGGAGGCCGTCGACGCCGGCGTCATGGCGTATCTGGTCAAGCCTTTCGTCCCCGGCAAGCTGTTTCCGACGCTCGAAGTCGCCATGCAGCGCTGGGCGCAGATGTCCGCTCTGCGCGGCCGTCTGTCCGACATGCCCCCGACGCAGCCCGAGAATGGCGTCGTGGACGACGAAGAGGTGCGCAAGCTTCGTGAACAGGTCGAAGACCTGAAGGGGCGTCTGGAATCCCGCAAGCATGTCGACCGTGCCAAGGGCCTGCTCATGGAGCACATGGGCCTGACCGAGCAGGAGGCGTTCCGTTGGATCCAGAAGACCTCGATGGACCGTCGCCTGACGATGCAGGAAGTCGCCGACGCGGTGATTTCCCAGATTGAAGGCGATGGCGCACAGGCCTGATTGTCGGAGCACGCAGGCCGTTACGGCGAACCCCGCACGGATTGCCCTGCGGTCGTCGCCGTTTTTGAGCAACGTTCATCACCGCGGTTGACCCGGCCATCGGCATGCATTCCGGATCAGCCGCGAGATACGGCCTAGACAGGCGGTTCCCATCCTTTGCGGCGGCAGGCTTCGGCTTGCCGCCGTTGGCGTTGCAGGGCGACATTTTTGAGGATGCGTCCTGCGGGCGCGCATCGTGAAAGTCTCTGGAATATCGGGGTGGGTCGGATGGGTGACACGTCGAATCAGGGGCATATAGGATTGTGGAGTAGCGACGCGAACGTCGTGCCGCGGCGAATCGGAAGGGCTGTTTATGAGCGAAGCATCGGCATCACGTGACGACACCGGGACGCGTGACGTTGGGGACGCGGATTCCGTCGCGGGTTCCGTCGCATCGTCGGCCGACGGACGACAGGGCGCCGCCGCTGTGCGCACGCCGGCGGACAGGCGTTTGTTGGTCGTGGATGGGCATTCGCTGGCATTCCGTGCGTACTTCGCACTGCCTGTTGAGAACTTCTCCACGAAGTCCGGACAGCCTACGAACGCGGTATGGGGGTTCGCGACGATGCTGTCGAACGTCATCCGCGACGAAAAGCCCACGCATATCGGCGTGGCGTTCGACATGAAGGGCGGCACGTTCCGGCAGAAGATGCTGCCGCAATACAAAGGGACCCGCGACGCCGCGCCCGAGGAGCTGCTCAGCCAGCTTCCCATCATCCAGCAGATGCTCAAGGCGCTGGGAATCACGTATATCGAGAAACAGGGCTACGAAGGCGACGATATCATTGGCACGCTCGCCACGATGGGCGAGGCCGCGGGCTGCGACACCCTCGTGCTTTCCGGCGACCGCGACGCGTTCCAGCTTGTCGACGATTCCATCACCGTGCTGTACCCGGGGCATCATTTCAAAGACCTCAAACACATGACCCCCGCGGCCGTTTTCGAAAAATACAAGGTCTCGCCCCAGCAGTATCCCGACCTCGCTGCCATGCGCGGCGAGCAGGCCGACAACATCCCCGGTGTGCCCGGCGTGGGCGACGGCTACGCCGCCAAATGGATCAACCAGTACGGCGGGCTGGAGCAAATCATCGAACACGCCGATGACATCACGGGGAAGAAAGGCCAGGCGCTTCGCGACAACATCGATCAGGTGCGCCTCAACCGCAAGGTCAACGCCCTCGTGCGCGACCTCGACCTGGGCGTGACCATCGACGACCTCGCGATTGGCGCGCCCGACAGGAAAGCCGTAGACGAGCTCTTCTCGCGCCTCGAATTCAGCAAACGCACCGAAAACACGATTCTCAAGCCCTTCCCGCAAGGGCAGGCGGCGTCCCCGGCCGACATCGACCTGAGCGTGGTGGGCGGCGCGGCCGAGGAAGGCGATTCCGAAACCACGTTCGTCGTGCGCGTCCCTGTCATGGACGAGGCGGACGCCCCGGGGCTCGCCGCATGGATGCAGAAGCACTGCGGCGCCGCTCTGGCACCCGCCGACGCCGGGCGCGACGGATCCCAAACCGACCCACACAAGCCTTTCGAATGCCATGCCGACCTGCGCCTGCACATCGACGACAGCCATGTGTGGGCGATCTACGCGCAGGGGGATTCCACGCCGGGGGCGAGCCGCCTGCACACCCTCACGGTCGTGGCGCCTGATTCCCACGTGGCGCACGTCGACATGGACGGCATCGACGCGGATTCGGCGAACGCCATCACCGCCCAGCTCGCCGCGCATGCCGGTTCGCTCGCCTTGCACGGATACAAGGAGCACCTGCACATGCTCGCCTCGGCGGGCATCGCCTGCCCGGAACCGTGGCTCGACACCAAGCTCGCAGGATATCTGGAGTCCGCAGGTGCGAAACAGGACATCGACAGCGCCATCGCACGCGTGCTTCCGACCGGCGCCCTGCCTGACGCCGCCGACATCCTGCCGGCGGACGGCGCGGCCGCGCAAGGGGAGCCCGGGCAAGGGGAAGACGGGGAGCCGACGCTTTTCGATCTCGACGCCGATGCAGGCTCCGCGGATGCCGACGGGGCGGCGCGGTCCGCGGAATTGGCCGGGGATGTGCGCCACGTCATCGCCACGGTGGCGCTCGCGGAATCCCTTGCCGCGACGCTGGACGACCGTGCGCAGGGCGGATTGCTGCACGACATCGAATATCCCGTCTCGTGCATCCTCGCGGGCATGGAAGACACCGGCGCCGCCATCGACCCGATGCGCATGCAGGAATTGTTCGACACCTTCGCCGCCGCATCGCACCAGGCCGAGGACGTGGCATGGGACGCGGCCGGAAGCCAGATCAACCTGCAAAGCCCCAAGCAGGTGCAGGGCGTGCTGTTCGACACGCTCAAGCTCGCGCCAGTGGGACGCACGAAATCCGGCGGATACAAGACCGACAGCGACGCCCTGATGGAACTCGCGCTGCGTAACGCGGGCAACGAACGCGCCAGCGCCTTCATCTCGGCGCTGCTGCGCTACCGCGGCACAGTCAAGCTCAAGCAATGCGTCGAAAGCCTGCAGAAAGCCATGAACCCCGATGACGGGCTCATCCACACGACCTACGAGCAGGAGGTCACCGCCACCGGGCGCCTGAGTTCGGCGAATCCGAACCTGCAGAACATCCCCAACCGCAACGAGGAAGGTCGCGAGATCCGCAGCGCGTTCGTGCCAGGCGATGGATACGTGGCGTTGCTCAGCTCGGATTACTCGCAGGTGGAACTGCGCATCATGGCGCATCTGTCGGGTGACGAGGCGCTGATCGAGGCGTTCAAGTCGGGCCGCGACTTCCACAAATACGTGGCCAGCCTCGTCTACGGTGTGCCCGTCGACGACATCACCCCCGACCAGCGTTCCCACGTCAAGGCGATGAGCTACGGGCTGGCATACGGATTGAGCACCTACGGGCTCGCTCAGCAGCTGCGCATCTCGCCCGCCGAGGCCGACATCCTCAAGGGCAAGTATTTCGCTACGTTCGGCAAGGTGCACGACTATCTTGAATCGTTGGTGAAAGACGCCAAGCGCAAGGGATACACCGAGACGATGTTCGGACGCCGTCGCTACATCCCCGATCTCACCGCCAAGAACTGGGCGCGGCGCGACGCCGCGGAGCGCGCCGCTCTCAACGCGCCGATCCAGGGCACTGCCGCCGACATCATGAAGATAGCCATGGTCCGCACCGACAACGCCCTGCGCGCCGCGGGCGTGGCAAGCCGCGTGGTGCTGCAGATCCATGACGAACTCGTCGTGGAACTGGCGCCGGGCGAGCAGGACGAGGTCACCGGGCTGGTGAAGGACGCCATGGAGCATGCGGTCGATCTCAGCGTGCCGCTCGACGTCTCGACGGGTGTCGGCGCGAACTGGCAGCTCGCCGCGCACTGACGGCATCCCGCCGGCGGCCGCCCGCCCGCGTGATTCATGTCGCCGCACCGCGCGGCTCACCAACTCAGCACAATCCAAGGAGGTCCGGATGACCGATGTGTCGCTCAAACAGGTAGTCGACGTGCTCGAGACCCTGTATCCGCTCAAATACGCCGAAAGCTGGGACGAACCGGGGTTGATCGTCGGCGGGCTCGACTGGCCGGTGAAACGCATCTATTGCGCGGTCGACCCCACCTACGCCACGGTGCGCGAGGCCATCGACTGGGGCGCCGACCTGATGTTCACACACCATCCGCTGTTCTTCCGTTCCGTGCACACCGTGGGCGGCGCAGGATTCCGTGGCGACATCGTGAACACACTCATCGGCGCGCACTGCGGCCTGTGGGTGGGGCACACGAACGCCGACGCCGCATACCGCGGCCAGGCGCAATCCGCGCTGGACGCCTTCGGGCTGGTCGACGACGGCCCCATGGTTCCCATCGACGACCCCGACGCGGCCGGACCGGTGGGCGAGGGGCGCGTCGGCCACCTGGAGCGGAGCATGACGCTGCACGATTTCGCCGTGCGTGTACGCGACGCGCTCATCCACACGGAACTGGGCGTCCTCGTCGCCGGCGACCTCGATTCGCAGGTCAGCCGTGTCGCCGTGCTGCCCGGGTCGGGTGACTCGCTCATCGACACCGCGCGCGGCCTTGGCGTCGACGTGTACGTGACCAGCGACCTGCGCCACCATCCCGTCACCGACGCCTTCCAGCAATCCGCCTACGAGGCGCGCCTGCGCTCGCAGGGGATGGCGGTCGGCACTCCGGGCGATGCCGCCGCGGGAACCAGCGACTCCACGCCGCGGCCTGCGTTCATCAACACCCCGCACTCCGCGATCGAACGCATGCTGTTCCGCTACGCCGTGCCGGATGTGCACGATGCGCTGCTTGCGGCGTATGGCGCCGACGTCGAGATCCGCATGAGCCCCACGAACACCGACCCGTGGACCCTGCGCCTGTGACCGTCGCGCCGCATGGCGCCGTCGCGATGCGTGGAATCGCCGTGTGCACGCGCGGGTTCGGTGCCCTTATGTCGAATTTTACGAAAACTTAAGGAAACACGTCGTATCATTCACAACGTATGGATTGGAAGAGAATGCCGCGAGAAACATGGAATAACCAGTATTCCCGCTGCCATAGAAGCAGTTGTGCAACGGCGAAAAGTGAGTGAGAGAATAAAAGCATGCGAGTTCAACCAGGTTCGATGTTTCCGCTCGGCGCCACCTATGACGGCTCGGGCGTGAATTTTGCACTGTTTTCGCAGGCCGCGGAGCGTGTGGAGCTGTGTCTGTTCGACGACGACGACAACGAGACGCGCGTCGAGATGACCGAGCAGAATTCCTACGTGTGGCATATCTACCTGCCGGGGATTCAGCCGGGGCAGCGCTACGGATACCGCATCTACGGCGAATACGACCCCGACAATGGCAATCGGTGCGACCCGAGCAAACTGCTGCTCGACCCGTACGCCAAGGCCATCGACGGCATGATCGACGCCGACGCCAGTCTGTTTTCGTATGACATCCACGACCCGAAGAACCCCAAGGGACGCAATCGCGAGGATTCGGCCCCGCACATGATGAAGTCGGTCGTCATCAATCCGTTCTTCGACTGGCGCAACGACCAGCATCCGAACATCCCGTACAACGATTCCGTCATCTACGAAGCGCATGTGCGCGGCATGACGAACCTCAACCAGCTGGTGCCGCCGCAGATTCGCGGCACCTACGCCGGCCTGGCGTACCCATCCGTCGTTCAATACCTCAAGGACCTCGGCATCACCGCCCTGGAGCTCATGCCGGTGCACCAGTTCATCGACGACACCATGCTGCAGGAGAAAGGCCTCAACAACTACTGGGGCTACAACACCATCGGTTTCTTCGCACCGCACAATGCATACTCCAGCTCCGGATCGCGCGGCGAGCAGGTCAACGAGTTCAAATCCATGGTCAAGGCCTACCACTCGGCCGGCATCGAGATAATCCTCGACGTGGTCTACAACCACACCGCCGAAGGCAACGACATGGGCCCGACGCTGAGCTTCAAAGGCATCGACAACAAGCGCTACTACCGCCTTGTCGAAGGCGACCTGCGCCATTACTTCGACACCACCGGCACGGGCAACTCCCTGCTCATGCGCTCCCCGCACACACTGCAGCTCATCACCGACTCGCTGCGCTACTGGGTCACCGAGATGCACGTTGACGGTTTCCGTTTCGATCTGGCCGCGACGCTTGCCCGGCAGTTCCAGGACGTCGACAAGCTGTCGGCCTTCTTCGACATCGTGCAGCAGGACCCGGTGCTGTCCCAGGTCAAGCTCATCGCCGAACCGTGGGACCTGGGCAACGGCGGCTATCAGGTCGGCGGGTTCCCGTCGCTGTGGAGCGAATGGAACGGCCGCTACCGCGATTGCGTGCGCGACTTCTGGCGCTCGCAGCCGTCCACCATGCCGGAATTCGCATCCCGCCTCATGGGCAGCTCCGACCTGTACCAGACGAACGGCCGCAAGCCCGTGGCGTCCATCAACTTCATCACGGCGCACGACGGCTTCACCCTGAACGACCTCGTGAGTTATAACAACAAGCACAACGAGGCCAACGGCGAAGGCAATCGCGACGGCACCGACGACAACCGGTCGTGGAACTGCGGCGTCGAAGGACCGACCCTCATGCACGACATCAACGAGCTCCGCACCCGCCAGATGCGCAATTTCATGACCACGCTCATGGTGTCGCAGGGCATCCCGATGATCTGCGGTGGCGACGAGGTCGCCCGCACTCAGAGAGGCAACAACAACGCGTATTGCCAGGACAACGCGATTTCGTGGACGAACTGGGAGCTCGACCGTTACCAGAAGGACTTCCTCAAGTTCACGCGCAAGGTCATCAACCTGCGCCTGAGCCATCCGGTGCTGCACCGACGTCACTTCTTCACCGGACGCGCGGCGGGCGACACGTCGTCACAGATACCGCAGGCCGAATGGTTCGCCCCCGATGGCGAGATCATGGACCGTGCCGACTGGACGAACACGCACGCCATGTCGCTCATGCTGTTCCTCAACGGGCACGACATTCCCGAGCCCGACGTCAACGGCTTCCACCAGTGGGACAACGACTTCCTGCTCATCTTCAACGCGTACTATGAATCCATGGTGTTCACGCTGCCCGGCGAGGAATACACGCGCAAATGGCAGCTTGTGATCAACACCGCCGATTCCAACGCGCCGCAGCTGGCGTACGAGGCGAAGTTTTCGATCACGCTCGAGGCGCGCAGCCTCATCGTGCTCATGAGCGATGACGAGACCGAGGAGGAGGGCGAGAAGTACCTCCGCTGACGAAGCCCGCTCTGGAGGCTGAGACCGTTTGGCGACTGGCCCTCCGACGATGGTTTATCCACACGTGGCTCCCGGCGATCGACATATGCGATCCGCTGGGAGCCACGTGCATTGTGAGAGAGGTTGCACCGAAAAATCGGTTGGCGGGGGATCGGTTGGCGGGGGGGAAACCTGGGCTTGTCAGACGGCGGACTTCGTCGTCGGGGCGTTCTTCCTGCGGTTCTTCTTGCAGCGTCTGGCGTTTTTCTGCGAAACCTTCGCCTCGCGTTCGGCGTCCTGCGGGGTCGCGTCAAGGATCACGCCGTTGAACTCGGGGGCGTTTTCGACCAGTTCCATGAGCCGCGCCTGAGCGTGGTCGGCTTCCATCGCCGCGATCTGCCGGGCGAAGAGTATGACCCAGGCAAGAAGCAGCATGCAGCACAGTGCCTCCACGTCGGTGAGGGTGGTCTCACCCCGCAGCCATTCCACCAGCGCCGCCGCGGCCACCACGATGCCCGCGTCGGAAATGATGTAGATGAGCTTTGGCAGACGTGGCACGAGCAATGGCAGCAATGCCAGCAGCAGACCGGTTGGCACCGACATGCCGCGCGCGAAGACATTGTGGAGCACGGGGTGCGGGGTGTAACGGAAGCATCCGATGCCGATGAGGCACACACCGGTGAGCGCGAGCAGGACCGAGAACACCGTGATGCGCGCGGTGAAGTGTTTGATCGGCCTGTGCTGGTCGATGTCGGTGAACTCGGCGGTGATGAGCTCAAGCGCCGAGAAGTACGTGACGATGATGATGCACACGCCGGCCAGGATCAGCGTGGAGTTGAACATCCTGGCGGCGAAGGTGGTGCGGTCGCCCAGCTGCGAGAAGTTGTTGTGCCACCACCATGGGTCGTCGCTGGTGAGCGCTGCGACGGTGACGCCGGAGATCATGAACAGCGGCAGCATGGTCGCGATGGCCTTGGCGCTCAGCGACGACGCCTGGATGTATCCGAGGAACGCCACGACCGCGGCGAAGATGCCCACGACCGGATACGTATAGGATTCGAACAGGTCGCGGCCCATGATGTCGCTTGTGGTGTACAGCAGGGCGTAGGTCGTGAAGAAAGCCGTGGCGGAGAACACCAGCGACAGTGCCACGGCCTCGACCAGATGCCTGAAGGCGCTGAGCACCTTGTTGGAGTACCGGTGCAGTTGCTGCGGCAGGGGGATCATGGGGCGCTGGAAGTAACCCACGAGGAAGATGATGAACGACGACGTGGCGATGATGCCCGATTCCACGAGCAGCTTGCGTCCGAGGATGAGCCAGATGGCGGAGGCGTTGCGCAGATAGATGGCCATGGCGACGATGGCGATGACGATGCTGACGATGGCGGCGATGATTGCACGCGTTTCAGCTTTTTGGTGAATCCCCATGCTGGCCTCCGTCCTCGATTCGCGTGTCACCTGCGTGACGCAGCGCCGCGATCCCATCGTGTGCCACCTCATTATTACCATGCTACTCGACACGCCGTGGAATTCCGAGGGTAGTGGCGTGACAACGCGCGATTATCCGTTATCATTGTTCAGGTGGACGGCGTGTTGCATGACCGCCGTATCACATCGGGCTGTAGCGCAGCTTGGTAGCGCGTCTGCTTTGGGAGCAGAATGTCGCAGGTTCAAATCCTGTCAGCCCGACGAATGGGATTCCGGCGACCGTGCCGGGCATGGGCGCGCGCCGTTGCTTGCGCCGGGGGCTTGCGATATCCTGTGGACGGCGGCAGCGCCTCGGGGTGGGGATCCGCGGGCATTTTCCATGCGAAACGTGCATCATCGTGCTCCCCGCGCCGAATGTGTTGCCGAAAAAGTTCTTGTTCTTTGCGCAAAGGCTGCGGCAAAGATGAGGGCATGAGATGGGAGAGCACGGTGAAAATAAAGCGCCTGTATATCAAGAACCACAGCAGGCTGGGGCATGATCTGGACATCGAAGTGCGCGGGCATTTGGTCCTTGTGGGACCCAACGATTCGGGCAAGTCGTCGGTGGTGCGGTGCCTCGACCTGTTGCTGGGCGCTGCTCCCGAGGAACTCCCTCTGCGGATCACCAGAAGCGATTTCCTCGATACCAGCCAACGCTTCGTCGTTTGCTGCACGATGGGCGATCTGGACGGACGCCAGCTCGCTTTGTTCGCCCATGCCGTGCATGCAAATGGCAAGTACGACACGCAGGTTGTGGACATGGAACTCAGCTGCTCCATCATGCCAACGGGTCAGATACAGATACTGCGTTCCATCGTGGTCAAGGATGACTTCGGGGCCCCGATGCGCCTGCCGGTCACCGATGACCAGCTCGCCTGCATCAACTGGCGTTTCGCCAGCTCCGAGCGCCGGAGCATGTCCCAGACCCCGTCGCCCGAAGAGGGCACCGTGATACGATTCCGCCAGATTCATGGCCTGGCCATGCCCGGCGATTCATATCTCAACACCGCCGTGTCGTCGATCCGTCTCGCGAAGGATGCCAAGAAGATCAGCGCTTCGTACCGTTCCGTCGACAACACGATGAAACAATCCCCCGAGCTGACCGCGCTCCGTGCCGACATCGCTGAAAGCCTGTCCCAGATTTCCCCTCGCCATGTGAAGAAGGAGGATCTGAGCTTCGTGTACACGGGGCTTCCCGAAAACATGTTGAACCCCATGGAAGGCGTGCGTTTGCAAGTCGACACGGGCGACATGCGCTCCGAACGCTCCGAAGTCATGGAGACCATCGCGCAGTTCGTGCTCGCCATGCGCGGCGCCGACATTCTGGCCATCGACGAACCAGAGCTGCATCTGCATCCCAGTTCACAGCGGAGCCTTGCCAAGATGCTAGCAGCACAGGACGCACAGTGCATCATCTCGACCCATTCGGCCGACATCGTCAGCGCCTTTGACCCCGATTGCATCGCGACGATGAAGAAGGGCGTGGGCAGGCAGCTGAGCGAGGGTGCCCTTGACAATGATGCGCGCGTGCGCTTGAGGCTGTGGACCCATGACCGTCTCGAGCCGCTGACCGCCGACAAGCTCATCCTCGTTGAAGGCATCACCGACCGCCTCATCGTGCAACGCGTCGCCGAGATGACCGGACGAGATCTCGACCGGCTCGGCGTGTCGCTGGTGCAGACGGATGGCGTGGGCAAGATGATTCCGTTCGACAAGCTGTTCGGCCCGGAAGGGTTCGATGTGCCGATGTACCGGCTCATCGATGCCGATTCGGCGGATGTCTTTGCGAAGAAGCTCGGCGTCGCAGTCGATGACCTCCCGAAGAAGAACGTGTTCGTGAGCCACAGGGACCTGGAGGACGAGTATGCCAACGGTCTGGGATTCGGACCCGTGTGGAAAGCGATACGGAAAAGCGGGAATTTCTCAGACGGAGAGGTCGAGGCATTCGAGCGCAAATGCCGCGGTGCGAGTGTACTGACGAAACAGCAGATGGCGGAGTTCTGTCGCATGAACAACAACAAGGTCCCGGCATGCATGTCGGTGCTGGATGCCATTACGCCGGAGAACGCCTGCAGGATCGCTTCGGTCAATGCGCTTCTCGATGCGGCCGTGGGGGCGGCACAGTCCCTTTCGAAATCTGCTGGCGTGGCTTCGGCCAATGCGACAGGCGCCGCGAAGGCGCCGACGCAGACGAAGGCTGGCAATCCCGTTTCGTCAGGCTCATCGGAGAGGCGGGTGCCGCCCCGGCCCGTGACGCCACAGATCATGGCTGCGAAAGCTCAGAACCCTGAAAAACACGCACAGAAGAAGTCCGGGACGGACCGGAAACAGCCTCAGAAGCAGCAGCACCCCAAGCAGGCTGCGAAGAATAATCCTGCCGAGAAGCAGTCCAAGCAAGCCAAGAAAAACGCCGTGGCCGCATGATTCCTCATCGCTGAGCGTGGACATGCCTGCGCCGCGCGCACAACGTGGCGCAAGTCGGTAGCATGGAGACAAACGCCATCGAAGCCGTGAAGGAGAGCCACGGATGCACATGGATGATTTTCTGGATTTGCTGACGCCGGTGCTCATCGTCTGGGGTGTGTTCGCGGTGTCGTTCCTCTATAACCGCAGCCGTCTGCGCAACTGCCTGTATCTGGCGGTCGCCCTGCTCGCCACCGTGGGTTTCGTCACGTCCCTCGCCAGTGAATCCGGCTATCTGCCGGGTCTTGTGGTCATCTTCCTCGCGCTGCTGTTCGTGCTCGTCGTGCCGTTCTTTCTCATCGGCAACGGCGTGATCATGCTCAGGCGGGAGGGGAGGAACCTCGCCAACCTGCTGTCGTTTCTTGTGGGCGTCATCGTGCTGCTCGGCGAGGCGGCCTGCGTGTATGTGGTGCTCGGCACCGTGCAGGGGACTATAATGCCCACCGCGATGCATCGGCTGGTGGCGTTGTTCGGCATGAGCGTGTTCTATTTCTGCTGCGTGTTCCTCATGTTCATCACGTATTCCAAGTTCATCGAACATGTTCCGCACAGGCGCGACTTCGACTACCTCATCGTGCACGGCGCGGGGCTGCTGCCAGCGACCAGGTGTCGAAACTGTTCGCCGACAGGCTTGACAAGGCCATCGAGGTGTATTCACGCGACGCCACGCCGCCCATCATCATCACCAGCGGAGGTCGGGGCGCCGACGAGACCGTCACCGAGGCGCACGCCATGGCGCAGTATCTGATCGACCATGGCATTCCCTCCGATCACATCGTGGAAGAGGGCGAATCGCCGGACACTATGGTGAACATCGTCAATTCCCGGCGCATCATCGATCAGCGGGAAGGGCGTAAACGCGTGGCGCTCATCTCGTCGAACTATCACGTCTACCGTTGTCTTCTCGACGCGCGCAAGGCCGGGCTGAAATGCACCGGCATCGGCGCGCACGTGGCGCCGTATTACTGGCCAAGCGCCGTGATTCGCGAGTTCATCGCCGTCTTCACGCGCCCCGTGTACCTTGCGCTGTTCATCGTGTGCTGGCTGCCCTGCCTGCTGTTGGTGTTGGCCTGAGCATCGAGAGCGCTGCGTGCGGCCGGTGTGGTGCGGCGTGCGGCGCGGCGCGGACATGGCGGGGACGGAGGAACTGTTTGCCGCTACGATGGAAACCATGACGAATCCTGAAAATGCCGCGCCTTCCGCGCCGTCGTACCCCGATCCCTGGCCAGCGCCGTTGGCGACGAAGCCTCTGGACACCACCGTCGAGATTCCCGGCAGCAAATCGCTGTCGAACCGCTATCTCATCCTTGCGGCGCTCGGCTCCCGTCCCGTCACGCTCGTCGGCCTTCTGCGGTCGCGCGACACCGACCTCATGATGGGGGCGCTGCGCTCGCTGGGCGTGGATTGCGACGTCGACACCGAGAAAGACACCACGGTGCGCGTCACGCCGCCGGTCGGTGGACGCTTCCGCGGCGGCCAGACCGTGTACTGCGGCCTCGCCGGAACCGTCATGCGCTTCGTGCCGGGCCTTGCGCTGTATGCCGACGCGCCGGTCCGTTTCGATGGTGACGAGCAGGCCTACCAGCGCCCCATGAAGCCCGTTCTCGACGGCCTGGAGCAGCTCGGCGCGCGCATCGATTACGAGGGCGAGCCCGGATTCCTACCGTTCACACTGACGCCGCCAGCCGCGCCGACCGTTGACGCCGCCGCGCACGACATCACGATTGATTCCTCGGGATCCTCGCAGTTCATTTCCGGCCTCCTTCTCGCCGCCTCCCGTCTTGACGCGCCACTGGCGCTCACGCATGACGGCGCGCATCTGCCGAGCCTGCCTCACATCCGCATGACGATGGCTGACCTTGCGGCCTCCGGAATCGGCGTCACGCTGGCCCAGGGCGAGCGCGGCGAGGGCACCGTGACCTGGCATGTGACGCCCGGCGACGTGCAGCTGCCCCAGCGCGTGGTCGTCGAGCCCGACCTGTCGAACGCCGCGCCGTTCCTCGGCGCCGCGCTTATCGCTGGCGGCACCGTGCGCGTGCCGAACTGGCCGGCGACCACCACGCAGCCGGGCGGCCTGCTGCCCGACTATCTGCGCGATTTCGGCGCCGAGGTGCGCCGCGGTGACGACGGCATCATGACCGTCATCAGCACGGGCGTGCGCAGCGGCGCCATCCACGGCCTGGGGACTTTCGACCTGTCGGCCGCCGGCGAAATCGCGCCGTCGCTGGCCGCCATCGCCGCCCTCGCGTCGTCCGACACCGACCTTCACGGCATCGCGCATCTGCGTGGGCATGAGACGAACCGCCTCGCCGCGCTCGTCACGGAGATCACGCGCATTGGAGGGCGGGCCGAGGAGCTCGACGACGGCCTGCACATCGGCGCCGTGCCGTTCGAGACCCTGCACGGCGAGGTGATGGAGACCTACGCCGACCACCGCATGGCCACCTTCGCGGCCATGATCGGCCTCGTCGTGTCTGGCGTGCGCGTGACGAACGTCGCGACGACGCGCAAGACAATCCCCGATTTCCCCGGCCTGTGGACGTCCATGCTCGCCCAAACCGCGCACTGACCGGCGGTGGTGACGAACACCGCCGCCGCAAGGCCGCACCCATACCCCCTATCCAGAAAGAAGACCCCATGACCGCAACCATCTATGACACCCGCTCCTACCGCGCCGAGCTCAGCGCGAACCCGCTGTTCGCCGACCTCGAGAACGCGCTCGCCATGGCCGACCGCGCCGACGCCATCAGCGCCACGCGCTTCGGCGCCCTCGACCTGCACGTCGAATCCAAGCCCGACAACACGCCGGTCTCGGACGCCGACCGCGCCGTGGAACGCGCCATCCGCGAGACCATCGCCGAGCGCTGCCCGGGCGACGCGGTGTACGGCGAGGAGCTGGGCAAGGCCGAATCCACCGGCCGCCGCTGGATCCTCGATCCCATCGACGGCACGAAGAACTACGTGCGCGGCGTGCCCGTGTGGGCCACGCTTATCGGCCTGCAGGTGGGCGACGAGATCGTGGCAGGCGTGGTGTCGGCGCCCGCGCTGCACAACCGCTGGTTCGCAGTCAAGGGCGGCGGCGCATACATGGGCGCCGGGGTGGACGACGCGGTGCGCATCCACGTTTCGCATGTGGCGAAGATCGAGGACGCGTCGATGTCGCTGTCGAGCCTGACCGGCTGGAAGGAGCGTGGCGACCGCCAGCAGCTGCTCGACCTGACCGACTCCATGTGGCGTCTGCGCGGATTCGGTGACTTCTGGCAGTACATGCTCGTGGCACAGGGCGCCGTCGACGCCGCCGCCGAACCCGAGCTCGACCTGTACGACATGGGCGCACTCGTGCCGATCGTGACCGAGGCCGGCGGCACGTTCACAGACCTCGACGGCAATCCTGGACCCTGGGGCGGGTGCGGTCTGGCGACGAACGGCTTGCTGCATGAGGAGATCCTCGCGGCGCTGCGGTAGGGCATGTGGCCGACGAAGCCCGGTTTCGGCCGTTTTTTGGAAAATCACCCCGGAAACGCCCTTCGTTGGTCACAAACAAAAAGGCCGGCCCGTGAAGGACCGGCCTTTTCTGTGTCAGCCTTACGCGCCGACCTTGTTGCCGTAGGAGTCAACGCCGGCCTCGGCCAGGGCGGTGACCTTCTGCGCGATGGCGAGCTCTTCGTTCGTCGGGATCACGCAGACGAACACGGAGGAATCCGGGGTGGAGATGATGCGCGGATCCTTGGAGCGGGTCGCGTTCTTCTCCTCATCGATCTTCACGCCGAACGGGGCCAGGCGGTCGCACACCATCTTGCGCACGATGTCGTCGTTCTCGCCCACGCCAGCGGTGAAGGTGATGGCGTCCACGCCGCCCATCTGGGCAGTGAAGTCGCCGATGTACTTGATGATGCGGTGCACGTACACGTCAAGAGCGAGCTTGGCGTCCTTGTCGCCCTCGGCCACGAGTGCGTGGACCTCGCGCATATCGGAGTGGCCGCACATGCCGGCGAGGCCGGACTTCTTGTTGAACAGCTCGTCGAGCTGGTCGACGTCCATATGGGCGTTGCGGATGAGGTGGAACACCGCGGCCGGGTCGATGTCGCCCGTGCGGCCGCCCATGACGAGGCCCTCGAGCGGGGTCAGGCCCATGGAGGTGTCGATCGGCTTGCCGGAGATCTGGGCGGAGGCGGAGGCGCCGTTGCCCACGTGCAGCACGATCTGCTTGAGACCCTCGGCGGGCTTGCCGATGAGCTGCGGCACGAGGCCTCCCACGTATTCGTGGGAGGTGCCGTGGGCGCCGTAACGGCGGATGTGGTACTTCTCGGCGACGTCCTTGTTGAGGGCGTAGGTGCTGGCTTCGGCCGGGAGCTGGAAGAAGTAGGAGCTGTCGAACACGAAAGCCTGCGGCACATCGGGGAGCAGCTTGACCATGACTTCGGCGCCGATGGCCTCGGGGCCGTTGTGCAGCGGGGCGAGGACGGCGAGGTCCTTGACCTGCTGAATGGTCTTGGCGTTCACGAAAGCGGGCTTCGGGAACACGGAGCCGCCCTGGACCACGCGGTGGCCGACGGCGACGATGCCGGCGTTCTTGAGATCCGGGCCGAACTCGTTGAAGAAGCCGAGGACGCGCTTGAGGCCGGTCTCATGGTCCGGGATCGGCTCTTCGAGCTCATGCTTCTCGCCGTTGTACTTGTACACATAGTGGCCGTTGCCCTGCTCGCCGATCTTCTCGACGAGGCCGGAGACGATGCCTTCCTTGGAATCGAGGTCAACGAGCTGGTACTTGATCGAGCTGGAGCCCGAGTTGATGACAAGAGCGGTTTTCGCCATTGTGGAATTCCTCCATCAGATTTTGTCGGAAATACTTCTTTCCACGAGCCAGATTACTCGCGGCATGGTACAGCCCCGGTGCAGGCGCCGGGGCTGTGACGGGTGTGGCGCGCGACATGGCGCACGGGGGAGGGCGTCGCGAGGACGCGTCCCCGATGGGGTCAGTCGTCCTGTGCGATGACGGCGGTCAGGGCGATCGTGTTGATGATGTCGGGCACGGTCGCGCCGCGCGACAGGTCGTTGACCGGCTTGCGCAGACCTTGCAGCACCGGGCCGATGGCCACCGCGCCCGACGAACGCTGAACGGCCTTGTATCCGATGTTGCCCGCGGAAAGGTTGGGAAACACGAACACGTTGACATGGCCGGCGACCTCGTTGCCGGGCGCCTTGGCGGCGGCGACCGTCGGCGACCAGGCCGCATCGAACTGGATGGGGCCGACGAGCTTGAGGTCCGGGGCCTTCTCATGGGCGATGCGCGTTGCTTCCTCGACCAGATCAACGTCAGGGCCCTTGCCCGACCCCAGGGTGGAGTACGACAGCATGCCCACGCGGGGGTCGATGCCGAATGCCGACGCGGTGCCGGCCGACTGGATGGCGATGTCGGCGAGCTGTTCGGCGGTGGGGTTGGGGGTGATTGCGCAATCGGCGAACACCGCGACATGCGTGGGCAGGCACATGAGGAACGCGCCGGAGACCATGGAGGTGCCAGGCTTCGTCTTTATGACCTGCAGCGCCGGTCGCACGGTGCTGGCGGTGGAGTTGATGGATCCGGAGACCAGACCGTCCGCAAGATTGAGCTGCACGAGCATGGTGCCGAAATACGTGGGGTCCTTGAGCACTTCGCGTGCCTTGTCGGGCGTCATGCCCTTCTTGGCGCGCAGGGTGACGAGCTCGCTCACCATGGGTTCGAGCACGCGTTCGTCGTCGATGGCGTTGAACTTCGCCATCGGCAGATGCTCGAGGCCCAGGTCGTCGCCGGCCTTGAGCACTTCGTCGCGGTCGCCCACGAAGAGGATGTCGACAACGTCGCGCTCGAGCAGGTAGTCGGCGGCGCGCAGCATGCGGGGTTCGAGGCTTTCGGGGACCACGATGGTCTTGTGCGACACGCGGGCGCGGGCGATGAGGTCGTTCTGGAAGAAGAACGGGGTGACGGGCAGGTGGCGTTTCTTCTCGCATGCATCCAGGATCTCGCCCGTCGGCGCGTTGTCGCGGAACGTCGGCAGCGAGTCGGCGGCTTCCTGCTCGGTGGTGCATCCGATGGGCGGCATGGTCCACACGGGGACTCCCAGGTCATCGAGGGCGTCTTCGGATTCGGCGGATTTGCTGGGCTTGCACCCGGTGACGAAGACGCCGGCGAGGGTGACGCCGCAGCGTTCGAACATGGACAGGTTGGCTTTCACCGTGGCACGTAGCTCCACGCTGGTGCGGTGAAGGGTGCAGACGGCCAGGAACACGATGGACTGGGTGTCTGCTGCGAAGCGGGCGTCCATGAGGGAGGCTTCCGGGTCGCCGATGGGCGAGGCGTCGTGTCCCACGAGCACGCAGGCCTCGGGCTGGGTCGCGTCGCAGAACGTGTGGTATCCGCGTGCCACGTCGCCGCGTGCCATGGTCTGGTCAGCGCGGACCGCCGCCGTCGTGGTGGCGGTGGCCTGCTGCACCGAGATCGACGAGCCCGCGGTGTGAAGCAATGTCGCGGTGAAGGTCTCGCCTTGGTCGGCGGACGGGCGATACACCTGAGTCTTGTACTTGGTGGCCAGGGCTGCAACGACGCCGTTGGCGACGACATTGCGGCCGTTGCCGCCTTCGGGGCTTGCGATGAAAACACTGATTACTGGCACTGTGCTGTCCTCCAGGAGGTTCATGGTTCCCGGCTGCATTGCCGGAGCTAGCACCATTTTATTCTTTCGCACGGCACTAACGGGCAATGAGGAACGTCGTGTCGGCATATCGGGTGGGGAAAGCAAGGGATGAGGGGGACCGTGACAGAACCTGTGACGCCCCCTGCTCAGGCGTCGCCAGCGCCGTCGTCGCCTCCGTCTCCATCGTTGTGTGCTGTTTCGGCGGTTCCCGCGGAATCCGGGCCGTCGGTTGTGCGCTCGCGCCCGGCCTTCTTCTTCACATCGGCGATCCATGTCGCGAACTGGCTTTGTGCTTCGGAGCCGAGCCCGGCAAGCGTGTCTTTCGTCGTACGCACGGCGGATTGGGGCAGCGACAGGGCTGTGTCGATGGTGTCCGGCGTGAGCTGCGCCAGCACGGCGAGGATGTTCTGCAGACCGGAGCCGTTCCCATCCGCGATGCCGCTCATCGAGGTCGCCCCGTTGGCCTGCAGCGCATCGAAGAGGTTGTCGGTGAACTCGCGCCGTTCCTTCACCGACACGCCGTCGAGCCACGTGGCCAGGGTCATGTTGATCCACAGGCTCATGGGATTCCGCGCGTTTTTGTAATGCGGGTGCGCGCCGTTGAATTTCCAGCTGAGCAAGTCATGTTGGTAGGTTCCCGTCGCCGAGCTCGCGAAGATGCGGGTGTCGGTGATGCGCGGCTCGAACAATCCGCCGATGACGCAGAACGTGGGGATGAAACGCGTCGTCATGCCGTTGATTGACGCCATGGGCCGGCGTTGCGTGGCCTCGAAGACCTCGTCGCACAGCCCCGGTCCATCGAGCACATAAACGTGGCGCAGATGCCCGAAATCCCCGTCGTCCAGATTCAGCGCGGTGTACAGCGCGAGGTTGCCGCCCTTCGAATGTCCGCCGACGATGAAGTCACCGCCGTAATGAGCGATCTGTTCGTGCGCCCACTCGCAGCCGATCGTCTGCGCCGGCGTGTGCGTGAAGCTGATTGCGAAATCCTCTTTCCATCCGATGATCGAATCGTCCGTGCCGCGGTAGGCGAGAAAATGTAGCGACGGGGCGATGCGGAACAGGCATGCCGAGAACTGGGTCTGCCTCGTCCGGTCCGTGATCTGGGCGAATGCATCGAGATGGAGCGTGCCGAAACGCCGGCTTGCGGCGACTGCCTTGATGAATGACGTGCTGGTGCGCGACGCGCCGCCGTCGAGGGTGAGCAGCCGCAGGTCCTTGGCGCGCCGGAGCGCGTCGATTAGCGCGCGGACGGTGGGAATGGCATCGTCGTCGTTCGGCGCGCCGGGTCGTGGAGCGGGGTAGACGCGGGCGAAATCGATGTATGACATTTCGCACAGCACGATGCTGTCGAGGTCATTGAAAGGCGCTTCGTCGAAGCCCTGTCGTCCGCGCGCCCTCACGTAATCGGTGAGATTTCCCATGCCACCAGTCTAGGTGCAGGGCATGGGGGCCGCGACGCACGGCGCATGGGGACGGCGCACGGCGCATGGGGCAAGGCACCCCTTGCAGGGTGCCCCGTGTCCGTCGGGGCCTCAGTGAAGAGTCACGGTGAATGCGATGCGGCCGTGTTCCCAGCCGACAGACATGGTGCCGTCCATGCGCGTCACGAGCTCCTTGGCCATGGCCAGGCCGATGCCGAACCCCTCCTTGCTGGAGTTGTGTGATTCGTCGGCGCGGTAGAAACGTTCGAAGAACTTCGTGTAATCCTGGGAGGCGCCATCGGCGTAGTCGTTCGACACCGTCAGGCTGACGGTTCCGCGCACGCCCGGATGCTGGGCGAGCGAAACCCTGATCATGCCGCCGTCGTCGCAATACTTCGCGGAATTGTCGAGCAGGATGTTGGTGACCTCGGAAATCGCCTTCGGTTCGGCCTTCGCACAGACGCCTTGGGCGATGTCTGTCGTGAGCGTTTTGCCCTGTTGCTCGATGACGGGGCGGAAGGATTGCGCGATGTCCTGCGCGACCGACGTCATGTCGACGCTGGTGAGCTCGAATTTCTCGCCCTCGCTGGCCTTGGTGAGCTGCACGAGTGCGCTGATGAGTTCGTTGAGGCGCTTGGACTGGTTGATGATGCTGCTGGTCCATTCGTTCTCGCCGTTCACCGCCTCGAGCACCTCCGCGTCGGCGGAGATGATCGCCACTGGCGTCTTGAGCTCGTGCGAGGCGTTCGTGATGAAGCGCTTCTGGTTCTCGGTGGCCTGGATGGTGGGTTCGATGGCCCTGCGCGACAGGCTGATCACGACGAGGCAGAAGATGAGCAGCGAGAGGATGGCTATCACGACCGACATGTTGAGCAGCTGCGTCTGCCAGCCGTGGATCTCCGTGTAATCGAGGAAGATGACGTCGATCTGGTCGGGATCGGTGGTTGTGGTCGCTGACCCGTCGGCATTGTAAGCGCTGAGTTTGGTAGCCGCGGATCCGCTTGACGGGGATGCCGAGGCGTTTCGGTTCGACGCATCGGAATCGGATGACATCCCGGTTGACGTGCCGCCGGATGACGCGGAGCTTTCGTCGGCCGCGCCGGCATCGGTGGATTCGGATGACGGGGCCGGCGTGGGGTCGGGGGATGATTCTTCTGTGGATTCCGAAGACGATGTGCCGTCGCTGCTGCCGGACGATTGCGACACCATTCCGCTTTCGGATGCCGTGGCGGATGCGGACGCCGCCGCCTTGGCGGATTCCGACGCCATCGATGCGGACGCCTCGGCGCGTGCCTTCGCCTGCATCTGCTTGTCGACCACGCGCGCGGCGTAGTAGGAATTCCCATAGCGGAATTCGACGTTCCTGTCGGGCTGCAGCGTGGGGTTGCGCTCCATGAGCTCCTCGACTAGGTCGTTCTCTTCCTGCGCGGTGAGGTCCGACAGTGTGTGCGAGTTGCTGCTGAGCACAGTGCCGTCCTGGCGGAGGGTGATGACGTAGTAATCGATCGAACCGATGCTGACGTCGGGGATGAGCTGCTCGGTCAGCGAATTGGTCTGACTGCTGTCGCTCATGTAGCTGGCGGCCTGTTCGCCTGCGATGCGCGAGAGGTTGTGGTCCCGTGCTATCGAGATGACGATGCCCATGGAGCCGTTGATGATGGCGATGAGGAACACGAGGATGACGAAGATCGCGATGGTGGCGATGCGGATGAAGCGCCAGCGGAGGCGTCCGATCTCGCTGTTTTCGATGAGCTGCTCATGGCGCATGTGGTGTTCGAAATCCGCCTTGGTCTCGGTGGCTTTCTTCCGTGCGCCTTCCCGGGCGCGTTCGGCGAAATCGGAATGCCCCGTCTCGCCGCTGTGCCCGGTGGAATTCTTGGATTCGCTTGGTTTCCCTATGTTCTCGTCGTTGTTCTTCTCGCTCATGTGACCGCTGTCCGTGGTGGTGGATGGATGGTTCCGGTGATGGGGCTGCATCCGGGGCTATCGCGTGCTGACAAGCTGGTAGCTGCCGCCGCGCTCGCCGTCGATGGTGACGGTGTCGGTGACGGAGCGCAGTTTGTCGCGCAGATACGAGACGTAGACGTAGACGAGCTCCTCGGATGCGTCGGGGTCGTCCTGCCACACGTGTTCGAAAATCTGCCGCGTCGTCAACGGATGGTTCGCGTTGAGCATGAGGTATTCCAGCAGCTTCGTTTCGCGCGACGAAAGGCGCATGGTGGATTCGTTGCTGATCTGCTGCTCGCCCACGTTGAGCTTGAGGTTGCCGAAGTTCAGCACCGACGGCGTGTATGCGCCGGCGCGGCGTGCCTGCGAGCGGATGCGCGCGAGCAGTTCCTTCATGGCGAATGGCTTGGTCAGGTAGTCGTCGGCGCCGGCGTCGAGGCCGTTGATGCGGTCGTCCACCTCGGATTTCGCGGTGAGCATGATGACCGGCGCCGTGTTGCCGGTGGCGCGGATGCGTTTGAGCGCCTCAATGCCGTCCATGCGCGGCATCATCACATCGAGCACGATGATGTCGTACGGTGATTTCTCCGTCGCCTCGACTGCTTCCACGCCATCGCTGGCCACATCGACGTCATAGCCGTTCATGGAGAGGATGGTGGATTCCGCGCGGGCAAGCTCACGTTCGTCCTCGGCGATGAGAACTTTCATGATCCCTCCTTGGGAGTCGCAAATGGATAATTCTGTCGGATTTTCCGTCTGGTATCGACTTTACGGAACGAACGTGGTGTTTCGCTAGGAATTCTCTCGATTTCCACTGATACTCCTCCTTTGCCAGCTGGTGACGGGCCGCATGGGGGCGCGCGGGCGGTGCGGACGGGGCGCTTCCGTGGACCGGGGCGGATGGACGGTGAGAACGGTGCCGCGCCTGTGGAGCGGGGAGGAGAGCTGATGGGTGGGGCACGAAGCGGCGTGTTGCGGCGTGTCGGGAGAACGGGGCGGACGGTCGGACGGCGAGGTGCAGGCGGGGAAGTCCCAGGTGCGGAGCGGTGCGTCCCGGCGTGTCGGGAGAACGGGGCGCGCAACAGCTCCCCGTGCGGGTCACTTGTTTTCGTTGATGAGATTGCGGATCGTCTGCATCTGCAGGTCGCAGGACGCCAGTTCGTCGGCGCAGCGCTTGAGCTCCTGCGTGACAATCTCGACGTTCGCATTGCCCAGGTCCTTCTTGTATTTCACCTGGTGCTCGAGCGCCGCCCATGAATCCATGGCAATCGTGCGCAGCTGGATCTCTACGGGGTAGTGGCCCGGCGTCGTGCCGGTCACGTCGGGGAACGGCGTGGTGACGGAGATGATCATGTGATAGCTGCGATACCCGTTGGGCTTGGGGTGGCGCACATAGTCCTTCGTCTCCAGCACCGTGAACTCCGGCTGGGACTCCAGGTGCGAGGCGAGGGCGTAGACGTCGTCGACGAAGCTGCACACGATGCGGCAGCCGATGGCGTCGTGGATGTCATGAAGCGCTGAATACGGGGTCTGCGGCAGTCCCTTGCGGTCGCATTTCTCGCGCATGCTCGCTTCGTCCTTGATGCGATGGTTGAAATGCTCGTAGGCGCCTTCGCCGGTGCGTTCGCGCACGCTGCGGTCGAAATCCTCGATGCGGTCCACCACCATGCCCATGACGCGGGGCAGGAAGTCCGCGTACTCGCCGTAGATGCTGCCGGTCTCGGAAGCGGTGCCGTCGTTCGCGGTCGCGGCGGGGTCGGAAGTGCTTGCGTCGTGGTCGAAGTCGGTCATGGTGTCGGTCTCCTTGAGTCGGCCTGGCGACGCCCGGCGGATGCGTCGGTCCTGGTCGCCGGCCAAATCCCCATACTAGGCTGTCCGCCGGGACACTGGCGTGGGAGCGAACCTGCCGACGTGCAGACGTCCGCGTCATATGCGCCCGCGCGCCGGCTCCGAGATCACTCGGCGGCGAGATGATGCCGCCTACGCCGCGTCGGGCTCCGGACCTTCCGCTGCCGCGCGGGCAGCGGCAATGCGGCGTTTCATGGCGCTTTTCGACTCCTTGCCCGTCATATGCTCGATAACCATCTCGTACATGCACAGGCGGCGCCACGTCGAGGCGATCTCCTCGTCGAGGGCCTGGCCCACGCTGTCGGGGGAGAAATGCGCGCCGAGCGTTTCCGCCGCCTGGCGCTTGGCCGCGTCATCGTCGATCACGCGGATCGTGCCGAAGCAGATGACGCTCACGTATTCGGTGGAGAAATCCGCCGGAAGCACCGTGTTGCAGCCCACCACGCAGAACGATGCCTTCGGGTTGTGGGCGATGCAGTCCATGCGGTGGCCGGTGAGGGCGCCGTGAAAGATGAGGCGGCCGCGGTCATGGGCGGAGCCATCGTAGACGTAATTGACGGGTACCGCATACGGGTAGCCGTCGGGGCCGGAGAGCGCCAGCACGCCGTCCTCGCCGCGCTTGAGCACCGCGATGGCTTCGTCGTCGGGGATCTGCTGACGGATCCGTCGCATTGCAGGGAACATGGTGATCTCCTTCGTCCGTGGCCGTGGCTGCGCCGCTCGGCCTGGTGCGCTGGCCGGTCCATGGCTCTGTTGTATTGCTTCATGATAGGCGCACCTGGGCAACCGCCGCGTTACCACGGACGACACCGGGCAGGTGCGGTCTGGGATGGACGGCGTCTGCCGGACCTCCGCGACGGGCGCCGCCCAGAGCAAGGGCCGTGGGATGCAATCGCAAACGGGGCGCCGAATGAACGGCTTGTGCAGAAATGCCGCGGCCCAGCCATGCCACTGCCGCGCCCCGTTAATCTGGACTGCATCGTGGGCGGAGCACACCGCGCACAGGACGCATACAGGAGGTACCCCGTGCTCATCACTGCAATCCGAGGATTCTGCATGGCCCTGGCCGACAGCGTGCCCGGCGTCTCCGGCGGCACCGTCGCCTTTCTTCTCGGCTTCTACGACACGTTCATCGGCTCCATACACAATCTGTTGTTCGGCACGCATAAGGAACGCAAGGCCGCTGTGCGCTTCCTGCTGCGGCTGGGATGCGGCTGGATCATCGGCATGGCGCTCGCGGTCGTCGTGCTGTCGGCGCTTTTCGAAAGCCATATCTATGTCGTGAGTTCCGTGTTCCTCGGATTCGTGCTGGGCGGAATCCCGGTCGTCATCCTCGAGGAGCAGGACAGCCTGAGCAAACCCATGCCGGGCGTTTTCTTCGGAATCCTCGGATGTGCGCTCGTCGTCGGCATCACCTGCCTGTCGACCTTGGGCGACAGCGCGTCCATGGACCTCTCGGCGTTCGACCTGGGTGGTGCGCTGCGGCTGCTGCTCATCGGCGCCGCGGCCATCTCGGCCATGTTCCTGCCGGGCATCTCAGGGTCCACCATCCTGCTCATCTGCGGCGTGTATCTGCCCGTCATGACGGCGATGCGGCGCATTCTCGGACTCGATTTAGCAAGCGTGCCCATGCTCCTGTCCCTGGCACTCGGAGCGGTGATCGGGGCGCTGAGCGTGGTGAAGCTCATCCGCCGCAGCCTGGAGTGGTTCCGCCCGCAGACGATGTATTGCGTGCTGGGCATGATGGTCGGTTCGCTCTACGCGATCTGGATGGGGCCGACGACGTTTGACAATCCCCAGCCCGCGATGAGCATCGGCACGGTCAACATCGTCGGCTGCATCGTCGGATTCGTCATCGTCGCGGGAATGCAATGGCTCAAGGCCCACGACGAAGCCACGGAGGACGAGCTCATCGAGCAGGCGCGGGAACGCCACGCCGAGCAGCAGCGGCATCAGAAAAGCAAAAGGAAGCGCTGACGGGGCAACGCCTCGACGTTCCGCACGGCGTGCGGTGCGGATGGATTCCGACGGAGCCGCGCGCCGGGGCGTCTCCGTGACATCGTGGCGACGCCGTGACGGAGGGGCGCCGCGCCGTTACGCGACCGGGGCCGGCGTCAGCTGCCGTCAGCTGAGGGATGAAGGACCTGACGGGGAGGCGAGCGGACGCTTCCGCGCTGCAGTCTGCGCAGTCACGTGAAAGCGGAGGTCGACGGAGGGGCGGTCGGCAAGGAGGCGGCGCGTCATGGATGTCCGATGCGTTCACCGCCGCCTTCGACACGGTGCGTCGGGAAGTCGCCGCGAGGAGCGCGCCTCGCGGTGTGCGGCCCCCTGCGGTGCGCGGTGCATCGCCGTTTGGCGGGCGCGGGACATGACGCGGCGGATACGGGGCGCGCATTGGAGAGGTCGTGAAGCGACGCGTCGCAGGAGCCCCGTGTGGCCCTGCAGCGGCGCACCGTTGTTTTGCGCCGCCTCCTCAAGCGCACAGGGGCGTCCGGCGGTTGGCCGATGCCCAGAGGCGAGGATGGTTCGCAAACACGCCAGGCCGTCGCGCCGTTTGCGATGGCAGTATCTGACCGTGGGGCTTGGCGCCGTTCAAGTCGCATGAAAAAGGGCGTGCGCGCACCCTCGGTGCACGCACACCCGTTAAGTTCCTGGACGGAATCCGATCACTCGGAAAGGTCGGAGTTCATGACAGAGCCGAGCTCCATGAAGTTGGCGACGTCGTCGAGTTCCAGCCCCACGTAATCCTTGATGTTCGTGACCTGCGGACCGTCGAACACGACCTGTTCCGGCGTGAAGCCGGTGATGGCGACCACGGTGCAGCCGGCCGCGCCACCGGATTCGAGGCCCACGGGGGAGTCCTCGAACACCAGGCAGTCGGCGGGATCGGCGCCCACGATTTCGGCGGCGCGCAGGTACGGGGCGGGCGACGGCTTGGGAGCCAGGCCGTCTTCGCCGCACACATAGCCGACGAAGGAGCCTTCGGGGGCCTGCTCGACCATGTTGCTCACCATGGCGCGCGGTGAGGCGGAGACGATCACGTTCGGCACGCCGGCCTCGGCGAGCTTGCCGAGCAGCTCCACGGCGCCGGTCGCCCAGCACGGCTTCTCGCGCTCGCGGTCGATGACATAGCCGATGATCTCGGAGCGCAGCACTTCCGAATCGATGTGCTCGGGGATGTACTCCTGAAGGATCTCAAGCAGCTTCGGAGTGGACTGGCCGCGTGCGCGCAGCGGGACGTCGGTGCTGAAGGTGCCGCCATGCTTCTCGATGACGTACTGCTCGCCGGCGGCCCAATAGACTTCGGAATTGATGAGGGTGCCGTCCATGTCCCAGAAGACAGCGGCGGGCATATGCACGCCAGGGCCGGCGACCACAACGGATGAATTAAGGCTTAGTGTGTTGTTGGTCATGCGCTCATTATGCCAACACGGGGGAACAACGGCGCAGACGTCGGCATAAGGACGGGGCGGGACGCCGCCGCGTCGGCGGCGGGGCGGCGTCAGACGACGGCGTCCGTCACAGCTGGCGCATCCATTTGCGGGAACGGAACAGAGGCAGCGAGATGAGTGTCTTCGCGGTTTCCTCCTGAGAGACCATGGCGTAGACGCCGACGACCGACCAGTGGAGCGCGAACCCGGAGATCAGGGACAGCGGTACGCCCACGCACCACGTGCCCAGCAGGCTGATGGCCATGATGTAGCTGGTTTTGCCGCCGCTGCGCAGCACGCCGCTGCTCATGATCATGTTGACTACGCGCAGCGGGAACATGATGGCGAATACGACGAGGATCTGCTGGGTGATGTCGCGCACGGCGTCGTCCACCTGGAAGATCTGCACGTATGCGCCGCGCAGCAGCACCACGATGACGGCGATGGCGATTGCCGCGACGAAACCATCGCGCAGCAGGCGGCAGGAGGTCGCGTAGGCGCCGCGTTCGTCGCCTTCGCCCAGCTTGTGGCCCACCATGAGCAGCGCCGCCTGCGCCAGGCCGGCCAGGGCGCCGAACACCAGCGTGGTCATGGGGTTGATGAGGGTCATGGCGGCCATGGCGTTCGTGCTCAGGTGCCCGTAGACCGAGGCATACACGTTGTTGCCCAGCTGCCAGAGGAAGTCCCCCGCCACCATGGGGGCAAGCACCGAACCGAACATGCGCAGGTCGCCGCGCGTGCGATACAGCGCCGGGACGAGGCCCCAGTCCGCGTGCGTGGTTTCTATGGGGTCGGAGGCGGCGGGTCCCGAGGCGGCCCGGTCGGCTGCAGTCGATCCATCGGCTGCAGTGGAGCCGTTCGCATCCGCGGCGTTGGCTGGTTCGGCGGCGGCCCCTGGCTCCGTGCCGGCGATTCCGTGGCCTGCGCTCGCGGTCGCATCCATTGTGACCCGCCCCGCGTTGCGTTTGCCCACGAAGTACCACAGGACGACGGCGCATGCCACGCATTGCGAGACCATGGACGCCCATGCCGCGCCCTGCACGCCGTAGGCGGGCGTGACCGGAGTGCCGAAGATCAGGACGAAGTTGAGCGCCGTGTTCGTCACCGCCGCGCCGATTCCGGCGTAGAGCGGCACCTTGGCGGCATCAGTGCACCGCAGATACACGGCGATGATGTTCTCCACCACCTGGGGTATGAATCCCAAGGCGTAGATGCGGATGTAGGGGGCGGCCGCGGCGATCGTCGCCGGGTCGGTGGAATACAGCCCCATGATGCGTGCCGGCATGGCGATGCACAGCGTCGCGAACACCAGCGCCAGCGCGCTCATGACGGAGAGGCTCGTGTAGAACGCCTTGCCCGATTGCCTTGCGTCGCCCCTGGCGGTCGACTGCGCCATGATGATGCTTGCCGCGCCGGCCACGGAGAACACAAGCGTGTTGTAGAGCCCCACGAAGCTCGCCGCGATGCCGATCGCCGCCACGCTCACGGTGCCCAGCTGTCCGATCATGATCTGGTCGACGACGCTGAACGACGACTGGAGGAGGTACTGGAGAGTGACGGGCAGCGCGATGCGGCGCAGCTCGCGGCGGAACTGCGCGCTGTCGATGGCGCCGCCAGCGGTTGCGGCGCTGTTTTGGGGGGAATCGGGGCTTTCGGACGCGGGGGATGTGGGGTGTGTTGTCATAGCATGCTCCATGGTATTCCATATTCTTATGGGCAATGCGCCGGTGGGGTCCGCTATGGGGTTCCGTTTGCGGAACCTAGGTTCCACGGCGTGACTGACGCGGCTTCGGTGGGGTGGGCGCTCATGCCAGCCATATGGCAAAGTCGGTGCCGTCCTCAGACTTTTCGCTGTTTTAGGCCGATGTCTGTCCGGACGTTGCAGACCGGGGCATGTCGCGTTCCGTCCTTCGACCGGCGAATCGGTTTACTCACTGATGCGGTAGTGGCCGTTGATGGCGCCCCAGTTGCGCAGCGCGTCTTCCTCATACGATGCCTGGTCGGCGCTGTAGTGGTGGATGATGTATGGCACGCCGTCGGCGTCGCGTTTGTCTGAGACGACCGCGATGTGGTTGTCGAAGATGACGATGTCGCCGCCCTGCCATTGCTCGATGTCGGCGGTGTCCGTGGTGAGGGCGACGGCGGTGTGAGCGAAGAACACCTTGAGGTTCGGCACGCGGCGGTAGTCGATGTTGGCGTCCGGCGTCGCGATGTCGTAATCGCCGGGGTGCGCGGCGATGTCGTCCGCCACCTCCTGCCGAAGGTCGTATCCTGCGGCCTTCATGCCTGCCGCGATCAAGTCCGTGCACACGCCGTAGCCGTCATCGGGGTATCCGCCCGCATAGTACTTGCTGCCGTAACGCGGCTTCGTCGCGATGTATGCGCGCACGCCGTCCAGCATGTCCTGTTGGTCGTCGATGCCGTCGCCGTCCTCGTCGTGGCTGCTGTGGAACTGGGGGATGGCCTCGCTGGCGTATGTCGATTCGGAAGCGGAGCCTCCCTGCGTTGCCGGGGCGACGGCTGGCGTGCGCGATCCGAAGATTGCCGCGCCGATGCCTGCGGCGGCGAGCGCCAGCGCCACGACGACGGCGATGGCGCCCACGGCGATGCGGGTGCTGCGTTTCTTCTCTCTCATGGCGTCCATCATAGGCGCCGGCAGGCGTCTGCTGAGTTTATGGTGACCGGTCGCATGTCACCGGATTCGATGGTGTCGTCGACGATGGTCTCGAACGACGACGGCGCCGACGGGGCACCAGGCGGTCAGGCGGTGAAAACGGTCTGGACGAGCACCATGTAGAGCACGGTGCCCGCCGCCATGGAGATCATCATGTTGCGTTTCCATACATACGTGATCGAGACGACGAACAGCGCGATGGCTTCGGGGATCCCATACGGCCACGCGAACAGGTTGACGTTGCGCAGGCAATACACGATGAGCAGTCCGAACACTGCCGGCCCCAGCACATTGCCGAGGTATTGCACGTATGTGGGAATCGGCTTGTTCCCGCGGAAAATCACGTAGGGCAGGAATCTGGTGGCCACCGTGCCGATCACGCACATGGCGATGGTGATGCCCATCTGCAGGGGTGTCATTGTCATCGCGATCCCTCCTTGGCCAATTCGGCCGTGCCCTGTGCAGCGGCGGGGGCGCGCCCCGTCCCGTCTTCGTCATCCGCCACGTGGGTTTCGTCCGCCGGCCGGACCACATGGCTCGGCAACGTGGCGGCGATGCGCGAGCGGAAGATCGTGAGCACGATGAGGATGAGCACCAGGCTGGGCACGATGAAATCGTCCGGACCGAAGATCGCAAGGCATGCCAGGGAGCTCGCCACGCCGACGATTTCGCTGATGTGCGACCGGAGGAACCCGTAGATGTTGACTTTCCTGGCGGCGTCGGAGTCCACGAGCCACTGGTTGACGAAAATCACCATGAACATCGTGGTGAGCACGAAGTCCAGTCCCCTGGTGTCGAACGTGACGAAGGAGCCGCACACCGATCCGACCGTCGCGCCGACGGTCCAGTACGCCTGGTCGAGAAGCGACACCCAGAAGTAGAACCAGCCGCGGTCGATGCCCGCCGGGATCTGCGCCGAGTAGTTGACGGCGAACGTCTCGTCGGTTGTGGCGTAGATGAGATAGAACTTCTTGCGTCCCACGTTGCGGTAGCGGCCGAGCATCGAGATGCCGTAGAAGATGTGGCGCGACCCCACCATGAGCGCCGTGACGAGCGCCGACACGGGGTTGAAGGCCGACAGAAGCATGGCCACGAGCAGGAATTCCAGCGAACCGGTGTAGATGATCAGCGCGTTCAGTGTCGAAAGCCAGATGGGGAATCCGCTCGATACCATGAGCAGGCCGTATGTGATGCCGGTGAAAACATATCCCGCGAGTACGGGAATCGTGAGGGGGAAGGCCGCTTTCAGCGCCGCGGATCGGCGGCCGCCTGTGCGTGTCTTCAGGCTGGGGTTCTGTGGCATGGTTCGAAGTGCAATCCTTGGGACGGTGGGTGGCGGGCGATGTGGCGCAGTGCGGATGGGGCGCGCGGTGTGCACGGGGCGCACTGGCATGGGGCACGGGGTGTGCCGGAGGGGCGAAAAGCCCGCACGTCATGCGAAGTGCGGGCTTGGTGCGTCATGGCCGGTGCGGGAGCTGCGTTATTCGATCAGCGGTTCGGGGCCTTTGCCTTCGGCTTCCTCTTCCGCCGCCGGCTCGCTCTTCCCATCGAGCTTGGAATGGTGCCGGCTGTAGCCGAAGTAGACGCACAGACCGATGAGGAACCACACGACGAAGCGCACCCAGGTCTGCCACGTGAGGCCGGCGATGAGCACGGCGCAGAAGATGATTGCGAGGACCGGGGTCACGGGGACTCCCGGCGCGCGGAACCCGCGGTGCGCATCCGGCTGCGTGTGGCGCATCCACAGCACGCCTGCGGAGACGATGATGAACGCCGACAGGGTGCCGATGTTCACCAGTTCGAAAAGCACGTTGATGTTGATGAAGCCGCCTGCCAGTGCGGTGAGGATGCCGAAGAACCACGTGCCCTTCCACGGGGTGTGGCGCTTCTCGTCCACCTCGCCGAAGAACTTGGGGAACAGCCCGTCGCGGCTCATGGCGTAGCAGATGCGGGTCTGGCCGTAGAGCTGCACGAGCATCACGGTCGTCATGCCGATGAGGGCGCCGAGGTTCACGACGAACGCAAGCCAGTTGAGGCCCGTCGCCAGGATGACTCCGGCGACCGGGGCGTCCACGAACTTCTCGAACTCGGTGTACTTGACGATGCCGGTCATGATGAGCGTCATGGCGATGTAGAGCACCGTGGAGATGACCAGCGAGTAGATGATGCCGCGGGGAAGCGTCTTGTTGGGCTCGATCGTCTCTTCGGCGGACGACGACACGGCGTCGAAGCCGATGAAGCTGAAGAACACGATGGAGGCGGCGGGGATGATGCCCATGGGCTTCGTGGAGCCCGGCTGGAAGGTGTAGATGCCATACGGGCTGAACGGCTTCCAGTTGCTGGGGTTGACGTACCACACCGTGCACACGATGAACAGGACGATGATGGCGAGCTTGATCATCACCATGATGTCGTTCGTTCTCTTGGTCTGGTTGATACCCATGGCGAGCACCAGGGTGATGATGAGCACGATGACGAAGCCGGGGAGGTTGAAGTATGTGGTGACCCCGGGCGTTGTGCCGTAGGCCGCGGTGAGCTCGGTGGGCAGGTGGATGCCGAAGCCCTCGAGGAGCTTGTTGAAGTAGCCCGACCATCCCGCCGAGACGGTGGCGGCCTGGAGGGCGTATTCGAGGATCAGGTCCCAGCCGATGATGAACGCGATGAGTTCGCCGAAAGCCACGTAGGCGTAAGAATAAGCGGAGCCGGACACGGGCACCATGGAGGCGAACTCCGCGTAGCACAGGCCGGCGAAGCCGCAGCAGACGGCGGCCAGCAGGAACGAGATGCACAGTGCCGGACCCGCGGTGAGCGCTCCCTTGCCGGTGAGCACGAAGATGCCCGTACCGATGATCGCACCGATGCCGAGCATCGTGAGGTCGAAGGTCTTCATCGTACGTCTGAGCGGCGTCGCATGAGCCGTGAGCTCTTCGACGGTTTTCTTGCGCAACAATCCTGATGCCATGGCGCGGTAACGTCCTTCCTCATGAGCCTCGCGGTTGCGCTGCGGGGCGTAGCGAATCCGCATGTTAGCGAATCCGCACTCATTTCTAGCAGTTTCTCAGGACGCACGGGGCGACGGGCGCACGGTGTGGAATGCGTGGCGCGAAAACGGGCACGGGGCGCTTGATGGGGCGGACGGAGCGGACGGGGCAACGGGAGATGGATGGTGCTGACGGGACGGACATGCAAAGGGGCGTCGGCTCTCTGGCCGACGCCCCGTGTTTCCGTGTCGCGACGCTCCGTGCCGCGGCGTCCGCTTACATCTGGCGGGTGAGGTTCACCATCTCGATGGCGGACAGCGCGCAGTCGTAGCCTTTGTTCCCGGTATGGGCGCCGGCGCGGGCGATGGCCTGCTCCAGGTTCTCGGTGGTCACGATGCCGAACAGCGTCGGCACTCCGGTCTCGAGCGCGACCTGGGCGATGCCTTTCGAGACCTCGTTGCACACGTAGTCGTAGTGCGTCGTCTCGCCGCGGATCACGCAGCCCAGGCAGATGACCGCGTCATACTTGCCGCTGGAGGCCATGCGCTTGGCGATGGTGGGGATTTCGAACGAGCCCGGCACCCATGCGGCGGTGATGTTCGACGCGTCAACGCCGTGGCGCTCCAGCCCGTCGATGGCGCCGCCGAGCAGCTTGTTCACGATGATCTCGTTGAAACGCGAGGCGACGATGCCGACCTTCATGCCTTCCGGGGCGACGACGGTGCCTTCGATGACGTTGATTTGCTTGTTCATGGTTTCTCCTTGTGGGTTGGGTGGTGTATCGGATGGTCTTGTGAGTCGTATGGTGCCTCTGGTGAAAAGCTGTGAAGGCCGTGGATGGGCCACCAGCCGCCCCGTTGTCTTTTCGTGGCCGAACGGCAACGGAGCGGCTGCCGGTCATACGTCGATGTGCTCGAAGATGTGCCCCATCTTGGTCTTTTTGGTGTGCAGATAGGCCTTGTCGTACTTCTGGGGCTCGATTTCGATCGGTACGCGCTCGGCGATGCGCAGTCCGAATTCCTCAAGCCGGTAGACCTTGTCGGGGTTGTTGGTGAGAAGCCGCAGCGACGAGACGCCAAGGTCACGCAGTATCTGCGCCCCCTCCCAGTATTCGCGCAGGTCGGGGGCGAACCCGAGTTTCTCGTTGGCCTCGACGGTGTCGTAGCCCTGTTCCTGCAGCGCGTACGCCTTGATCTTGTTGATCAGGCCGATGCCGCGTCCCTCCTGCCGCATGTACAGCAGGACGCCGCGTCCTTCGTCGGCGATCATCTGCATGGATTTGTGCAACTGGAGCCCGCAGTCGCAGCGCAGCGAGCCGAAGGCGTCGCCGGTCAGGCACTCGGAGTGCACGCGGCACAGCACGTCGTCGCCATGGCCGATCACGCCGCAGACCAGCGCCACGTGGTGGTCCCCGGTGATGTCGTTCTCATATCCGTAGATGGTGAAATCGCCGTACTGGGTGGGCAGATGCGCCGAAGACACGCGCTGCATGTGCTGCTCGTGCGCGCGGATGTAGTCGGCGAGGTCGTGGATGGTGATGAACGTGATGCCGAAGCGGCGTGCCATCTTCTGCAGCTGCGGCGCCCGCATCATCGTGCCGTCGTCGTTCATCACCTCGCAGCACACGCCGCATTCGCGCAAACCGGCCAGGCGCATCAGGTCCACCGTGGCCTCGGTGTGCCCGCCGCGCACCAGGACCCCGCCTTTGCGCGCGACGAGGGGGAACGCGTGGCCGGGGCGGCGGAAGTCCTCGGGCTTCGACGCCGGATCGGCCAGCCGCTGCATGGTGAGGCCCCGGTCGAACGCCGAAATGCCGGTGGACGTGTCCACGTGGTCGACCGACACGGTGAAGGCCGTGGAATGGTTGTCGGTGTTGTGCGCGACCATCGGCTCCAGGGCGAGGCGCTGGGCGATTTCGGCGCTCATGGGGGTGCAGATGAGGCCCTTCGCGTGCGTGGCCATGAAATTGATGTTCTCGGGGGTCGCGAATTCGGCGGCGCAGATGAGGTCGCCTTCGTTCTCGCGCTTGGGGTCATCCGTGCACAGGATGAGCTTGCCCGCCTTGAGGTCGGCGATGGCCTGCTCAATCGGCGCGTATTCGAATGTGTCGGTCATATGTCCTTCCTTGTTTCGTTGAGAAGCTGCCTCGTTGGGAGGCTTTCCGGTTGGTAGGTTTCAGAAACCCATGTCGCGCAGCATGTCCAGGGTGAGTCCGCCGTCCGCGCCATGCGCCGCCCCGTCCTTTGCAGCTTCGGCGCCGTCCGTTGCAGACGTGGCGCCGAGGGTCATCAGCCGGTCGATGTATTTGGCGATGATGTCGTTTTCGAGATTCACCGTGCGGCCGACGGAGCCGTTGAGCAGCGTCGTTTCGGCCCCCGTATGGGGGATGATCGACACGCTGAACTCGCCGTCGCCGACCTCCGCCACCGTCAGGCTGATTCCGTCGATGGCGATGGAGCCTTTCTCGCAGATGAGGCGCAGCACGCCGGGACTCGTGCGCACCGTGACCCACGTGGCGTTGCCGTCGCGCCGCATCGAGGTGATGACACCGGTGCCGTCGATGTGTCCGGTGAGGATGTGTCCGCCCATGCGCTGGCCGACCGCGACCGCGCGCTCCAGATTCACGCGGCTGCCGGAATGGAGCTGCGCCAACGAGGAGCGGCGCACGGTCTCTGCCATCACGTCTGCCGTGAACGCCGAGTCGGTCATGCGCACGACGGTGAGGCATACGCCGTTGACGGCGATGGAGTCGCCGATCTTCGTTCCTTCCAGCACCGTGTGCGCCGAGATGTCAAGCCGTCCGCTGCCTCCGGTGAGGCTCACCGAACGGACGGTGCCGGTCTCTTCGATGATTCCCGTGAACATCACTCACGCCTCCCTGCTCTGCGTCGTGTCGCTTTGCGTCGCGCCGGAGGGCTCCGCGCGGCCGGCGTTCGCCTGTCCGGTGGGGTTCGCGGGGCTGGCGATGCACCGCAGCATCACGTCGTTGCCGAAACGCCGCACGTCCACCGTGGTGAATTTCGCCGAACCCGAGGGAGTCGCGACGCCGGATCCGGACACGGGGGTATGGGGCGACGCGCCGAAGATCTGAGGGGCGACGAAGCAATCGACCTCGTCCACGATGCCGGCTTCGAGCGCGCTTGCATTGAGCGTGCCGCCGCCTTCGAGCAGCACGCTGTCGATCTCACGGTCGCCGAGCAGGCGCATGAGCGTCGCGAGGTCGATTCCGCCGTCGTCGGAGACAGGGCATTCCAGCACTTCGACGCCATGCGATTCCAGCGCCGTGCGCCTCGTATCGTCGGCTCCGGGCGCGCATGCGACGATCGTGGGAACGTCGTGCGCCGTCTTCACAAGCTGTGAATCGACAGGCAGACGGAGAGTCGAATCGCAGACGATGCGGGTGGGGTTGCGCCCGCCGTCGATGCGGCAGGTGAGGAGCGGGTCGTCGGCGAGCGCCGTGCCGATGCCCACCATGATGCCCATCGAGGTGTGACGCAGGAAGTGCACGTAGCGGCGCGACTCCTCGCCGGTGATCCACTTCGAGGCACCGGTGCGCGTGGCGGTCTTTCCGTCGAGCGTCATCGCGTATTTCATGCGTACGTAGGGCGTATGCGTGGTGATGTAGTGGAAGAACACGGGGTTGAGTTCGTCGCATTCGTCGCGCAGGAAATCCTCGTGCACCTCGATGCCGTGCTCGCGCAGCGTGGCCGCGCCCTTGCCGTGGACCTTGGGGTTCGGGTCACGCGAGCCGATGATGACGCGCGCTATATGGTTCTCGATGAGCGCTTCGGTGCACGGGGGAGTGCGTCCGTAATGACAACAGGGCTCGAGCGTCACATACAGCGTGGAGCCGTCGGCCGGTTCGCGCAGGCTGGCGATGGCGTTGCGCTCGGCGTGAAGCTGTCCGCATCGCGCATGGTAGCCTTCGCCGATGATCACCCCGTTTTTCACGATGACGGCGCCCACCATGGGATTGGGGTGGCACCATCCTTCGCCGCGGTGCGCGAGGGCGATGGCGCGGCGCATGTATGCCGCGTCGTCGGGTAGGCTGCGCCCGATCCATGAATCGGTGGCGAATGTCGCAACGTCATCCGGCTGCCGCGGAGCGGATTCCGTGGATTCGTACCCCATGGGCCTTGGCCTTCTTTCCCAGGGCCCGGAACAAAAAGACCCTGATCGTTTCTCAATCAGGGTTCCGTCGCTTGGCGTGCATCCGATGCGGCTTGCTGCGTGTCCGTTGACGCCGGCCGCTTCCGTCGCACGATGCGTATCTTCTTCCATCCAGACTGTGACTGTCGGTCCCGGAATCGCACCAGGTCGGCCGTAAGGCTCGCGGACTCTACCGCCGGTGGGGAATTGCGCCCCGCCCTGAAGATTGCATATCGCTTTTCTAAGAACAAGCTATACCCGCATGGGGTCTGCCGTCAAACATGTGTTCGCGAACGGCGAAGGAGGGGGCGGGATTGGCGGCGCCTGTCATGGATCCCCCTCAAATCGGCCCTGGCGCCCTGTGGCACGGGGCGGTGTTCCGGGGCGCGGACGGGTTTGGCGTGTCGTGGTGCGTAGGGCAGGTGTCGGTTTGTGTGTCGCTCGGTGGGGTCATTCAGCTGATCGTGGATGGGAACCGGGTGGGTCCGCGTGGGCGCCGTACGGCGCGGAGCGTCAGATGAACCTGCCGGTGGCCGATCGCGGGCAGGCGCGCACGTCGTCGACGGTGCCGCCATCCTCGCCGCCTCCCGGCCCCATGTCGACGATCCAGTCGGCGTTGCGGATCACATCGAGGTCATGTTCGATCACGATGACCGTCGCGCCCTGGTCGATGAGCGTCTGGAACACGGTCAGCAGCGTGGCCACGTCCCTGGGGTGCAGACCGATGGTCGGCTCGTCGAACACGAACAGCGAATCGCCCTGCGGGCGCCCCATCTCGCTGGCAAGCTTGAGCCGCTGGGCTTCGCCGCCCGACAACCCGGGTGTCTCCTCTCCCAGCGTCAGATAACCCAGCCCGAGGTCGTGAAGCGTGCGCAGACGGCGGAGCGCCGACGGCAGGCCGGCGCAGGCCTCGATGGCCTCGTCAACGCTCATGGCCATGAGTCCAGGCAGCGAATACGACGCGCCAGCCTTGTTCGTCCACTTAATCGTGGATGCCTTCGCCCCATAGCGCGTGCCGTTGCAATCGGGACAGGTGATCTCGACGTCCGGCAGGAACTGCACGTCGAGGCTGACTGTCCCGGTGCCGTCGCACGTGTGACAGCGCAGGTCGCCCGTGTTGTACGAGAACGCCCCGGCCTTCAGGCCGTCGCGCTTGGCGGCGTCGGTGAAGGCGAAGACCCTGCGCAGCTGGTCGTGCACATTGGCGTATGTGGCGACGGTGGAGCGGATGTTGATGCCGATGGGCGTGGCGTTGATGAGCTTCACTTGCCCGATGGATCCCGATTCGATGGACGTGACGTGCGCGGGCAGCAGCGTGCCGTCGATTAACGCCTGGAGGGCAGGGACGAGGCTTTCGAGCACCATGGTCGTTTTGCCGGATCCCGACATGCCCGTGACAACGCTGAGTCTGCCTTTGGGGAACCGCACGTCCAAGGGCTTCACCGTATGGATGTATGACGTGGTCATACGCACTTCGCCATGTGCGAACATGTCGGCGGGAGGGACGACGGGACGCTGCCGCGGCTGCGGCGCGTCGGCGAGATACGGGGCGATGACGGAGTTGCCATCATGCGCCACGTCCGCCACCGTCCCCTGGGTGATGACACGGCCCCCGTCCGCGCCGGCACCCGGCCCCATCTCGACCATCCAGTCCGCATGTTTGAGAATCTGCACGTCGTGGTCGACGAGCACCACCGTGTTGCCGTCCGCCACCAGGTCGTCCATGACGCCTGTGAGACCTTCGATGTTCTTGGGATGCAGGCCGATGCTCGGTTCATCCAGCACATACAGCACACCCGTCGTGCGGTTGCGCACGGCGCGGGCCAGCTGCATGCGCTGGCGTTCGCCCGTGGACAGCGTCGATGCGGCGCGGTCGAGGGCGAGGTATCCCAGCCCGAGGTCGAGCAGCCTGCGTGCGACGTCCATGTACGATTCGCAGATGCTCGCAGCCATGGGGCGCATGTGCTCCGGCAGCGTCCCGGGCACGTCACGCACCCATTCCACGCTGTCCTCGAGCGTCATCGTGCACGCCTCGTCGAGGCCGATGCCGCGCAGGCGGGGCGCCCGCGCCGCCTCGGACAGGCGCGTTACGTGGCAGTCTGGGCAGACGGCGGTCGTGAGGAACTTTTCGATCCGCTTGAGCGCCTTGTCGTCCTTGGCGCGGGACAGGGCGTTCTTCACGGTGTAGGTGGCGTTGAAATACGTGAAATCCATGTCTCCCGCTGCGCCGGTGGCATGGTTCTGGTAGATGATGTTCTTTTTCACGGCCGGCCCGTGGAACACGATGTCGCGTTCCTTCGGCGTGAGGTCTTTGAACGGCACGTCCGTGCGCACGCCCATCGCGCGCGCGACGTCTTTCATGATCGACCACATCAGCGTCTGCCATGGCAGCACGGCGCCCTCGTCGATCGTGAGGCTCTCGTCGGGCACGAGGGTCGACTCGTCCACCGTGCGCACCATGCCGGTGCCCTCACAGGTGGGGCAGGCACCGCGGCTGTTGAACGCCAGGTCCTCGGCGCCGGGCGCCGTGACGGGCGCCCCGCATTCGGGGCAGACGATGGGCTTTTCCAAGGCGACGTTCATGGTGGGCTCGACGTAATGCCCGTTGGGGCATCGGTGGCTCGCCAGTCGCGAGAACATGAGGCGCAACGAGTTCAGCAGCTCCGTGGAGGTGCCGAAGGTGCTGCGCACGCCGGGTATGCCGGGGCGCTGGTGCAGGGCCAGCGCGGCGGGCACGAAGCGCACGTCGTCCACGGCGGCCTTATCCGCCTGCGTCATGCGGCGCCGCGTGTAGGTGGACAGCGATTCGAGATAGCGGCGCGAGCCCTCGGCGTAGAGCACGCCCAGCGACAGCGACTCGGCGAGGATTACGCGCCGACTGTCGAGGCGTCCTCGGCGTAGAGCACGCCCAGCGACAGCGACGACTTGCCGGAGCCCGACACGCCTGCGATGGCGGTGATTCCGTGCAGGGGCACGTCCACGTCGATGGACTTGAGGTTGTGGACGCGCGCGCCGCGCACTTCGATGTGCGTGGGGGTGGGGCGAGCGTTGGGCGTCGGCGCCTGCGCCCCCTTCCGATTGCGATCGGTCTGGTGGCTGCGGTCGGTCTGTGCCATGCCGTCTCCTTCCGTCCTCTGTTTGTCATCGTAATCGTCGGCATGGGGAATCGTCCGCATGGAAATCGCCTTAGGCGGGTGTGGTGGCACCCGCCTAAGGCGATTTCGGGGTGTTTGTGGTGGTTTTTTGGGGGGGGGTCGAGATGGCGCTCGGCGAGTGCGGTGGCACCCATTTTGGGCGGTTGAGCCGGTTCTGTGGGGATGGGTGGCCGGTTTGGCGTTCGACGGGTGGCGGGGCGGGGGAATCGTGGATTCTCAGGGGCCTGACGCACAACGACGCCCGCACAACAACGCCCGGATATAGCAAAAGGCGGCCCGGAAAACCCGGACCGCCTGCCGTTACGCCGTTACCGGTCGTCGCGCAGTGCGCGCAGCCTAAGCCGCGCGTCTCACTCCCACTCGATCGTTGCCGGCGGCTTGCTCGTCACGTCGAGCACGACGCGGTTGATGCCGCGGCACTCGTTCGTGATGCGGGTGGAGATGCGCGACAGCACGTCGTACGGCACGCGCGACCAGTCGGCGGTCATCGCGTCCTCGGAACTCACGGGGCGCAGCACGATGGGGGAGCCGTAGGTGCGGGCGTCGCCCTGCACTCCCACGGAATGGACGTCGGCAAGGAGCACGACGGGGCACTGCCAGATGTCGCGGTCGAGACCGGCGGCGGTCAGTTCCTCGCGGGCGATGGCGTCGGCCTCGCGCAGCAGGTCGAGACGCTCGCGCGTGATTTCGCCGATGATGCGGATCGCCAGGCCCGGGCCGGGGAACGGCTGGCGCCACACGATGGCGTCAGGCAGTCCGAGCTTGGTACCGATGGCGCGCACCTCGTCCTTGAACAGCGTGCGCAGCGGCTCGATAAGGCTGAAGTTGAGATCCTTCGGCAGGCCGCCCACGTTGTGGTGGCTCTTGATGTTGGACGCGCCGTCGCCGCCGCCGGATTCGACGACGTCGGGATACAGCGTGCCCTGCACGAGGAACTTGACCTCGCCGCCCTGTTCGCCGGCCTCGGCCATGACCTGGCGCGTGGACTTTTCGAAGGTGCGGATGAACTTCTCGCCGATGATCTTGCGCTTGCGTTCCGGCTCCGTCACGCCCTTGAGGGCCGTGAGGAAGTCCTCGGATGCGTCCACGGCGAGGAGCTTGATGCCGGTGGCCTTGACGAAATCGTGCTTGACCTGCTCGGCCTCGCCCTTGCGCAGCATGCCGTGGTCAACGAACACGCACGTGAGCTGTTCGCCGATGGCCTTGTGCACGAGCGTGGCCGCCACGGCGGAATCCACGCCGCCAGACAGGCCGCAGATGACCTGCGCGTCGCCCACCTGTTCGCGGATCTTGGCGATCTGCTCGTCGATGATGCCCTCGGTGCTCCAGTTCTTGGCGAGCCCGGCGCACTTGTGGATGAAGTTCTCGATGAGCTCCTGGCCGTGCTCGGTGTGACGCACTTCCGGATGCCACTGCACGCCGTAGAGCTTGCGGGATTCGTCGGCCATGGCGGCGACGGGGGCGCCCGGTGTCGTGGCGAGGACGGTGAATCCCTCGGGCGCCTTGGTGACCGCCACGCCGTGGCTCATCCACACGTTTTGCGTTGGCTCGGATCCGGCGAGGATGGAGCAGGCGTTGGTGATCGTGGCCTCGGTGTGTCCGTATTCGCCCAGTGCGGCGCGGTCCACGGTGCCGTGGAGTGCGTACGCCATGGCCTGGAACCCGTAGCAGATGCCGAGCACCGGGATGCCGGCCTCGAACAGCTTCGGGTCGACCTGCGGCGCGCCGTCCTCGTAGACCGACGAAGGGCCGCCGGACAGGATGATGGCGCTCGGGTGCTTGGCGAGGATTTCGTCAACCGACTTGGAGTGGGGGATCAGCTCGGAATACACGCCGGTCTCACGCACGCGGCGGGCGATGAGCTGGGCGTACTGGGCGCCGTAATCGACAACAAGGACTGGACCTTGGGCCATTGAATTGCTCCTTGGGGTGTGGATGGATGGTGGGACGGCGCAGGCGGTGGCCTGCCGCTTCTCCCGATGTCTCGATTATCGCCATCGCATGAGACATGCTGCGCCGCGGGTTGCGTTGCCCCTTCGGCGAGTTGCGACGTTGCGTTGTGGGACCTGTCGCGGGAGGGTCGGAAACGCTGTGGATCCATGAGGCGGGGATGCGGCGGAGAGCGACATCGTATGGAGCGGAACGGTGGGATGCCGGTTCGCGACGTTGGACACGGGGAGAACGCTGGGAAATATAGGGAACCCCATCGATGAAGAATCGCCGAAGTGCCGCATATATGCTGCATGAATGCCGAATGAACAAGGAATCGAACCGTCCATGCGCCGCCGCGTGCATGAGCAAGGAGTAACCGGGGCTGCCGTCCGGGCAGGTGACGCGGCGAACTGCGCCGTCAATCCCCACAGCTGGGCAGGGGTCCCGTTATCGTCGTGAGAGGCAACGGGGCGTGCGACGGATAGGCGGCGTGCCGCCATGAGGCTCGCCGAAAAGTCGCAAGCACATCGTAAGCTAAACCTGATTGGGTCGGAGCTCAAGCGCTGGCCCACGCATTAACAGCAAAGTGCACTGCGGTGCAGGAAGTTACAGGAGTACAAATGACGAGTCCTGTTATTGGCACACCTTGGAAGAAGCTTAACCGAGCCGTCTCCGAGGAATCTCTCGAAGGCGTTGACAAGTATTGGCGCGCTGCCAACTACCTGTCCATCGGCCAGATCTACCTTCTGAAGAACCCGCTCATGAGGGAGCCGTTCACCCGCGACGACGTGAAGCATCGTCTTGTCGGCCACTGGGGCACCACGCCGGGCCTGAACTTCCTCATCGGCCACATCAACCGTTTCATCGCTGACCACCAGCAGAACACCGTGATCATCATGGGTCCTGGCCACGGCGGCCCGGCTGGCACCGCCCAGTCCTACCTCGACGGCACCTACTTCGAGATCCGTCCGGACATCACCAACGATGAGAAGGGCCTCGCCAAGTTCTTCCGTCAGTTCTCTTACCCGGGCGGCATCCCGTCGCACTACGCTCCGGAGACCCCGGGCTCCATCCACGAGGGTGGCGAGCTCGGCTACGCTCTGTCCCACGCCTACGGCGCAGTCTTCAACAACCCGAGCCTGTTCGTCCCGGCCATCGTCGGCGACGGCGAGGCCGAGACCGGCCCGCTGGCTACCGGCTGGCAGTCCAACAAGCTCGTGAACCCGCGCACCGATGGCATCGTGCTTCCGATCCTGCACCTCAACGGCTACAAGATCGCTAACCCGACCATCCTCTCCCGCATCTCCGACGAAGAGCTCCATGAGTTTTTCCACGGCATGGGCTACGAGCCGTACGAGTTCGTCGCTGGTTTCGACGACGAGGACCACATGTCCATCCATCGTCGTTTCGCCGACCTCTTCGAGTCCGTCTGGGATGAGATCTGCGACATCAAGGCCGCCGCTCAGACCAACGACGTCGATCGTCCGTTCTACCCGATGATCATCTTCCGCACCCCGAAGGGCTGGACCTGCCCGAAGTTCATCGACGGCAAGAAGACCGAAGGCTCTTGGCGCGCTCACCAGGTGCCGCTTGCTTCCGCTCGCGATACCGAGGAGCACTTCCAGGTCCTCAAGAACTGGCTCGAGTCCTACAAGCCGGAAGAGCTCTTCAACGAGGACGGCTCCATCAAGGAAGACGTCATCTCGTTCATGCCGAAGGGCGAGCTCCGCATCGGCGCCAACCCGAACGCCAACGGCGGTCTGATCCGCAAGGACCTCAACCTCCCGAAGCTCGAGGACTACGAGATCACCGAGGTCAAGAAGTACGGCCACGGCTGGGGCGGCATGAAGGGCGGCAAGGAAGCTACTCGCGTCCTTGGTTACTACACCCGCGACATCATCAAGCTCAACCCGGATTCCTTCCGTATCTTCGGACCTGACGAGACCGCTTCCAACCGTCTTGGCGCTGCCTACGAGGTCACCAACAAGCAGTGGGACGCCGGCTATCTGTCCTCCCTGGTTGACGAGCACATGGCTGTCACCGGCCAGGTCACCGAGCAGCTCTCCGAGCATCAGATGGAAGGCTTCGTCGAGGGCTACATCCTCACCGGCCGTCACGCCATCTGGAGCTCCTATGAGTCCTTCGTGCACGTGATCGACTCCATGCTCAACCAGCACGCCAAGTGGCTCGAGGCGACTGTCCGCGAGATCCCGTGGCGCAAGCCGATCTCCTCCATGAACCTCCTCGTGAGCTCCCATGTGTGGCGTCAGGACCACAACGGCTTCTCGCATCAGGACCCGGGCGTCATCGACATCCTCCTGAACAAGAACTTCAACAACGATCACGTGATCGGCATCTACTTCCCGTGCGATGCCAACATGCTGCTCGCCGTTGCCGAGAAGTGCTTCAAGTCCACCAACAAGATCAACGCGATCATCGCCGGCAAGCAGCCGGCCGCCACCTGGCTCTCCCTTGACGAAGCTCGCGAAGAGCTCGCCACCGGCGTTGCCGAGTGGAAGTGGGCTTCCAACATCAAGGATGGCGAAGAGCCCGATATCGTGCTCGCCACCTGCGGTGACATCCCGGTTCAGGAAACCCTCGCCGCCGCCGAGCAGCTCGATGCCGAGGGCATCAAGTTCCGCGTCGTCAACGTCGTGGACCTGCTCTCCATCGAGAACGCCCAGGACAACGACCAGGCCATCTCCGACGAAGAGTTCGTGAAGCTCTTCACCGCCGACAAGCCGGTCCTGTTCGCCTACCATGCATATGCTCGCGAGATCCGTTCCCTCATCTGGAACCGTCCGAACCATGACAACTTCATCGTTCACGGCTATCAGGAGCAGGGCTCCACGACCACGCCGTACGACATGGTCCGCGTCAACGATCTCGATCGCTTCGAGCTCGAAGCCGAGGCCCTGCGCGCAATCGACGCCGACAAGTTCGCCGATCGCATCGCTTACCTCGAGCAGCACCGCATCGACACCTTCCAGTACGCTTGCGACAACGGTGAGGACTCCCCGGAGTACACCGACTGGGTGTGGCACGAGGCCAAGGCCAAGACCGAGGCTGCAGGCGCTGTCACCGCTACCGCCGCAACCGCTGGCGACAACGAGTAAGTTCCATCTCGCTCGTTTCCAAGCTGAGGCGTGACGCCACGGCTTGAACGCACAGGCCCCTGGGTTTCCAGGGGCCTGTTTTCGTATCTGTGACGCCATGGCGCAGTTCACGGGTCGGCGCCGGCCCCCGGGGCTGACGTCTGTCGCGCTTGGTGGCATCATGTGTCTGAGCCATCATGTGTCTGAGCGATGCCTTGCGTATTCCGGCGGTTTCCGAAACCTGCGCCGTCACCGCCCTGGCACCGTGCGCGTTGCATTGCGGTCATGGCGGCGCTCCATGCCATCTGCAGCTGTTATTGTGGCGGTGGGACGTCCCTCCGTTTGCGTTCCGACCAACAAGGAGCTGCCATGACTTCGCCTGTTTTCTCCCTTCGCGTCGCCACACCGAGCGATGCCGCGCAGCTTGTGCGCATCTACCAGCACTATGTCACCGATACCGCCATCACCTTCGAATACGATGTCCCGACGGTCGATGAGTTCGCGTCGCGCGTCCACGAGACGCTGCGTTTCTATCCGTATATCGTGGCGGTCTCGTCCAACGGCACGATCCTCGGATATGCCTATGCCGGGCCTTTCAACCACCGTCCTGCCTACCAGTGGGCCGTGGAGACCTCCATCTACGTCGACAATTCGGTGCGTCGCATCGGGCTCGGCACCGCATTGCACGCCGCGCTCGTCGAATGCCTCAAGGCCATGGGGATCACCAATATGGAGGCCTGCATCGCGACGACCGACCACGAAGACGCGCACCTCGGCAATGCGTCGGTCTCGTTCCACGAAGGCAAGGGCTACCGCATGGTCGGCACATTCGAAAAATGCGGATACAAGTTCAACACGTGGTACGACATGGTCTGGATGGAGCTCATCATCGGCGACCATATGGCGGACCAGCCGACCGTCCGTCCCTTCTCCGAGGTCGCGTCCATGGTGGGCGCTCTGCAGACGCGCTGAGCGATGCCCGCCTCGTCTCATATGGCCACCGGCGATTCGATGGAATCCCGGGTTTTCGGGGTGTTCGAAAACACCGGGGTCGAGCTTACCGATGTGGCACGGTCTCTCGCTGATTCATTCGGCGGGGCGATGGTGTTTCTCGATGCGGTGCAATCCACCCCGTCCCATCGGTTTTCCTATCTGTGCTTGGCATTGCACGGAATCATACGTTATGGCATCGGCGGATGCGGCGTGGATGGCGTTGCGCAGGCCACGGATTTCTTTGCTACTCTTGAGCGCCGCGTCGTTTCGCGGCCATCCACGGATTTGCCGGCATTCCTCAAAGATGCTGGTTTCGCGAAAGCCTCTTTGCTCACAGGAGGCTTGGTCGGTTTCATGGGATATGGGGTCTGCCGAGAAACCGTCGCGAAGTCTCGCCGCCTTTCACGCGGTGATCGAAGCAACACCCATGGATCGGGGGGGAGGGACGGCGTTTCGGATTCGGTCGCTCCCGATGCCTGGATGGCGAGGCCGGCCGTCATCCTGTGCAAGGATTCCGTCACGGGAAACATAGCGCTCAGCCTCGATGCCCAGGTCTGCGCAATCCCAGATGCGATGACGCTGGTGATGACGACGCTTCGAAACGCATATACGCGGCGGGATTCCTCCAGGCATCGTGCATCCAGTCTTCCTGCCGCCGGGGGTTTGGATCGTGATGCCTGCATGCCGCGGGAAGCGAATCGCGACGGCGGACGCGTGCCTCCGGGGCGACCGGCATCCGCTTGCCGCGGTTGCGCGCAACAACGGGGCGCGGATTCGCTGGAACCGGACCTGCCCGAAGGTTGGCATGCCGACATGACGCGTGACGAGTATTGCCGCGCGGTCGAATACGTGAAAGCGCAGGAACGGGAGGGGAATGCATACGTCGTGAATCTCACCCAGCGCATCCACGGCCCCCGGTGCGACGACCCGTGGCGCGCATATCTGCGCCTTCGCACCATCACCCCAGCGCCATACAGTGCGTATCTGGAGTATGGGAACGGCGTGGCGCTGTGCTGCTCCTCGATGGAGCGTTTCCTGATGATTCGCGACGGCAAGGCTGTGACGAGCCCTATCAAGGGGACATCCGCAAGGGGAGAAAACCCCGAGAGCGATGCGGCTTCCCGTGATGCGCTGATGCATAGCGCGAAGGACCGGGCCGAGCTGCTGATGGTTGTGGATTTGGAACGCAACGACATGTCACGACTGTGCCTGCCGGAAAGCATCACGGTGCCCGCCCTCGCGCGGGTGGAGACATATTCCACGCTGCACCAGCTCGTCTGCGATGTCATGGGCACGCTCGCCGGACCGACGGTGGCCGGTGCCGTCCGTCTGCTCCGCGACATGTTCCCCGGAGGCTCGGTGACCGGGGCCCCGAAAGAGAGCGCGATGCGGATCATCGACCATGTCGAGCGCAGTCCACGGGGTGCCTATACCGGTTGCCTGGGGTACCTCGCCGATGGCGGAGATGCGGATTTCGGGATTGTCATCCGTACCATGGAATGCGACGCATGTGAATGTCGTCTGGGCGTAGGCGGTGGGATAACGCATGAATCCGACCCGCGCAGCGAATACGACGAGATGGTGCTGAAATCGCGAGCTGTGATCGAGGCGTTCCTGCCTCGTCGGCGAACGCCGGACGGAGCAGGCGATGCTGTGTCCGATGCTGCGCGACGCGCGGGCACGGGGCTCGAAAAACACAAGGGTGGTGAGACCCATGGCAGTGGCAGAGGGGAATGACGGCGGGCTTGTCGAGGCGGACGACGGGATGTTCTTTGGATTGGGGGCCTTCGAGACGATCGCCGTCGAGGACGATGCACCCGCGTTGCTGCCCTGGCATGCGGAACGCATGTCGGAGGCATTGCGATTCCTGGGGATTCGCACCCGGGAAGGTCGGGAGTGGGACGTAGCCCGCTGCCTTGCGATGTTGCGAGACGCCTGTGCGAATCCGGGCGGCGGCTATCCCGACGGCGACCGGTCCACGAGACGCGTGGTGAAGGTCACCGTGACGGAGCGCAATGTGATCGTGTCGCATCGTTCCAATCCCTATGACGGGATGTCAAGGAAACGCGGTTTCGTCTGCCGCGTCAGCTCGGTTCGTCGCAACGAGACATCCCCCTTCACCCTGCGCAAGACGCTCAATTACGGCGATTGCATCTTCGAAAAGCGTGCCGCGCGCAGGGACGGCGTGGATGAGCCGATATTCCTGAATTCGCACGGATTGGTGACGGAGGGCGCCACTTCGTCCGTTTTCGCAGTGCTTGGGGACCCGGCGCAATACCTCGGCGGCAGGGGCGGCGTCGTGGTCACGCCGCCTGTCCGCGATGGCTTGCTTCCAGGCGTCATGCGCCGTTACGTCATGCAGGGATGGCGTGTGGAAGAGCGCAGTCTGACGCTAGACGATCTTTGCGCGGCGCAGGAGATGTTCGTGACGAATTCGTTGATGGTCGCCATGCCGGTCAGGTCGTTGCGTGACGAGCGGGGAGTGGAAATGCGCACCTTCCCCGATTCGCGCGTGGCGCAGGCCGTCGTGGGGCGCTACATGCGGCAGGTCGGCCATGCGGGTGGTTCCGCGTGATTCTTTTCCTTTGCGAAACGCAAGAGATACTGTGTGCGCAGACGTAGTCGGTCGGGCAAAATAGGTATATAATTAATGTACTTTGGGCAATGCAGCCAAAAGCGACATTGTTGCCCGGACATCCGATAGGTGATGGGGTTCGGGCGGCAACGATTCCGCAGACTTTGGGAAAAGCGTGTGGAAAGGGAAGAGAGGCGCACCATGCGTGGAATGTATCGATCGTTGAGACGTCGTGCTCGCGGGCAGGCAGGCTTCACTCTCGTCGAGTTGCTCACGGTTGTGATCATCCTTGGCACCCTCGCCGCGGTGAGCGTGCCCATTTACCTCAATGTGCGCAAAGCGGCGTGGAATTCGATGACGCTGTCTGACGCGAAGAACGCATCGCTCGCCATCGAAACCGAAAGTGCCGAGGAAGGCGGAAGACTTCCCACGAGTTTCGAGCTTGCGGCCAATGGCCGAGGGGGTCGTGTGTACACGCTGAAAAGCTTCACGTGGGGCGTGGACACCGGTAACAAGGCGACGAATTCGCAGGTCACGGTTTCGCAGGATGTGTCGCTGTGCTATACGCCAGGCACTGCTTTCGTCGACAAGCACGGCAACAAGCTGCCCTTCGGACCCCCCGGCAATGAAGGCTCGGGTGTGACCAACACGCTGAACTACCGTATCTACGCCACCAATAGCAACAATCTGGATGTGTATTACCTGTATGATTCAGCGACGGGCTCGCTGACGCAGGAGGACAATCCCGATCACGTCCCCGCGTCCGTGAGCGACTCGGAAGGCGGTTACTGGGCGCCGTCGTCCGGCCCCTCGAAGGGGAAGTATACCAACCCCTACGGCGTGATCACTTACTGCGACATCGAGCTCCATTACCATCTCTACGGCAACTGACGCATCGGCATGGGATGCGGCAAGGCGCGGTGCAGTGGTTCACCCATTGCTCTGCGCCTTTTCCTTTGCGTGGATACGGGCGTGTGGCGGTGCGCAGGGTGGGGTGGTGTGCGCGGCTATATGCGCGCGGGGTGGTGTGAGCGTGCACACGGGAAGGTCTGTAGCGAAAAACCGTGAGATAGTCGGCGGAAACCCTTGACGCCATAGATGTAATGTATTACATTACAACCAAGGTTCGCGGATACGGCTGACGCGATATGGGGCGTCTCGACGTGCCCAGCGCCGTGATGCCGGTCTGCGTCCACGTCTCCGGCAATGCGGCGCCGTGTGTGATGCCGCGGCATCGGGATCTGCCCCGTTGGTCGGGGGAGTCCCTTGTATGCCGGGATGCCTTGGACGCGCCGCTGGTCAGCGCTCCGTTCCGTCCTTGTTGCGGACCGTGGTTGGCACGACGGCGCCGGGTCGCGACCGGACGTCGCGGGCTGCGCAACGGGCTTGGCTGGTTGGGCGCCCTGAGGGTACGCCAGATAGGCCGGTGCCTGCGGCGCGTTCTGCTGGGCGGCCTGCTCGGCCTGTGCCTTCTTCTGGCGCAGGCGGCGGCGCTTTCCGGTGGCCGGAGCCTGTTGCGACGCTGCCGGCTGCGGCGTGGCCTGGCCCGCGTACTGCGCCTTGGGTGTCTGATGGCGCTGAACCGGAGGAATGAAAGATGTCGGCGCGGTGTCATCGTTGAATGGGTTTCGCGCCGCTGGTTGGACGGGTACGGCCTTCGCGTCCTGTGCGCCCGCGTTCTGCGCCTTGGACACATAGTGGCGGGTTCCCGGCTTGGTCAGGGTGGTGAGGGAGAATTCCTCATCGGCATCGTCATCGTCCGCCGTGACCGGCTGCGACACCGGCGTCGACGCGATGGCCGCGGCAATCGAACCAGGTCGCGCCGTGGCGGCGCGGAGGAGAAGGGGCGGAGGGGGTAACATGCTGGGTGACATACACGGCGGGGGATGCTACCGTACCGTCGCGGAAGCGTCGGTCCAGATCCGCACTTCTGACGTGTGACGCCGGACGGCGGCGCAGCAAGCAATCCGAGGAGTGACATGACATCGCGGAAACATACCATCGTCCTGTGGATCGTGGCCATCGTCATCATCGTCGCCTGCGAGGTCGGCATCTTCAACCTGTCTCATTGGCGCACCGTGGGGGCGCCGGCCGTCGCGTCCGGAACGCCTGTCGTCGGCTCCGGACTGACCGATAACGGCGACGGCACATACACGGTCACCGATGCCGAGCACGCCACCCTTGATATTCCGATTGCCGACGCGGCCACAGGAGGCGCCGCGGAGCTCAAGAGCATCCGCCTTGTGCCAGCGGGCGGCGGATGGTCCTACGCCACGGCATCGTTCGAAACCGCCTGGACGAGCGAGAGCTTCCTCCAGGACCCGGACGGCACCGCTGCATCGGATTCGGCGGCTTCGGGCGCCGCCGTGTCGGATACGGACGATTCCACCTCCGATTCCGCCTCCGCCGACGATCTCGCGTGGCGCGACCTGGGCGAAGGTATCTGGACCGACTCCGAGAAAACCCTGACATACACCGCCATCCCCTCGACCCAGTACATCCTCGCTGGGCAGAAAAGCGACATGAACCGCACCAGCACATGGCTGCGGATCGACTACAGCAGCCAATCCTCCGGCGCCGTCGTATCGCTCGGATCGTATGAACTCAACCCCACCGTGCCCCTCATGTTCTCCCTGCCGCGTATCGCGATCATGCTCGCCGTCGCGGCATTCATCATCTGCCTGCGCCCCGGCTCCATGCTGTGGCGCCGCCGTCTCGACGTGGACTCCCGCGGCCACCGCATCGCCCTGGGCGTATTCATCGCCGCGCAATCCGCCGTCCTGCTTGTCATCAGCCAGATGACGGGCGGCTCCCACGTCTCCCTTGCCGCCACCTTCAGCTCCAGCTTCTCCCATTGGGTCGATCCGGCGCAGTACCAGCGCCTCGGCGACGCACTGCTCCACGGGCACCTGTGGCTCGACCTGCCCGTCGACAACTCCCTGCTCACCATGCCCAACCCCTACGACTACGGGGCGCGCGTGAACCAGAACGCCGCGACCGGCGCCGTGTACTACTGGGACCACGCCTACTACCAGGGGCATTACTACTGCTACTTCGGCGTGCTCCCGGCGCTCGTGCTCTTCGCCCCGTTCCGGGCGATCACGGGACGCTGGCTCGCCACATGGGCCGCGTCGTGGGTGCTCGCCGTGGGCTTCACCGTCTTCGGCTCGCTGGCCATCATGTCGCTTGTGGCGCGGTACTTCCCGAACGCCTCGCAGGCCATGGCGTGGCTGTGCCTGGCCGTGGCCATGGCGGCCACGAGCATGTGGTACTACATTTACAATCCGTCGTTCTACGGCGTGCCCGTGCTCATGGCCATGGCGGTCGCCGCCGCAGGGCTTTACCTGTGGCTGCGAGCCCGCCGCGACGCCGCGACGGGACGATGGGCGTTCTCGTTCCGCTTGCGCGACGGGGCGGCGGAACGAGACGGCTCCGATAACGACGACGCGGGCAACGGTGATGCCGCGGCGGTCGCCGCCGCGCCGGCCACGCGGCTGTCGGCATGGCGCGTGGTGCTCGGCACCGCTCTCATGGCCATGACCGCCGGATGCCGGCCCCAGTTCGCCGCGCTCATCCTTCTCGCCATCCCCATCTTCTGGCATGAGATCCGCCATACCCGTCAGCTCCTGTCGCGTTCCAGCTGGCGCCTCACGCTTGCCGTCGTCCTTGCGGGGCTCGCGGTCATCGTGCCGCTGTGCGCGTACAACGTGGCGCGCTTCGGCTCCCCGTTCGACTTCGGCGAGGACTACAACCTCACGTCGTACGACCTGACCAGCCAGCGCCCCTCCGTGTTCCTCCTGTTCGAGGAGCTGTTCCTCGAACTGTTCCAGCCCGTCGCGCTGATCGGCAGGTTCCCGTTCGTGCAGATCACGGACATGTCGTCGATCCCCGCGCCTAACGAGCCCTCGCTCGGCGGCTTGTTCGCCCTCGTCCCGTTCCTGTGCGCCGTGGCGTTCACGTGGATGGCGCGTCGCCCCCTGCGCCGCCATCACGCGTGGGGCTTGACGCTGTGGAGTCTCGCCCTGGCGGTGCTTGTGATTCTGGTCGATACGCTGATCGGCGGCATCAACAACCGCTATTACGGCGACTTCAGCATGCTTGTCGCGCTCGCGGCCATCCTGGTGGCGCTGAGCCTGGAGGAGGCGCTGCGGCCCAAGGGGAGGGAAGACGATGCTTCCGCCGGCTGCGCCACGATTCCGGCGCGCGTCATGGCCGTCGTCGCCGCGGCGAGCGTGCTGTTCGCGGCGTTCATGATCGGCATGGGATTCTTCGCCACGGGGCGCTACGAAGCCCTCTCCACCACCGACCCGGTGCTCTACGCATGGGTCGGCAGCTGGTTTTCAGGTCTGTGCATGTAGCGTGCCGTACACAAGGCTCCGCATCGTGACGGAGCCGGCGCCATCGTCGTGCCATTCCAAGGGCCGGATCTCGTGGCCGCCGACCGATGCGCCGCGTAGTACCGTGTGCGACACGCCCGGAGACGCGATGGCCCCGTTTTCCGAAACGCCTTGCGGCGGCTTCCTCCCGGGGGCCGTCTTTACAATTGCGATTGCCAATTCGCGGGCCCGGACTTAATATTGCCAGCTGTGCCTGGAAGCGGGCGGCCGGTCATGCATGCCGGCCGCCATCCGGAAAGCCGAATCCGCCCGGACCTATCTGGGCGGTATCCAAATCCGCTGGGGCCTGTCCAGTCGGTTTCGGGCCGTGCTTTCGGCCGTGCGGGGCGATCTTCCCCGTCTGGTGCAGTTTGTTGAAAGGTATGGCGATGACGGACGATATCAAGAATCTCACAAACCGGAATCCCTCTAGCAAGAATCCTGCAAGGAACAATCCCACTCTTTCCGCCGAGGTGGACGCCGCCTCCGAAGGTGCCGAGCGCGAGCGTCTCGAAGACACCCAGCGCATCCTCAGGGCGCAGGAATACACCAAGGTCCCCAAGGTGCAGCAGCGCATGCTCACCAAGGAGGAGCGCAAGATCCTCCTGCGCAAGAACGCACAGCAGCAACAGGCCACGGCCAGGCTTGACAAGGCCACGTCGCAAGGCTTCGTCGGCCGCTGGTGGTCCCGCCTGCAGTCCGGGCCTGACAAAATCACCCCGGCCCTATGCATTGTGGCCCTCGGCGTGGTGTACGGCGACATCGGCACCTCGCCCCTGTACACTATGCAGACCTTCATCGCCGGCCAGGGCGGCCTGGCCAACGTGGACCGCGAGGCCGTGCTCGGCATTCTCTCGCTTGTGTTCTGGTCCATCACGCTGATCACCACGGTCAAATACGTGCTAATCGCCATGCGCATCGACAACAAGGGCGAGGGTGGCATCTTCGCCCTGTACTCGCTGATCCGCAAATACGGCGCCTGGCTCGCCGCGCCCGCCATGGTCGGCGGCGCCGCGTTCCTCGCGGACTCCGTGCTCACGCCCGCCGTGTCGATCAGCTCCGCCGTCGAGGGTCTGCGCACACTGCCCGTTGTCGAAGGCGTGTTCGACGCCAACCCCTCGCTCACTCTCATGATCACGGTCGTCATCATCCTGGTGCTGTTTTCCCTGCAATCGCGCGGCACGGAAAGCATCGGCAGGGTGTTCGGCTCCGTGGTCATGGTGTGGTTCGCGTTCCTCGCCGCCGTCGGCCTCATGAACCTCGGCCGCGACTGGAGCGTGTTCGCCGCGCTCAACCCGGTGTACGGCGTGCGCTTCCTGTTCAGCCGCCACAACCTGGCCGGCATCGCCGTCATGGGCACCGTGTTCCTCTCCACGACTGGCGCCGAGGCCCTGTACTCCGACATGGGCCACGTAGGCCGCGGCAACATCTACTTCACATGGCCCTTCATCAAGGTTGCGCTCGTGCTGTGCTACTTCGGCCAGGGCGCGTGGATGCTGCGCAGCGGCTCCGATCCCGCCTTCGCGGGCGTGAGCGGCATCAACCCGTTCTTCCAGATGATGCCCCCGGCTCTGCGCTACGTGGCCGTCGTCCTGTCGGTCGCGGCCGGCGTCATCGCATCCCAGGCGCTGATCACCGGTGCGTTCACCATGGTCTCCGAGGCCACGCGCCTCAACTGGATGCCCCATCTGCAGGTGCGGTACCCCGCGAGCACGCGCGGCCAGCTGTACATCCCCACAGTCAACCGCGTGCTGTGCGTCGCCACGCTGGCTGTGCTCGCGATTTTCCGCGATTCGGAACACATCTCCGCGGCCTACGGCCTGGCGCTGACCATCACCATGATCACCACCACGATCCTCCTGTCCGTCTACCTGTGGCACGCGGACCATCGCCTCGGTTCCGTGGCGTTCGCCATCGTGTTCCTCGCCATCCAGACGCTGTTCTTCCTGGCCTCGATGTCGAAGTTCATGCGCGGCGGCTGGTTCACGATGCTTCTGACGCTCGCCATCCTGTTCATCATGGTGGCGTGGAGCGACGGCACCAAACTCGAATGGGAGCAGCGCCGCCACATGAAAGCGGAGGACTGGCTGCCCGTGCTGGGCAAGCTGCACGATGACGACATGGTGCCGTATTTCGCCGACAATATCGTGTACCTCACGTCCGACTCCGACATGAAGCGCCTCGACACCGACATCTTCTTCTCCATATTCGCCGACCATCCCAAGCGCGCCCGCGCGTGGTGGGCCGTGAGCGTGGAGACCTCCGATGAGCCGTTCACGCGCGAGTATTCCGTCGAGAGCTTCGGGACCGACTACGTGTTCCGCGTGCGCATCCGCCTGGGCTTCAAGGTGTCGCAGTCCATCCCGCCGTACATCCACCAGATCATGAACGACCTGGTCGAAAGCGGTGAGCTGCCGCGCCAGCAGATGCGCTACCCCAAGGTGGACGCCGACCCCAACGTCGGCCCCATCCGCTACGTGCTCATCCACAAGGAGCTCATGCCCGAGTCGCGCGTCACAAGCGGCCAGGCGATGGCCCTGCGCGCCAAGTACGCGATCCGCCACGCGGCGGGCTCGCCGGCCAAGTGGTTCGGCCTGTCGCCGTACAACCCGCTTACCGAGATGCAGCCGCTGTTCCTTGCCACGAGCAAACCGTTGAGGCTGCGCCGCGTGTAACGGGGCGATTCGCTGCACTCCCTCTTCCACACCCCGCGCGGCCGCGGCCAATCGGTACCGCGGGGGTGTGGACGAATTAGATGTAATGTAATATATTACAACAGTACCGCATCGATGAGCTCCGCGACGGGGGAGAGCCGGCGGACCCTGCGGCATCGAGCCCCGCCCCGCCCCGACGGGCGGCCGGGAAGGATTTGCCGGACGGACGGGACCACTTCGTGCTCACCACGAACGTGGACCATTGCTTCCATCGCAGCGGATTCGACAAGCGGCGCCTCTTCTATACCCAGGGCGACTACGGGCTGTTCCAGGGCGCCGATCCTCGCGGCGCCAGCGCGCACCGCACCTACGACAACGCCGAGGCTGTCCGTCGCATGGTCCTCGCCGAGGGATTCGCCATCGAGCCCGACGGACGGTTGAGCATGCCCGACGGCGGCGTCTCCATGACCGTGACCTCCTGGCTCATTCCCGTGTGCCCCGACGACGGCCAGCCCATGGTGCCCAACCTGCGCGCGGGCGACCGGTTCGTGGAGGACGACGGCTGGCATGAGGCGGCCGACCGCTACGCATCGTTCCTGCGCGCGCACCATGACAGACGGGTCCTCTACCTGGAGCTCGGCGCGGGCATGAACGCGCCCGGCATCATCAAACATCCGTTCTGGCAGCTCACCGCCGCCAATCCGCGCGCCACCTTCTGCTGCATTTCCACCGGCGTCTTCCGCTTCCCCGAGCAGGAGGCCGCGCGCATCGCGGTCGAAACCGTGGTCGCCTGGCTCGACGCGTACCCGGACGCCAGCGTGCGCCGCGTCGTGTTCAACGTCTACGGCGACGAAGACCTGGCGATATGCCGCGAACTGCTGGGTTGACGGTGCCGTGGGGCGGCGGCCGCGATGTACGATGGCCACGGGAGGATTGCCATGCACCTGATCGGACTTCAATGGATGGATGTCGCCGACGCGCTGTCCGCGCTCGTCCTGTGCGGGCTCATCGGCTTCGAGCGCGAGGCGCGGCGCAAAGACGCGGGCATCCGCACGCATATCCTCGTCGGGCTCGGCAGCTGCCTGTTTGCCATGGTGTCCATCGAGGGGGTGCCGGCGGTCCTGGGCAACGGCCTGACATGGGACACGTCGCGCATCGCCGCGCAGGTGGTGACCGGCGTCGGGTTCCTTGGCGCCGGCGTCATCTGCTTCGCCAACGACACGGTGCGCGGGCTCACCACCGCGTGCGCCATCTGGATCGCCGCCGCCGTCGGCGTGGCGTGCGGCGCGGGGATGCTGCCGCTGGCCGCGCTTGTGACGGCGCTGTATTTCGTGGTGGTCATGGCCGTTGCGCCGTTCGTGACCTGGGTGCTCAAACGCGACCGCGACCGCACGCTGCGGCTGACCTACGAAGACGGCAAGGGCGCTTTGCGCGAGACGTTGCTCATGGCCGGCGGCGCGGGCTACGAGACCCAGATCATCTCGACGCATGACCGTCGTGGGGACGATTGGAGCGGCGCGACGGTCGAGGTGCGGCTCAGTGGAGACATGACCCACTTGCATGACGTGATAGACCACATATCGCAGATCGACGGCGTGCGCGACATCGAGGTGCTGGCGCGCGACGAGTAGGGGTGTCACCTCTTCCGGAACAATGTCCGGAACATCTTCCGGAACGCTGGTACGGTTTGCGGACAAATATCGAGAGAAGACGGGACTTTTGCGGCTGGAAATCTCCGCAAGCCGTACCAGTGTTATTGAGATGGGGTGGGGCGTGTCGGGGAGTTGGGGGAGCCGGGGATGTGCCGGACGAGGGGTGTTGGGAATGAGGAATGATATGGCGCGTTGCAATCGTGTATCTTATACTTTCTATAACATAGAGGCAGAGAAACGGGAACGGGGCGGCGGATGACAGGAGAATATAAAACTCTCGCGCGGCTTTTTCATGCCGACAGGTCCAATGATGCGTTCGCCCATCACGAACGACTGGCGCGCATGCGGCTGGAGGCGGATTCCACGTTCCGCACGGCTATCGTGACGCCTCTGGGAGAGCCGTTCGTCGCCATGCCGCGCAGTCTGAGCATGGTCATGGAGCGCATTCTGCTCGACGAAAACACGATTTCCGCGCTGTGGCAAGGCATTCCGGGCGTCATGCGGTGGGACTACATCCGTCATGCGATTTCCGCGGAGATATTCGCGACGAACGAGATGGAGGGAGTCCGCAGCACGCGCAAGGAGGTGGAGGACGCGGTCGATGCCGCCAGGGCCGAGGCGGGCGGATCCGATGCGGCGCCGCACAAGCGTGCGACGACTGGCAGGTGCGGGTCCTCGGCCAAGAGGAGGCGGTTCGTGGAATTCGCGCGGCTGTACCTGGGCCTCGCCGAAGGCTCGCGACCGGCTGAGAACACGCGCCCGGCCGATGCCGCGGGTTCGGCCGAAGGCTCGCGTCCGGCCGAGACCGCGTCTTCGCGCACGCCCCGGACGCTTGAGGATATCCGCGGCATCTACGACCGGGTGACGCACGGCGAGGTCGACCAGGACGGTGCCCCCGATGGCGCCCTGTTCCGCGCACGCGACGTGGATATCGTGGGCCCGCACGGCGATGCCATCCACACGGGCGTCAACGGTGAGGCGCGTATCAGCGTCATGCTGACCCAGATGATCGACCTCGTCGCATCGGATTCGATGCCCGGAATCATCGCGGCCATCGTGGCGCATTTCCTGTTCGAATACATCCACCCGTTCTACGATGGCAACGGCAGGACCGGGCGTTTCCTTCTCGCGCTCGACCTGAACCGCGAGCTGTCGCTGCCCACCGTGCTGTCGCTGTCGCGCACGATTGCGCAGAACAAGGAGGCGTATTACAAGGCGTTCTCACAGGCTGAGGATCGGCTCAATTGCGGCGAACTGACGTTTTTCGTCATGACCATGCTCGACCTCATCGGCACGGCGCAGCACGATGTGATCGCCGAGCTCGGTGTAAAGAACGACCGGCTGGCAAAGGCGAAGGCGTTGTGCGATGAGCTGAGGGACGAGCATGGGCTTTCGCGCGGCGCCTCCGAGATTCTGTTCCAGGTGATGCAGGAGCAGCTGTTCGATTCGCGCACGTCGGTGTCGCTCCGGGATGCGGCGGCGCAGATCGGGCTGTCGAAACAGAGCGCGCGCAAGTACGTGGCCGAGCTCGAGGACACCGGGCTCATTGCTTTCACCGGTCGCCGTCCGCTACGATTCGTTGCCTCGGAGCCGGTGCGCGCGCGGCTCGACGGCGAGGTGTGAGCGCGGTTCGAGGGCGCTCACACCAGATCCTTCGCATCAATCGTCGTTTTCGGCGGGCATCTGGAGGCGGAGACGGTAGACGCCGTTCTCCTTATCGTTTTTCGAATTGGGGATATGCGCCATCATCACGGCGCCCTCCGGCGGGACCTGGCCGCGGTGACGCTCCTCTTGGAGCGCGGGAATATGGCCGATCTCCTCGCCATCCAGAGACACACACAGCGTCGGGTGCCCCGCGTTCCGTCCCGAATCGATCACGCCGTGGGTGACCGTCACCCACAGCCACGCATCGTATCCGTACCGCGAGAGCTCATCCTGGTGCCTGGTGTCTCCGGAGACGGTGACGCCGCACGTGAAGTCCTCGATTGCCTCGCCCTCCGGCCGGGTGTTCACCGGGGTGGTGTCCCTGGAGCTCAGGTACGAGCTGCGCATGAAGTCCACCGTGCGGCGCCGCCTCAGCGCGGTGTTGCGCCGGCGCGATTCCTCCGCCTGTTCGTCCGAGAGAATCGTCGGACGCTCCATCTGGTTGAGACGCTGCCAGCAGCGCCATGTGTGGCGCGCGTCGGACACCGCGCGGTGCTCCTCCGTCTCGTCGATCCCCACGAGGCGCATCACTTCCTGCAGCGAACGGCATGGGGCGTTTGGGAACATGCGGCGCGAAAGGGCGAGAGTGTCGCGGTAGTCGTTGGTGACGGACCGGCAGCCCAGCAGGCTGGCCTCCACGTTGAGCATGCGGATGTCGAACGAGACGTTGTGCCCGATGAGCAGCAGAGGGCGGATGGAGGTGAGGAACGGGGGTATCACGAACCCGGCGTCGGGCTGGTCGGCGAGGTCGGCCGAGGTGATGCCGGTCAGGCCGGTGACGCCCGCCGACAGCTCTTCGTGCGGCTCGATCAGCTGGTCGTATTCGAAAATCGGTTCATGGTCGCGAATAAGAAGCGCGCCGATTTCGATGATGCGCGCGGCGTCGCCCACGCCGGTGGTTTCGGTGTCGAACACGACGGCGTCGGCGTTGCCCGCCGCTGAGACGAAAGACCACAGCTGCTCCTCGGGGTCGGCGTCGGCGGCCTGCGCGTGCGCGGCGTGACGGGCGTGCCTGGGCTCGGCGTGTCTGGGCACGGCGTGCTGTTCTGTGTAAGGCTCTGCGTAGGGTTGCGAAAACACGATTTCTCCATCCATCATCTTCCTCCGATCCCAATGCTCCAGCCTTTCATCATATCGTCCACGCAACAATGCAGCGACTTGCGAACAAAAAGCGGGTGAAAACGAGGGTTTGGGCCCGGGAATGTCCGCAAGCCATCGCATTGTTAGTGCTGCTGGCCGCGCGCGAACCAGACGTTGAGCAGCGATCCGGCCACGACCAGCACCACGCCGATCCAGAAGGGCGCTCCGAGGGCGACGCCCAGCAGCACCGTGCTTGACGCGGTGGAGAACAACGGCGTGGCGTATGAGCCGATCGCCATCATCTCCATGTTGCCGTTCAGCATGCCATAGCCCCAGCACGCGTATCCGCCCGCGATGGCCGCCGCGCACGCGAGCAGCGCCGCGTATCCGCCGATGCCAGGAGCCTGCGCGGGCAGTCCGTCGCCCGAGACCGCGTGGATAACCCACAGCGTCACCGCCACGCAGCAGAAGAACACCGTGGTCCCGTCGTATCCGCCGGATATGCGCGGTGTCACGGCCGCGTACACCGACCAGATGATCGCGCCGGCGAACGCCAGGGCGAAGGGCAGTGGGTTCGACGAGATATTCGCCAGCGCCGACCGGACGTCGAGGCTGTTGCCGCCCACGGCCATCGCCACGCCGATTGTGGCGATGGCCGCGCCCGGCAGCGCGCGCCATACCGCACCGGGGCGGCGTGACAACGCCGCCGTGAGCAGCACGAGCAGCGTGGGCCACAGGTAGTTGACCAAGCTCACCTCCACCGACTGCGCGGAAGTGGATGCTAGGCCGATGGACAGCGAGATGGACGCCTCATACGCCACGAACATGAGGCCGCCGAGCAGCAGGTAGCGCCGCGGCGCGCGGGAGAGCGGCTCCGGACGGCGCGTGATAAGCAGCAGCACGCCGCCGATCGTATAGATAAGCGCTGAGCCGAGCGTGGGGCCGAACGAGTCCGCCACGAGCCGCACGAGCCCCGCCATGAAGCCCCACAGCACGATGGCGAGCAGCCCGATGAGGGTGCCCGAGTGGGTGCGGGTTGCGCGCGGTGTGCTTGCGGAGGGGCGGAGTTCCATGAGATGCGTCGATTCCTTGTGTGCGGTGGCGGTGGCGAAACACTGGCGGCGGATTTTGGCGAGGTGTTCTGACGAATGATTGTAGAGCGTTATCATGGAGACGACAGACATCCACACGCGACCGTGGGGTTTCGCGGGTGTCGTTTGCCGGGCGCGGCTAGTGGTGGACAGCGGCCGTCCATCAGCAGGGGAGCCCTGGTTCGTCCTCGGCAGATCCCCGGATGCCTTTGATGATGTCTCCTATGGAATCCTGCTCGTGGACGATGTATTTCGAAATGATTGAAATGAGAGGGGCCGGATCGTCGCAAACCTGCCATCGCTCCAAGGAATTCATGTATTCCCGTCCCGTATCGTGCCGTATGCAGATCGGGGCGTAGCCTGCGCGCAGGAGCATCCAGTTGAGAATCTGCCGTCCTGTCCTCCCGTTGCCGTCGGCGAACGGGTGGATGTTCTCGAACATCGCGTGGAATCCTGACGCTTGAAGAATGGGATGGGCGTTGCAGGAATCGATGGCATTGACAAGAGAGTCCACGTCATCCCAGATCTCCAATGGATCGGCCGTCTTGACGCGGGTGTCGCGGATGCGCACGGCGTAGCCATAGGGCCGGAAGGTGCCCCGAAGGACGGGCTGGACGTCCAGGGCCGTGACCTGGTGCAGCATCAGGATGGCATCGGCGTCAAGAGGGCGGTCCTCCCTTGCGAAGCGTCTCGCCATCTCCATCCCGTCCGCGCATCCCTTTGCGGCGAACACATATCGCGCCGGACCGTCGGTGGGGAGGAATTCCCCGTCGAGGACGAGCTCGGTGTCCGGAAGGGAAAGGGTCGACCCCTCCATGGCGTTCGAGTTGTAGACGTACCGGGACAGCCAGTCCTTCCGGTAATCCTCGAGCGCCGACTCCTCGACGCCGTCAAGGGGATAGAGCGAGCCGAGCGCATTCTTGGAAACCTCCGCACACTCGAGGCTGTTTTCTATCTCAGGGTTTTCCCCTAGGGAATCCAGCAATTCAGGCAATTTCCTAATCCTATTGGAAAGTTGTTGGTTGGGCATGGGCATTCCTTTCGCGTGCACATCGCATGCGGGCGGTTCTGGCGCCAAGTCTAGCCAAGCCACCTCAAGCGGGGACGCATCCAAACCGTTCCGGCGCGATCCCGTCCTCACAATGGACCTCCGTCTGTGTCGGCCTTGGGGCCACCGCGTCCACGAGAAACGGATGAATGTTACTGTATGCTTATTCATACAAAGGAAATTCGATTGCACCAAGGAGGGGACATGGTGACGACTTCACTTGACATCGCAGCCTGGCTCGTGTCACACCATGATGCGGAAACCCGCCTTACCAATCTGTCTTTGAACAAGCTCTGCTTCTATGCGCAGGTCGAATCCCTGCGGAACGCCCACAAGACGCTGTTCGACGATCCGATCGAGGCATGGCGGTATGGTCCGGTCTGCCCGGGCGTCTACCGCGCCTACAAGCGCTACGGTCGCAACGCGATTCCCGCTCCGGCGACGCCCGTCCCCGATCTGGCTCCCGACGAGGCCAGGATCATGGAGAATACATGGAAGGATTACGGTTGGCTGTCCGCCTATGACCTCGTCCGTCTTTCGCATCGGGGCGACGGCGCATGGTCCAAGGCGTGGGCTCAGGGCCGGGACACCATGATCACCCCGGATTTGATCCTCGAATCGTCTGATATCAAAGGCTTCGACCCCAGGCGGACGTTCGCCGCGTCTGTGAAACGTGTCGAAAACCGGTACGGGAACACGCTGAGGCTGTTGGAGGACTCGTGACCGTCCTCGCGTTTCACTCCTGCGAGGAGAACGCCTTGCGGATCGCCGTGAAGAGCTTGATCCGCGTGCCGTAGCGCAGCGTGCCCCAGCGGTAGATCCGGACCGACACGTAGGCGAGCGCCACGGTGCAGGCGAGGGTCAGCACCGTCGATCCCACGATCTGCACCCACGAGGCGGTGCCCACGCTGAAGCGAATCGGCATGACGAACACCGAGAAGAACGGGATCCACGAGCCGATGGTGACGAAAGCGTTGGTGGCGCCGTCCGCCGCCAGGAAGGCGAGGAGATACGCGATGACCACGAGCAGCATCACGGGCGTCACGGCGGTCGACACGTCCTCCACGCGCGAGACGAGCGAGCCAAGGGCGGCGTACAGCACCATGAACAGCGCCAGCGCGAGCACGAAGTTGAGCAGATACACGCCAAGCATCGACCCGTCGAAGGCATCTGACAGGAAATCCCGCACTCCCTGCGGATAGCTATCGTGCGCGGCGAGGTAAGCGATCCCGCCGGCGCAGACCACGGCCCCGATCTGCGTCAGCGCGGCGCAGGTGAGGCCGATCACCTTGCCGAGGATCAGGTTGGTGGGGCGGGTGGAGGTGATGAGCAGCTCCATCGTCTTGCTGTCTTTCTCGCGGGCGACGGCGGTGGCGACCGTCTGTCCGAAGAACAGCACCACGATGTACACGACCACGATGTAGACGATTGCCGTCATGTACTGCGTGGTCGAGTCGCGTCCCAGGATCTGGCGGTCCTCGTCCACGGGAGTGGCGAGCAGCGCCTGGTATTCGTCCGGGCTGACGCCACGCGAAGCGAGGACGGACGTGACGTACGCCTGCTGCAGCATCGATTGCACTATCCCGCTGTCGGACGCCGAGCTCGAGGTGTAGTTCTTGTAATACGTGGTGATATGTGTGAGATCTTTGATGACGAATCCCATGGATTCCGTGCCGTCCTCGACGGCGTTGCGCAGGTCGTCCTCCGACTCATAGGTGTGGTCTTGGTCGAAGGGGAGCGTGCCCGCGAGGGATGGGTCGGCGTAATACACGCCGCCGGTGAGCGTCTGGTCGCTCGATTGCCCGTCGAGCGCCGAGGCGAAGATGATGGGGCAGAGCGCCGCGAACACGGCGGCGCATGCCAGCAGGACGGTGGTGGCGACGAAGGCCTTCTTGCGCACCTGCTGCGTGTATTCGAAACGGAAAACCGTTGCGAGTCCGTTCATTTGTCGGTCCTTTCTGCGGTCTTGTCTGCGCTGGCGTCGGATGCATTGGCGTCGGGGCTGCCCGTGGCGTCGGATGCGCCGACATCGGATGCGTTGTCGGTGGATTCGTCGGCTCCGGTGAGACTGATGAAGATGTCTTGCATCGACGGCCTCCAGTCGCCGCACGAGGCGATGCGGTCGAAATGCTCCGCCACGAAACCGCGCAGGAACGCGTCGTCGCGAGGCGTGAGCAGCAGGTCGCCGTGGCACGTGGCCTCACGCCCCGTGGCGAGGATGGCCGTGCGGATGGCGTCGGACGCGCCGGGCGTCGGTTCGATTGCGTAGAGCCCGCGGCCCGCGTCCTTCCTGATTTTCTCGAGCGGACCGGATGCCACGATGCGCCCGGCGTCGATGACGGTCACGTCGTCGCACATCTCTTCCACATAGGCCATCTGATGCGACGAGAAGATGACGAGTTTGCCTTTCTTGACCATGCTGCGGATCGCATCCTTGAACACCTGTGCGTTGACGGGGTCGAGGCCCGAGAACGGCTCGTCGAGCACGATGATGTCCGGGTCGCCGAGGAACGCCTGCGCGATCTGGATTTTCTGCTGGTTGCCTTTCGACAGGGTCTCCAGCTTCTTCTCCGCGTATTCGTCGAGTCCGAAGTAACGGATCCAGCCGAGGGCGTCGCGGCGGGCGTCCTTGCGGCTGGCGCCTTTGAGGCAGGCGAAGTATTCGAGCTGGTCCACGAGCGAGGTCTTGGCATACATGCCGCGTTCCTCGGGAAGGTATCCGATGCGGTGCTCCGCCGGATCCAGAGGCCTGCCGTCCACGGTGAAGGAGCCGCTGTCTTGGCGGAATACCTGCATGAGGCAGCGGAAGGTGGTGGATTTGCCCGCGCCGTTTCGGCCGAGGAACCCCATCGCCCTCCCGCTGGTCACGCTGAAGCTGAGGGAGTGCAGCACCTGCCGTCCCTCAAAGGATTTGCATACGTCGGTGATGTCCAGCTGCATCGATGTCCTCTCTTTTTGGTGCAGGGGCCGGTTCCGCACGACCAGAGCCGCAGCCGCCCCGCACAACGGAGCCGGCGTATTCCTCCCATCGTGAAACGCCTGATGAAACAGTACCATGCAAGCCGCCGTGGTCCGGGGATTTAATGGTGTTTCTATTCTCTATCGTCATTCTTGGTTCGGAATCGCTGGACCGGGGCATGCGGAATTGCAGCCCGTCGGAGAGAACGGAGGGCTGCAATTCGAAGAATGTCGAACTGCGACTCATACGAAAACCACACCGATGTGAGAATCAGCGGCTTTGTGTGCGAGAGAAGGCGCGGAGCTGCCATCATCCGTGTCCCTGATTTCCCCATGCTATTTAGAAAATCCCGGGTTACATACCCCGAGTTCGTCTCAGTGTGAAAGACACGTTGTCTTCGTAGTCATCACCAGTTTGCGCATCGAATTCCTTGAGAATTCTCGATAGACTTGACAAAGTGCTCGCCGTCGATTGGCTGGTATAAACGGAGATGCCGGCGCCTACTGGCGTGTATGTTCTTGGTGGCATCTTTGTGTCACCGTCTTTGGATAACAGCGCTCCAAGACGCTCGGAATCTGCTATGGCAGTGAATGTCTCTTTGTCTTCTTTCAGGAGCTGCTTGCAGACAATTGGAAGCGCCTCTGCCCAATACTTCAGTGGGAATTCCTCGTCAAGTATGTACAAGGAGGCGGGCTTGGTGAATGTGAACTGGTTGAAATCCTCATCCAGGGTATGTTGTGATGCCAGAGATGGCCTTTCATGCTGATACTGCTTGGGCAGCGGCCAGATTCTCAGAGCTTCGTGTGCCAACTTCGCGGTTCGAGATTCGATGGTGTCCGCATTCCACATCTTTTCGTCGGCAAGCTCCCGCGTGTAATAGAAATTCGCCTGAGCATACAGGGTCTTTTTCTCTGCGAATCCCTTGTTTGACATCTCGGAGTTGTAGTTAGTCAGGGTGAGGTTGCCGAGACGTGTGACCAGCACATCGTAGTTGGCTATCGTCTTCTCATCGAGAGCGGAACGCCAGGCATCGTTGAGGGTCTGCGGCATGATGTGCTCGATAGACAGTGTATCGTCTGAGAACGAAGGCAACCCTTTTCGATATGGTGAGTTCAGCTCGTACATATAAAGAAGGTATTTCGTGCCTTTGCTTCGCAGCGTCTGATACAGATCATCTTGCAAAAGAGCCTGCTCGAATTCCTCATCAGTGGGGAAGCGGAATGCGTTCTTGCCGATGCTGATCGCTCTCCAGAAGGCGTCAATGAATGACGAATGATCCTGGACTTTGTCCAGACGCATCATCACGTTCCCACAGAATTGGGCGTTGAGGCCTTTCGCTTTGCAGACTTTTGAACGGAACGCCATGCTGGAGATGGCATTGATTGCCTCGTGGAGCGTCTCGGTATTGATCGTGCCATCGCGCTGCAGGGTGAAGAGGTAGAGCAAAAGGCTCCTGCATTTTCTGCTTTCCATTATTTCCAACAGGAAATACAGCTGCTTGCGTGTGGGTGGCATGCGGTCGGGGATGTCGTCAGGGTCGAAGATGAAGTTTCGGTAGAGCTCCGAGCATTGTTTCATGTCTGCAAAGAGCTCACGGGTTTTCTCATAGTCCGATTGCGCCTGAAGCGAATGATAATAATCGCGGAAAGCAACATAGAGATTCCTGTCCGACACGTGCAGCTTACGTCCGGCAATGGTGATGCCGTCAGTGCGTCTTTTGAAAATCAGGTAGTCGATGAAGAACGCCACCATGTTGCCCACTCCGACGTTGTCTTCGATTTTGCTCCAATACGATTGATATAGATTGGTCTGTTCGTCATGCGAAAACTGCATGAGCAGATAGTTCCTCAGTAGATCGACGTTCGTCAGATCGAGACCGGTAGAGTTCAGGCTTTCGAAGATTTCCTGCGGGTTCTCCCGTTGTACTTCAAGTTCGATGATGGTGAGTTTGTCAAGAGCGTCCAGAAGCGAGACGGCGAGGCCACCGTTCGCGATGAACTCTTCAATAAGCTTGCAGAACAGGAGGTAGTTCTGGTAGATGTGCGACTGGATTTGGCTTGGCGAAAGTTTGTCGGTGACCGTCGAGGCGTCATTGCCGAGCAGAATATGATAGGTCGCATCGTCGCGGGCATTGAGATGCAGCTTGACTCGACGGTATTCGGTATCGGCGCTATGCCCGCTATTGAAAAGGTAGGTTGAGATTTCTTGCTTCAGGTCTTCGTCGTTGATGGAGTCGTGCAGGGCTTTGAGCAGCAGCGTGACGCTGGTAAGCCGTTGCTGCCCGTCGATGATGGAGAACTCATAGCTGTCGTCCACTTTGTAACAGATGGTGCCGAGGAAATGCTCGTTCTGCGTATCCACGATGCGCGTGATGTCCTGGAAGAGCTGTCGGCAGTTCGATTCCTTCCAATCGTAGTTGCGCTGGTAAACAGGAACTACGAAGATCTTCTTCGCGGATAGGAATTCGTCTACCGAACTGTTGTGAGCCTGCACAGTGACCCTCGTCTTTCTACTTGCGATTAGTTGCGAGCGTGTTTGCCAGACAGGTTCTATGCCTCGCCCCCATCGAAACCCATGACCAATATACCTTATCAGAGAGCCCGATCACTTGCAGTTGATGGGTTTCGTAGTATTGCCGTGATTGTGACATCCGGGGGAAGAAGGTTATATTTTGATAGGAACGGGGGAGAGCGGTCGCTTGGGAGCAGCGACAGTTG
>DEKK01000011.1 GCA_002353815.1 Bifidobacteriaceae bacterium UBA2724 | reverse complement strand
AAAACAAAGTCACTTGCAACGGGCATGCGCTGGAATACGGGCTCGGTGCACCGCATGAGGGAGGTACGGCGTCCTCGGGGGTTCTAAAAGAAACCGATAACTTGCGATTGGGAACTGCAATGACGGGAGCGGCGCGTTTCGCGTCCGAGATTTTTACAGTGACAACTATCGCTGGCAAGAAATTGGAGAAAGTCATCCACGTATACGACGAGGCGGACCAGCCGCCGCAGATCGTCGGCCGCCGGGTACATCGGTCGGCCGGGATTCTCAATCGTCGCAACGTTCCCCCGCGTGGCCTGGCTCCGCATCCAACAAGGAATCCAACAATCACGAATGGATCAATTGCGGACTGGAGGAGGAACAATGTCTCAGACGGACGACGATACGGTGCGCGCCGTGGCCCAGGCGCTGGAAACCGCGGGATACCAAGGCGCGGTCGGCACGCTCGACGACGCCTTGGCGCTTGTCAAGTCGGGCGATCATGTGTTTACGTCGGTCAATGCGCAGGAGCCGTATGCATTCCTCGAGGCGGCGGATTCCCTGGTGCCCCGCGTCGATGACGTGACGATCTACAGCACGGGTTTCGAATACCCGTATTCGTTCCTGACAGATGACCGGGCGGCCGGCCATGTGACAGCGCACGCGAACTTCGTGGATTCGACGATGCGCCACAACCATGCGCTCCACACGTCGGACTACCTGCCGGTGAACCTGCACCAGTGGCACGACCGCGATGACTTTGCACAGCGCGTCGACGTGTTCGTGGCCGCCGCCGCGCCGCCTGACCGCCATGGGTATTTCACGCTCGGGCTGGGCGGCGGACTGGAACGTGAATCGCTGTATTCCGCCAAGAAAATCATCGTGGAGATCAACCCCAACATCCCGCGAGCCTACGGTTTCGTCGACATCCCCGTGTCTGACGTGGACCTCGTGTATGTCAACGAACGCCCGCTGTACGAACGCCCGCAGATCGAGCCCGACGAGGTGTCGATGGCGGTGGGGCGCAATGTGGCCTCGCTGGTGGACGACGGCGCCACGATCCAGATCGGCGTGGGCAAGATCACCGATGCGGCCGCGAGATACCTCAAGGACCGCAACGACCTGGGCGTGCACAGCGAGATGCTGAGCACCGCGGTGGCGCAGCTCGCCAAGTCCGGCGTGATCACTGGCAAGCGCAAGACCTTGCTGCCGCGCAAGCTCGTGGGCGGTTTCGCGGTGGGCACGCAGGAGCTTTATGACTTCATCGACGGCAACCCCACGGTGCTGTTCGCCCCGCACTCGTTTGTCAACGACCCGGTCGTCATCGCGCGCAACTACCGCATGACGTCCATCAACTCCGCCGTGCAGGTCGATCTCACCGGGCAGGTCTGCTCCGAAAGCATCGGGCCCGTGCAGATCTCGGGGACGGGCGGTGCGGCGGATTTCGCCATCGGCGCGAACCACGCGGTCGAGGGCAAGTCGATCATCGCGCTGAAATCGACGGCCAGGAAAGGCACGGTGTCGACCATCCAGCCGTTTCTGAACCCCGGCGCCGCCGTGTCGATCAGCCGCAACGACGTGGATTACGTGGTGACCGAATACGGCATCGCGCGTCTGCGCGGGCGCACGGTCGCGGAACGCGTGGGCGCGCTGATCGACATCGCGCACCCGGATTTCCGCGATGAGCTGCGCGAGGCCGCCCGTACTTACCAGCTGTGGTGAACGCGGCATTCGCCGTTCGGCCTCATCGGGGCGCGGCTCCACCGTCGCGCTCACTGACACATTCCCATATGACACATCCGCATATCGAAAACCTTGAAAGGAACACCAATGACCACACAGGCAATCAACCGGCTTTTCTCGGCATCCAACACCGCCGCCACGATCGGCGTCTCGGGCGCCCCGTCCGTCGACGCGGCGTCGTTGCCTGATGCAAAACCCGCCAATCCCTTCGAACAGCGTTGGCATATCTGGCATGCCGGGCGCGTGGACGCGCTGGATTCGCCGCATGGGTATCTGTCGCCCGTGTCGATCACGTGGCTGTCGTCTGGCGACACGGCGACCATCGAACGCTTCCCAGGCACGTGGTATGCCATCGGGGACACTCTGATCTTCGCACCCGATGGCACGGCCGAGCGCCCTGTCACGAACGCCGGGCGTGAAGTGACCGAGCCGATTTCGTTCACGGCGCGCTATTACGGCGAAGAGGATCTGGCGGACCTTGACTACGGCGACCTGCGCGCCGAAGTCAAGGCACAGCCGGATGCGGCGAATAAGGACGCGCGGCGTTTCTGGATCCGCATCAAGGACCCGCAGTCGGCGACGCGCCGCGACTTCCACGGAATCCCGCATTTCGGGCTCGACCACGACTGGGTGCTGCCCGCACATTTCACGCCGTACGAAGGCAAGCGCGTGTCCGAACAGAACTCCGTGGCCACCAGCGTGCTGCAGATCCTGCCGGTGATCGGCACGGTCACGTTCCAGTACGAAGGGTCCGACTACACGCTGGAAGTGGCGGACGTGCACGGCACGCCCACGGTGTTCTTCGGTGATGCGACGAACGGCCATGAGACCTATGGCAACGGGCGCATCCTGGAATTCGGACGTGCCAATGCTCGCGCCATCGGGCACATCGACTTCAACCGCGCATACAACTTCCCGTGTGCGTTCACGCCGTACTGCACCTGCCCGGTCCCGCGTCGCGAGAACCGCCTGCCGTTCCGCGTGACCGCGGGTGAGAAGACCCCGTACGAAGCCCAGCGGTAAACACCATCGACCACACAGTGTTTCCAGTGGACTCGAGGAGAAAGGAGGCGTCGGCATGACAAGTCACGATACAGTTGACGGCAGCGCCGCGCAGAGCACCGCCGTGGAATCCGATTCCACGGACGATGTCATCATTCGCTTTGACCATGTGAGCAAAACGTATCCGGGCTCCATGCACGAAGCGCTGCGCGACATCAACCTGAAAATCCGCAAAGGCGACATCTATGGAATCATCGGGCTTTCCGGCGCCGGCAAATCCACGCTTGTGAGGTGCATCAACGGCATCGAGCGCGTGGACGAGGGACAGGTGACCGTGGCGGGAAACAACATCGCGCAGCTCGGACGCCGGGATCTGCGCGACCTGCGTCGCGGCATCGGCATGGTGTTCCAATCCTTCAACCTCATGCCTTCGCGAACCGTGGAGCAGAACATCGCCCTCGCGTGGCCGCGTCACACGCTGAGCCGCGAACAGCGCCACGCTCGCGTGGTCGAACTCCTCAAGCTCGTCGAGCTGGACGACAAAATCGACGCGTATCCTGCGGACCTGTCCGGCGGGCAGCGCCAGCGCGTCGCCATAGCCCGCGCTTTGGCCAACGATCCGCAGATCCTGCTGTCGGACGAAGCCACAAGCGCCCTTGATCCGCTCACCACCGAGTCCATCCTCGCTTTGCTGGGCCGTCTCAACCGTGAGCTTGGCATCACCATCGTCGTCATCACCCATCAGATGCAGGTCGTCAAAGAGATCTGCAACCGTGTGGCGGTCATCTCCAACGGACGCATCGTCGAAGGCGGCGATGTGTATCCGGTGTTCGCCGATCCGCAGTCCGCTGTGACGCGCAGCTTCGTCGACAACACGTCGAATCTCGGCAAAGCCCCTGGATTGCTTGGAACCTATGGAAGCCGGCTCGGGGTAACGGAATCGCAGACCGTGCTACGGCTCAAGTACGTTGCGCAAAGCGTGGCCGAACCCCTCGTCGCACAGCTGGGACGCGACTACAACGTGCTCCCCAACATTCTTTTCGCCGACGTCTCGGTCGTCGACGGCGCGCCTCTGGGCGGCGTGGTTATCGCTTTCGACGCCGAAGCCGCCACCGTCCGTGCCATTGTGGACTCGCTCAAGTCGCGTGGCATCAGCGTGGAGACGCTCCAGACTCCCCAAGGCGGCATCGGGCGGCCGGATGATGCCGCCTCCCGCCGACCCATCGCACAGGAGGCGTGAAATGAACCTTTTCGCTACGCTGTTCCCGCATGTCGCCGATCGAGTGGATGAATTCTACGAATGCATGCTGCAGACCCTGGTCATGGTGGGAATCGTCGGCATCATCTCGTTCGTCGTCAGCCTGTTCCTCGCCGTGGTGCTGGTCACAACAGCTCCGCATGGGCTCTTCGCAAACCGCGCGGTGTACCAGGTGGTCGACAAAACAATCAATTTTTGCCGATCTGTGCCGTTCATCATCCTGGCCACCACCATCATCCCCCTGACCCGGTGGGTGATGGGCACGGCCATCGGTGTCAAGGGCGCGGTGTTCCCACTCATCATCGGAATCACGCCGTTCTTCACGCGGCAGCTCGAATCCGCGCTGCTTGGCGTAAACGCCGGCCTCATCGAGGCGGCGACCGCCATGGGCCTCAGCCGCATCGAAATCGTGTGGCGCGTCTACCTGCGTGAGTCCATTCCCCGCATCGCCAAGGTCACGGCCATCACCATCGTGAACCTGCTGTCCCTGACGGCCGTGATAGGCGTCGTCGGTGGCGGCGGTCTGGGTGATTTCGCCATCCGCTACGGATTCCAGCGCTATTGGTTCGACGCATCGGTGGCCGTGGTGCTCGTGTACCTCGTGTTCATCTGGGTCGTCGAAACCATCGGCAAGGCCATCATCCAGACGATGTCGCGTGAATGACCTGACGGAAGCCGTCGTCGCGCGTCAGATGGCGTGCGGCGGGTGACACGCGGGGCCGGGTACGACGCGGCAGCGCTGTACGCACTTGGGTATTCGGCGGTATGCACGCCAGGCATCCGGCACTACATGGATGTTCGCGGCCTGTGTGCTTGGCGCCGCAGCCCGGCCATGCCACCCACCCTGCACGACCGAGAGCCATTCCGCCGGTCCCTCCCGACCGTTCCGGTTCCTGTTTCCCGCAAACCGATTCTTGTTCCCCAAACCAATGTCCAACAAACAACAGTAATCATCCGCTCGCCTGACCAGGGAGGTATTCCATGTCCGACATCCATAATTCCGCCAATGACAACAAGCCGGGAGAATCCCAGAATTCCGCGGCTCCCGTCGATCCGACGCCCGCGAACCCCGCCGCCGGCGAGCATATCGTCGCCGACGTGGACGACGCCGATGAGGCCGTCGACCGCAAGCCCGCCGTCACACGCAGCAAAAGGAAGATCGGCACATCGCTGATCGCCGTGCTCGTGGTCGTCGTGATTGTCGCTGCGGCCCTGATTGTGGTCGGACGGCACAACGCCGCCGCCAACGCGCAGAATGCCGGCGCCCGGGTGGTCAAGGTCGCCTATGCGCAAGAGAACGACCGGGTGATCTGGGACAAAGTCAATGAAGTCCTCAAGGAGCGCAACACCGGCATCCAGGTCGAGCTCGTCGCGTTCCAAGGCGGCTCCGACGTCGCCGTGCAGGCCGCCAACAACGGGGAGGTCGACATTCTGTCGAACGGCCACCGCGCGTTCTACAAGAACCTTGTCGAAACCAAAGGCTACAAGCTTGACACCCTCGGCAGCACCGTGATCAACGCGTTCAACATCTATTCGACGCAATACAAGAGCGTTGACGAGATTCCCGACGGCGCCAAGATCGCCATCCCCAACAACACCACCAATGCCGGGCGCGCGTACCAGGTGCTGCAACTCGCCGGCCTCATCACCATCGACCCCGACAAGATCGACATGCCCACCAAGCAGGACATCACCTCGAATCCCAAGAACCTTGACATCGAGGAAGTCGACCCCAACGAAATCCCGAATCTGCTCGACGACTACGCCGCCGGAATCACCAACGTCTACGCCATCGTGAACCACGGCCTGAGCCCCACCGATGACGCGATTTTCGCGCCCACGCTTGACCTGAGCGATGCGTCGAACCAGCAGTGGATCAACGAGCTCGAGGTGCGCGCCGACCGCGTGAACGAAGCCGACCTCAAGACCGTCGCCGCCGCGTACCACTCCAAGGAAGTCGCCGATGCGATCAACGAGAACTTCTCGGGTATCTATCAGGTGGCGTTCGATTACTGATGCGCGCGGACGCGTGTCCGCGCCCTGATGCAGCCGTCCTGCGACTTGCTCGCGGGGCGGCTCATTGTTGTGCATCGCTCCGAACTGTTACGATACAGGTATCGCACACAGGCCCTGGCACCGGATTAATGACGATCCGGTTGGTCTGCCGCACGCAGCCCCTGCCGCAAGGCACCGCGGCTTTAGAAAGAGGAGAATATATGAACACATCGAAAGCCAGCACCGTCACCATGGACGTGCGCCCGGGAGCGCATCACTATATCCGTGCCAACGGGGCGGTGAAGCACCTCGCCGAATACATCGCCAAGGATTACCGGCAGCCCGTCGTCATCACCGGCGAGGCGTCGTGGGAGGCGTTCCAAGAGGCCGGCGGCAAGCTTGCAGATCACACGCCGGTGCTTCACTACGACGGTTCCGTGACCTATCGCAACATGGACGAACTCACCGAGAAGGTGCTGGACGAAGAAGCCGACGTCATCGTCGCCATCGGCGGCGGCCGTCTGTGCGACACGGCCAAGGGCGTGCACCACAACACCAACCTGCCGATCATCACCGTGCCCACCATCGCCGCCACATGCGCCGCATCGTCGTCCGTCGTCATCGTGTATGACGAGAACGGCAAGCGCATCGCCGGCATACCGTTGCGCCATGGCGCCGAGCTCGTGGTCGCCGACCCGCTGGTTATCGCCGCCGCGCCGGAACGGTATCTCGTGGGCGGCATCGGTGACACCCTCGCCAAATGGTATGAGGCCGAGGGCATCCAGAGGCATCTCACCGACCCGGAGCCGCATGACGCCCTGGGCCTCGCCGCGGCCAAGGTGACGCGCGACTATCTGGTGCGCGAGTCCGGCGCAGCCATCGAATCCGTGCGCAACGGGGTTCCGGACGAGAAACTCGGCCACATGGTCGACGTGATCGTGCACGTGGCGTCGTGCGTCGGCGGTTTCGCGGGGACGAACGGCCGCGTTTCCGGCGCCCATGCCGTGCACAACGGTCTCACTGCCTGCCCCGAAACCCAGAAGTCCACCCACGGCCAGAAGGTCGCGTACGGGATTCTGGTGCAGCTTGCCGCGCAGAACGAATGGGATGAGTTCGACCGCCTGATTCCGATCTATCGCAACATCGGCCTGCCCACTACGTTCGCCGAGGTCGGCGCCGAGCCCACCGATGAGAACCTGTGGAAGGTCGCCGAAATCGCGGGTGATCCGGATTCGTTCTTCCGCGGGGCCGTGCATGACATCACCGAGCAGAAGGTCATCGACTGCATCCGCGCGGTGGATGCCCGCGCCGCCGAGACGGCGTCGGACGGGGCGTAACACCGGGGCGGGGTTACTTGTCGCCACCGGCTCGCGACGGATGGAAGAGCGAACGGCGACAGCAATGGAAACGGCCGGTCTGCGGGGATTCCCGTGGACCGGCCGTTGTCGTTCGAAGAGCCGCTCATTCCAGCTGTGCGCTGTCTGGCGCGGGGACGTACCGCGGTTCTTGACGTGGTAAGCGCCGCCGTGGGCCAGATGCGCAACGTCCGTCAGAGGAACTTGGATGTGTTGGAGGACGCCATGGTGTTCGCTGCAGGAGGCAGGTTCTGGCGATGTGAGCTTGCTGACATGGCAATCCCGACGCCGGCCATGATGAGTCCTGCCACGATTCCGAGACCGATCATCGGCTCTATGGTGACCCATGCGCTGAAAATGGAATCGGACTCCCACATCGTATGGATGATGAGTCCATGGCAAACGGAGCTGCCCAGACCAAAGATGGCGAGCAGGGGGCCGTTGCGCAGCGCGAGTGCGATGACCTGCAGCACGAGAACCACGATAAGCGCGATGATGACCTTGGTGACCAACGGTTTGTATATGTAGTGGCTGTCATGGAGGACCGCGAACGGGCTTGGCGCCTGTGGAATGGCCAGATAATACGGCGTGAAGAAAGCCACGACTTCAAGAAGGAGAGTCATGATGCCCACGGCGAAAGGCACCTTGGCGCCATCCGACGATTGCATTGCCTGGTCTGCGGAATAGGGGGCTTTGGTCTGTTGCGGAGCGGACGCAGGAGTTGAGACGTCCGGGTATTGCGTGCCGGATGCGGGCGCGCTGGAATACGATGCGTTCGGATACCGGGTGGCGGACGTGGGCGCGCTGGAATACGGCGAATCCGGCTGCTGCGAGGAATCTGTTGCCGGTTGTGACAAAGGGGCCTGCGGTCCGCCATCAAAGGGGCTGCGATAGTAAGGATTGCTCATGCGATGATTTTATCTCTTGGCAATGGGGGTGGCCATTCGTCATCATGTCGTCAGCTGTCGTTTTGCTTTGCGGATTCCTGGTACATCCGGATTTCAGAATGTCGGGGTTCGCAGGCGTCGCATGCGCTCTGGCGTACGGCGTGGGCACACATAGGCAAGGGGTGCGGTTCGCAGATTCAAACCGCACCCCTTGGGCGAATGATCACGGTCGCATCAACGTCGGATTGTCACAGGCCGATGCTCGGCTCTGGTCCATCCGGCTCGGTGCCGGCCTCTTGGGTCCTGGCGTCATGCCGGTCGAACGCTCAGCGTCCGGTGATCTCGGAACCGACCACCTTGTCGCTCAGTGCCTTGGGACCGCGGGTCACGGCAACGGCGCCGGAGCGCACGAGCTCGATGACCCCGTAGTGCTGGAGCAGGTCCATGAGCGCGTCGATCTTGCCCTGCGAGCCCGTGGCCTCGATGGTGAGGCTTTCGGTGTTCACGTCGATCACATGCGCGCGGAACATGCGCACGAGCTCAAGCACATCGGAGCGGTTCTGCACGTCGGCGGCCACCTTGATGAGCACCAGCTCGCGCTCCACCGTGGTGTCGGGGTCGAGTTCGACGATTTTGAGCACATGGAGCAGCTTGTTGAGCTGCTTGATGATCTGCTCCAGCGGCTCCTGCTCGACATGTGCGGTCACGGTGAGACGCGAGATCTCGGGGCGCTCGGTCGGCGAGACGGTCAGCGAGTCGATGTTGAAGGAGCGGCGGGCGAAAAGTCCTGCGATGCGCGCGAGCACGCCCGGGCGGTTCTCGACGAGCACGGACAGCGTGTGGCGCTTGGCGTTGGATTGCGAAGTGGAAGATGCCATGTCAAATTCTCCTCACGGTTTCCATAAAGACTGTTTGGGCGATGCTTCTGCCGGCGCGGGCCGATCAGAAACCCTCGCTCGACAGCGTCTCCTCAGACGCCTTCTCGGAATTGTCAAGCGGATGCACGCCTTCGCGGTATGCTACGGTGTCGTTGGAAGCGCCGGCGGGCACCATCGGCCAGACCATGGCGTCCTTCCAGACGCGGAAGTCAATGACGACGGTGCGGTCGTTGATCTCGTTGGCCTTCTTGATGGCGTCGAGAGCCTCTTCCTTGGTCGTGGCACGCAGGCCGACGCAGCCATAGGCCTCGGCGAGCTTGACGAAATCAGGTACGTTCACATAGCCGGATTCGCCCGGGGCGTCGTCGGCATCCGGCTCGCCGTCGTGCAGAATCGTCGCGGAATAATGCTGCCCGTAGAACAGCGTCTGCCACTGGCGCACCATGCCGTACACGGAGTTGTTGAGGATCGCGACCTTGACCGGCACGCCGTCAATCGTCGCGGCGGCGAGCTCCTCGCTGGTCATCTGGAAGCTGCCGTCGCCGTCGATGAGCCACACAGGGTAGCTGCCATCGTGGTCGCGCTGCGAGCCGACCATGGCGCCGAGGGCGGCGGGCAGGCCGTAGCCCATGGTGCCGAGGCCGCCGGACGAGATCCAATGGTTCGGCTTCTCGAAGTCCACGAGCTGGCTGGCCCACATCTGATGCTGGCCCACGCCGGAAACCCAGATCGTGTTGGGGTCGGCGGACTTGCTCAGCTGCGACACGACCCACTGCGGAGACAGCGTGCCGTCGGTCGGCTGGTCCTCGGGGCGGTCATAGCTCATGGGATAGTCGGTGCGGAACTTGTTGAGCGCATCCCACCACGGCTTGAGGTCGTGGATGCCGTATTCGTTCTGCGCCTTGCGGATTTCGGGGATCAGCGCATCGAGCACTGTGGCCACGTCGCCCACAATCGGCACGTCCACGGAACGGTTCTTGCCAATTTCTGCAGGGTCGATGTCGATGTGGATCACGCGTGCGGTCGGTGCGAACGCGGAGAGCTTGCCGGTCACGCGGTCGTCGAAGCGGGCGCCGATCGCCACCAACAGGTCGCAGCGCTGAACCGCGCCGGTCGCGGCGACGGTGCCGTGCATGCCAAGCATGCCGAGCATCTTGGGGTCGGAATCCGGGATGATGCCGCGTGCGTTGAGCGTGGTCACCACGGGGGCGCCCGTGAGGTCCGCGAGTTCCTTGATCTGCTTGCTCGCGTGCGAACGCGTGGCGCCGCCGCCCACGTAGAGCACGGGGCGGAACGACTGGGTGAAGAGCTTGGCGGCGTTTTCGAGCATGCGGCCATGCGCTTCGGTGGTGGGGTTGTAGCCGGGGAGCACCAGGCGCTGCGGCCAGGTGTAGTACATCTCGCCGGTCTGCGCGGTCTTCGTCAGGTCGATGACCACCGGGCCGGGGCGGCCGGTGGTGGCGATGTAATAGGCCTCGGCGACCACGCGCGGCACGTCCTGGGCGCTGGTCACGAGATACGAATGCTTGGTGACGGGGTAGGTGATGCCCACGGTGTCGGCTTCCTGGAACGCGTCGGTGCCGATGGCGTTGACGCCCACCTGGCCGGTGATGGCGATCATGGGGATGGAATCCATGTTGGCGTCGGCGATGGCGGTCACCAGGTTCGTGGCCGCGGGGCCGGAGGTGACGATGCACACGCCGCAGCGCCCGGTGGCGACTGCATAGCCCTCGGCGGCATGGCCGGCTGCCTGCTCGTGGCGCGCGAGCACGAAGCGGAACTTCGTGTCTTCCTTGATGGCATCGTAGACAGGCAGGATGGCGCCGCCAGGGATGCCGAAGACATCCTTGACTCCCAGGTCTTCCAGCGCACGAACCAGCGCCTGTGCGCCGGTCATCTTTTCGCCGTTAGCCGGCGTCTCATCGTTCTGTGCGGTTCCCTTCGGGACTCCGCTGAATGCCTGCAATGGAGTGGGCCTTGCCATGTCGTCCTCTCAGTCATGGATAGTCTGCGTCAGCGTCGCGCCCCTGCGGCGGTCGCGTGACGCCTGTGAAGGTTTGCCGGATCTGCCTCGTCATGAGAGTGGACGGATCCCGCAGGCCGAATATGGGTGCCGCTTGTGACGGCTTGATGTATTGAACATACTAGCGTTTCGACAGGAAACTGCTAGCGCGCTTTCACTATGTAGCATATTGCCTTGTGGCATGCGGTTCCTGCGCCGTCATGCTGTTGGTCGCGTGCGGTGTCGGTTGCGCGCCGAGCTGGTCGCGCGTTGCATGCTGCGTTCGCCGCGCGTTCTGTTGGCCGCATGCGGTGGTGGCGGCGCGCTGCGTCCGCCGTGCGTCGTGTTCGCCGCGTGGTGGACGCAGCATGGCGGAAGTCACGCGGCGTGCGGTGCGACATGCGTCACTTGTCCGAAGCCGGGGTGGAGCGGTTGAGGATGCGCCACGCCTTTTCGGCCGCGGCCCTCTGCGCCTTGCGCTTCGTGGGGCCCACGCCCGTCGAGATCGGCTTCTCGTCGTCGCCCAGATACGCGTATGCCGTGTACACCGGCTTCTCTTCCGGACCCTCGACCTGCATGCGGTAGGTGACTTCGCCGCGCCCCAGGTCATGTGCCTTGATGGTGAGCGAGGTCTTCCAATCCAGCGACGGGCCGCCCTTCGTCTTCTCCCGCAGTGTGTCGTCGATCAGACGGTGCACGGTGCGACGGGCTCCCTCGATGCCGTGCTCGAGGAACACCGCGCCGATCAGCGATTCGACGATGTCGCACAGGATCGACGACTTCTCGGCGCCGCCGCTGTCAGCCTCGCCGTGGCCCAGCAGGATGAACGGCTGGACGTGCAGGATCGTGCGCGCGACGTTGGCGAGGCTTTCCTCGTCCACCACGATGGCGCGGATGTTCGCCATCTGGCCTTCTTTGAAGTCGGGGTGCTGCTTGTACAGCGTCTCGGTGACCACGAGCTCGAGCACTGCGTCGCCGAGGAATTCGAGACGCTCGTAGTTTTCGGCGCCGGGGTTTTCATTCGAGAACGACCGATGGGTGAGCGCGGTGACGAGGAGCTCGGGGCTGATCTCGTTGCCCAGCGCCCTGAACAGTTCGCGGGTTGCCGGCGGCAGTTCCACGACGGTCTTGTCATTGATTCGCTGGTACTTCGTCATTTGTCCTGCTTTGCATTGTTGTGCGGTGCGGGCGCCCCAAGCACCCGAGCCGCTCGGTTGGAAACATTTCGTTGCGCCGCCGTGCGCTCGCGTCCGTCATTCCTGCGAAGTGGCAGGAAGCGACAGGCGTATACGCGATGCAGCGCCATATGTGCAAGGCGTCTGCCAACGCGTCGGATGGTGCTGCGCGGGGCGGCGGTGAGTGACATCACACGGTATCATGCCGCGTCATGAACGCGGCCCGGTATCACATGACGCCAGGGGCAGATATAGAAAACCCCCGCCACCCGTCGATGGCAGGGGTCCCGTTCAAGCTACTCGGCGAGGCGAGAATCCATAGCCGCCTTGTAGTTGCGACCGCGGTATGCGCCGCAGTTCGGGCAGACGGTGTGGGGGAGCTTTGCAGCTCCGCAGCTCGGGCAAGCCACGGTTGCGGTGGCGGTTGCTTTCCAGTTCGCGCGACGCGAATGCGTATTCGCACGCGACATCTTGTACTTAGGCAGTGCCATTTGTTTTCCTCAATTCGAATTGTTGGAGCTTAAGCCTTAGAGAGTATAGCACATCTCGGCGCTTCCACAACCCGGAGGGTTTGCCGCGGCGCTCGGCGGCCCTGGCGGCGCGGCTTGGCGTCGGCGTTGCCAGCGCTACTTGGCGTCGTCGTTCCCGGCGGCGCCGTTGTTGCCGCCGCCGTCCGCCTCGAGCTGCTTCTTCAGCTCCTCGAGCGCGGACCACCGCGAGTCATGCTTCTCGTGCGCGTGGGTGGGGTCGTCGTTCATGTCGAACCCACATTCGGGGCACAGGCCGAGGCAGTCGGGCTTGCACAGCGGCTGGGCGGGCAGCGATTCCACGAAGTAGTCGCGCAGCGGGGCCTCGAGGTCCATGATCGTGGCGTTGGCGAAGAGCGGATACGTGTCTTCGCCTTCGTCGTCGTCGGCGTCGATGTCGACATCGCCCGATGCCGAGTCCTCCGCTTCCTCCTCGTAGGGGAAGTAGGCCGAGAACTGCACGGGCCAGTCCTGGTCGAGGTTCTTGAGGCATCGCGCGCATGCGCCCTTGACGCCCGCCGTGGCCGTGCCGGTGAGCAGCAGTCCTTCGGCAAGCGATTCGATGCGTCCTTGGAAGTGCACTTCGGAGCCTTCGGGGATGCCGAAATACTCATCGCCGATGCCGCTGGGGGCCGGCATGTCCGTGTCGACCTGCTGGGTCTGGCCGGGTCGCCGCCCGACCTGTGCGACCTGTATCGCCCAGGGAGATTCGCTGGGGTGCATTGTCATTGCTCGCTCCTCACTACTTAGATGGTGCCGTCATGGGATTGCCCCGGCCTGCCTGCCTCGCTGTCTTTCGACAGGGTCAGGCCCGGCGCTCGTCAATCTCGGACGGGATGTTGACCAGGCTCTCGCGCGCATCGGCTTCGCGCTGCTGGATGGCGGTGATGCCTGCGTTCACGCTGGCGGACAGATGTTGCAGTTGGTTGCTCAGCTCGGTCATCACCTGGCTGCAGTAGTTGTCGGCGCCAATCGTAATCTTGTCAGCTTCGGCCTGGGCGTCGTTCACGATGTTTTGCGCACGTGCGTTCGCCATGGCCACCACGTGCTCCTGGCCCACGAGGAAGTCGGCGCGGTCCTCGGCGGTGCTGATGATCTTCGCCGCCTTCGCCTTGGCGTCCGAGATGATGGAGTTGGCCTCGGTCTGCGCGTCATGCAGGCGGTGGCTGGCCTCGCGCATGAGGGTCGAGGCGTGTTCGAGCTGCACCGGCAGCTCGGTCTTGAGGTCGTCGAGCTGGTCGAGCAGCGATTCGCGGTCGACCTTGGCGAAGCGCGTGCTCAGGAAGGTGGACGGCGCCTCTGAGATCTCTTGGATCAGTTCGTCGATGGCATCGAAGGCGGTGCTGAACTGGTCGTGGATTTCGGAATCCATGTCATTCCTGTCGGCGTCGTGCTGATCGGCGCCATTCGCCTTTGGATTGCCGAAGCTGAACGACGTGCCGGCCTTCTCTGCGTCGGCGTCATAGGAGTCGAGCTCGTCACTGTCATCCTGTGCGGGCTCGTCCGCGTCATCGCCGTCCGAATCGTCGGCCGGGGTTTCGGGGAGGTCGTCATAGTCGTCATCGTCATTGTCGGCGTCATAGCGGTCGAAATCGTCGGCGTCGGATGGGCTGGTGCCGTCGGGGCCGATGGCGAAGACCTCGGTGTCTGTGGAATCGGCGGAATCCTTCGTCTCATCCATGGTGTTGTTGTCGCTCATCGCCACTCCTTTGTCTATATGCGCCACTGTCATACGCGATGGCCGATCCTGGCGCAGGGATTTGCGCTACCATTATCAATCCTTGATATGACTTTGCGCCGGATTGATGTGCGAACAGCTGTGTTTGCCCGTCGCCGTCTGCCCGGACGGTTCAGAAAGCGTCGGCGCCGGCCTCATCTTCCATCGCCTTGGCGAGGAGCGGCAGCACGGAGTTGGGCACCATGCCGGTCACGTCGCCGCCGTGGCGCGCCACGTCCTTGACGATGGAGCTTGAGATATGTTCTTTGAGCGGGTCGGCGGGCAGAAACAGGGTCTCGACCCCGCTGAGTTTGCGGTTGACGAGCGCCATGCCCAGCTCGGCTTCGTAGTCGCCGTTCTGTCGCAGGCCCTTGACCATCACGGTCGCGCCCACCTTGGTGCAGTACTCGGTGATGAGTCCGGCCCAGCTGCTCACGATCACGTTCGTGAAACCGTCGTCGTCCAGGGCGCGGCGCAGCATCGCCACGCGTTCGTCGGGGGTGAACAACGGCTTCTTTGCGGAATTGACCGCCACGACCACGTGGACCTCGCTGAAGAATTTTGTGCAACGTTCGATGACATCCAGATGGCCTGAGGTCACGGGGTCATACGAACCGGGGCAAACAGCAATTGTCATGGCTCCAGCCTACTCGAGGGCGGTGTTCTTTGTCATGCCGGCGAGGAATGTCATGATGGTGGATGACGATGAGGCATGCCATGGATATCACGCGCATCGGCCTTTCCGTTCGACACACCATGGCTTTATGATGGGGGTATGACGATAGCAGATTTCACTCATGCGGATTTTCGTGACGAGGCCGAGGAGGGCGTTGGGGAGTCTCACGGGAGCACGGCCACGCTCGAACGCCCCGAGACGAAGACGAAGCGCTCGACCACCGACAGCAACGGCGACCGTTTTTCGCACTACGTGGATGCGCAGAAGCTGCGCGAATCCAAGCTCACCGGGCGTCCGTGCGTCGCGCTGTGCGGCAAGGTGTGGGTGCCGAAGGCCAACGGCAAGGACTTCCCAATCTGCCCGGAATGTAAGCGCATCTACCAGCAGATGATGAACATGAGCCGCTGAAGCCGGTTCAGCGTCTGGCCAGATGAACAGTCAGACGAATGGCGAATCGCAGAGGGGCGGGGACTCTTTCATGGGTTCCCGCCCCTCTGCATGCGAAGCGATATTGATGCGTGAGGCGATGCGAGGGGCTTCCTGCGGCCGCGCTGTGGCGTCGCCTGCAGGCGAATGCCCGCGGTTGCCGCCTGTCCTGACGCGTGGCGCGTCGGTAATGATGCCAGATTGGAATGATGTCAGATTGGTGACGATGCCATGCCGGTGCGAGTCAAGCGGTCCGTGGCGGGGCGCCGCCGGCACTCCGCCACGGCCACGGTCGCCGATCAGATGTTGACGGTCTCGGTGTTGATGGCGGGATCGCCCTCGGACAGCGACAGCGCGCTGATGGGCAGCTCCGACAGTTCCGCCTTGTGGTAGTCGCGGGCGGCGAACAGCGCGTCGCGCGTCATGAGGCTCTCGTCCACCTGACCGTGGTCCACTGCGCAGATGAGCAGGTCCTTCGTCTCGCCGTACTCGGCGGGCGCATTCCACGAATCCAGGGCCTTCCGGCTGCCGGCGAGCACCAGCTCGCCCTGCGCCAGACCGTATTGGTACGAACGCAGCGCGCGCTTGCGCCAGCCCGTCGTCGCCTTGCCGAACGATTTCTTCGCCACCGGCGCCATCTCGCCGGCGGCGTTCTCGCGCTCCACGAGCTTGTACACCATATTGCAGGTGGCGCAGCCCGAGCCGGTCACGAGGCGCGTGCCCACGCCGTAGGAATCCACGGGCGCGGTGGCGAGGGCGGCGATCGAGTATTCGTCGAGGTCGTTCGTCACGGTGATGGTGGTGTGGGTGGCGCCCAGCGAATCCAGCTGCTTGCGGGCGCGCTGCGCCATGGTGGCCAGATCGCCGGAATCGATGCGGATGCCGCCGAGGTCCGGTCCCGCGACCTCCACGGCGGTGCGGATCGCCTCCTCGATGTTGTAGGTGTCGGTGAGCACCGTGGTGCCCTTGCCCAGGGTGTTGATTTGGCTGACGAAGGCGTCGCGCTCGGAATCATGCACGAGCGTGAAGCAGTGGGCCGCGGTGCCGATGCACTTGAGCCCGTACTTCTTGGCGGCGGCGAGGTTCGCGGTGCCGGCGAAGCCGCCGACGATGGCGGCGCGGGACGCGGCGATCGCGGCCCATTCGTGGATGCGGCGCCCGCCCATGTCCATGCACGGGCGGTCTCCCGCGGCGGCGGTGATGCGGCTGGCCGCCGTGGCGATGGCGGAATCGTAGTTGAGGACCGACAGCAGCAGCGTCTCGAGGAGCACACATTCTCCGAAGGTGCCTTCGACCTGCAGAATCGGGGAGTTCGGGAAGAACATCTCGCCTTCGCGATACGCATAGATGGAGCCGTGGAACCGATAGTTCCGCAGCCACGTGATGCATTCGTCCGAGACGATGTGATTGTCTTTCATGTACTTGAGGTCGGACTCGCTGGGCTTGAAATCCTTGATGTATTCGAGGATGCGCCCCAGGCCGGCGACCACGCCGTAGCGGCGGCGCAGCGGCAGGTGCCGGGTGAAGACCTCGAACACGCACTGGCGCGAGGCGGTGCCGTCCTTCAGCGCGGCGTCGAGCATGGTGTACTCGTACATGTCGGTCATCATTGCAGGGCTGAAATCGAAATAATCCATGGTCATCGGGTGCCTTGTTTTCGCTTGGTGCTTTGCTGTGCGGTGCACAGGCTGTGTGTTGACGCGTGGCGCCGTCGCATGGTCCGGGCGGTGCGCGACTTGTTTCATTGTATGGCGTTTTGGGCGTATTTCAACGGTTTGCGCACAGGTGCGGATTGCGTGGCGGGCAGCGGCGTGCGCGGGCAGCGGCGCGCGCGGAGCTCGAGCACGCCATGCCGATTCTGTTCCCCGCGTCGTGGGTGCCGCAGTCCCGGCACGGCAGTCCTGAGTCTCGCATAGGCGCCGCGCCGCGTGGGTGCCGTGCCGCATGGTTGTCTGCATGACAGCCGCGCCGCCGTACCTCCAAAAAGCAATGCGGCTGCGTTTCATAAAACGGCCAAGGCTATTGAAACGGCCAAGGCTATTGCATCAGCCAAAGTCATGTCTCCCCAGGGTCATTGCGTCAGGCTGGCGTGCTCGCCTTCCTGCAGCTCCCCGGGTTCATAGGGCGCCGAGCCGTCGCGGAGCGTGCCGCGCGGACCGCTCGTCCCGGGCAGGCAGCCGGTGAGCGGGGTGCGGCGAGGCAGCAGGCGGTCGATGAGGCACAGGAGCAGCCCGGCGACGAAGAACGCCAGCATGTAGATCACGATGTTCTTGCACATGCCCGACCAGCCGATCTCCTTGAGGTTCACGAAGTCGTACGGATACGGGTTGCCGCCCTTTTCGGGGCCGGAATGAGGCCAGATCTGGGCGCGGATGAGCACGAACGCCAGATAGATGGGGAAGTAGATGAGCCAGTCCAGCGCGTACTTCCACGGGAAGCGCCTGTGTTCGTCGAAAAGCAGGAAGTCGATGGACACCAGGATCGGCGCGATCACATGCACCATGCGCACCAGCGGGATGCCGGGCAGGAACGGCAGGAACACGTAGTCGCTCGGGTCGGTCGGCGGCAGGATCACGGCGGCGACGATGCCGGTGATGAGGATGTTGAGCGTGAGCATGCCCTTGAGCCATGCCGGCGGCTGCTTCTTGCCTAGAAGGGAAGAAATGCCCGCCCAGATCATGACGATGCCGAGCAGGATGTTCGTCTGATGGGTGAAATAGACGAAATTCGCGGGCTTGGCGAACGTCCATGTCTCCGACGTGCCGGCCAGGCAGAAGAACGCGATGACGAATCTGAAAATTCCGACGAAATATCTCATGTTGAGGCATCGTAGTCCGTGCCTTCGGAGGCGTTTTTGTCGGCTTCTACAATTTCCGCGGCGCAGAATGCGGCGCAGAATGCGGCGCAGCCACACTGCGAAGGCGCCGCTCAGGGCGCTGCGCGGGGCACTGCGGAGATGCCGTACGAGACGCTGCCGGGGGCACTGCGGGCGAGGGCGCTGCGCGAAGTGTAGGGGCGGGAATTTACGATGGAGGGCAGAAACATCGATACGTCGGACCGTGGGCTCACGGTTCGCTACAGGAGGCATGATGGCTCAGATGAATGGTGGCAACGGCATCACGCGCGCGGACGGGCGCGCCGTGGACGAGATCCGTCCGGTGACGATTCAGCGGCACTGGACCGATGCGCCCGAGGGGTCCGTTCTCATCCAGTGCGGCAACACGCGCGTCATGTGCACGGCGACGTTCACTGAAGGCGTGCCGCGCTGGCGCCGCGACACCGGGCTCGGCTGGGTGACCGCAGAATACGCGATGCTTCCCCGTGCCACGAAGGAACGCACCGATCGCGAATCCGTCAAGGGCAAGATCGGCGGCCGTACGCATGAGATCAGCAGGCTCATCGGCCGCTGCCTGCGCGGCGTCGTGGACATGAAGGCGCTGGGCGAGAACCAGATCCAGATCGACTGCGACGTGCTGCAGGCCGATGGCGGCACGCGCACGGCGTCCATCACCGGCGCATGGGTGGCGCTCATGGATGCGCTGACATGGGCGGAGAACCACAGGTTGGTCAAAAGCGCCCAGAAGGTGATGAAGGACCAGGTCTCCGCCATCTCGGTGGGCATCATCAACGGCACGCCCATGCTCGACCTGCCGTACGTGGAGGATTCCCGCGCCATGACCGACATGAACGTCGCCATGACCGGCTCCGGGGCCTTCATCGAGGTGCAGGGCACCGCCGAGGGCAAGCCCTACACCCGCGCCGAGCTCAACACGCTTCTCGACCTCGCCGAGAAGGGGAATCGCGAACTCCAGGCCATCCAGAAGGAGGCGCTCGCCCATGACTGACACCACGCCTGACACCACGCCTGACGCCATGCCGACCAATACCGCCGCCCCCGCCGCTTCCTCGCCGCCCGCCGCCCGCACGCGCCTTATCGTCGCCACCCATAACGAGGGCAAGCTCGTCGAGATCCGCAGGGTCCTCGACGAATCCCTCGGTGACGACGCCGCGCGCATCGATATCGTCACCGCCGGATCCCTGGGCCTGCCCGACCCCGTCGAAGACGGCGTGACATTCGAAGAGAACGCGCTCATCAAGGCCCGCGACGTGGCCCGCCGCACCGGATGCGCCGCGCTCGCGGACGACTCCGGGCTCATCGTGGACGTCATGGGCAATGCGCCGGGCATCCTCTCGGCGCGCTGGGCCGGACGCCACGGCGACGACGCGGCGAATAACGCGCTGCTGCTCGCGCAGATGGCCGACATCCCCGACGGCAAGCGCACGGCGCGCTTCGTGTGCGCCATGGCGCTTGTTGTGCCCGCCGTCGACGGCTCGCTCGTCGAGCGCACCGTGCGAGGTGAGATGCCCGGCCGCCTGCTGCATGAGGCGCATGGCACGAACGGCTTCGGCTACGATCCGCTATTCGTTCCCGACGACCAGCCCGACCGCGCCCGGGGCCTCGTCGAACCGCTGACCTCCGCGGATATGACGCCGCAGGAGAAGAACGCGATCTCGCATCGTGGCAAGGCCATCCGCGCCATCGTCCCCGCCATCGAGGAGCTGCTGGGCTAGACCAGCGCGTACACCAGGCTGATGCAGGTGAGCGAGATGATCGCCGTCACCGACAGCGTGAATCCCGCCAGCCGCGCATTGCCCAGCACACGGTCGGTGAACAGCGTGCCGAACACCGTGCAGGGCGACAGGCACATCATCATCACGATCTTGCGCGTCTGCACGTCGAATGGCAGCAGGAACCATGCCGCCGCGACGCAGATCGCTTCGAGCACGAGACGCCATCCGATCACGCGGCTCACGGTTTTCACTTCGTCCCAGCAGGTGGGCAGCTCCATGAGCATGCCCACCATGAGCATGGAGCAGAAGCCGTTGGCGTTCGCCCCCGGGGCGCAGATGTCCGCCAGCCATTGCGGCAGCTCGATGTGCATGAGCATGAGCACGATCATGACGATGTAGATGTCGAACGGCACGGATGAGAACAGGCTTTTCAGGGCGCGGCGCAGCTTCGCGCGGTGCTCGAGGCGTCGCGCGTGGGCGTCGGTGGGCGGCGTGTAGGGGAGCGTCGTCATGCCTTTCTCATGCGCCTGTTCGCTCAGCGGCCTGTCGGGCGAGATATGCAGGGTGCTTGTGGTGAACACGTTCATGAAACTCGAAATCGTGGCGGAGTTGCCGATGTCGAACATCACCGCGACGATTACCGCGCCCGGCCCGTAGTACGACTGGACGACGGGCAGGCAGAAGTTGCCGGTGTTGAAACCCGTCACGTTGAGCATCTCGAAGGCGCGTTCCTCGACGGGCTTGCGCCAGGTGACGGCATACATGATGATCAGCGGAATGAAGCTGCAGGCGAACGAAAACAGCGTGATCCACAGCAGGCTGGCGTCGTGTTCGCTTCCCACGAAGCTGTTGATGATGACGCAGGGGATGGTGATCCCGAACACGATGCGCTGCACGATGCGGTAGTCGCGGTCCTTGAACCGGCCGGCGCGTTTGAACAGATACCCGACGATGATGATGAGCAGGAACGAAATCGGCGTGACTAGTGCGTCCATGCGTTCTCCTCTGCTCTCGTGGCGCGAAAGATCCGACGCCGAACTCCCTACGTATGGTGATGAACCCCGCAGATGCCCCATGGCGGATGGGTTTCGACGGTACGCTCTCCCGGTTGGACACAACACAACATAGCGCGGAAATGTTCGCAGCGTGTTGTGAGTTTCGCACGAGATTCGGCGCTCTGGGGCGAGCGTGCCTTAGGATGCCCGCCATGCGCGGCTTTCCCGCGCGTTGTACAATGAAGCCGCCCTGAGCGTTATTAAGGGCTCTGCCCTAGGGGTGCGGCTAGACACCGGGCGTCGAGCGGGGCATCTGGATATATACGGGTGCCTTGGCTGCTCGGGAGCGGCTGCCAGGCGGATGCTGGGGCATCCGCCGCTTATTTCGTGTGATGGCGCGACGGTGCGCCTTCGGTCGAGGAAAGGGACGGACATGGCGCGGTTGACGCAGGCAGCTGGATCTGACACTGGCGGTGAGAATCCCGATGACGGCTCCCAGCCTGACAAGTCATGGGGGAGCCCGCGGTCCAGCGTTCTGGAGCAGCAAATGGCGAAAATCCTTTTCGAGAGCATCCCCCGCGACTACGGGGAAGAGCCGCCTTCGCTGAAATACATCAGCCATCGAGGTGACGACAGGGCATGTGAGCCGTCCTCCGGGATGCCGCGGCATCGCGATGAATCCGCCACGGACGAAGGGACACCCCGTGCATCGGCGGTGTCGGAGGAAACCCCCGCGGGTCCCGGCATGGGAAAGAAAAGCGCCGGGGCCAGCGGCGCCGGGGCCGTTTCGGGGGCGGATGCGAAGACCACTGCGGACGGCGGCGTGAGGTCTCGCTCCAGGAGAGGCGGAAAGGGTGCTGCGAAGAGAAAGGCTTCCCGACGAAGTGCGCCGAAGAAAAACCATCCTGCGCAATGTGCCACGGACGATGCCACGAGGACGATGGACGCAGACATCAAGGATCTGTTCCGTCGCCCGATTGAATCGTTGAGAGCGCAGTGCGCGCACCTTCTCGAGCTCGGGGTGTCTTTCGACCGCGTGTCGCTCCATGACGCGCGCGACTTCATGGAACACAACACGTATTATTACCGGATTCTGCCGTTCATTCAGAATTTCGACAAGCTTGACACCGATGAGGGGCGGCGGCATTGCGATTTTGGCACGTTGGTGGATATTTCGAATATCGATTACGCCCTGCGGCGCACGGTGGAGGATCTGTCGGCCGGCATCGAATACGCCATGCGTGTGCGATACTACTTTTTGTTCATGAGATTCCTGTGCGTGGCCAGCGGCTCCAGTCCCAACCGCGGCGGAGACTGGGCCGACGCCATGGAGGAAACGCGGAGCCGGGACTTGTGGAAGAAGCGGGGGCTGAGTCCATTCACGCAATGGTTCGATAGCCAGGACGAAGATTCGGGTGCCGTGGCGATATGGCAGCGATGGGAGATGGCCTCGTTCGCGGATCTGATCAAGGTGTATCGCAACCTTGTCAGGGTCGGGCATTTCACGGACCACTTCGTGAAGGTGTTGGATGCGGTGCGTATTCTGCGCAATGCGGCGGCCCACCACAATCCTTTGCTCGTGCCGAACCCGCTCGGGTCGAACGACTGCATGGGCACGATCGACGAATGGCTTCTGCACCCGTTGCATCTGATGCTGTCGGGCATGATGATGCAGCCCGTCGACGACATCGAATCGATATGTCGTGCCGCCAAGGGTCACGGCGACGCAGAGGAGGTGCGTGCCGCCGTGCCGCGCGCAGATGCGCGGGACGATGCCATGGAGATGTTCGACAGCGATTGTGCCGTCTTCTACGTCGGATGCATGATGCTGGCCTATACGAATTTCGTGCGCAGCGCCGGCATGCTCAATGCGGCCGTGTCAGCGGTGGATGAGTTCGACAAGAGGATTCTTCTCAAGGCCGATCTGTATTGCGATTCGGCGTGCAGCTGCCCTCGGCTGCTCAAGCAGCTCAATGCGTTGCATGCGCTGTCGCGGTCCTTCGTGCGTTTCAACGAAGTACGGTATTCGCGGCAAGGTTCGGGGCGCCATCGGCATTCTGTCGCGGTGAAGCGCAAGTGCGTGGTTCTGCCGGCCGCGTCGCAGATCATGGATTCCCTGGCGACGGACGATCCGTGGGACGCCGATGACCTGCAGCGGTCCCAGGCGGCGTGGAAGGCGCTGTATCCGCATATCCACGACCTGCCTTTGACTGAGGCCAAGAAGCTCAAGGCCTTGTGCGCTGATGATGCCCTGTGTGCCGATGGCACGGAGAATGGGGAGGGTGCCAACGATGTCGCGTCCCGGGCCCGCCATGCATATGGCGCCTGGATGCTGTTGGCTCTTCCGCAGCGCCATGCCCGGCATCGTCCGCGCAACGCTCGGAAGTTGCACGAGGCATCCGCGACCCAGCCGGGTGCGGACGCCGCGTCTGGCGCTGTGGAAGCCGTGTCTGGCAGCGCTGCGCAAGCCGCGCCCGCGGATCGCTCCACCGGAGAGGACGCGTCCCGTGTCTCCGTCCGGCATGCAACGACCCGACGCCGACGTGTGCGTCGCCGCATCTCCGACGACGAAACGGGCAACTCCCGGCGATGATGCTGGTGGCGGAGATTACCGGGTGAAGCACCAGGCGCCGCCAGACGGCGGTGCCCGGCGACGCGTATGTGTGCGGAGGACTGGCACAGGCGCATCTGGCCGAGAAACGTGTCGAGGACTTTGACAGGCAAAGAAAAAGGTTTCGAGGAAATCCTCCCGCGGCGGGCGGCGCGCACGTAGTTCTTGACCAGCATTCCAGGCAAAGAAAAAGGCTTCGAGGAAAATCCTCGAAGCCAAGTGGTCGGGCTGGCGGGATTTGAACCCGCGGCCTCTTCGTCCCGAACGAAGCGCGCTACCAAGCTGCGCTACAGCCCGTAAACCTCAACCGATATTACACGGAATCCGCGTTAATGCAAGTCGGAGTGTCGTAGTGACGCCCTGCGCAAGGCTTGTCGCGGGCTGATTTTCCAAGGTTCTGGGCAGGTGTGGCAGACTGCTGCGGTGGCGTGCCCGTGCTGGCCCAGGGGGACGGTCACGCCACCGGAAGCCGTGCCGGCATGCCAGACTCAGGCAATGAAGACGATGAAGCGTATCAAGACGGTGAGCATGCCGATGACACCCAGGACGATTCCCGCGATGGCAAGGCCGTTGGGCATCTGGGGGAGCCCCATCTTCTTGAACTTGTCGTTGTCCATCACGGTCTTGCCGCACCAAAAGGTTCCCAAGAAGGCGATGAACAGAGGGAAGAACATGTCGGTGGGACCGCGAACGAGGGCTGACAGGATGCTCATCAGCGCAAGGGCGAACCCGCAAATCGTATAGATTTTATTGTTTTTCTGCACCTTGGCCACGTCGACGGGGTCCTCGTTGGATTGCTGCGGCGCCTGGTGGGCCTGCTGATAGGGGTCGTTCGGCTGGCAGCCCTGCTGATACGCAGCGTTCGGCTGATTCGGAGTTTGCTGAGGATACTGGGAGTAATTGCTTGTCATGGACTCTCTCTTTTCGCGCCGGTTGCGCGTGCCAGGAACGCGTATGCAACATTACAAGGTATCTGTAACATACTACCCTGGTTCGATTCTCAGAGGACGAAGGACTCAATCTCCGGCGAACCTCATGGACTGGAGCGCATCGACGTCTTGCGAAGCGCTCCGAGGCGTTGCAATGCCTATTTCTTAGCGTATTTTTTCACGGCGGAGGATGACCCGACGCATATGAACTCGCGATGAATTTCGGGGGGCACTGTATCTGCCGTCGAGGGTGCA
>DEKK01000002.1 GCA_002353815.1 Bifidobacteriaceae bacterium UBA2724 | reverse complement strand
ACCTTTTTCTATTACTAAACAAAATGCCTGGATGGTGGTTCTGAAAAACCAGAACCGCCGTTCAGGCATTTTTTATCTTCGTCCTCTCTGCGGTTTTGGATTCTTCAGCAAGTCGGATTTTTCCGCAATCTTTTTCAGCCACTTCCGTTCTTCTACTGACAGCTTCCTAAAATTCAGCTTGAGCCGTTTGCAGATAAACGCCAAGTACGCTTGTTCCGTGTCGCTGTCCTGGCTGACGATTTCACCAGCAGTTTCCAGCATTTCTTTTAGCGGGTTATCCTCTGGGACGCTGAAAAAATCGTCCTTGTGTGTTTCCCGCAGAGCAAGGGCAATCCCGTTTATGTCCCGTTGTATCACATAGCGGCAAAACTCGTCCTCATCAATATGGGCGGTGATAAGCTGTCTTAACTGCGTATCACTCATGCCAGGATTATGCTTTTTTATAACAGTTGCGCTCATCGTGTCCACTATGGCGTTTGCACCCTGCGCCTGTTTCAGTGCCGTTCCGTTCACATAGATTTCAAGGTCAGCCATCAGCCGGGGGAAATCCGGGTGCGCCGCCAGCTCACACAGCAGGGTATTGTCTATCCTCCCGCTTTTCAGCAGGTCAATCATTTCATCACTCAAACGCAGGTCTGCAAGATCGGCGTTTGGGTGATTTTTCATTTCAGACAGCCCCAGCAGATAATCAGCGGTCACACCGTAAAACTTCGCCAGCCGGATAAGGGCATAGTGGCTGATGTCCTTGAAGTCTTCCGTTTCGTAACTGCCCAGCGCAGACTTGGAAAGCCCGGTCTGCTCCGCAAGCTGCCCCAGCGTCAAGCCACGCTCCACACGTAGGTCTTTTAATCGCTCTTGTATGGATAAAGACATATTCACCCTCCTTGCTAGCTCAACGAAAGAGAAGCCGTTATGCTATGTACTATGCTCATAGCATAACGGCATAGGCATTTACAGTTTTATTTTACCATTTGGTTTCGTTTAACCTCCGTCTTCGGCGAGCGAATCAGGTATCGCCGAAGGTGGAGGTTACGCGGCCGTTGTGAGGGGTTGTATCTTCCGTCTTCGGCGAGTAGGTTGTTGGGTCGCCGAAGATGGAGGTTAGGCGGGGTTTCTGAGTTGGCTTATCCTCCGTCTTCGGCGAGCGAACCGTGGGGTGCCGATGGGGGAGGCTTAGAGAATCCGTCCGGGGCACACCTTGCTGAACGCGCAGCCGTCGCACGTCGGCTGCTTGCCGCAGTGGTTCTTGCCATGTTCGAGCAGCAGCCAGTGGTACCAGCCGTAGATTTGGTAATCGGCGGGCAGGCCGGATTCGAAGAAGCGGCGGATCTGCTTGTCATCTGTGAATCCGTATCCCATGCGGTCAAGGAAGCGGCGCGTGTAGGCGTCGATGACGAACGACGGCTTGTGCAGTGCGAATACGAGCATCGCGTCCGCGGTTTCCGCACCGATGCCTTTCAATCCCAGCAGTTCGCGCCGCAGCCGATTCCGATCCGTCGCCCGCGCCTTTTCGATGTCGAATCCATATCCGCGGTACCATTCGCTGACCCTGCGGATCGTCGCCGCCTTCGCCTTCATGAAACCGCACGGGCGAATCGTCTCCTGCAGCTGTTCGACAGGCATCGCCAGCACCGTGGCGGAATCCGGTTCACCCCATGCGGCGAACACTCTCTCCACCTGCGTCCACGCTGTGTTTTGCACGAGGATGGCGCTGACCATGATTTCGTACGGCGTGCCCGGCCACCATCGCGGCTTGCCATAGCCTTCGACCAGTCTGTCGTAGATCTGCTGCGCCGTCAATCGTTCCATGATGAATCCCGTCTCATTGCGCCATCACGGCGCCACCCGTGGTGCATTCGGTCGCGCTGTGTTCACGATGCTCAGCATATCGCCGACCATCCCGCCGGATCAGCCTACCGGATTCCTGCGGAAGGTCAGGCTCCGAATGGTCACGGTACCATGCAAGGATTGAGCCACAAATCTTAGAGGCGGCTGTGAGTGTCTTGGAGGTAGCTGTGAACGAACACCCGATGTCATCGTCAAATATCCACAAGTCAAACCCCACGCAATCCGCACACCCCGCGACCGAGACCGACGCGACATCCGCCCGCAGGCCCGCCGCCATCGAGGTGCGCGGGGCGCGCGTCCACAACCTGCGAAACATCGACGTGGACGTGCCGCTCGGCAAGATCGTGGGAATCGCCGGCGTCTCCGGATCGGGCAAGTCGTCGCTCGCGCTCGGCGTGCTGTATGCGGAAGGCTCGCGCCGCTACCTTGAATCCCTCTCCACCTACACGCGCCGGCGCATGACGCAGGCCGAACGCGCCGACGTGGACGACGTGCGCTACGTGCCCGCCGCGCTCGCATTGCACCAACGCCCCGGCGTGCCCGGCATCCGCAGCACCTTCGGCACAATGAGCGAACTGCTCAACAGCCTGCGTCTCATGTTCTCGCGCCTGGCAAGCCACCGATGCCCCAACGGGCATTACGTCGAGCCCACCCTTGCCGTCGCCGCCATGCAGCCGATCGTCTGCCCCGAATGCGGGGCGCAGGTCGAGGCGCCCGGCGCTGAAGACCTCGCCTTCAACAGCCGCGGCGCCTGCCCGACCTGCCAAGGCACCGGCATCGCGCACATCGTCGACGAATCCACCCTCGTGCCCGACCAGTCGAAGACCATCGACGAAGGCGCCGTCGTCGTATGGGGCAGCCTCATCTGGTCGCTTATGACGGACGTGTGCCGCGAGATGGGCGTGCGCACCGACGTGCCGTTCCGCGACCTGACCGACCGTGAGAAAGAGATCGTCTACCACGGGCCCATGGTCAAGAAGCACATCCATTACGTGAGCAAAAACGCCCAGCAGGACGGCGAGCTCGACTTCACCTACTACAGCGCCGTCAACACCGTCAAGAACGCACTCTCCAAGGTCAAGGATGAGCGCGGCATGAAACGCGTCGCCAAATACATCAAGGACGGCGTGTGCCCCGATTGCCATGGCACGCGTCTGAGCGACGCCGCGCGGGCGCCGAGGCTGCGGGGCATCGGGCTGGACGAAGCGACCGCGATGACGCTTGACAATGCCATCGAGTGGGTCAAGGGCGTGCCGGATTCGCTGCCCGCCAAGATGCGCCCGATGGCAAAGAACATCTGCGATTCGTTCCTCGATACGGCGCGCCGCCTGATGGACCTGGGTCTGGGCTACCTGTCGCTCGACCGCGCCGGTTCCACGTTGTCGACCGGCGAGCGTCAGCGCGTGCAGCTGGCCCGCGCAGTGCGCAACCGTACGACCGGGGTGCTCTATGTGCTTGACGAGCCGTCCATCGGCTTGCATCCGTACAACCTGCAAGGGTTGGTGGGTGTGATGGACGATCTGGTGGCCGACGGCAATTCCGTGGTGCTGGTGGACCATGACACGCAGGTGCTGGGCCATGCCGATTGGATCGTCGAAATGGGGCCGGGCGCCGGAGCGGACGGCGGCAGGGTGATCGCGCAGGGCACTGTGCACGACCTGGCGGGCGATGCCCGGTCGGTGATCGGCCCGTTCCTTGCGCGGCAGGTTGAAGCCGAGGACAGGGAACCTGCGGCTGACGGCGGGAACGCAGCGGCTGTCGGGAACGCGGCAGGTATTGGCGCGGCTGCGGCGGAACGTGCGGCGGAGCGTGTGCGCCCCGTGGTGACGGAGGGCAAGGTGTTCGACATGGGCACGATAGCCATGCACACCCGTGCCATTCACACCGTGCATCCGTTGGACGTGCGCGTCCCCAAGGGTCGGCTCACTGTCGTGACCGGCGTGTCGGGGTCCGGCAAGACGACGATGGTGCTCGAAAGCCTGGTGCCGGCGCTTCAGGCGGCCGCGGATTCGGCTGGTTCAACTGATTCTGCTGATTCGGTTGATGTTGCGTTGCCTGCGCATGTGCAGAGCCTTTCGGCGCCGGGAATCAAGCATGCCAAGCTCATCGACGCCACGCCCATCGGCATCAATGTGCGTTCCACCGTCGCCACGTACGCGGGCATCCATGACGAGCTGCGCAAGGCGTTCGCGCGCACGGACGACGCGAAACGGCTCGGGTTCAAGGCAGGGGACTTCTCGTACAACACCGGGCGGCTGCGGTGCCCCACATGCGACGGCACCGGTCAGATTTCGCTCGACGTGCAGTTCCTGCCCGACGTGCAGGTGGATTGCCCCGATTGCCATGGGTCGCGCTACGGCAAGCAGGCCGATGCGATACGACGCCCGTTCGGCGGCGCGGTTGAATACAGCCTGCCGCAGCTCATGCGCATGAGCGTGGATGAAGCGCTCGAAGCGTTCGATTCCGGCCGCGGTCTCAAGCTGCTGCGCCAGCGCCTGCAGACGTTGCACGGCCTGGGGCTGGGCTATCTCACGATCGGGGAACAGACGCCCGGACTCTCCGGCGGCGAGGCGCAGCGCCTCAAGCTCGCCAGCGAGATGGGGCGCGCCCAGGACGATTCGCTGTTCGTGTTCGACGAGCCGACGATCGGCCTGCATCCCAAGGATGTGCTCACGCTGCTCGACGTGTTCCAGACGCTCATCGACCACGGTGCCACCGTCATCGTCATCGAACACGACCTCGATGTGATGCGCAACGCCGACTGGATCATCGACATGGGGCCGCTCGGAGGTGTGCAAGGCGGTCGCATCGTCGCCCAAGGCACGCCCGACGACATCCGCCGCGACCCCGACAGCCTCACCGGCCGGTTCCTCTGAGACAGGGGCACGGCTGGCAGCAAGGCATGGCTGGCGGCGGGCGATACCTGCGAGGCAGGGAAGGCGGCGGGCAGTCAGTCAGCGCTTGATCAGATATTTGGCTTCCGCGAAAGACTCGCGCACCATGTTGTTGAGGAGCATGTCGCGTGGGGAGCCCGCCGCGATGCCGCGCACATCCGTGTAACCCTGGTCATGGGCGATTTGCAGGGAGCGGAATACATGGAAGTCGTTGGTGACGATACCAATGGAAGACTCGGACACGGTGCTGCTGGTGCTGCTCCCTGTGTTGTTGGCGCTGTCGATGATTGCACGGCTGTTGCGCAGGTTTTCCACGGTCGTGGTGGAATCGGACTCCTCGATGATGCGCGATGCATCGATGCCGGCGTCATGCTCAAGATAATCCGCCATTCCCTGCGCCTCCGCATACGGTTCATTGGGGCCCTGCCCGCCCGAGACGATGCACGTCGTGCCAGGGTTTGCGCGCAGGTATTCGGCTGCCTTGTCAAGTCGATAGCGCAGCACGAGGCTGGGGGAGCCTTGGTAGACCTGCGCGCCCAGCACGATGATGTAATCAAGGTTCCGATCGCCTTCGTCGCGCATGTGAGAGGCGATGGCGGCTTGCGACATGCCAAAACTGCACAGTGCGACGCATAGCACGATGCCGATGGGAATGCGCGCCACGTTGGGCAGCGCTCGCCACCAATGGAACCAGATGGCCGCAGCCCACACGCCGAGGGCCAGCGCAAGAGCCACCCAGAACAGCCAGAATGACGTACCGGTGTGCGTGTTGTAGACCGCGCGGGCGTACCACAGGCTGGCGAGCGCGGCGATGCACACGATTGCCGTCGCCGCCTGGCGCAGCGGGAAGTGAATGCGGGTGGTGGTTGCGGTGGTTGCGGTGGTTGTGGTGGTTGCGGTGGTTGCGTCGGCGGCGGCATCGGTTGAGGCGCCGGTTGCGGTGTTGGTGCTGGTGGTATCGGGGGTGTTGTTGGCGATGGTGTCGGAAGCAGCTTCGGAGGCGCTACCTGTTGAATGAGGATCGTTTCGGTTGTCTTGCGGGTCCCCGGACTGTAGTTCATTCATCATTTTTGTCCTTCAGCGGTTGTTTCTGGCCGGATTGCCCTCGGGCAAGTCTTGCGTGCTGCGGGTCGCGTTCTGTGCATGGCATCGACGTGCATGGCATCGACAGTGATGCAGCACATGCTACCAGCGTATTGTGTTGGTGTGCTTCCCCTTTTCTTTACATTTAATTTTATTCCTTTTCTCTGCCTTTTTTCATATCACTTCCTTCATCTCTCACGTCGTTTCTTCTTCTCCATTCTCTCTTTCTCCTTCTTTTTCTTTTCCCTCCTGCTTACCCTGCCTTACTTCCTTCTCCTTTTCCTTCCTTCCCATTTCTCCTTCCTCTCGTCGGTGTGTCGCGCTTTGACTTAAAGTGTGCTTTAAGCCCTACCGTGATGTTATCGAAAGCAAATGCGGCTGGATGCCAATCCTGAGGAAAGGTACTGCATGAATCGCTGCGCTGCTTGCTACAAGACGATATGAAAAGGAGACCGCACCATGGCGGATTCAGCATTGGCCCAGACATTTACCCTCAACAACGGGGTGACGATTCCCAAGCTCGCGTTGGGCACATGGCTCATCGAAGGGCAGCAGGCGACTGATGCAGTCAAGGCGGCGCTTGCAATCGGCTACCGTCACATCGACACTGCCGAAGCATACGGCAACGAGGCGGAGGTCGGACGCGGTGTGCGCGAATCCGGTGTGGATCGTGCCGAGGTGTTCGTGACGACCAAGCTCGCTGCGGAATGCAAAGACTACGATTCGGCGGCAGCCGCCATTGAAGGATCCTTGCGTAAACTCGACCTGGGATATCTCGACATGATGATCATCCACAGCCCCCAGCCTTGGAGCGCCGTCAACCAGTCGTCCGACCGTTATGAGAAGGGCAACGTCGAGGCGTACCGCGCTCTCGAGGACGCCTACAAGGCTGGCAAGATCCGTGCGATCGGCGTGTCGAACTTCACGGTGCACGACATCGACAACATCCTAGACAACTGCACCGTAACGCCTGCGGTCAACCAAGTCCTTGCACATATCACCAACACCCCGTGGGACGTCATCGACTACTGCAAGAAGCAGGGGATACTCGTCGAAGCGTATTCGCCCATCGCTCACGGCGTGGTGCTGGACAACCCCCAGATCGCATCGATGGCGCAGCGCTACGGGGTGAGCCCTGCACAGTTGTGCATCCGCTACGACCTGCAGCTGGGGTTGTTGCCGCTTCCCAAGACGGCGAACCCCGACCATATGCGCACCAATGCGCAAGTGGATTTCGAGATATCCGACGATGACATGGAGACCCTGAAGCGCATGGAGCATATCAAGGACTACGGAGACCAGAGTTTCTGGCCTGTGTATGGAGGCAGGATATGAGCGGGAACAAGGCGGACGCCCATGACGATGCGATGACGGGCGCCACGGTGACGGACAGTGCGGGGCGGTCCCTCTCCTCATCGTTCACCGATGCGTATGGTTCCGACGATGAACCGGCGTATTCGATATCCCAGGTCGCGCAGATCATGGGCGTCGCCCCGTCCGCGCTGCGCTACTACGACCACGAAGGATTGCTGCCGCACGTGGAGCGCATCAACGGTGTGCGCGTGTTCCGCAACAAGGACTTTCCGTGGCTGCGAGTGCTGCAGTGTTTGAAAAACACGGGCATGCCCATACGGCGGATCAGGGAATACGCGCAGCTGTGCGAGGAAGGCGACGCCTCGCTCGAACAACGCTATGAGCTCATCAAAGCGCAGCGACAGGCCGTGCTCGACCAGATCGAGCAACTGAAGTTCTACCTGCGCGAGCTCGATTTCAAAGACTGGTACTATCGCACCGCCATCGCCGCAGGTACCGAATCCGCCGTCCACGTCGACGAAGCCCCCGGCATGGAACCCGACAGGATCCCAGACATCCAGGAAGCAACTGGAAGCGAAACAGCCGCCGGATGCAAGGACGGGGACGATGACTGTGACAGCGGCAATGGCGACCATATCCGACCCCATGTGCCGGATCCAGCCGACACATGAGCTTCGTCCACACACAGAGACTCACATATAGCCGGATGACAGGCATCCGGCGCAACCATCAAGGAGTGCACAATGGTCAAACAAACGGCAGGACACGATCAGTTGGGCGATTTCTCACCGAAGTTCGCCCATTACAACGACGACGTGCTCTTTGGCGAAGTGTGGAACGACCCCACGCTCTCGCCTAAGACGCGCAGCATCATCACAATCAGCACCCTCATCGGCAAAGGCATCACTGATTCCTCGCTCACATACCATCTTCAGACCGCCCGCACCAACGGCGTGACCCGTGACGAAATGGCATCGATTCTCACGCACATCGCTTTCTACGCCGGCTGGCCGAATGCATGGGCGGCATTCTCCATGGCAAAGGAAGTGTATGCCTCCGATGCCACGCATGACGCGGCAGAGCAGGAGGAACACGGCGGGTTCTTCGGCATGGGCGAACCAAACGACGGCTACGCGCAATACTTCACCGGACATTCCTACCTCAAGCAGGTAAGCGCACCTGGCGATCCACTCGCCATCCACAACGTGACATTCGAACCTGAATGCCGCAACAACTGGCACATCCACCATGCCGCGCGTGGCGGCGGGCAGATCCTCATCTGCGTCGATGGCGAAGGATGGTGCCAGATCGAAGGCCAGCCGGCGCACCACATGCTTCCCGGCGATGTGGTGGAGGTGCCAGCCGGAGTGAAGCATTGGCACGGTGCAGCGAAGGATTCGTGGTTCTCGCACCTTGCCTTCATGCTGCCAGGCGAAGGCATGAGCAACGAATGGCTTGAGCCAGTCAGCGACGCCGAATACGACGCGCTCGCGGCATGACCGGCGGCCCGTCGAGTGTCTGGAACCAGGATCGGACGGTTCAGGCAAACAATCGCAGTGAGTGAGATGACTCAAACGATTCAAGAATCGAGAGCAATATGAAGGCATTGGTGGTTTATTTCACGGAAAGCGGGTGCACCCGCCGTGTGGCGCAGGCCATCGCAGAGGCGACTGGAGCCACGCTGCATGAACTCAAGGCGGCGGAACCATACACGGCGGCCGACCTCGATTGGCGTGATCCGGGAAGTCGCGTCAACCGCGAGGCGAATGACCCAACCGAGCGCCAATCGGTGAAGCTCGAGGACACATCCGTGCCAGACTGGGATTCTTACGATGTGGTGTTCATAGGCGCCCCGGTATGGTGGGGCGTCGCTGCATGGCCGATCGACGATTTCCTCACATCCAACGATTTCACCGGCAAGAAGCTGGCGGCGTTCGTCACCTCGTCAAGCTCCTCGTTCGGCAATGAATCCGATGTCAAAGACATGGCAAAAGGCGCCCAATGGCTGGGCGGCAAACGTTTCCCATCCTCTGCATCCGATTCCGCCATCCGTTCCTGGCTCGAGTCCCTGGCGCTGTAGCGAGGCGATTCACGCACCTGCAATGATTCCACACCGCTAACCTCCCTCTTCGGCGACCGATACACCCTTCGTCGAAGTGGGAGGTTTGTGGTTTGGGAAACGTGTGTATTCTCTGTTACCTTGACGCCTGCGACGTCCGCGCAGAACGGCATGGAATCGCATACCATAGGAAGGCAGCATAAAAAGAAGGAAGAAGGGACGCAGCATGGCATTGAAGAACACGAACCGGCACGATAACCGCGACGACGATGTCGATAACGATTTCGACGATGATACCAGGCACGGCAGGTCGCAGCGGCATACGGGGCGGCGAGTCGCGGCCGTGATCGTCGCCGGCGCCTTCCTCGTCGCCGCGGTGGCCTCGGGCGGAATCCCGGGGCTCGAGCAGGTCGCGCAATCGTGGGTCTCCTCGTCCCCGTCGGATTCGTCCGCCTCCGTTTCGACCGATCCGTCGGACGATGCGCTGGCTTCCGCGGCGGCCTCCGTGCTCGCATCCGAGAACGGACAGACATCCGAGAACCAGACAACCCAGGACGCATCGTCCGCCACCGCTGCGGCGACTTCCGACGCTCCGGCCGATGCCGGCAGCTCCGCAACCGCCTCCGACATCTCCTTCTGCACGGTCGGTGGCCTCGACCAGCATTACGACAAGCACGGCCGCGAGATGGGCTATGCCTCGCCCGAGGACTACGAGCAGGCCGCAGCACAGGTGGTCGAGGCGCCCGACACGATGCACAAGCCCGAGTCGGAGGACGATGACACCGTGTACTACCAGCAGTCGGGCAATAACTTCGTGGTTATGTCGGACCGCGGCTGCATCCGCACGTATTTCCGTCCCGACGACGGCATCGACTACTACAACCGCCAGTAGGCATCGCGCGCCGACCGACGTGTCGCGCCTGGCAGCCTGCACCGCACCACACCCGGTGCAGGCCCGGTACCGGCCCCTTCGAGAAGCGCAAGGCCACATTGTGGAACGCCTGAAACTACGAAATTCGTAAAAATCGCCGGAGATACATATAAAAAATCGTGGGAACACCTGATTTCGTTACAGGAATGTATCGAGAATGTTTCGTAGTGTATTGCAATGTGAACACAGCTTTTCGTTCGGTAAGCTGTCCATGTACTTTAATTGCGGAATTCGTAGTTCAGGTTCGCCACGCGCCACGGCGCGCTCGGCAGTACGTATCGCGAAGGTAATAGGATATGGAAAGCCAGCGGACTACTGTGCTGCGTCCGCGTATTGTCCATCCTAAATCCCGAGGTGATGATTGTGACGAATGCACCACTAGATCTGAGCGTCCACGCTCCGCAAGGCATGTACGACCCTTCAGCCGAACATGACGCCTGCGGCGTTGCGATGGTGACCACACTCAACAAGGAGCCGCTCCGTGCGATCGTCGACGACGCCATCGAAGCGCTCGAACACCTCGATCACCGTGGTGCCGTGGGCGCCGAGGAGAACACCGGCGACGGCGCCGGCATCCTCATGGCCATGCCCGACGCGTTCCTGCGCAAGGCCTTCGACGTCGAGCTGCCCGAGCTCGGACACTACGCGACCGGCATCGCGTTCATGTCCCGCGACGCCGCCGAGCGCGCGCAGCAGCAGAGCGACATCACCCGCATCGTGAAGGAGGAGGGCCTGGAGACCCTCGCATGGCGCCACGTGCCGGTGAACCCGGACGGCCTGGGCCTCGGCGCCCTGAGCTCCATGCCGAACTTCGACATGCCGCTCATCGCCGACCCCGAGCGCAAGCTCGGCGGCATCGAGCTGGAACGCCGCATCTACCGCGTGCGCAAGCGCGCCGAGCATGAGGTCGGCGTGTACTTCGCCACGCTGTCGTGCCGCACCATCACGTACAAGGGCATGCTCACCACCAAGCAGCTGCAGCCCTTCTTCGTCGACCTGTCCGACCCCGACATGGCCACGACGATCGCCATCGTGCATTCGCGTTTCTCGACCAACACGTTCCCGAGCTGGCCGCTCGCCCAGCCGTTCCGCCTTCTGGCCCACAACGGCGAGATCAACACCATCCAGGGCAACCGCAACTGGGTCTCGGCCCGCGAAGGCTGCCTGAGCTCCGAGCTGCTCGGCGACATGGCCCCGCTCCTGCCGATCAACACGCCTGGTTATTCGGATTCCGGCACCTTCGACGAAACGCTCGAGCTGCTGCACCTCGCAGGCCGCAGCCTGCCGCACGCCGTCTCCATGATGGTGCCCCCTGCATGGGAGAAGAACCCGGACCTCGACCCCGACGTCCGCGCGTTCTACGAATACAACAACACCCTCATCGAGCCGTGGGATGGCCCGGCCGACATCGTGTTCACCGACGGCACCCTCGTCGGCGCGACGCTCGACCGCAACGGCCTGCGCCCCGGCCGCTGGCAGATCACGGATGACGGCCTCGTGGTGCTTGCCTCCGAAGCCGGCGTGCTCAACGAGATCGAGCAGAAGCACATCGTGCGCAAGGGCCGCCTCGAGCCCGGCAAGATGTTCCTCATCGACACCGCGCAGGGCCGCCTGGTCCCGGACGACGAGATCAAGCACCAACTCGCGTCCCAGCACCCATACCGCCAGTGGGTCGAGAACAACACCGTGAAGATGGAGCAGCTGCCGCAGCGCGAGCACGTGCGCTACTCCAACCAGTCCGTCCAGCGCCGCCAGCGCGCGTTCGGCTACACCGAGGAGGACCTCAAGATCCTCATCACCCCGATGGCCAACAACGGCCGAGAGCCGCTCGGCGCCATGGGCAACGACGCGCCGCTCGCCGTGCTGTCGAACCGCGACCGCATGCTCTTCGACTACTTCACCCAGAAGTTCGCGCAGGTCACCAACCCGCCGCTCGACTGGGAGCGCGAAGACATCGTCACCTGCCTCGAATCCGCCATCGGCCCCGAGGCGAACCTGCTCGAAGACGTCGAGCTGCACGCCAAGAAGGTCGTCATCCCGCTTCCCGTCATCGACTCGGACGAGATGGCCCAGCTCAAGCGCCTCGACCGCGCCAAGATCCTCGGCGGCTACTACAAGCCGTACGTCGTGCGCGGCCTCTACCACGTCGCCGGAGGCGGCGACGCGCTTGAGAAGCGCCTGCAGGAGATCTTCGACGAGATCGACGAAAAAATCGCCGAAGGCAAGAACTTCCTCATCCTCTCCGACCGCAACTCCGACCACGAGTGGGCGCCGATCCCGTCGCTGCTCCTCACGTCGGCCGTGCAGCACCACCTGCTGCGCCGCCATACGCGCACCCAGGTGTCGCTTGCCGTCGAGGCCGGCGACGTGCGCGAGATCCACCACGTGGCGCTGCTCATCGCCTACGGCGCCGCATGCGTCAACCCGTACCTCGCGCTGGAATCCGCCGAGGACCTTGCCGACCGCGGCTACCTCAAGGTCGACCGCCAGACTGCTGTCAAGAACCTCATCAAGGCCCTGAGCCAGGGCGTCATGAAGATCATGAGCAAGATGGGCGTCGACACGATCATGTCGTACCGCGGCGCCCAGCTGTTCGAGGCGGTGGGCCTGTCCCAGGAGCTCGTCGACAAGTACTTCACCGACACGCCGACGCGCGTGGGCGGCATCGGCATCAACGAGATCGCCGACGAGGTCGCCGCGCGCCATCGCGTCGCGTACCCGGTGCAGTGGACGGCGCGTCCGCACCGCGACCTGCGCACCGGCGGCCAGTACAAGTGGCGCCGCACGGGCGAGGAGCACCTCAACGACCCGCAGAGCATCTTCCTGCTGCAGCAGGCCACCAAGCGCGGCGACTACGGGATGTTCAAGGAATACTCGCACCACATCAACGACACGTCCCGTCGCGTCATGACGCTGCGCGGGCTCATGGACTTCAAGAACGTGCGCACGCCCATCCCGATCGACGAGGTCGAGCCCGCCAGCGAGATCGTCAAGCGCTTCTCCACCGGCGCCATGTCGTATGGCTCCATCAGCCAGGAAGCGCATGAGACGCTCGCCATCGCCATGAACCGCCTCGGCGCCCGTTCCAACTCGGGCGAGGGCGGCGAATCCACCGACCGTCTCGACGATCCGGAACGCTGCAGCCGCATCAAGCAGATCGCTTCCGCGCGCTTCGGCGTCACCAGCGACTACCTCGTGCACGCCACCGACCTGCAGATCAAGCTCTGCCAGGGTGCCAAGCCGGGCGAAGGCGGCCATCTGCCGGGGGCCAAGGTCCCGCCGTGGATCGCCAAGGTGCGCCATTCGACGCCGGGCGTCGAGCTCATCTCGCCGCCGCCTCACCATGACATCTACTCCATCGAGGACCTGGCGCAGCTGATCCACGATGCCAAGAACGCCAATCCGAAGGCCCGCATCCACGTCAAGCTCGTCTCCGAGTTCGGCGTGGGCACCATCGCCGCGGGCGTGGCCAAGGCACACGCCGACGTCATCCTCATCTCGGGCGGCGACGGCGGCACTGGCGCGGCACCGCTCAACGCCATCAAGCATGCCGGAACCCCGTGGGAGATCGGCCTGTCCGAGACCCAGCAGACGCTGATCCTCAACGGCCTGCGCTCCCGTGTCGTCGTGCAGTGCGACGGCGAGCTCAAGACCGGCCGCGACATCGTGATCGCCGCCCTGCTCGGCGCCGAGGAATTCGGTTTCGCGACCTCCGCCCTGATCGCCGAAGGCTGCGTCATGATGCGCGCCTGCCAGCTCAACACCTGCCCGCAGGGCATTGCGACGCAGGATCCCGAGCTCCGCGCACGCTTCACCGGCAAGCCGGAGTACGTGATCAACTACTTCATGTTCCTTGCTGAGGAAACCCGCGAGATCCTCGCGCAGCTCGGCTTCCACACGCTCGAGGAGGCCGTGGGCCACGTCGAGTGCCTCGACCAGCGCCCCGCGGTGAACGCGTGGAAGGCCCAGGGCATCGATCTGACGAACGTGCTGCAGCAGGCCGGCCCCGTGCCGGGCACCGAGCTGCACCACACCATCGCCCAGCGCCACGGCCTTGAGAAGGCCTTGGACAACCGTCTCATCGACCTCAGCCAGGACGCCCTCCAGAAGCGCGAACCGGTGCGTATCGAAATGCCGATCCGCAACGTCCAGCGCACCGTGGGCACCATGCTCGGTTACGAGATCACGAGCCGCTACCGTGAGGCGGGCCTGCCGACGGACACCATCGACATCACGTTCCATGGCTCCGCCGGACAGTCCTTCGGCGCTTTCATTCCCCACGGCGAGACGCTGCGCATCTACGGCGAGGTCAACGACTACGCCGGCAAGGGCCTGTCGGGCGGACGCATCATCGTGCGCCCTGACGAGGAATCCCCGTTCGACGCCCATGAGAACGTCATCGCCGGCAACGTGACCGGTTTCGGCGCCACGAGCGGCGAGATGTTCATCCGCGGCCTCGCGGGCGAGCGTTTCGCCGTCCGCAACGGCGGCGCGTCGTTCGTCGTCGAAGGCGTGGGCGACCACGGCTGCGAATACATGACCGGCGGCACCGTCGTCGTGCTCGGCACGACGGGGCGCAACTTCGGCGCCGGCTTCTCCGGCGGCAACGCCTATGTGCTCGACCTTGACAAGTCCAAGGTCAACCCGGCGTCGGTCGCGGACGGCTCCCTGCTGTTCATGCCGCTCGACGACGAGACCGAGCCCGTGGTGCGCAACCTCGTCAGGAAGCACGCCGACGAGACCGACAGCCCCGTCGCCAAGGTCCTCATCGACGACTGGGAGAACGCACGCACGCGCTTCACCCGCATCGTGCCCAAGCAGTTCATCGCCATGACCAAGGCCATGGCCGAGGCCGAGGAGGACGGCGTCGACTTCAACGCCCCCGGAGCTTGGGACAAGGTTTATGAGACTGTTATGGAAGGAGCTCGCTGAAATGGCTGATCCTCGTGGATTCCTCAAGGTCCGCACCCGCCAGGACCTCGCAGAGCGCCCCGTGGAGGAGCGCATCAACGATTGGCTCGACGTACACGCCGAACACGGCCTCACACCGTTCACCCAGACCCAGGCCTCGCGCTGCATGGACTGCGGCACGCCGTTCTGCATGACCGGCTGCCCGCTCGGCAACCTGATCCCCGAATGGAACGACCTGGTGCGCCAGGGCAAGTGGGAGGACGCCTACAACCGTCTGTCGCAGACCAACAACTTCCCGGAGTTCACCGGCCGCATCTGCCCGGCGCTGTGCGAATCCGCCTGCGTGCTCGGCATCCACCAGCCGCCGACCATGATCCACAACGACGAGCAGGCCATCATCGACCAGGCGTGGGACCTCGGCTACGTCAAGCCACTGCCGCCCGAGCGCCTGAGCGACTTCACCGTCGCCGTCGTCGGGTCCGGCCCCTCCGGCCTCGCCTGCGCGCAGCAGCTGACCCGCGCCGGCCACACCGTCGTCGTCTACGAACGCGACGAGGAGCCCGGCGGCCTGCTGCGGTTCGGCATCCCGAACTTCAAGCTCGAGAAGAGCCTCATAGACCGCCGCGTCAAGCAGATGGAGGCGGAGGGCACGCGCTTCGTGTGCAACACCACCATCGGCAAGGACATCACGTGGGACGACCTCTACAGCCGTTACGACGCCGTGGTCGTCGCCATCGGCTCCCGCGTGCCGCGCGACATGAAGCTGCCCGGACGCGACCTCGACGGCATCCACTTCGCCATGGACTTCCTTCCGGACGCGACCCGCCGCGTGCGTGGTCTCAAGCCCGTCAACGACATCACCGCGGAAGGCAAGCACGTCGTCATCATCGGCGGCGGCGACACCGGCTCCGACTGCCTGGGCACCTCGATCCGCCAGGGCGCGAAGGACGTTACGGTGCTCCAGATCATGCCGAAGGAGCCCACCGACCGTCCCGACAACCAGCCGTGGCCGACCTATGCGCGTCGCTACCAGAAGACCTCCTCGATGGAAGAGGGCGGCACCTACATCTACAACGTGGACTCCCTCGAGTTCGTCTCGGACGGCAACGGCCATGTCAAGGGCCTGCGCATCTGCGACGTGGCGCCCGGCGAGAACGGTCCGTTCACGCATCAGCCCGGCACCGAACGCGAGATCCCCGCGGACCTCGTGCTCATCTCCGTCGGGTTCCTGCACCCCGACACCAGCACGATCGACGAGCAGCTTCCGCTTGTGAAAGACAAGCGCGGCAACATCGCCCGCAACGACGGATTCCAGACGTCGAACCCGCGCGTCTTCGCCTGCGGTGACGCCGGACGCGGCCAGTCGCTCGTCGTGTGGGCAATCGCCGAAGGACGCAGCTGCGCCCATGCGGTCGACGAATACCTCGACGGGGTGTCCGAACTCGCCTCGCCGATCGTGTCGACGACGCGGCCCATGGGCCTGCCGAGGCACTGAACCCCGGCGACCGGCCCTGACGAATCGGGGCGGACGCTGACGGATGCAGCGAACAGGAGGCGGTTTTCTTCCCGGAAAGCCGCCTCCTGCCGTTAAAACGCTGTATCATGACTAAAGATGTGAGACAGCAAAGGAGAAGGTATGCCTAACAGAGCACAACGTCGCGCGCAGGCAAGGCAATCGAAGGGGACGGCGCAGCAGCGCAACCGCAGCCGCGCCGGGGCCGTCGACGAATATGCATTGCAGGAGCGTTCGTTGCACCTGCAGCAGTCAGGCAAGGACGAGTGGAAGCCGAGTTCCAGCACCGACCCTAAGTCACGCGAACGCGAGGTCACGCCGGACGACGACCTGGGCCTGCGCAACCCGAACAAGGCCCCCGCGCCCAAAACGGCGCGCGGCTGGGGACGTCTGTTCAGCTGGCTGTTCATCATCTTGTCGGGCATCGCGTTCATCGTGGTCATGTTCCTGCCAAACAAGTCGCTGTGGGCGATCGTCACCGTCAGCGTCATCTTCGTGCTCGGCGTGCTGTCACTGTTCCTGTTCGGCGGTTCCCCCAGCGAAAACCCGAATGTCGACGACAACGGCACGGCGGTCTGACATCCCGCCGTCCGACGTCCGCGCACGTGGACGGGTTGACGCGCATGATTCTTGCGGGCGGTAGTATTCGATTGCCGTTCGGGCGATGTGGCCGGAAGTGATTTCCGGCCGCTTTTTTATGGCACGGCATGGGCGGCGTCGGTTCCGGCGAGCATCGCGGCAGGCGCACGGCGTCCCCGGGGCGTCGCGCCCATGTGCCGCGCCGGACGACCCAAAGGACCCGGCGGGCGTCGAGTTGATAAGAACATTGGAGGCACAGATGGCAGTGGATCACAATGCGCCGGCAGTTCGCATGACAGATGTCGAATTCCGCAGGCGGAAGCGCGTGATTCTCACCGACGTGAACCTGACGATACAGCCGGGGGAGAACTGGGTGCTTTTTGGTCCCAACGGGATCGGCAAATCCACCCTCATCTCGATGATGGCGACCCGTGGGTTCCCGTCCGAAGGCACCGTCGAGATCCTCGGCAACCGCCTGGGGCGCGTCGATGTGTTTTCGTACCGCAACCGCATCGGCGTCACCTCGACCGAGCTGGCGGAGGCGTTCCCGCTGGGCGAGGACCCGCTCGACGCCGTCGTGACCGCCCTCAACGCCGTCACGGGGCGCTGGCACGACACCTACACCGACGCCGAGTACGACCGCGCGCGGTCCCTCATGGAGCGCTTCGGCATCTCGTATCTCGAAGGCAAGCAGATGTACCGCCTGTCGAATGGCGAACGCACGCGCGTCATGATCTGCCGTGCCCTCATGGCGGACAGCGACCTCATCATCCTCGACGAGCCCACGACGGGGCTCGACCTCGGCGGGCGCGAGCTCGTGATCCGCGCGTTGCGCGACATCGCCTCCGAGGATTCCACGCGTGCCATGGTGCTCGTCACGCACCGTCTCGAGGAGATCCCCGAGGGCTTCGACCACCTCGCCATCATGGGGCGCATGAGCGGATCCGAAGTCGAGGCGGCCAACGTCATGGTCCAGGCGGGCGACCCCGCCCCCGGCACCATCGTCTACACGGGGTCCCTGGAAGGTGGTTTCACCGACGAGAACATGACCCAGCTCTTCGGCATGCCGCTCCACGTCGTGCACGAGGGCACCCGCTGGGGCGCGTTCGCCGTCTGAAGGGCTGGCGCCCCGCCGGAGGTTTCGGAAATCCCGGCCGCGGATGCCGTTCGACGCGCCGCGCCCCGGCTGCCGCGCCATACCTGCGCGGCATGCACGGCACCAACGATTCAGCACAACGATTCACCACAAGGCAATGCGAAGGAGCAACATGATTCGACGTGGACAATTGCGTGCGGGCGAGAAAGTGCAGTTCACCGACCGCAAAGGCAAGATGGTCACGATCCAGCTCACTCCCGGAGAGCGCACGCAGACCGAGCATGGCTTCATCCTCCACGACGACGTGATCGGGCGTGACGAAGGAACCGTCATCGTCACGGCGAGCGGGCCCGAGCCCACGATGAGCGCCGCCGAGGCGCACGCGGCGAACTCGCGCAAGCCGTGGAAGGGGACGCGTGCCATCGGAGGCTGGGAATACTGCGTCATGCGCCCGCGCCTGACCGACTACGTGCTGTCCATGCCGCGCGGCGCCCAGATCATGTATCCCAAGGACATCGCCGAGGTCATCCAGCTGGGGGACATCCGCCCCGGCATGCACGTGCTCGAATCCGGCGGAGGCAGCGGCGCCATGGGCATCAACCTGCTTGAGGCCGTGGGGGAGACCGGCAGCCTCACGACCATCGAGCTGCGGCCGGAATTCGCCCATATCTGCGAAGCCAACGCCACGGTGTTCTATGGCAGACGCCCCGAATGGTGGGATCTGCGCGTCGGAGATTTCGATTCGGTGGCCGCGACGCTCGACGGACATTCCTTCGACCGCATCGTGCTCGACATGCTCGACCCGTGGAACCGCATCGAGCAGGCGCACCGCGTCATCCGTCCCGGCGGGGTGCTCGTCGCATACATCACCACCACGACGCAGCTGTCGCGCATGGCCGAGGCCGTGCGCGAATCGGGGCAGTGGACGGAGCCCCAGATGCAGGAGACCATCGAGCGCACATGGAAGGCGCAGGGCCTCGCGGTGCGCCCCAACCACCAGATGATCGGGCACACGGGGTTCCTGCTCGTCACCCGCGCCATGGCCGACGGCGTGGCCGCGCTACGCAAGAAGCAGCGCGCCACCAAGGACGTGTACACCGACGTCGATGATATGGAGGACCTCGAGCTGCGCGATATCTCGGACCGCAAGGTGCGCAAGGTCATCCGCGATCTCGACGACCAGGTCTCGCATCTGGCAGACACTGACGGGGCGCCGTCCTCGGACAGGTACGATAGGGGCAACGGGCTGGCGCCGAAAGGTCCGGCAAACCGCACACCCGGCCGCGCCGGGCGCGCGGGGACCGTGGCGCAACCCGATGGCGAGGGAGACATCCGATGACGAATTTCACAAAAATCGGCAAGAAGTCCGCGGCCTACAGGCATGTGCTCATCCTCATGCGCCACGGCAAAGCGGAGGGCATGAACGAGCAGGGCGATCAATACCGCCAGCTCACCGACAAAGGCCTCAAGCAGTCCAAGAAGATGGGCAAGGCGATCGCCGACATGGGGCTCGTTCCCGACATCATCGCCTCCAGCGCGGCGACGCGCGCACGCCAGACCACCGAACGCCTGCTCGCGACGTTCGGCGACGGCCCCGACGTGCGATACCACATGGATTTGTATGACCATGGCATGCAGGCCATCATGGACGAACTCGCGCACACGAAGGACAAGCACCGCGTGCTCATGGTCGTGTGCCACGAGCCCACCGTCTCGTATGCAGCGCAGTGGCTTGCGTCGCCTGAATCCGACCCGGTGCTTCTCGGAGAGCTCGCACTGGGGTCCGCGCCGTCGTCTATCGCCGTGCTCGCGTCGGACGACCCCTTCGCCCAATGGCAGACGAAAAGCGGCCTGCTCGTGGCGACGGTGAGCCCCAAGGAGCTTGACTGACCCGACCGGGAGCCCTTTTTCTGCCTTTCGGCAGACTGCGGCGGCATGTTGTCTTCGGCGGCCTGCCTGCAGTCTTCGGCAGACTGCGATTGCCTTTACGTCCCTCGCCGTTGCCGATTCCCTCCGGCTGCCCCCGGACATGACCGACATGATGGCGACCATGCCGTTATGCAGACAGGGCCATGGAACCCCCGTGCTTATAAATTTCGTTTATGGCGACACCCAAAATCAGTGGATTACCATGGGTTTGCGTTCTTTTGCTAGGTTTTTCGTGTTCCCCTAAACAACTCGAGAGAGGTAAGCACATGAGCGCAATCACGTCAGTCATCGGATTTCCGCGCATCGGCGAAAACCGCGAACTGAAGAAGTCCATCGAAGCCTACTGGAAGGGCAATGGAAGCATCGAGGACATGCGCGCGATGGCTCGTTCGCTGCGTGAGAAGCACTGGAAGCTCCAGAAGGACGCCGGCGTCGACCTCATTCCGAGCAATGACTTCAGCTATTACGACCAGATGCTCGACACCGCCATCCTGCTCAACGTGGTGCCGAAACGCTACCGTGACCTGGGGCTGGGTCCCGAAGACACGCTGTTCGCGATCGGCCGCGGTTACCAGGGTCCGCAGGGCGACGTCACCGCACAGCCGATGAAGAAGTGGTTCACCACCAACTACCACTACCTCGTCCCCGAGATCGACGCCGAGACCGACATCAGGCTCGTCGGTACCAAGCCCTTCGATGAATTCGCCGAGGCCAAGCAGCTCGGCATCGTCACCAAGCCGGTGGTGATCGGCCCGTACACGTTCCTCAAGCTCGCACGCGGCCCGCAGGCGGCGGAGCTGGAGCTCACCGATGCCATCGTCGAGGCGACGGCGGCCGCCTACGCGCAGATCGTGGAGCGCTTCAATGGACAGGGCGCCGAATGGATCCAGTTCGACGAGCCCTACCTCGTGCTCGACAAGGACGACGGCGACCTCGACCTGCTGCGCCGTCTTTACGCTCCCGTCCTCGCGGCCCGCGCGTCCGGCGGGGCCAAGGTGCTCGTCCAGACGTACTTCGGCCACATCGCCGACACCCTCGCCACGCTCGTCGACCTGGGCTTCGACGGCATCGGCCTCGACCTCGTGGAAGGCCGCGACGAGAACCTCGCCGCGCTGCAGGCCACGCCGATCCCGGACTCGGTGTCCATCTTCGCCGGCGTGATCAACGGACGCAACATCTGGCGCAACGACTATGCGCAGAGCCTGGGGCTCGTCGACGCCGTGCACCAGGTCGCCAGGAACGTCGTCGTCTCCACGTCGGACTCACTGCTCCACGTGCCGTTCACGACCGCCAACGAGACGAAGCTCGGAGCCGATGTGCTCAGACACTTCGCCTTCGCCGTCGAGAAGCTCGGCGAGCTCGTCGACGTCGCCTCACTTGCCGACGCGACAGATGACAGTCGCAAGGCCAGCGACGTGCTGGCCGCCAACCAGGCGCTGTTCGACGGCACCCGCGTGCAGCCCGACGAGAAGGTCACCGCCCGCATCGCCGCCCTCACCGAGGCCGACTACACGCGCCAGCCCGCACGCGCGGAGCGCCAGAAGACGCAGCGCGCCGAGCTTGGCCTGCCGCTGCTGCCCACCACCACCATCGGCTCCTTCCCCCAGACCCGCGAGGTGCGACAGTACCGCGCCCGCCTGCGCAAGGGTGAGATCGATCAGAAGACCTACGACGACTTCATCGCCGGCAAGATCGACGAATGCATCAAGCACCAGGAGCAGATCGGGCTCGATGTGCTCGTCCACGGCGAGTTCGAACGCAACGACATGGTCGAGTACTTCGGACAGAACCTCAACGGCTTCCTGTTCACCCAGAACGCCTGGGTGCAGTCCTACGGCACCCGCTGCGTCAAGCCTCCGATCGTGTGGGGCGACGTCTCCCGCGCCCGTCCGATCACGGTGCGCTGGAGCTCCTATGCGCAGTCCCGCACGAACCATGTGGTCAAGGGCATGCTCACCGGCCCGGTGACGATCCTCAACTGGTCCTGGCCGCGCGAGGACGTGTCCCACGAGCTGCAGACCACCCAGCTGGCGCTCGCCATCCGCGACGAGGTCCTTGACCTCGAGGCGGCGGGGATCCGCGTCATCCAGATCGACGAGGCCGCTCTGCGCGAGAAGCTGCCGGTGCGCCGCTCCGACTGGTACTCCAAGTACCTCGACTGGGCCATCCCCGCGTTCCGCCTCGTGCACTCCGGCGTCAAGCCCGACACGCAGATCCACACGCACATGTGCTACTCCGAGTTCAATGACATCATCCGTTCCATCGACAACATGGACGCCGACGTCATCTCGTTCGAGGCATCCCGCTCCGACCTCACGGTGCTCGACGCGATCCACGACGCGCACTTCGAAACCGAAGCAGGCCCCGGCGTGTATGACATCCACTCGCCGCGCATCCCTTCCGTCGACGAGATCGTCGACAAGATCCACGCCATCCTCGCCAAGATGGACGTCAACAAGGTCTGGGTCAACCCTGACTGCGGCCTCAAGACCCGCGGCGACGAGGAGACCTGGCCGAGCCTGGAGAACCTTGTGGCCGCCACCAAGAAGGTCCGCGAAGAACTGGGCAAGTAGGGCTGCGTCCGACAGACGGGCGTCGTCCCCGGCTCTCGTCGGGGCGGCGCCCGTTCCATAGGCAACGGATTCCGCCGGTTGCGCGCGTCGCTCTTGCAGACAGCGCGCCGCTCTCGCAGCCGGTTCGCGACACGCGCGACACGCCGCGGACGGGGCCGCATGACACGGCGCCGTCGCTTCCCAGCCCAGACACCGAAACGAGGCACACATGTATCACGATCACACGCCGATTTTTTCGCTGGAGGTCTTCCCTCCCAAGCGCAACGCCGCAGTGGGCACCATCTATGACACGCTCGACGGGCTCCAGGGCGTCGACCCCGACTTCATCTCCGTGACCTACGGCACCGGCAAACAATCCGACCGCACCGCCACCGCGCGCATCTCCAACACGATCCGCCAGGAATACGACATCCCCGTCGTGGCGCATCTGACGGCCCAGTATCTCGACAGGGACGGCGCCGACGAGGCCCTCGACATGTTCGAACAGGCGAAGGTGCGCGGGGTGCTCGCATTGCGGGGCGACAGCGTGGAGGGGCGCGAGCCGGCGGGGGTTTTCGACCATGCGTCGGATCTGGTCGAATACATCCGCTCCAAGCATCCGAACCTCACGGTTTTCGGAGCCTGCTATCCCGAAGGGCACCCCGAGGCGGAGTGCCTGTCGCAGGACGTCGAGAATCTCAAGAAGAAGGTGGATGCCGGCGTGTCGCACCTCATCTCCCAGCTTTTCTATTGCAACGACGACTTCCTCGATTTCGTGCGAACGGCACGCGCCGCGGGCATCACCGTGCCGATCGAGGCGGGCATCATGCCCGTCATGAACGTCGGTCAGGTGCGCCGCATGGGACGCATCTGCGGCGCCCACATCCCACGCGCCCTCGACCGCATGCTCGACAAGTGGCAGGATGACAAGAAGTCCCTGCGTGCCGCCGGCATCGTCTATGCCTCCCAGCAGATCAGCGACCTCGTCGCGCAGGGAGTGGACGGTGTCCATCTCTACACGATGAACCATCCGGGAATCACGCGCCGCATCTGGCAGAACGTCGGAGACCTCTTCACGCCTCCCACCAAGTAGCGACGCTGCATCAGGTTTCGGACAGAATCGAGGGGATTCGCGCCCGTTTTGTGGGATTTTTGTCCGCAACCTGATGCAAGGTTGGAGATGCATGTCAGGGAATCTGTTGCGTGCCGAGGTTTTCAAAGGTGTCCTTCGTGCATGTCCGCCTTCGTATGTTTAATGTCACACGATTCGGAATCTGGGGATCGAAGTCACTGCCCCAGGGTCGTGCACAGGAAGGAGCGCTTTCGTGGTTACAACGATGGGTGAATCACACGGTATGCCATCGGTTTCGAAAAAGGACGCGTATGTCGGCGACGACGCTGTTTGCGATGCGACATCGCCCGCCCCTCGTTCGTCTGATTCCCCGTCGTCTGGATCCCTGCCGATTGACTCGTGGAGGTCCCGTCTTTTCGATCCCTGGGCGTATGTCGCGATGTTCGTCATCGCGTTTCTGATCGCGGGCGGGGATTACATCAAGCGTGACCTGGGCGAGGCCGACGCGTCCGTCGTCTCGTGGCGGTACTGGTGCGTCGTGGCCGGCCTGGTCGTGACGTTCACCGCTTTCTTCGGCGCCCTGCTCTCCCTGCTGTACTCAGCGATGGACCGGGCGAAGCCCGACCTGTTCGCGGAGGATGCCGCGACCGCCGACGGTGCGTCTGAGGCGGCGTCGCGGCATCGTTCGCGGATTCCCGTCGCCGTGTCGCGTTTCCTGGTGATCGTGACCTGCTGGCTGCCCTACCTCCTCATCCGTTTTCCGGGTAATGTTGACACCGACTGCCAGGCGCAGATCGCGCAGTTCTACGGGCTGTGGCCGCGAAGCGACCAGCATCCGTGGTTCGACACGCTGGTGTTCGGGGCGTTCTGGAAGATCGGCGACGCTTTGGGCTCGAACGCGTGGAGCGTGTTCCTGTACGCCATCGTCATGATCGCCCTGACCGCCGCCGCGTTCGCGGTGATGCTCGAATGGATGCGCCGGTTGCGCATCCCGCTCGTGTTCCAGCGCATCTGCCTGTGGTTCTGCGCCCTGTATCCTCTTATTCCGCTGTCGGTCGTCACCATGTCGAAGGAGACGATGTACGGGCCGTGGTTCATCCTGTTTGTCACCATGATCGCGCAAATCGCGCGCACGCGCGGCGCCAGTCTGTCGTCGTGGCGCTTCGACGCGGCGCTCGCCGTCTGCATGCTTCTCATGATGCTGACCAAGAAAACCGGAGCGGCGGTTATCGTCGTCACATGCGTCATCGTGTTCTTCGCCATCAGGCGGCGCCAGGGGCTGCGGCTCGCCGCCGTGCTCGCGGTGGTGCTGGCGTTGTTCATGGGGCTGTGGCAGGGCGTCGTCGTGCCGGCCATGGGCGTGGCGCCCGGCCAGTCCCGGGAGATGATGTCCATTCCCGTGCAGTTCACCGGCGCGTATGTGCGCCGCTATTCCTCCGCCATGACTGACGATGACTGGCGCGTGCTCGACGGCGTACTGACGGATACCGAGTCAATTGCAGACCGCTACATACCGGGAAGGGCCGATCCCATGAAGGATTCGTGGCGCCCTGATTCCACCCCGGAGCAGCGGCAGGCGTATTTCCGGTGGCTTTTCGACAAGGCCCGGCAGCATCCCAAGCTGGCCGCCGAGGCTGCACTGTCAACGGGATTATCCACGTACTACCCAGACACCACGCGCCACGGGGCGCAGGCGTATCTGTGGTACCGCGACTACATGTGCCCGCAGGGCGCGACCTATGAGGAACTGCATGGGCAGGCCAACGAACAGGGAATTGTCTACGATTGCTCGGCCGACCCTGCGCTGTGGGCCGTCATGCACACCACGAACAAACCCGTATGGGCGGTGAAGCTGTCTTCCGCCTACAACCGCGCGTACTTGGCAGTGGCGAAGCGGTTCCCCGTGCCGTTCCTCAAGGCCCTGTTCGCCAGCTGGGTGCCGCTTATGTGCCTCGGCTACTGCTTGCGGCGGCGCTCTGTGACAGGTGCGATGACGCTAGTGCCCGCTTTCGTGACCTTCGCCTCTCTGCTGGCCAGCCCCAGCATCAATGTGCGCTACGTGCTGCCCTCCGTCTATGCGACCTCGCTGAATGCCGTGGCAGGATACATCGAACGCGAATCGGTCGAAGCCGCACCGGAACCAGGGGCGTCGGCTGAGGAACCCTCCGAGTGACCATGGCGGGATGGCAGGGCGTCCGAGGTGAGTCCCGGTCGTGCTAAGAGCTGTCAGACGGACGCAGAATCGCCGAACCGTGGGTGAATACAATGGCGGTATGAACGAAGCATCCGAAATCTCCACGATGTCGTTGATCAAGGCCGGCATCACCGACACGGTCGAGGCCGAAAAACTCATAGGGCGCATGAGGGATGCGGGGCTCGACGCCGCCTATCTGTCTCGGCTCGTCTCCGACCTCCAGAGCGTCTGCGACCCAGAGACGGCCCTGCGGCATCTGGCGGACATCGTCGATTCGAAGAAAGCCGCAGGCACGCTCGCCCCGGGATGCTTCGGCGAGCACGCGGATTTCCTGCGGCTGCTCCGCGTGCTTGGCGCGTCGGACTACCTGGGGCGCATGATGGAGTCCCGCGCGGACATCCTCGATGCTGTGACGGGGGAGGGATTTGCCTCCGCCTCATGGACGCGCGCCACGCGGCGCAACGATCTGCTCGAAAGCATCGGCGCCGGCACCGACACGCCCACGCCTGTGGCGACGCTTCCCTTCGCCGACGCCGTCAACGCCATGCGCCGCCATTACTGGCGCCAGATCGCGGCAATCTGCGCCCTCGACATGTCGGATGACGATCCCATGGAGATTCAGCCGCGCATCAGCCTGGCGCTGTCGGACGCTGCCGACGCGGCTTTGGACGCCGCCCTCGCCATCGGCCGCACGCAAGTGGACGGATCCGACGGGTGCCGTTTCGCAGTGATCGGCATGGGCAAGCTGGGCGCCCGCGAGCTCAATTACTGGTCTGACTGCGATCTCATCTACGTCGTGGAACCCGCGGCCGACGGGCCGCAGGGTGATGCGCTCAACCGCATCGGCACCCGCATCGCCTCGCAATTGCAGCGAGTCTGCCAGGATGTAATACCGAATGTCACGGAGCCTCAGCTGTGGCAGATCGACGGAGCCCTGCGCCCCGAAGGCAAGGCGGGGCAGCTGGTGCGCACCGTGGAGTCCCATCGCGCCTACTACGAGAAGTGGGCGGACAACTGGGAGTTCCAGGCCTTGCTCAAGGCCCGTCCGGTGGCGGGTGACCCCGGGGTCGGAGACGCGTACATCGACGCGATGACGCCGTTCGTGTGGAACGCATCGGCGCGTCCGAACTTCGTCTCCGACTGCCAGGCCATGCGCAAACGCGTCGAGGACTACATACAGCCCCAGCTGCGCGACCGTGAGATCAAGCTCGGCAAGGGGGGCCTGCGCGACGTCGAGTTCACCGTGCAGATGCTGCAGCTCGTCCACGGCCGGACCGACGACAGTCTGCGCGTGCGCTCCACCCTCGACGCGCTTGACACATTGCGCGACGGCGGTTACATCAACCGCCAGCAGGCGGCCTCGTTGTCGGAAGACTACCGTTTCGAACGCGTCATGGAACACCGCCAGCAGATGTGGCAGTTTCATCGCACGCACCTGTTCCCCGACCTGGGGTCGGGCAGCAGGGGAGGACTGGACTCGCCGCGCCACCTGGTCATGCAGGAGCTTGACGAAAACCGGGAGCTCCGCCGCCTGGCGCGCGCCTTCGGTCTCAAGTCGGACCAGCTCCTCGACAAATACGACGCGACTCGCCGCGAAATCCGCGAACTGCACCTCGACATCTATTACCGCCCCATGCTGCCTGAGATCGCGCAGATGAGCGACGACGCCATCGAGCTGTCGCCCCAGGCCCTCGAGGACCGTTTCGCATCCGTGGGATTCCTCGACCCTTCCGCCGCCATCGGCCACGTGCAGGCGCTGACGCAGGGCGTGAGCCGCGCCGCCAAGATCAACCGCATCCTGCTTCCCAACGTGCTCCGCATGCTCACCGAGGGGCAGAATCCCGACATGGGGCTGCTCCAATGGCGCCGCGTGGTGGAATCCTTCGGCACGGGGTCGCCGTACCTGGGATTCCTGCGCGACACGGCGAACGCCCTGCAGCGCCTCTGCCACGTCCTTCCCAACTCCCGGTACCTCGGGGACGCCCTTGTGCGTTCGTCCGAATCCGTGACGTGGCTCGGCGACGACGAATCCCTGGAACCCCGGTCGCGCGACAGCCTCGCCGTCCGCTCCACCAGCGCCGCGCAGCGGTACCAGGACGGCCCCGAGGCCTTTGCGACGTCCATCCGGGCCATGCGGCGCCATGAGATCGAACGCATCGGCCTGGGATGGATGAGCGGGGTCGTGTCGAGCGCGGACAGCCTCGAGGCCATGACCAACGTGTACGACGCGGCGCTCCATGCCACGCTCGAATGGGCGTCCGCCGAGAAACTGCGCGCGGACGGACGGGACGAGGCTCCGGCGACGGTCAGCGTGATCGGCATGGGGCGCTACGGCGGCCGCGAGGTGAACTTCAGCTCCGACGCCGACGTCATCGTGATCTATGAATCGGCCAACGGGGCCGATGAAGCGGACGCGAATTCCTTCGCCCGCGCCGTGGAGGACCGGATGCGCCAGATCCTCATGGGGCCTTTGACGCGCGAGCCCGCCATCGACCTCGACCTCGACCTGCGACCGGAGGGACGCAACGGGGCGCTGGTGCGCTCCTACGAATCCTGCCGGGAGTACTACGCGTCGTGGGCGGATACATGGGAGCACCAGGCGCTGCTGCGCGCCCGCTACGCGGCAGGGGACGAGGGGCTGGCGCAGAGGTTCCTCACGCAGATCGCCGACCCGCTGCGGTATCCCCAGGCTCCGCTCACCGAGGCGGAGCTCCAGCAGATCCGTACGCTCAAGGCGCGCATGGAGGCCGAGCGACTGCCGCGCGGCGTGCGCCGCGACCGCCATGTCAAGCTCGGGACCGGCGGTCTGTCCGACGTGGAATGGACGGTGCAGCTGCTCCAGCTCCGCAATGCGGGCGCCCATGAATCCCTGCGCACCACGTCCACGATGCGCGCGCTGGACGCATTGGAACAAGAAGGCATCATCGACCGCGGCGACGCTGACGTCCTGCGCCGCACATGGTGGCTGTGCACCGACACCCGAAACGCCACGATGCTGTGGACGGGCCGTACGAACCGGGCCGATGTGATCCCCGACGATTCCTACGCCCTCGGAGGCATCGCGGCATGCATGGGGCGCCCCGCCAACAACGGCCAGGCTTTCATCGATGAGCTGCTCGGTCTCATGCGCCGCTGCCGCTCCGTCACCGAGCGCCTGTTCTACGGCGAGGGCTGACGGGGCCGGAACGACAGGAACGGCACGCCCGGAACGACGGGTCCGGATCGCCCTGGTGCCTGCGGAACGGCGTCAGGGCGACCCGGTCAGAATCCCATGTCGGCCTGCATGAGGTGCACGTTCTGCCTGAGCACGCTGGCCTGTTCGCGCGTGATCTGGTTCTGGTCCACGAAATCGCGGATCACGTCGAGCTCGATGCGGAACGCCTCGGCTCGCGTCTGCGACACCTGGCGCTGCAGACGTTCCCTTTTGTCCGGGTCCATGCCGCGCGGGCGGATGTCCGCCGCCACGGAGCGGTATTCGCCCATGAGCGACGTCACGTCGGCCGCATCGTACCGCGGGTCGTTCACCAGTCCGAACAGATGGCTCACCGTGGCCCGCATGAGGCTGGTGTGCACGACCATCAGGTCGTGGGCGCGGCGTTCCCCCGCGGTGGCGCGCGACAGCCCCGTCTTCTCGATGAGCTTGCGCCACAGGGGCCGCACCTTCCAGGCGAACGTCGACATGCGGCGCCTGATCTTGCGCAGGCCGTGGGCGTCTTCGCGCTTGAGGGTCACCGAGATGTTGTCCATGAGCTCTTTCGTCGCGGCGCGCATCTGTGGGTTCGCCTCGTCGTAGTCATGGAGCCACTCCAGCTCCCATGTGAGCGTCTCGCGCCGCAGGCGCGATTCGTCCGCCGAGCGCGACGCGTCGTCGCGCGGGTCGTCGAGGCGTGCGGCGCGGTAGGTGTACGACCGCATGACGCGCTGGACCGCCTGGTGGTTCTCCGGTGTGTCGCTCTGCGCGAGGCGCTCGATGGTGGTGTTGAGCACCAGGCGGCGTGCCTCCGTGAATTCCTCGGAGTCGACTTCGCCGCGCGGCGCAAGCAGCGGGAGCATGATGTTCGTGAGCACCAGCGAGATGAGCACGAAGATTGCGGCGATCGCCCACATCAGCGTGCGGATCGACGTGCCGGACTCGTCCCACCCCAGTGTCACCGGCAGCGTGAACGCCAACGAGATCGTGATCGCTCCCTTCGCGCCGCCGAAGGTCATGACGAGCGCCGAATGCCAGCGCTCGTGCGTCATGCTGCGCCGTTTCCCCGTCATCTCGTCCTTCGTGACTGCGAGCATGAAGGCCACCGCCAGGAACCGCACGGTGAGCGACACGACGGTGAGCAGCACCGCGGCGACCGTGATGCGACCGATGTTGTCGAGGATGCGGTGCGTCGTGTCGAGGAAGATGATCGGCAGCTGGATGCCCAGGAGCATGAAGACGGAGCCGTTGAGGGAGTATTCCAGGAACTCCCAGACGGAGTTCGACACGAGGTTCACGCTGGCGATGTCGACGCCCACGCCGCGGCGGTGGAACCCGATGGACAGCCCGGCCGCCACGACCGACAGTACGGCGGACAGCCCGAGGCGTTCGGACAGCGCGTAGACGAGGAACGGCGTGAGGATCTCGATTGTGATGCGGTTGGTGGTCGTCTCGAGCCGGTGGCGGCGCAGCATCGTAACGAACCAGTCGATGACCTTGCCCAGCACGACGCCCACCACGATGCCGCCGACGAAGCTGGTGACGACCTCGAGGGTGAAGTCGAACGGGGAGAACTCGCCGGTCAGCGCGGCCAAGACCGCGAACTGGAAGCTCACGATGGAGGCGGCGTCGTTGAACAGGCTCTCGCCCTTGAGAGTCTCCATCTGGCGTTCGCTCAGTTGCGCCTGCTTGCCCATCTGGGTGACGGCGACCGCATCGGTGGGGGCGAGCGTGGCGCCGAGGGCGAGGGCCGCGGCGAGCCCGATCTGGGGCCAGAAGGCATGGAGGGTCACGCCGGTGGCGGCGATGCACAGGAACACCAGTCCGATGGCGAGCCACAACGACTGCTTGAGCACGCGCATGAGACGGGGGATGGTGGTGTTGCGCGCCGCATTGAAAAGCAGCGGGCTGATGAACAGCACCATGAACAGTTCGGAGTCCAGACGCACCGTGGGCAGGAACGGGGTGAAATACCAGATGACGCCGAGCGCGACCTGCACAAGCGGAAGCGAGACGCGGGGGATGAACCGTTCGAGGATGCTTGAGAACAACACGCCCGTGATGACAAGCACCACAAGAATCAGCACATCCACGCTCAGGTCCTCCTTAATCCGCAGCCGGTCGCTCTTGTCGCCGTGGGAACGCCGTGCCGATCCGTCCGTCTCCGTCGCCGCATGCGTTCCGTCCGTCGCCTCCGCCCCGGCGCGCGGCGCTGCAGGCGCCGGGCATGGCGGCACATCAATCGTAACGTATGGTTGTTTCGCCCCATGCGCTCGCGGCCGCGCTCCCGGCCCTCCGTTCCGCGGCGTGCGGGGATGCGCGCCAGCCTGTCGCAAGGCTGGCGCGGGACGGTGCACACGCCGTTTCCATGCCGTTCATGTCTCGTTGACAAACTATCTTTGTAGAGGTCACAGGAAGTGGCCGCCTCACAGAGTCGTTCTCACTGAGTCGTTCGAAAGGCGCGCTATGACATCACAATCGGCGCAGAAATGCGCTGTTCTTGAATCACAGTTGGTCGGTCGCAGCGTTGTGACGCTTGACGATCTGTCAACTGACCACATCCGACTTCTGCTTGCCAAGGCACAATACATCGACGAGGACATGAAACGCGTGGCCCACACCTGCGACGGGCGCATCCTCGCCACTCTTTTCTACGAACCCTCCACCCGCACGCGCCTGAGCTTCGAGACCGCTATGCTGCGTCTCGGCGGGCGCGTCATCGGTTTTGCAGGCGCCCAGAGCACCTCGGCCACCAAGGGCGAGACCATTTCGGACACGGTGCGCGTGGTGTCGAACTTCGCCGACATCATCGCCATCCGCCACCCCAAGGAAGGCGCCGCCCTCGTCGCATCGCGGGCGGCCTCCCACGCCGGCGTCCCGGTCATCAACGGCGGCGACGGCGGCCACATGCACCCCACCCAGACGCTTGCCGACCTGTCGACGATCCAGGCCCGCTTCGGACGCATCACCGACCTCGTGGTGGGGCTGTGCGGAGACCTCATGTTCGGCCGCACCGTCCACTCTCTCATAGAGACCCTGTGCCGCTTCGGCAACGTGCACTTCGTGCTCATCAGCCCCGACGAGCTCAAGACGCCGCGCTATGTCATCGACCGCATCGAGGCATCCCGGACATGCGACTACGAAGAGGTCCACGACCTCCAGGACGTCATCGGAAAGCTCGACGTGCTGTACATGACCCGAGTGCAGCAGGAGCGCTTCTTCAACGAGGACGACTACCTGCGTCTGCGCGACACGTACATCCTCGACCCCGCCAAGATGAAGCTCGCGAAGCCCGACATGGCCGTGCTCCATCCCCTTCCCCGCGTCAACGAGATCAGCTTCGACGTCGACGCCGACCCCCGTGCGGCGTACTTCGAACAGGTGCGCCGCGGCATGCTCATGCGCATGGCGCTCGAAAGCTCCCTGCTGGGCGACAGCCTTCCGGGCTTCAGCGAATCCGACGAATGCAAGGAGGTCACCGAGTAATGGAAGTCACGAGCCTGCAGAACGGCATCATCATCGACCACGTGCCCGCGGGCACCGCGCTCAAGGTCCTCGAATACCTCAAGGTCGACCCGTCGAGGACGAAGATCGCGCTCATCATGAACGCCGACTCCAAGCGCTATGGCACGAAGGACATCATCAAGATCGAAGGCATGGCCGACGACCGCATCGACCTGGATGTGCTCGGTCTCGTCGCGCGCAACGCCACGGTCGGCATCGTCCGCGACGGTTCCATCGTGAAGAAGCTCACGCCGACGCTGCCCCAGCACGTCTCTGGCGTCATCCGCTGCCCGAACCCGCGCTGCGTCACGTCCACCGAACGCGACGTCAGGCAGGGATTCCATCTCGTCACCCTCAACGGGCATCAGGAATACCGTTGCGATTACTGCGACGAGGAGGCCAAGTTCTGATGACGGCGGCGATGCTCAGAATCGTGAATGTCAGGCTGTGGAACATGCCCGGCCCCATCGACGTGCTCGTGCCTGTGTGCTCCGGGCGCCTCATCGACGACGGCGGGGCGACCGCCGGCGTCGACGGCTCCGTGATCACCGTCAACGGCATGGGGTATGTGCTCGCTCCCGGGTTCCACGACCCCCATGTGCATTTCCGCGACCCTGGGCAGACCGCCAAGGAGACCATGGTCACCGGCGCCGCCGCCGCGGCATCGGGCGGCTACACCACCGTGCTCATCATGCCGAACACTGTGCCGGCGCTCGACGGGGCCGCGGTGGACCCGTCCGACGCCGACACCCTGACCACGCTCAAGGGCCGTTGGTCGTCCCTCGATTACCTCGAGAACTACGAAGAGGACAACTGCGTGGCGCTTCCCGTCCGGTACGCGCTGTGCGCATCGGCCTCCAAAGACCGCGCCGGCGCCGAGGCCAGCAAGCTGCGCGATTGGCAGCACGGCCTCCACGGGGCGGGTTTCAAGCATCCGGTCGTCGCCCTCAGCGATGACGGGGCGGCCGTGACCGACGGAATCCTCGACACCGTGGCCAAGAACAGCATCGACGCGGGCATCGTGTTCATCGACCATTGCGAACACCATGACTCGGGCGTGATGAACGAGGGGGAGACCTCGCGCAAGCTCGGGCTGCCGGGCATCCCCGCCGAAACCGAGGCCACGGTCATCGCACGCGACATCGACCTGGCCCGTCGCACCGGCTGCCATGTGCATCTGCAGCATGTCAGCTGCGCCGCCTCCTTCGACCTCATCCGCAAGGCGAAGGCCGAGGGACTGCCCGTAACCTGCGAGACCGCGCCCCACTACATCGCCCTCAACGACACCGCCGTGGAGCGCCTCGGCACGCTTGCCAAGATGAACCCGCCGCTGCGCAGCGAGGAGAACCGCCAGGCCACGCTCCGCGCCATCGCCGACGGCACCGTCGACATGATCGCCACCGACCACGCCCCGCATACCGCCGAGGAGAAGGCGAAGGGCATGATGGATGCGCCCAACGGCATCATCGGTCTCGAAACCGCATACGCCGTGTGCCACACCGTGCTCGTCGACGGCGGCGTCATCGACGACGAACGGCTCATCGAGCTCATGAGCCTGGCGCCGGCACGGCTCATGGGAAGCGCCGAATGCACCGTCCCCAGGCTCGACGCCGGCAGCTGGGAACGCCCCGTCCTCGACCTGACGGCGGCGGCGCACATCGGCACCACCACCAGCGAATTCCAGTCATCCAACGACACGGCGGCCGTCTGCGACTTCACGCTGCTCGCCCCCCGGGAAGAATGGACCGTTGACCCCGAAGCCTTCCATTCCAAGGCGCGCAACACCCCGTTCGGGGGTATGCACGTCACGGGGCGCCCCATGGCCACGATCATCGGCTCGCGCCTCGTGTTCTCGCGCATCCCGCGCTCGCGCATCATGTCGCAGGCCGCGCCGAAGCCCATCGACACGCTCGCGACGGAAACCATCCAACACAGGTGACGTGCCGCGTCCTTCCGGCGCCCGGCTTTGTGCAGGCGGGCCGTCGGCAGGACGGACTCCCGCGAGAGGCGGAAACGGTCCCCGCGGGACGTCACGGCAGGACGCCACACAGAAATGCAAAGCCACAAGGAGAGCCAGACCCAAGCATGGACAAACTCATCGAAGCCATTTCGCGCACCGGCAACCCCAGCGTCGTGGGGCTCGACCCCAAGCCGGCGCTGATCCCCGCACCAGTGCTCGACGGCGCCCACGCGGCGCATCCCGAGTCCCGCGCCGCGGCGCTCGCGGACGCTTACCGTGCGTTCAACAAGGCCGTCATCGATGCCGTGGCTGACATCGTCCCAGCCGTCAAACCGCAGATCGCCATGTACGAGGCGCTCGGTCCCATCGGCATCCAGCTGTTCTGCGACACCTGCGCCTATGCGGCCGAACGCGGCCTCTACGTGCTGGGCGATGTGAAGAGGGGAGACATCGGCTCTACCGCGGCGCTCTACGCCTCCCATCTGGGCGGCGTCCCCGACGTGGCCGAGTTCGGCGAGGGTTTCGGCACCAGGGTCGAGAATCCGTGGCATGAGGACGCCGTGACGGTCAATCCGTATCTCGGCGAGGACGGCGTCATGCCGTTCGTCGACGTGGCCGACGCCGCCGGCAAAGACATCTTCGTGTTGGTGCGCACCTCGAATCCTTCGAGCTCGCAGTTGCAGACGCTCCCGCTCCGTTCCGGTTCTGACGACGAATCACCCGCGTCCACGGTGGCCGACCAGGTCGCGGACCTCGTCGAGCAGTGGGGCGCCGGTACGCGCGGCGAGCATGGGTATTCCCGCGTGGGCGCGGTCGTCGGAGCCACGCACCCCGAGGAGGGCGCCGCGTTGCGCCGCCGTATGCCCCATACGTTCTTCCTTGTGCCCGGCTACGGAGCCCAGGGCGGTTCCGCCTCCGACGTCGCAGGCATGTTCGACGCCGACGGCTCCGGAGCGATCGTCAACTCATCGCGTGGCATCATCGGCGCATGGCGCAAGGATCCTCGCGCCGCCGATTTCACGCAAACCGACTATACACGGCAGGGCGCCGACCCCGACGCTGCGGAACGCGAGGCCATCGCCGACGATGCGCGGCGTTCGCTCCAGCTCGTGGGGGACAGCGCGCGGAACGCGGCGCTGGCCATGCGCAAGGACCTCACGTCGGCATTGCGCTGACGTCGAAGTCCGTGGCGACGGGGCCTCCATGGCGCCGCGCGACGGATTCCGGGGAAGCGGATGTCCAATGTCACAACGTAATACAGCAACCAACAGAAACCAGCAAGGAGAACGCATGAGCGAATTCAAGCCGACGTATTTTCCCTCCCGGCGCCCAGCGCAGGTGGTGGCATGCGAAGAGCTGACCGACGGGGTGGTGAGGCTCACGCTTCGTGATGCGTTCATCGCCGCGCATGCCAGGCCCGCACAGTTCGTGAACCTCTACACCTCGAATGCGCAGCGACTGTCGCCGCGCCCTTTCGGCGTGTGTGAGGTCAACGGTGATGAATTCACCCTCATCTTCGCCGTCATCGGCAAGGGCACGGGGGAATTCCGCGGACTCAAGCCGGGGCAGACCGTGGATGTGCTCGGTCCGCTCGGACGCGGATACGACCTCAGGGAGCCCGCCGACTACGTGCTCGTCGGGGGAGGCCTGGGCGTCCCGCCGCTGGTGCGCGCCGCGCAGGAGCTCCATGGCCGCGACGACTGCCATGCGACGGTGCTGTTTGGCTATCGCAATGTGCATTTCGCCGATCGGTACGCGGCCAAGTACAGCGATGATGTGCGCTCCATCGACGAGTCGGAGGGCAACGTCATCACGATCCTCGACCGTTGGGCGGAGGAACGCGGCATCGCGGGCGGCGCCGATGGGCATCTGTTGCCGTGCGCCGAGGGCGAGCGCCCCGTGCGCATCCTCACCTGCGGGCCGCTGGGCATGATGAAGGCCGTCTCCGCATGGGGCCGCGACCACGGCGTGGCGGTCTACGCCAGTCTTGAGGCCCGCATGGGCTGCGGTTTCGGCACCTGCGTCGTCTGCACGGTGCATACGACGCGCGGAATCCTCAAGACCTGCGTGGACGGACCCGTTTTCAACACCGCTGAACTGGAAGGATGGGAGGCAGCACGATGAGCGAAGCCACAGAGACCATGACCCCGGAGCTTGACGCGGAGCGCCGCTCCAACTTCGACGCCAACCAGAAGTTCACATGGCATCACAAGACCCAGGTCGCCGGCGTCGAATGGAAGAACCCCGTCGGCACCGCGTCGGGGACGTTCAACTTCGACGCCGTCAAATGGTTCTATGACGTGAGCCAGCTCGGCGCCGTCAGCACCAAGGGCGTGTCGCCCGTGCCGTGGGAGGGCAACCCCGTTCCCCGCACCGCCGAGACCCCGGCAGGTTCCGTCAACTCCGTCGGTTTGCAGAACCCCGGCGTCGATTACTATCTCGAGCACGACCTGCCTGCGCTCAAGGCCGCGGGCGCCACCGTCATCACCAATGTCGCCGGCCATTCCGACGACGACTACGCCGAGGTCGTCTCCAAGCTCGCCGACCATGAGTCCGACATGCTCGAAATCAACGTGAGCTGCCCGAATGTCTCGGCCGACGGTCTGTCGACTGGCACCGATCCGGTCGCCCTCAAGCGCCTCGTCAAGCGTCTGCGCCCGCTCACCGACAAACCCATGATCGTCAAGCTCACCCCGAACGTCACCGACATCCGTCCCATCGCCGAGGCGTGCATCGAAGGCGGTGCCGACGCGCTGTCGATGATCAACACCTTCGTGGGGATGCGCTTCGACATCCGCACCGGCAAGCCGATCCTCGCCAACATCACCGGCGGCGTGTCGGGCCCGTGCGTGCATCCCATGGCCTTGGCGTTCGTCTACAAGACCCGACAGGCCTTCCCGGAGATCCCGATCATCGGCATCGGCGGCATCATGACCGGCGAGGACGCGCTGGAATTCCTGTATGCCGGAGCCAACGCCGTCGAAGTCGGTTCCGCGGCGCTCGGCGACCCCGTGGCCCCGCTGCGCATTGCGACCGAGCTCGACGCTCTGCTCGACAAGAGGCCGGAGCTTGCGCAGGCGCTCGAAGAAGGGCGCACTTGGTAGAGACCGGGGCGCGTCCTGCATCCGGGGCCTGCCCGCCCCCGGGGCCGCAACGCGGCGTCATTCTTGGCGCGGACGCTCGCGGCTGGAAGAGGGCGACGCGGCGTCGGATTGATGACGGTGCGGGGGACAGCGCACGGCACCTCGTCCCCGCCCTGTCCTCTGTACGCTACAGTGTTAGTGGATTGAACAAGTGCGCCGCGCTGCAGCCGACGGCGCGGCGCCGGCGCTATCGGAAGGAATCGCCATGTCTGACGAAATCAACCCCATGCATGAGGAATTCACACGTTTTCTGCTCGACCAAGGGGCTTTGAAATTCGGTTCGTTCACCCTGAAGTCCGGGCGCCAGTCGCCATACTTCATCAACGCCGGCTCGTTCAACGACGGCGCCAGCATCCAGACGCTAGGCGAATACTACGCGTCCACCATCGTCAGTGCGCAGAAGAAGGGCGTGCTGCCCGATGACATCGACACGATCTTCGGACCGGCGTACAAGGGCATCCCGCTCGCGGTGAGCACCGCCATGGCGCTGGACGACCAGCATGGCATGGAGGTCGGATACACCTTCGACCGCAAAGAGAAGAAAGACCATGGCGACGGCGGCATGTTCGTCGGCACCCAGCTCACCGACGGCATGAAGGTGCTCATGGTCGATGACGTGATGACCGCCGGGACCGCCGTGCGCGAGGTCGTCCCGAAGCTCAAGGCCGCCGCCGACGTGGAGATCGTGGGCCTCGTGCTCTCCGTCGACCGCATGGAGAAGACCAAGGATTCCGACAAATCAGCGGTGCAGGCCGTGGAAGACGAATTCGGCTTCCCCGTGCTGGCCATCGCCACCGTTCGCGAGATTTTCGCAGCCGCGTCGACGTTCAGGAATGCGAGCGGCGAGGCGTTGCTGAGCGACGACGTCAAGGCCGCCGCCGACGCCTATCTCGAAAAGTACGGCGCGTGACCCCTCCCTTGACCCCGTGCCCATCCCCAGGGATGAGGCGGCGTGGGCAGGGGAAGGCGCTCCGTCTGCCTGCGGTCGCCCGCCGGGAACGAAGCGTCCCGAAGTGACATGCGGCGGGTCTTGGAACCTTGCGGGTGCAGGGTTCCAAGACCTTTTGTTTTGGACAGGCTTCGTGCGGTTCTGTATCCGGTCGCGCCGCCGTTCCTCGTTGTGTCTGTGTTCCGTCCCTCCGTCGTCCTTCATTCAGAGGCTCAATACACTGTTCGATGCGTTCGAGAGACGTTCGGCGTGTCGTGCGGATTTGTGAACGCGGGGGGAATCGGCGGCTGTTCTCAAAAGCGCGGAATTGCAGTCCTTTTGAAGCACAGGTTTCCTGCGGGTTCGTAACCATTGGTGGGCGTATCTTTGAAAAAACAGTGCGGTATCGAACAATTCCTTGGGAAGCATGCCTTCGGGTGATAAAGTTACCTATGAGAAACCACAGTGCGAGGATGCACATAGTTCGCAAGCGCGAAGAAGCTCAGACGCCGAATGGAGCGGCGCTGAACGTCTCATGTGTGTATCCGAACCTTAATAAGGGAAGGCATCAATCATGTGCGAATCCGATGAAGCATTTGCCAAGAAACGAATCCAGGCTTCCGCCGCCGAAGGCGATGCGCGGGCCACGAAGGCGTCTGGCGTGGAATCCGTCGAGGTCACGCGCGACACGGCTGACGGAGGGCTCGGGGCGGATGCGTCAGAGGACGCGCTGGATTCAACCTATGCGGGATACCAGTTCGCCAATGGCACATGGTATCTCAAAGGCGAAAAGATCGAGTGCGACCCGGCGATCGCAGTGCGCGAGCTGAAAATGGACGCCGATGGCGGCAATGCCACAGCCATGATCAATCTCGGACGGTGGTACTCCTGGACGAACAGGCACGTCGCGGCCAATCTGGAGCGCGCTCTCGAATTCTTCCTCCGTGCGGCGCAGACCGGCATGGCGCTGGGCTATCTGCTCGCAGGACGTCTGTACCAGGCCTTCGGCGACAATGAATGGGCCGCCCGGTGCTATCGCGAAGCCTCGGCGCGTGGCAGCAAATCCGCCGACCGTGCATATGCACAGCTTCTGTCGCAGCATCCGATGCTCCAGCTGAAACTCGCCTGACGGCTTCGGATGCCCGATGGGTGCAGGCCATGCCTCGGACGAGGCGCCTGCGCCCATCCTCAGCCACCGCGGGTTGGCGTCGTGGCGTCCGTGATGGATTACGCCCGACGCCGTTGCACTCCCCTGAAGAAAGCATATGGAGATTCTCCGCTCCCGGTTCTTGGCCAGAGATGATTTTGGGCTTATACTGATATGACCGTCGGGCAGGATGCTCCCCGGGCGGAGGAGGTTGCGCACAACGCGCGATCGTTGGGAACGCGAGGAATGGCAAAGGGTGTGATGCTTTTCCGGTTAAGCGTTGAGGCGACGACGGACTTTGCCGCCGGGGAACGGATATCATAGTTACAACGACTTCCGATACCGTTGTGGCAAAGGTGCCGTTGAACGGAGGGCGACCGTCCCATGACGGTCGTGGAAGAGAGTCATCGAGAATGGAGGAGAAATGATACGTCGACACGAATCTCACTCAGGCGAGAGGACGCGCGGCCGTCGTCACGCCTACGCTGCGGCGGCCGCGCTGGCTCTGTGCATCGCGCCGCTGGCTGCATGCGGTTCGTCATCACCCGAAGCGGAGGTGCAACGTTCGGCTTCGCCGACGGTGATCACCAGCGCGCCGACCGAAAGCGACGCCGCGTCCGACGGTGGCCAATCCGAAAGCGTTTCGCAGAAGGGCACCACTGTTTGCGCGAGTGACAACCTTTCCGCGACGCTGGCCGAGGGTTCCGGTGGAGGAGCGGGCAGCGACTATCCCTATCTGGTCCTTACCAACAACGGGGATGCATCGTGCACGGTGACGGGGTACCCGGGAGTCTCGCTGACCTCCGGCGGCGAGCAAATCGGCGCCGCTGCCGAACGGGACGACAGCGTCACCCCGACGACAATCACGCTGGAGCCGGGCGAGTCCGCCTACAGCGAGCTCCAGATCACCAATGCCGCCAATTACGACACCGATGCATGCAAGCCCCAGGCGGCGGATGCCATCCTCGTATATCCGCCGGACCAGACCAAGGCCATTTCGGTATCAACGAGCGCCTACACCGGGTGCTCCAGCGAAGACATCCAGCTTCTCACCGTCCGTGCCTTGCAAAAAGGCAGCGGGGAGTGATGCAGAAGCGACGGATGGCTCACGTCGGCATGTCCGTGCATCCGCATGCACTGTCGGATGCACGGACATGACTTCTGTGGGGCGACGCGCCCGGATCGATGATGCCGGGCGGCGGACAGGGGATTGTCATGAAAGGTTGTTAGCGGCTCACTGTCTGCGCAACGACCGAGCCATCGGGCAGGTCGTGCGGGGAAGCGCCATCGTCATCGCCATGTGCCATGTCTCGCATGTGTCATGGCTTGTTTTGTCATGGCTTGCATGCGGCTTTCGTGCCCAGGGGTGGGCATTCGGGCCGCTGTGGGGTTCTTTGCGCCAGCGCGCGCACTCGTTGTCATCCGCAATGTGGGGTTTCCGGTCCCATGGTTGCGCAGTGATTGGTTGTGTTGTTTTCCATGCGAAGGGGCAACGCGGAAAAGGTGGTTCTCAATGTTGTACGCGAATCCGAATGATTTCGAATCGGATGTTTCGTTCTCCAGTCTCCGGCATCCTGAAAACGGCTATCTGCCGGAAGATGCCAATGGGTCGGACACCGATCTTGGCCGGCACATCCTCGGGCTGGACGATGCCCGGAACGGCGTCGGAAGGCATGATTTCCTTGCCAGGGGAAATCACGACGTGGGCATCCAGCGTGATGCCGATGGGTTCTGCGCCTCGCTGATGTATGTCAGTTGTGTCGTCATGCTCAATTGGTTCCTCGAAGTGGATATCCTCCTCGACCCGCCGCGTCTGCCCAGGGTGGGGATGGGACGGGATGCGCCGTTGCGCCGCGAGGTGTCGCCCGTGGAGGTCAGGCAGGCCGGCTACGTGTTGCAGAGCGAGGACCCCCGGGTGCGCGCGGCTCTGTCTGAGTACATCCGGAAGATGATTCCCATGAGCAAAGACGCGGCAAGCATCGCCGTGCTTGACGGCTGCTATCTCGAATTCGCCTGCGGCAAGCAGGGAGCGCTGTTCGCCGCACAGTCGATGGTCGGCGCCGCCCCCGTGTATCCCGCCGTCACGGAACTGGTGGACGCCTGCGAGATGAAACAGCGCTGGGTCGCCGACCAGGCCGACTTCGACGGTCTTTTTCGGCAGACCGATCATGAGCTCGCAGCGAAGGCGAGCGCAGGGAATGTCAAGGCGGCAATCGCCATGGCATATAAACTGATCATCTCAGGGGACGAAGGACGTCGGCACGAAGGCGCTCGGATGTTGCAGACCCTGCATGACGCGTATCCGAACAACGTCCTCATCCAGCGGCTGCTGGGCCAGTGCCTTTTCGACGGAATCGGCTGTAGTGCGGACAAACGCCATGGTTTCACGTTGCTGGCGGATGCCGCCGAGCGTGGCGACCTCAAGACGTACAGCTGGTTCAAGCGCTGGCACGAGGGATGGAACTCAACGGGGGCGCAGGGAAACAACGTGGGCAGAAACCCCCTTCCGAAGATTTCGCCGCGGCTGAAGAACGTGCTGGACATCGCGCAATGTCTGCTCTGCCACGATGAGTATCCGCAGGCTCCCTGGCTTCAGGGCCAAGACGGGCTGGTGATTTCCGGCCGACACATCAGTCCTGCTTTCGGCGGGGAGCTTGCCGAATCCGGTCCGACTGACGCGGCCGATGAAAGCCTGCCGCATGCAGAGGAGGACATGGATGCCGCGTCGCGCGAATCCGCGTTGAATGCGCGCTTGTTCGATGTCCTGCGCGAAACCGGGATCGTGATAAGGCGCTCCAAGCCGCAGACGGCTGACGGGAGCGCACCGTCGCCGGGCAACCCGATCGCATGCATGACGCGCAACGAGGCAGGCGGCGAGGACCGGCCCTTTTCGTCGCTCCCTCGCGAGCTGGATTCCGATGGCGGGGATCGCGTTGTCGGGGATTCCAACGGTGGGGATTGCGATGACGGGAGCTTCGCTTGCCGGGGAGCGGATGACCGCCGTGCCGCTGCGCAAAGCGGATCGGAGAAGGAATCGCCCGTGGGACCCGGGCGGGATCGTCTGGGCGGACCGATGAAAGACGCCTCGGACGAATCGGACGGGCCGGCGCATTCCATCGCCCCGGATTCCCCTGATGCCGAGGACGATGCCACGGACGGCCTCGGCATGTCCGGCACGGGCGACGGTCCGCGACACCGCCGGGCCGGCGAGGACCGGGGCTTTGCCCGCGCGATCGAGGCTTTCGTGTCCTCGTGCGTCGGCGAGCATGCGGAAGACAAGGGGCCGGTGTCTTTCGCCGTCATCCAGGAGGGCGGAGAGCGGCCCGACGAGACGCTCGCATCGCGGATCGACTGGGTTTATCGGGTCACAGGGGGAGACGCGGCGTCGGATATCCTCGCCCGGTACCTGAAGGTGTGCCCAAGCTGCACCATCCACTCCGAGACGATCGGTGGCCGGATGTGCGTTGTGGTCGAAGGTTCCATCGGCAACGTGCTTGTCTGCGTCCGATAACGCCAGGGGAGCGCCGGGATTTGCGGCGCCCGTTCCCGTTTTCCTCCGCGCGGCGTTGTCTGTGTGTCATCCCAGGCGAATTCGTTTGCTAGAATCGGCTGTATCGGCGAAAGGCCGCCGATGCAGCCGCGATAATGGTGTCGCAGAAGAGAAAGGGGCAACCATGACAATCGATGAACTGAAACAATACGTGGACCGTCGTTTCGAGACGATTCAGAACGCCCATCGCAGGATGGCGGCCGTCAGGGAATTCAATTCCAAAGTCGCCGAGCATAACCCCATGCATGGGATCGGGGAGCTGGGCGATCGTGCGAAAGACCTCGCGCCGTACCGCGACCTCGTCTTGTCGGCGCGTGAGGCCGGCGGCCCGGACCGGCTGCTCGACAGTGTACGCAGCGAAGGCTATGGCGAAGGCCGCAAAACGGGAGAGATCGCTGGATTTTTGCGTGGCTTCAGCGTCGCATGCTCGATTCTCGCGGCGGCGCTCATCATCGTGAACCTGGTGGTGTCGCACGTGCGTGATGACTGGGACGACGATGACGATGCGGATGGCAACATCGCAGGCGATACGCCATCCGAGGAGCAAGCTGCGTCCGCCGCCGAATAGCCGCTTGGTTCCGGGTGCGCATGCGCTGTCTCTCGGATGGGGCCGGTCGGGAGGCAGGGCGTGCCCGGCGCGCGGGCCCGACGGCGATGTCGTACGGGTGAGGGGCCGGTGCATTTCCAAAGGCAATTATGCGACACGAGTGATAAGGTGTACCGTATCCATAGAGTTTTATGAAGGGGAGCTGGAAAGGGTACAGCCATGTCACATCTCACCAAGAGATTCCTGCGCACGTTCGTGACCAGCGTGCTGTCGCTGGCATTGCTGCCGGGGATCGGCGCATGCGGATTCGGGGCATCGGACGCCGCATCCCAGACCGCGGCCGCCACGCAGCCGGCCACGGCCACACCGACGCCTACGGAAACCACTCCGCAGACGCAGACATACACCGACGAGCTGTTCCTGACCGGCGATTTGCTCATGCACAAGCCCGTCTACACCGACGGCCTGCAGGCCGACGGCACGTACAACTACACCTCGATGTTCACCGACCTCAGCGACATGGCGCAGGGCTACGACCTCAAGTACTACAACCAGGAATCCATCCTCGGCGGCACCCAGCTGGGCCTGTCGAGCTACCCGTGCTTCAACAGCCCGCAGGAGGCCGGCGACGCCATGGTCGCGGATGGTTTCAACCTGGTGTCCACGGCCAACAACCATTCGCTCGACAAGGGCGAGGCCGGCATCCAAAGTTCGGTGGAGTACTGGAAGAAACAAGAGAAGTACGACGTGCACATGGCCGGGACCTATGAATCCGCCGACGAGCAGGATGATATCCACGTCTACGCAAAGAACGGCATCACGTATTCGTTCCTGTCGTGGACGTATGGTTGCAACGGTCTCAAGCCACCCAGCGGCAAGGACTATCTCGTCGACATGTATCCCGACCGTGTCGACGAGATGCTCAACCAGGTCAGGGAGGCGGATCAGAGAAGCGACGTGGTCATCGTGGCCATGCACTGGGGCATCGAATACCAGTTCGATCCGTCCGACGAGCAGAAGACCCTCGCGCAGCAGCTGGCCGATGCCGGCGCCGACATCATCATCGGCAACCACCCGCATGTGATCGAACCGGTCCAGTGGCTCAACGACGGCAAGACCATCTGCTATTACGCCATGGGCAACATGATCAGCTCCCAGCGCGAAGAGAAGACGCGCATCGGCATGGTCGGCGGCGTGACCATCACCAAGACCGTCACCGACGGCACGACCACGGACGTGAAGGTGAGCAACGCCCGCGCCGATCTCATCTACACCTATTACGATTCGGCGATCAGCAACTTCAAGGTCATTCCGTTCGACAAGCTGGACGACGCCCACTTGGCCAACCACGACCAGGTGTATGCGAAATACACGCCGATCATCACGCAGATGGATCCGAACATCACGGTGGGCGGCATCCGCTTGGCAAGCTGAGCGTGGGCGTGCGCCCGTCTCCTGCTCTCGAACGCACACGGAGAGGGGGAGCGGCGCCCAGTGATCCGACTCTTGGCTGGGGAATCCGCTTGGAGAATTCCGACACGCGGGTGAGCTGCAACTAGTGTCGTTAGCAAGAGGATGGAGAGGCAATGGATGATGTGGTCCGTGCTGGAGAAGATTCTGCACAGTCGCCCGCTGGATGGATCGCTACGGCAGGGAATGCCGACGCCGATCCGAAGGATGCGCAAGGCCAGGGTGACGATCCGGGCCAAACGGAGTGTTCCACGGCCACGGCATCGGCCTTGGGGGGAACTTCGGCATCTGACGGCGGCGCTGTGTCTCGAGAAGACCGTATCGTTTTCCGTGGCTGCGATGTGGAAGTGCGGAACCTTGAAAAGTCATTCGGAGACCGGGTTCTGTGGTCCGGCCTGAATTTCGATCTGCACCCAGGTGACATGGTCGGGCTCGTGGGCCCGTCCGGTTGCGGGAAGTCGACACTCTTGAACTGTCTTGGGCTTCTGGAGACACCGACGTCGGGCACCATCGTCGTGGATGGCAAAGAGTCGACGGCCTACGGAGGGCATTCCCGCAGGTTGTTTCGGCGGAACAGGCTGGGATATCTCTTCCAGGATTACGCATTGATCGACAATGCCACGGTGCGGAAGAACATCGACGTAGCCCTCGTGTCCGTCCCTCGTCGCGATCGCAGGAAGGCGGTTGCGGGCGCATTGCGGATCGTGGGGCTCGAGGGGCGCGAGAACGATGTCGTCAGTATCATGTCTGGCGGCGAGAGACAAAGGGTCGCCTTGGCAAGGATTCTCGTGAAAAGACCTGGATTGGTGCTCGCTGATGAGCCGACCGGCGCGTTGGATAAGGGAAACGAAGAGAAGGTCGTGCGTTGCCTGCAAGCCATGGCTCACGATGGGGCGACGATAGTCATCGCCACCCATTCGCCTTCGGTGGCTGCGGCGTGCGTCCGGCTCATCGACCTTGGAAGAGCGGATGTTGCAAGCGGGGAGGGCGACGGGTAATGACGCAATCCGATTGAGACGCACTACCGGTGCGGGTGCTGTGAGCCAGATATTGAAATCACGGTGTTCTGGATCAATTGCTCACCAGTCATTTTATATTTCAGATTCCAAGTACTATTGGAAGGAAAAGAGATGCACAGGGGAATTGGCAAATGTATTACCACCGTCATCATGACGGTCATATTGTTTTTTATCAGTGCAGGAACCGCTTGGGCGGTAAGCGGTGATGGCGAAATAACTAACTTTCTTGATAAGGGAGACATCTGGCAATACCATCTAGTGCATACTATTTTTCAAAAAGGTGCATACAACAGATCCAATTATTTCAATCCGAAGAGCCAACATTGCACTAGGTTGAAAAGCAACGGATCTTGGCGCAGTGCAAAATATGCTGATGCAGGTCGATGGGCTCGTGACGAAGACGTCAATACCAGAACAAATCCTTTTGGCTCTGCTGATGCGACGGCAGGAAAATTGCACTGCACGGTGTTCTATGCACCGTCTTCGTCCAATACCAATTCCGACACGAGTGATGAAACTGGAGAAAACGTCATACAACCGGATAACCGTATCAATTCGAATTCGGCGGACATCGCAACACCAGCGGCAACCGACAACTAATTGATGCTCGTTGTTGCGTCATACGTAGAGCAGGTAAATACATTGCCTTCCATCGAGAGATGACACAATGCGGATGCGGGAAGCGAACACGGGGAGAGAGACGATGAATCACGGAGTCGATGCCGATCCGATACCGGATGAGGGCGCGCGTCTGACGCACGCAGACGCCAATGGCGAGGAAGGGGACGAAGGGTTTACGAAAGGACTGTCGGCATCGGAGCCGATATGGGGTTCCGACGATGCCGATGATCCCGCCGTGGACTGGGATTCGGCCAGGCAGGCGCTGAAGTCTTGCGAAACGGACGATTCGATGACGGTCGAAACAGGGCGATGGCCGCGTTTCTTTCGTTATCCTTCGTCCATCGCCGTAATGGTGTTGTGCGTGCTTCTGGGCTTGACCTTCGTCGCCATGTGGTTCGTGCCGCGGGCTGCGAGAAGAGGGCTGTATGGTTTGTGGGCGGCTTTGCTCCTTGCGCTGGCCATGACCCTTCTCTTTCGCGCTTTGGGTATTCGTCGGCGTCATGTGACCGGGACGCCCGCCCGTGCCCTCACCTTTTTCGCCGGGTTCCTCCTTGCCGCCGCCGCTTTCCTGTGCCTTGCGTATGTGCCGAACGCCGTTCGTCTGCTGCTTGACATCCCTTATCTCGACGCCCCGGCCCAGACCACGTTGCAGCCTTCGCTTGGTGGCACTGAGAGGTCGGCGAACTTCGCGGAATCGCTCACCGCGTCGCTCGATCAGATGTTCGGCGACGACACATGGACCCAGTATGAGATATTCCAGCACGATCGCAAGACTCTGAGGTCATGGAACGTCTTCGAACTCACCGAGGAACAGTACCGTCGCTGCGATGCAGGGCTGCGGGAGGGGAACGACCCGTCCTCGGACGGGGCACAGTACGCCCTCATCGCGTATCTTCCGAACTCGAGATACGTCATCGACATCGTGTGCACGGTTGACGACCCGCCGGTGACATTCGACACCGTCGCGCATGGCCCGGCACAGGGCGTGGTGGTGCAGACCGGAAGGAAGGACAGCCTCCTGTGCGTCGACGATCGCTCGTCGCGACATGGCGGTGGGACGCATGCCGCGATTGCCGCAGGTGGTGCTCGGCCATGAAAAGCAGACTTTTCGTCTTCTTGGTGACATTGGCTGCGGGCTTTTCCTTTGTCATGCCCTTCCTCGCTTGTGTCGCCGAAGACACCCAGGGAACCTCCATCATTCATTACGGCGACGTTTCTGTGGCCGTCCAAAGCGCGGATTCGCTCGATGGTGCTGCACGGGCGCAGGACGGCGACAGTGTCGGCAGCGGCGTCATCCGACCATTCGTCTCTGCTCAACCCGATGACGCCGTGATGCCGGTCGCCTCTTCCGAGGCGTTCGCGACCTTTCAATCGGTCGCTGAAAAGTACGGCGTGACCGTCATCCGCACAGTTGCCGATGCTCGCCACCCCGCGAGCCATCGAACGGCGTATGTCCTTGCCCCTGAGGGGTCTTCCGCTGAATCATGGCTGGAAGAAGGATATCCGGATATCGCGCCGTCCATCATGTCGACCGAGACACGGAAGTTCGATGATTCGGAACGTTTCGGCGTGACGGGGGATTTCACTCTGACCGGGGCGGATCGGGTACGTCGCCATGACGCGGCGGAGGAACTGGCCCGGAAACTGTCGCAGATGGGGTACATGGTGCAGGGAACCGACCAGGGGATTGTCGCCACGGCGCTTGTCCTCGGCGATGATTTCATCGAACCGTCGGCGCTTGCCCTGCTCATGTGCGGGCTTCTTGCGATGATGTACGCGCTTCTCAATGCCAAAGGATATGCGGTGAAGCGCTTGCATGGGTTCACCAAGGCGGGAATGTGGCTGGATGACATCAGGGCGAATACCGTGGATGCGCTCCTTGCGCTGTGCCTCGTCACGGCGGCGGGGGCGATTTTCTGCGAGATGTACAACGGCCGCGCGCAGTTCGGGCGGCAGCTGCGGGGATATGTTGCGCTTTTGGCGTGCTTTTTTGTCATCATCGCGCTCTTCCATGCCTTGGGCATGCATCTGTGCATGGTCCAGCCAATCCTCCAAGGGCTTCAGGGGGGCATACCTTTGGGCCCCGCAACCCTTGCCATGTATGTCATTCGCGTCCCGGCGGCACTCATCTCCATGGCCGCGGTGTCGGCGCTCCTCGTCGCCGGGGCCACTGCGGCGCAGATCGGATCCGGCTTGAATGAGTGGAGGGGTGAAGGTGACATCGGATACGTCCAGGGGTTCAACGGCACCGTCACCTCCGAGCAAGAGGCCGATTTCAACCGATGGTTCGCCGAGCAGGTGTCGTCCGGCAGAGTCATCAGGTCGTATGACACGACCCTTGGGGAATTCTGCCCGACCGACATGGCGACCGGCGATGCCGATTCCTCCTGTTCATCCGTGTATTCGCAGTCTGCCCTCATCGTCAACAGCACGTATCTGACACGGCAGGTCGTTCGTGCGGCTGATGGGACCCGCGTGGATTCCGTCCCGGAAGGCAAGGTCCTTGTGGTGATCCCGCAGGAGCTCGAGGCGCAGTCGCAGATGATTTCGCAAGCCGTTGCCTTCGAGGTGCACCGCACATGGGTCAGGACGCGTCTGATTGAGGAATACGGCGACGATTTCGAATCACATCTGGATTCCAATGAATTCGAGAACCAGGCCGGCCCAGGTATCGTCACGCTCGTCGGCGAACCCGGCCAGCGGTTCTTCGGTTACCGTTTCGTCGACAACGGGACGCAATCCGATCCATCTCAATCAGGGACGGATACCGCGGTGCCTGTGCTCATCGGAATCGATGCATCCTCGGGAGTCGACAGCTGGATAGAATACTCCAATCAGAACTCGAGCATGTTCTTCACGGATCCCGACGCCGCATGGGAGGACGCCCGTCGGTCGGGGCTGGAGACCGTCATCTATGCGATTGCGACTCCCACGGAGACGATTGACTCGGCCGTCGCGTTCTACATGGGGAAGATGCGGTTGGCGGTCATGTCTTTGCTCCTGGGTGTGCTCGTCCTTGTCATGTCGGGCATCGCGCTGGCTCGGACCCATGTGGAGGCGAATGCCCAGCGTGTGTTCGCCGAATATGTGCATGGGTGGCCGTTCGTTCGCATACACGCAGGTCTCATCGCCTGCGAATGCGCGCTCTTCGGCATCCTCGTATTCGCCGGCGCCCGAAAATACCGTGCGCTGGTCGTCTCGGCGGACGCGGTCACGGGCGCATACGACATCAGTCCGATGACCAGCCTTGCGGAAGTCGTGGTCGTGTGCATCGTGAGCGTGGCCGTCAGCCTCGTTTCCGCGGCGGTCTTCGCCCGTCGCCTGTGCGCTGCCCATGCGCGGCTTGGCTGAGGTGCGTCTCAGGACTCGATGAGGTTGTATCCCTGCTCCTTGATGACTTCGCGCAGCTTGTCGATGTAGAGGCTCGCCGCATTCGAGATGGAGGCGCGCTCGTTGGTGATCCAGCCGACGGTCATCGTTTTGTCGGTGTCGAGGGGGATCGTGGTGATCTTCTCGTTGTTGAGGTCTTCGTTGTCGATGCCCGTGCACACGGTGTATCCGTTGAGACCCACGATGAAGTTCAGGATGGTGGCGCGGTCGGTCACGTTGATCTGCTTGGGGGAGTATTCGGGCCACACGGCCTCTTCGGCGAAATAGAAGCTGCCTTCCTCGCCCTGGTCGTATTGGATGAACGGGTAGGGCTTCAGATCGTCCATCGTCACCATTTTCTTTGCCGCCAGCGGGTTCTTGCGGCTGATGAACACATGCAGCTTCGCCTCGAACAGCGGATGGAACACCAGGTGCTTCTCGCGCAGCAGCTTGCCGATCACGTCTTTGTTGAAGTCGGACTTGTAGATGATGCCGACCTCGGACTGCATGTTGGCCACCTGGTTGATGATGTCCTTGGTGCGCGTCTCGCGGATCGTGAACTCGTATTCGTCGGAATCGATCTCGTGCATCATCTTGACGAAGGCCTCGACCGAGAACATATAGTGCTGCGTGCTCACCTGGCACAGCTGCTTGCGCGGCTTCGTGTGCTTGTAGCGTTCCTCGAGCAGCTCGGTCTGGTCGAGGATCTGCCGGGCGTACGTGAGGAATTCCGCGCCGTCCACGGTCAGGGCGATTCCCTGGGACGACCGGGTGAAAATCTCGATGCCCATCTCTTTTTCCAGTTCCCTGACGGCCGAAGACAGCGCCGGCTGGGAGATGTAAAGTTCGTGGGATGCTTCGTTCATGGAGCCGCATTCCACGATTTTCACGATGTACTTCAGTTGCAAAAGGGTCATAAACGCATTTTATGACCAAATGTGTCCGAGCCGGAAAAACCTATGACCACGATGGAACCTTCGGGGACGGCGGAACCATCGTGGACGAGCGACGCTGCGGACCGTGGAATGCGTGGCGGCATGGCGGTCCGGGCGGTCCATGATGGGGGCGGAGGCTATCCCCGGGATTCCTGGCTTCCGCCATCCGATGCCGGGTCGTCTACGACCTCCCCGTCAATCGCCGTGACGGGCTCGCCGCCGGTCTGGGCGTCGCGTGCGCTCTGGGCTCCCTGCCTGGCCTTGTCGCCGAGTTCCGATGCGAACCCTGCGAGCTTGTCGAAGCCGTTCTTCGCGGAGCTTTTTGCATTGTGGAACTGGTCGGAATCCTTGACGCTCTCGAAAACCTTCCCGGCTTCGTAGGCGGCGTCGAGCATACCATTCCTCACGGTGCTGGCGGCGTCCCTGTACTGCTTGGATTCGCGGATTTCGTTGATTTTCTGACCTGCCTTGGCGGAGGCATCCTTGATGTTTGTCTTGGCCTTCTTGTAATCGTCGGAATTGCGCAGTTCGTCGAATTTTGCGTTCATGGTGTTCTTGATGTCGTGGACGTCCATTGTCTCTCCTTGTTCCCTGTGTCTCTCCTCGTTCCCTGGCGCCATGGCTGCGCCACGGGTTCCTTGGATTCAGATTATATAGATGCTGCGCGGCGTGGAACCAATGGCCTGCGGACGGTTTCAGCCGTGGGCGAAATCCACGGTGTGACCGGTTTCGCTCACGGTCTGCGGGTTTTCGCTGCGCCAGCCGGAGGCACTGCGGAGAATGAGAATTAACCTGTCGTTCGGCAACAATTCCCGGAGCCTGGCGCTCTGTTGTTAGAATGATGACAGAAAGCGTGAGTGTGCCCAGGACGACATGCGGCGCGACGATTCGGCGCGGCGTGGCGGGCGGCAAGAGACAAGCAAGAGAGACAAAAAAGCAAAAGGAGAGAGTGGAGCAGTGTCCGATAACGCAGGATTCCAGGATTCGTCCTATGGCGCCGACGGAGGGGCTGCGCTGGCGGCGAATCCCCACATGTCTTCCGTTCCCATGGGGACCGCGGGGGAGTCTTCGGCATCTGCCTCGTCTTCGTCCGCCGATGCGGCGGCGGCTCCAGGGCCTGCCATGACCGATGGTCGCATTGGGGGCGGCGGGGCGTTCGCGGCGAATCCGCATTTCTCGAACGTCGCTGCGTCGGCGCCCATGCAGGGAGCCTCCATCGCCTCCCCGCTCGCTGGCGCCCCCGGGGCGTCGTATGGCGGCGATCCATGGCAGTCCGCGCCGCGCAGCAATGCCCTGCAGCGGCCTGCGCCGCAACAGCCGGCGGCCCGGCAGAGATCCATGCCGCAGCAGCCCATGCCGCAGAACCCCGATGACGCCTACAGCATGAATCCAGGGGATTTCGTCACGCCGTATTCCGATCTCGAGCCGATTTCGACAGACGACCTTTTCGCCGTCCATGAAGACGACGACCATGGCTCTTTCACCATGGAGGTTGTCGACGATTCGAAGCATGGCTTGTTCGGACGGAGCCGCGGCTTACATCGCGGCGAGGAGCAGCCCTACGGCGCCGCGCCCGGCACCGTGCGGATGCCCGAGGTCGCCTCGGCGGATGCCGTACCCGGCGCCTACGGTGCGCCCCCTGCGCAGACCGGTGCGCAATCGTACGCGCAGGACGCCTATCCCCAGGGGCAATACGCGCAGCAGTTCGAGCCGATGGCCGTGCAGGGCGCAGCACCAATGAGCGCCGACGCCGCCTACGGCCGACCGTCGCACCGAGGCGGGCACACGTCGCTCATCGTCGTGCTTGCGGCCGTGCTGGTCGTCCTCGTTGTGGTTGGCGTGGGACTGGGGTTCCTCAGCAAAAGCAAAAACGACCCCACCGGCTACATGAATTCCTATCTTGACGCGCTCAACAACGGCAAATACGGCACGGCCGCGTCGATGGAAGCCGCCGGCGTGCCTGACGCGCAGCGCGTTCTCCTCAAGGACGGCATCATCGCCGATCCGAGCAAACGCATCTCGAACGCCCACGTCACCAGTTCCATGACCGATGGTGACAGACGCCTGTATGGCATCACGTATCAGCTCGGTTCCCTGGGCACAGCGCAGGGGACCGCGGTCATCAAGAAAACCGGGAGTTTCGTCTTCGCAACATGGAGTTTCGACGGCATCGGCATGCTGAGCGGCATCGACGTGCCCGCGGACGGCCCCACGATCACGATCAACGGGCAGTCGATTACGCCGGACTCCAACAACGCGGATATGGCCAGCAGAGCCGGCACGGTCAGCACCTATGGCTCCGATGGGAATCTCGTGACCCCTGACCATATCACGGCCCTGGCATACCCCGGCGTCTACACCGTCGGCGTTGCCGATGGCGGAAACCAGTATTACACCGTCGACCTGTCGGGCTCCTCGAGCCTGTCGAGCGACAGCAGCTTCTCATCGGGCGACAGCAGCGGGACGCTGTCCTACTCCGGCACGAACGACGGCGACAAGATCACGGTCACCACGGCCATGGTGTCGAATGTCAGCTATGCTCTCGAACCCACGGACGCCTTGGCGCAGGAACTCACGCGGCAGACTTCCGAACACCTCGCATCGTGCGTCGACAACATCAACGCCAAGGGCGCGGATGACCCCACCTGCTACCTCGACTACAGCACTGTGTCGCCGTTGTTGACGGACGGGGCGACGTTCGATGCGCAGATCGGCACCGAGCCCAACATCTCCGTCGGCGACATCTCTTTCGATTCCAGCAGCGGGGCCCTCGGCTGGTTCTCCGACGATGCGAGTTCGATTGCGATCACCATCAGCGAGGGCGGTTCCGAAACGGAGTACGAGTCGTATTCCTTCGGCTTCATCGGGTTTTCCATCGATGGCGACGCTGTGACCATCATGTTCGACTACGAGTGAGCGTCTCGTGGCCACGGCCATGGGTGCTGACGCGGCGGGAACGCCGTGCCCGTCCGATGGCCGACAGCGACAAGGAAGGAGCTGACAAACCATGTCGGATCAACAGGACCCGTTTGAACGTCTGGCGTCACACCAGAGCGACGGGGGTTTGAACGACGGCGCGGCGGTGGATTCCAACAAGGCGGTCCGTGATTGGTGGCGCACCGACCACGACCCGACTGCCGAAAGGAACCAGTACCCCAGGCGGAACGGGGACTGGCAGTCCGGCGGGAACAGGGATTCGCAGGCGGACCCCTCCAATCCGCGATACGGGCATCGGTTCGTGCAGACCGCTCCGTCGCCGGCATCCCCGTCGGCGGCTTCGCCGTCGCCCTCGTCCTCCGATGATGCCCTTCCTGCTTGGCGGCAGACGGGCGATCCGTCCGCCGCGCCCACGCAGCCGCACCAGCCCCACGCATCATCCGTGACCGAGAACCGGTTGGACGTTGCGCCATGGAGAGGCCCACAGGCGGATAAGCGGCATGGTGGCTTCCCCCCAAGCCAGCAGCAGGCGGGCAGCGCCGGACGGGACGCGGTGGCCGCTCTGAATGCCGACAGAAGGAGAAGGACGATCCGAGCGATGCTCGCGGTCCTTCTCGTCCTCGCTGTGTTCGTCGGCGCGGGATACATCGCCACCATCGTGCTGGGCAAGCCCACCGATCTCATCGACACATACCTCGCCGACATCACAGCCGGGGATTACGGCAAGGCGGCGGATTTGGCCGATCCCGGTCTCACCGACGACCAGCGCCTCCTGCTGCAGGACGGCATCCTCGCCGATGACAAGAGGCCTTCGAATATCCAGACGAACGACAGCACCGTCCGCACGACTCCGTTCACCTATTCCGTGGCGGTCGCGTACGACATCGGAGACGGAAGGGACTACTGTGTGATTTCCTTGCGCACGGGCTGGGACGGGACATGGCACTTCGTCGATTCGCTGCTCGGCGCAATCGAGGTCGATCCCGATTCCGGCTTCGCCATCAACGGCAAGGCGGTGAAAAACGTCGATTACCATCCCTCGTACAAGGCCGTCGACGGATCGACGATGAAGCCATACCACGACGATGACATCGTGCTGCCCGTGTATCCCGGGGTGTACAACGTGACGTCCCAGCTCACGCCGTCGAAGTATTTCGTCGCCACGTATAGCTCGTACAACCTCGGTTCCCCCCAGGTGCAGGATGTGACGGATTCCGAAACGTTCACGGTGCTGGGCAGAGGCCAGTTCATCGAATGGATCTATCTCGATATCTCTCCCACGGGCGCTGCATACGACGATGCCGAGACGGCGTTGAAGACCCAGGTGGAAAAATGCGTGGCCGATGCGAATGCTGAAGACACCTCCGACCCTTTCTGCGGCGCTCTGCTGATGTATGTCGAGCCGGACGAAAAGGCGACGTTCACGTTGAACGGTGACATCACCATAGGCATGGAGGATTTGTATGGATGCGAGCTGCATGTGACCCAGGTGACGTGCTGGGTGGATACTCCGGATGACGTCACGGTGTCCGTGGCCTACACGTCCCTGACTGGAAGACGTCCCAGCAGCCCCAGGTATACACGGACGTTATGGTCCGGCTCCGAGGTCGTGCTGGAGGGTGATTCTCTGACGCTCGCATGACGGGGAAGGCCTGGCTGGGGCGCGAAGCCCATGGCGTGGGATGATGGCGGCTCCGGGGCGGGCCTCAGTCCGCGCCGCCCAGACGGCGCCGGGTCATCATCTCGAACGTCCGCTGGCGTTCCTCGCGGTAGCGATGCGGGAAGTTCTGCTGCAGAAGGTCGAACACCTGCTGCAGGTATTCCAAATCGCTGCTGTAGATCTCAGCCAGGTCGGGAAGGTCCGGTTCGGGGGCCCGGGATTCGCGCATCGACGTCGGGCTGTCGTCCCAGCCGTCGTCGAACGAGGTGCCAGAATTGTCCGGTGCCCCTGTGAGGATTTCGGCCTCCGATTCGAACGTCAGGATTTCCTCCACCAATTGGTCGCGTTCCGTGAGCAGGTCGAAAATGGAGTCATTTTCGTGCGCGGCACGAAACATCTCGGCGCTTATCATCATGGTGGTTTCTCCCTGTTCCTTCCATCTGCCGCCGGGTCGTCGGCGACCGGGGCATTCGCTTGTTCCCCGCGGCCATGTCCTCCCCGCGGCAATGTCCTCCGGATTGTGTATCCGGGCGCGCGGTGCCGACGCTTTCGTACATGGATTCCTTGTTCTCTCCGATGCCGGAGCCCCGGCCCTTCGCGGCACGGTCCCATTCTACAAAGGCGCCGCTACCTAAAACGGCAGCGGCGCCTGTGACACGGTGGCGGAGGACACCGGGATCCCGGGCCAGCCCACCTTGTGGTCAGGTAATCAGCTCACCTTGAAATAGGCGTAGTCGAAGAAACCGTCCCACTGGGTGTAGTCCCCCGAGTTCGCCCCCTGGAGCGCGGGCCGGATGAACGGCACGTTCTCCTTCGGTTTCGACACGGCCCCCAGCGAATCCCAGTCGATCGCACTGGGATCGGGGCAGTAGAGGATCTGGTACGGCCAGACCGTATCCGCGTTGGAGCAGTCGTAATTCGAATAGTCCGTTCCAGTGTCCGTCCTGCACCCGCCTTGGGAATCAAGCCCCGAAAGGTACAGCATGGTGCTGTTGCCGTTCATGTCCTGCCAGTCGTCGACGGTTGTCTTCAGCTGCTCGGTGCCGCGGTCGTCGCCGCTGAGCGTGATGTTGCCCGAGGCGTCGATTGTGTAGCAGGAATCGGGTGTGTCGGAATACTTGGCGCAGTATTTCCCTGCGATGGGCGTGAAATCTCCCGATCCCACGGCCGCCTTGACCTCGTCGGACGTGTAGGTTTTCTGCGTTGCGCTCGGCGAAGAGGACGCCGTGGCGTCCGACGAGGGGGATTGGGTGGACGAATCCGTGGCGCCGTCCTGCGATGATGCCTGGTCGTCGATGCTCGTCTCGGGGAAGGCGCCGAGGTTATTCGGGTCAATCGGGTCCTCGACGAGGTAGTACGCGCTCTGGTCGGACGGGGCGGGCTTGACGGCGAGACGAGATGAGTTACCGAGGAACGGGACGAACGGACCCTCCTTGTATTCGTCGAGGTTCTTCACGTCCGCCATGTGGATCTTCGTCTCGTCGTACAGGTTCGGGTCTCGTGCGATGAAATACGGCGTCTCGGCGTCCGGATCGCCCTGCGAGGCCGCTTCGTTCACGGCGTCTGCATCGAAGTAGCCGGCTTTCGTCACCGAGCCGATATCCGCTCCGACGGGCACATAGACATACCACACGTCATCCATCTGGTACGAGGGGTTGTCCGCCGGAATCTGCGACTGGGAGGAAGGATAGGACTGGAGCTTATCGTCGACGCAATTGGTCACGTAATCGCCGGGCCCCACCCCTGGATCCCATTGAATATCCCAGTCCGTCTCGCATGTGCCGTTGCGAAGCTGGCGGTCCGTCGTCAGTTCGAAGGTGCCGGTCGGTCCGTAGATGAGGTCCTTGGACTGGCCAGGGTAGACGCTGCCGATTGTCTTCCATTCGTCCTTGGTGTCCGGCAGGCACGATGCCTGCGCCCCGTAGCATGTCTGGAGCGCGGTGCTGGCGCCTGTGGTGCTGCTGGACTTGGGCGCTTGGCTGGAGTACAGCTCGCAGTAGGCGCCGCTGCAGTCCTTGCTGAGGGTGATGCAGTCGCCGTCCTTGCGGCAGTACGTGCCTTGTGTGGCCTCCGGACCGTCGTTGGCTCCCGTGGTGGGCTGGTAGATATTTGTGAAGACGTCGTGTGTGCTGGACGAGTCGACGCCGTAGTAGAGGGTGACGCTGCTCCCGGCGTCCGCGGTGGTGCCCAGGGCGGGGTCGCTGGCGACGACCTTGCCCACGTTGGCCTTCGTGCCGAACCGGGCCTTGCGGGTCACGGTGTA
>DEKK01000010.1 GCA_002353815.1 Bifidobacteriaceae bacterium UBA2724 | reverse complement strand
TTTGTTTAGTAATAGAAAAAGGTGCAGTTGATTATTGCGTATTGTCAATCTCTCTCAAACCGGGTAGTAAAAATACGGCAAGCGCAACGATGATAATGCCAATTCCGCAAATGACAAACCATTTCTCAACTCCCAGCCGCTCCGCCAGAGGCCCGGAAATGACAAGGCCAAACGGCATGGCGAGGGAAGCGGCGCTTGTCAGTAGAGAAAAAACTCTCCCCAGATATTCTGGTTTGACCGTTTCTTGAAAAATCGCATTTTGCACACCGTAAAATGGAGCGGAAATTCCCATAACAGTACAGCACACAACAAAGACAAGAAATGCGTCTGGCGGCAAAAGCCCGGAGAGCATATTGCTAACGCCCATCAGGAGAACGGAAAGACCGATGGTGTACCGCCGTTTCTTAAAACCGCCCCAAATGCTCAGAATGACTCCGCCAAGCAGCATACCAACCGCAAAAGCAATTTCAGCGGCAGAGGCATGGGCCGGTGTTCCTTTGAAGTATGACATACAGATGAGAGGAAAAAGCGTACTGATTGGCATATAAAAGAACATATAAATTACACCAATCCAGAGCAGAGCAAAGAGGCCCCTGTTTTGCTTTAATACCACATACCCCTCTTTCATATCCTGTAAAAACTGTTGTCTTTTCGTTTCTGGACATAGTTCAGGCGTTGGTATGGACGAAATCGCAACAGTCACACAGGCAAGGATTGCACCCACAATATCTAACAATATAATTGCATTAAGAGGCCAAACAGCATATAAAAACGCTGCGGCAGCTGGACTGATAATCGCACTTACTGCTTGCATGGTCTGCGTGTAACCAGCGCATTTTGTAAGTTCCTCTTTGGCACAATCATAGGTGTTGCTGCGCTGAATGCTGGAGAATGAAAAGCAGTTCCCGCACTTCGGATTAACAGGACAACCATAATAGACCATACGGGCAATTCCATGTAAAACGCCACCAGCGCCAGAATACCGCCAGCGGCGGCAATTATCAAATCCGCACCAATCATTACGCTTTTACGGCTGTGCCGGTCAACAAAAGCACCTGCAAACGGGCCTAAACAGGCTTGCGGCAAAAATCCAATCAGTGTTGCCGCCGTCAATATGATTGCAGAATTAGTTTTCGCAACCAAATAAAAGATAATGGCCATTTGCAAAATACCGCTGCTAATAAAGGATATTGCTTGTCCGGCAAGAAGTGTAAAATAAGTTTTTCTCCATGAATTGTTGTTTTGGGTCATAATGCGAACCTCCTTTTTTATTGCATTGTTCCTTTGTTTCTGCAATAAAAAGCAGGCGTTGTCCCACAGAGAGGGCAGACGCCTGCATAACAACAAAGCACGAAAAAACACCACGATACAGTTCAAAGACTGCTCGTGTCAAACCTACGTGTTCCTTTGCATACGCACGCAAAAAAAGCCCACCATCATGTGGAAAGGTACTTCTACTTTTTATTGCTTATTAGCGTACACAAATTAACACACGTAAGCCTCCTTCCAATCTCAAACTGTCGCACAGTATAACACACATCCGATAGACTTGTCAACCATTTTTAACCTTGTTTTCCATCTTGTTTTTCCATCTCTTACGGGCAGTAGCAAAGCCAGGCGAGCCAGTCAACGGTCAAGATGAACGGCGCTTTCAGCGCCGCCGTTGACAGTCTCGCCCGTCTTTGCTAATGGGTAATCAAGGCGGGAAAGCCATTTTAGGGCTTTCCCGCCCATTTCAATTTTGGGAGAAGAAAGGCCCCAAAATGAACGAGTGCGGCCAAACACTTTTAGGGATTGGCCACCTTGTCCACCCATCCAGCGGGGCGGCGGGGAACGGTCAAGGCCGGGCGTCAGCCCATTCATTTCAGCCTTGACGGTTTCCTGCCGTCCTGCTACTTTTCCCGGAGTGTGGCCACACATCTGGTCACGGTGTCCAGAGCTTTGGGACTTTTTGTCCCATAGGCCGGGGGCGGAGGACGAGGGACGGGGGCTTTCATAATACGCCCTGTCTGCTGCTGAAATCAGCCCTTTGTTTCCGGCTTACCAGCCCCAAACAAAGCCCTGCTTTCCTGCCGCGTCAAATGCCCTTGCCCTCCCCGGCGGCAACGGTATTTTCAGGGCAACGCCGACAGAGCGTATAACACACTACACTTTGCTCCGCAAAGTCGTGTGCCAAATGGGGCGCTGCCCCCTTTGGAAACCCCCGCAACAAACAGGTGCTATGCACCCAGCCGGGAGCATAGCGCCGTTTGTTGTCAGCAGCCCGTTTCACGGTCTGCGTGTAGTTCCTTGTAAACTGACCTAAAGAACCCGCGTAACCTCTATCATCGGCGACTCATGATGAAATCCGCATCACATGGCGCGCCATTGTGTGATTCCCTCCACTCACAGGTAATCGAAGAGACGCTCGATGATGAGGTCGTTGAGCAAACGGCCGCGCAACGTCGGAACCGTGAGCAGACCCGACGACTCAGACAGACCGTCCGAATCGTGCGGACCGGGCACCAAGTGAATCAACCCCTCGGATTCCAGCTGCTGCCATGCCTCGAGCGGGATGATTCCGGCGAAGCGCGCCGTGTCGAAACCTTCATGCAGGCGCAGACCGAGCATCAGCGTCTCCTCTGCATCCTGCCGCGCAGTGATCGCCTCGCTGCCCGCCCATGGCACCGTGGCTGCGTTGATCTGGTGACCCCACGCTCGGGGATGCGCGGTGTCCCAGGCGCGCATCCCCACAGGCGCGGCGTCTGCGTTTTCTGCTGCCGTCGTGTCTGCAGCCGCCGCAATAGCGTTCTGAGCATGCAAAGAATCAGTATTACCAAGTAATGCACCTATGGCGGATTGACTGGAACCAGACCCCACCAGCCGATAATGCGAGTGCGCTCCAGGGCCGATGCCGGCCCAGTCCACGTTGCGCCAGTAGCCAAGGTTGTGCCGCGACTCGTAGCCGGGGCGCGACCAGTTGCTGATCTCGTACCATTCCAGGCCGGCGGCCGAGAGCAATTCGTCGGCGATCTCGTATTTCGCCGCCTCGTCGTCGTCGCTGGGCCTGGGCAGGGTTCCCGCGGCGATGCGGCGTCCCATCGCGGTGCGCGGGGCGATCGTCAGCGCGTACGCCGACACGTGGTTCACGCCCAGATCCACGGCCGCGCGCACGGAGGTACGCCAGTCGTCGAGGCTCTCCCCCGGCGCGCCGTAGATAAGGTCCACGCTGGAGCGTAGCCCGCAGGCATCCGCCGCGCGCACGCCCGCCTCCACATTCGCCGGCGTGTGGCGGCGGTCGAGGGTGCGCAGCACGGCGGGGACGGCCGACTGCATGCCGAAGGAGATGCGCGAGAAGCCGCCGTCGGCAAGACGCTTGATGTAATCGGCGTCCACGGTGTCGGGGTTCGCCTCGGTCGTCACCTCGGCGCCGGGCTGCAGGCCCCAGATGCGGCGCACCGCATCAAGCATCTCGACGAGGTCATCGGCCGGCAGAATCGTGGGCGTGCCGCCTCCGAAGAACACACTCCCCGCCGGCGGCTCGTCAAGGCCGCGCTCCTCCTGCCAGCCGCGCACGATCTGCATCTCGCGGATCGCCATGCGCGCGTAATTGCCGCGCGACGCGCCTTCGCCCAGGTCCGTCGCCGTATATGTGTTGAAATCGCAGTATCCGCACCGCCTCAGGCAGAACGGCACATGCACATAGACCTCGAAAGGCGAGGGCGCGGCGGGAACGGCGGCGGCATCCGCCGCAGAGGTCGACGCAGCAGCGGTCGTCGGCGCAGCAACGGTCGCCTCAGCAACACGCGTCTGTGCAACACCCGCAGCGACGGCATCGTGGCCCATGCCCTGCGCGCGCACCGTCAGTTCCCGGCCTTCTGCGCGGCGCGGATCTTGTCCTTCGTATCGCGGTCGGTCGGCTCGTCGGTGCTGAGGGCCGCGATGAACGCCTCCTGCGGCACCTCGACGTGGCCGAGCATCTTCATGCGCTTCTTGCCGGCCTTCTGCTTCTCGAGCAGCTTGCGCTTTCGGGTGATGTCGCCGCCGTAGCACTTGGCCAGCACGTCCTTGCGCAGGGCGCGGATCGTCTCGCGGGCGATGATGCGCGAGCCAATGGCCGCCTGGATCGGTATCTCGAACTGCTGGCGCGGAATGAGCTCGCGCAGCTTCTTCGTCATCATGACGCCGTAGGAATACGCCTTGTCGCGGTGCACGATGGCGGAGAACGCGTCCACCTTCTCGCCCTGGATGAGGATGTCCACCTTGACGAGGTCGGCCTGCTGTTCGCCGTCCTCGTGGTAGTCGAGCGACGCATAGCCGCGCGTGCGGGACTTGAGCTGGTCGAAGAAATCGAACACGATCTCGGCCAGCGGGATGCGGTAATGCATCTCGACGCGTTCGGTGCCGATGTATTCCATCGTGCCCATCTCGCCGCGGTGGTCCTGGCACAGCTCCATGACGGATCCGATGAACTCCTTCGGCGTGATGATGTCGGCCGCCACCATCGGTTCCACGATGCTCTTCACCTTGCCGTCGGGGAACTCGCTCGGATTCTTGACGTGGTGCAGCGTGCCGTCCTCCGCCGTGACGTCGTACTCCACGTTCGGCGCCGTGGAGATGAGATCGAGGCCGAACTCGCGCTGCAGGCGCTCCGACACGATCTCCATATGCAGCAGGCCGAGGAACCCGCAGCGGAAGCCGAAGCCCAGCGCCACGGAGGTCTCCGGCTCGTAGACGAGCGCCGCATCGTTGAGCTTGAGCTTGTCCAGCGCGTCGCGCAGCTCCGGGAACTGCGCGTTGTCGATCGGGAACAGACCCGCGTACACCATCGGCTTGGGGTCGCGGTAGCCGGGAAGCGCCTCAGCCGCCGGACGCGCCTCCGTCGTAATCGTGTCGCCCACCTTCGACTGGCGCACGTCCTTCACGCCGGTAATCACGTAGCCCACCTCGCCGGCGCCCAGCGAATCCGTCGGCGTCATATCCGGCTGAATCACGCCCAGCTCGATCGGGTCATGCGTCGTGCCCAGGCCCATCATGCGGATGCGCTCGCGGCTGTGCAACTCACCGTCGACCATGCGGATATAGGTGACGATGCCGCGGTACGAGTCGTACACGGAATCGAAGATAAGGGCGCGGGCCGGTGCGTCGGGGTCGCCGGTGGGCGCGGGGACCTCCATGACGATGCGGTCGAGCAGGTCGGCCACGCCTTCGCCGGTCTTGCCCGACACGCGCAGCACGTCGGAGGTGTCGCAGCCCAGCAGGCCTGCGATCTCCTCGGCGTGCTTGTCGGGTTCCGCGCTCGGCAGATCGATCTTGTTGAGCACGGGGATGATGGTCAGGTCGTTGTCGATGGCCATGTAGAGGTTCGACAGGGTCTGCGCCTCGATGCCCTGCGTCGCGTCGACGAGCAGCACGGCGCCTTCGCACGCCGCCAGGGCCCTCGACACCTCGTACGAGAAATCGACGTGGCCGGGCGTGTCGATCATGCCGAGCGTGTATTCCTGCCCGTCGAAGGTCCACGGCACGCGCACGGCCTGAGACTTGATGGTGATGCCGCGCTCCTGCTCGATGTCCATGCGGTCGAGGAAGCGGTCGTGCATCTCACGCTGCGGCACGACGCCCGACAACTGCAGGATGCGGTCGGCGACGGTGGACTTGCCGTGGTCGATGTGGGCGATGATGCAGAAATTGCGGATCAGCTCCGGATCGGTGGAACCGGGCTTGTTTTTCTGTTGCATCACTGAGCGTTCTCCTTGTCCACGACCGCCGGAAGACGGATACCGGCGTCCACACATACGTCCTCGCCCGTCGGTTGCGTGCGGCGGGCATGTCCAATTGTTCCAGTCTAACGGCTTGGGCGGGCAACGGCGGAAGCGCGTTGCGCAACCGCCGCCAAACTACCGTCACACACCCGCCTTCCGCCAATCCCCGGCAGGCTACCGGCCTAGAATCAAACGCGGGAGGGCGACCTTCCACTCCCTGTCGGTCTTGTTGTCATACCAGCGCACCACGTAACCCACGTCCGCCTTGAGCACATGGTATCTGCCCGTCCCTCCGCGCCTGCACACGCATCTGTCGATCTTCTCGTTCATGCTTCGCGACGGCCGGACCATGGCGTGCGTACCGTCGCCGCAGTCCAACACGAACCGCAGCGACCCGCCTCCGTCCCGCGAATCGATGCGCCCGTGGAGCGCGTCGCCCGCCTGCAGCCCGCCAATCGCCCGCTGCGCCGCGGCATTCTCCACGTCACCGAGCCTGACATCGCGCAGCGAGCATGCCAGCATCACGTTCCGCGGCTCCCCGTAGTCACGCGAGTCGCGCGTCACACGCACCCCGGCCTTCGCGAACGGCTCGTCAAGGTCATGCAGCATTGCCGAGGAATCACACAATACCAGCGAATGGCGGGCGCGCGTCATCCCCACATACAGAAGGTTCACGGCCTGGATGTCGGCGGGCGTGAATCGTTCGGTCACCTGGCAGTAGACGGTGTCGAACTGCCGTCCCTTGGCCTTGTGGTAGGTCGACACGATGACGTCCGAGCCTTCCGGCTGTATCAGTTCCGCCACCGTGGTGTTCGCCAGCATCTCTTCCAAGTCGGACCGATAGATGGTTCCGACGCTGTCGGCGTAGCGTTGCAACGCACCGGTTACGTCTTCGACGACGATGCTGCGGGAGAAACGTGCGCGCAGTCGATCAAGAGCCTCGCGATAATGCCCGGCGGGGATCACCATGTCATCGTCCAAGGATTCGAGGAAGACGGCGCATTCCTCGAGCATCTCGGCGCGGAAGCCAGCACGGTCGTCGATGAACGTCACGGGAACGCCGCGATGCTGCAGCTCGCAGTAGACCGTGGCGACATCCTCATTGGTGGGAACGAGCACGGCGATGCTTCCCCCGCCCGCCGTGCCAGAGCTTTCAGTCACGTGTTCATCCTGCGCGTGGGTGGCGTGCCAGCGCTCATCGACCCGTTCGATGAGCGACATGATGCTCGGATGGTCGAGGACGACATGCTCCACGCTGCCCTGTTCGCGGCTGTGGGCTTGGCAGCGTGTCGTCTTCAGACCGTGGGGTTTGAGCGTGAGGAGCGCATTGGCCGCCTCGACGATGGATGCGTCGCTGCGATAATTCACAGATAACTCGATGATGGTGGCATCATCGGCGAGCGCCGCGTTTTCAGGCACGGCACCGCCCGGCTGCCCGGCAACGGCGGAAGGAGCGGGCTCATCGGGGGCGTTGGCGACGGAGGCAAGCTTCGCCATGTAGGCGCTGTCGGCCCCACGGAATCCCATGATGGCTTGGTCGTCGTCGCCGACTGCGATGACACGCATGTCCGTGTTGCGGCGCATCATCGCGGCGACCAGTTCGTATTCGTCGGCTGACATGTCCTGGGCTTCGTCGATGACGAGACAGGTTTTCGTGCACACCGATTCATCGATGCCGGCGTCCGGGTCGTTGAGCAGCGCCGCCGCCTGCCGTTCGATGGTGTCTGCCTGCTCGAGGTTGCCGACGCGTCCTGCCACGTCGAATGCAAACGCGTGGAAGGTGCGTATGCCGACGTAATACGACATGTCGCCGATGAGGTCGTGCAGGCGGTGGGCGAATTCCATGGCGGCGGCGTGCGAGAAGGTGAGCATGAGCAGCTGCTCGGGCTTGGTGTCTTCCAGCAGCACCAGGCTTGCCAGCTTGTGCACGAGGGTCATCGTCTTGCCGCTTCCCGGCCCTGCGGCGACCACGATCACCCGATGCGTGGCGTCGTCGATGACGCGGCGCTGTTCCTCGTTGAGGCCGGCGAACAGAAGGTCGTACCGTTGTTTGGTCATGCCCAGCGACAGTCCGGCACGGTCGCTTTTGCTGATGTATGTGTCAAGGAACGTGTCGTGATCCATGGCGAAGTAATCCGCGGCGAAGCGCATCGCCCGGTCGTGGTCGTCGACCATCATCGAGGCGAAGCGGCCGACCAAGTGAATCTGCTCGATCCTGTTGCGGTAATAGGCATCGAGCTGCGCGTAGTCTTCTTTGCGGTAACGGCGCCGGTTGTCCGTTTCGACGCGGGTGATGCGCATACCGTTGTAGATGACCAGGAAGCCGCCTTCGATGTCCAGCTCCCCTGTCCTTTCCAAATACAGCACCGCGCGCCGCACGTCCGTCAGGTTCACGGATGGGGCGGTCGTGGCGTCGGATGCGCCGGCGGCAGGCTCCGAGACGGGCGTAAGTCCGAATCCCCCAAGGTGCGGGCTAAGGTCGGACGTGTCCCCATCCGTCGCATCATCGGCGGCGCAGCAACGCTGCAAATCGACCAAAGAGAACACGACGTCGATGCGCTCCCCCGCGTTTTCGCCGCGGGAACGCATCTGGGCGAGCTGCGTATGGGCCAGGCCGGTCACATAATCGTCGATGATCCGGGCGTGGCGTTGACGTTCCGAGATGCGTTGGGCGAACGTCTTCCCGTCGATGCCGTCGGCGAACGTGATGTCGATGGAGGATGCGTTGGGATGCGCGGGCTTGCGGATGTAGCGCGCGTCGATCCACGAAGCGACGATGGACTTCACCTTCGGAACGCTGCTGGTGGCGATTCCCGCTTCCAGCGCAGCCTCGTTGGCCTCCTTGTATTCCACTGACTGACCGTCGTGCGCGTGGTGCACGAGGAAGCCCACGAGGAATGTCTCCAAGGCGTTCATCTCGCCCAGCGTGCCTCGGCGCGAATGCCCCGACGCCTTGCCTCGTCGCACGTAGGCGTGCATGTCGGTGTCGTTTCGCAAGATCTTGAGGCGTTTCATCTCGTCGATGTCGTCACGCACCCGTCCCTTGGGCAAGGCGAGGCAATCGGCGAGGTAGTCCACTCGGCTTTCGGCCTCCCCCTGCATGCCCTGGCCCGTGTGCTTGCTGGAGAGCAGACGGGAGAGTATGCGCACGCATTCCTCGATCCGCTCGGGGTCCATGCCGCTGTTTGGCTTTTCGAGGATGCTGCGCGCGGACGGGATGTCGTCGACGGCAAGGCTGTCGGCGAAGACGCGGGATGCGTTGATGCCGCGTGTGATGTACCCGGATTGCTCCAGTGACATGAGCGCCGCCCGCACGCGCGTCTCCACATCGTAGGACGTGTTGCTCCACCCGGCTTCGCGGGCGATCTCCAAGGCGCTGGCGGTGAAGGACATGCGCCCGTGATGGCGGCTGTCGCTCAGGTACTTGATGGCCTGCCATACCTGCTGAATCTGGTTGATGGTGATGCGGCTTTGGTTGAGCATCTGGAAGTGCACGTCCAGGTCACGCGCGTTGTACAGGATGATGCAATCGGCGTCAAGCCGCTCATCCCGTCCCGCCCTGCCGGATTCCTGGACGTAGTCCTCCAAGGATTCGGAGATCGTGTAGTGGATGACCTGCTGCACATCCGACTTGTCGATCCCCATGCCGAACGCCTTGGTGGCGACCATCACGTTGACGCGGCCGCTGAGGAAAGCCTCCTGGCTGGTCATTTTCTCAACGACGGACATGTCTCCGTGGAATGCGCATGCCGGGATTCCGTCGCGGCTGAGCCTTCGGGCAAGTTCCGTGGTCTGGCGGCGCTTGGCGACGAAGACGATGGTCGGCGGGCAGGGATCCTTCTTTTCGATGAGCTCGCGCAAGACCCGGTAGCGGTGCTCGTCGTCGGCGTCAACGGGGATGACCCGATAGTGCAGGTTGCGCCGTTGCGCGGTTGTGGCGAACAGCCGCAGGTCCCTGCCCGTCTGGTCGTGAAAATAAGTGCGGATGTCGGCGATGACCTGCTGCTTGGCGGTGGCGGTGAAACAAGACACGGGTATGCTCCGCCCCACGTGTGATTCAAGCTGCCTGATGAATTCACCGATGTACCAGTAATCCACGCGGAAGTCCTGGCCCCAGGCGGAGAAACAGTGCGCCTCGTCGACGACGATGCGCGTGACGTTCCGTGATTGCACCAGCCGCTGAATCGTTGGCGACCGCAAGGATTCCGGCGCGATGTACAACAGGGAGGCGATGCCACTTCGGACCCGTTCGATCTGGTTGGTGCGCTGCACGGGGTCAAGCGTGCCGTTGATGGTCGCGGCTGCGGTGATGCCACGCCGTTCCAGCGACGCAACCTGGTCGACCATCAAGGATTGCAAGGGCGAGATGACGATGGTCAGCCCGTCCACTCTCTGCCCGTCGATGATCGCCGGCAGCTGGAATGTCAAGGATTTTCCGCCGCCGGTGGGGAAAACCGCCATGATGGACTCCCCGTCGATCGCCGCTTGCACGGCCTGCCGCTGCAGGTCCTGCCCCTGCCATGTGCGGAAGGATTCGAAGCCGAAGACACGGCGCAATTGCACGGTAGCGTCGAGCATGGTGGTGCAATACCTGCACGATGGCGACGAGCAGCGCGTGCGGCACAACGCATCCAGCACGCCGGTAATTCCCGGGAAACGGCGAAGGGCCCACTCGCTGATATGGCGCGTGTCCACCGGCGCCAGCGCGTAGGCGAGCGCATAGGCAAGCTCCACCGGCCGGTCCATCGCCAGCCGGGCAAGATCGGCCGATTCGCACAGGCAGGGATCTGGCAGTGCCGCGATCTCCTCCTCCATCGCCTGAGCGGCGAGGTTCGCCACGTCCGGCAGCAGCTTCACGCCGTCGCTCACGGCTTGCGGATCGACAGGCGCGTCGCCGACGGCAGCCGATTGCGCGCGGGCGCCATGGCGCGCTTCCTGTGCGGCATGCGCTGCACCGCCGCGAGCGGAAACCTCGGGCGCGCCACGCCTCGGGGCGTTCCACGCTTCGATGGCGCACGCCTCGCCCGCCTGACGCAACAGGGCGTACCATCCGCGAAAATACGGGTGGTGTTGCAACAGCAGCGCATACACCATCCGCATCGTCTCGTCCAGCGACGCATATTCCTGAATCTCTTGCAAAAACAGATCGCGGCATTTATAGGCATCCGTCAGCGGATCGTTGAGCGCATCGTCGCTTATTTTCTCCGGTTTGCCCAAGGCATGGCTGGCTTTGCTTGGATACAGCAGCGCGGACAGGGGCAGTGTGTCGATGCATTCGCGAATGCCGGCGGCGGTCAGATCGTCGCCGATGGCGGCCATGTCGAAATCCACGAGATTGTGGCCCACCGCCCACGACGCCCCATGGATGAAATGCCTGAACGCCTTCCGGTCGGGCGCATGGAACTGTGCGAGACGTGACGGCACATGCGGCGTGCGACGATGCAGGAATCCAAAGAAACGACCCATCCTCTGCGTTGCATGCTGCGCCTGAGTGGGAGGCTCCTGCTGCTGGGCGAATCGTGCCGTCAGGTATTCCACCGCGTCGGAGCCGGTGCGCAATGCACCGATGTCACAGAGCTTCCCCGGAACCGAAGCCTTCTCGCCTGCCGAGGACGGGGCGGGAGCTGATGGTTTGCGCATGTCGCTGGCGTTGGAGTCGGACCGATCGGCTCTGGCATCCTGCGCGGCGCGAGTGTTTTCGGTATCGACATAGACCAGCGTGGAAGCCCCTGACATTACTCATCCTCTCCGGCATCGCCTTCGACACGTGCACCCACGAGTCGGCTGCGCATAAGCCGCCCGGCTTCATCGTCCGCGGGTTTCCGCCATCTTACGTCCGTTCGCCGACATCATGCGGGCTTGAGCTTTCGCGCGCAGGCGCAGCCTCGCGCGCAGGCTGCGAAGGTTGCAGCGGCTCCCCTTGCAGCCGCTCTCCTTGTGCGGATTCCCCCTGTGCGGCCACTCCTTGCACAGATTCGCCGTGCGCAGGTTCGCCTTGCTGGGAACGCGAGGAAGCATGCGTTCCGCGACCCGTGCGGGAATGCTCGGGCATGTGCAGGGCCTCCCGCCGGGGCATCGCGCCCGGAAGGGTGATGTCGAAGCGCACCGACAGGACGCGCATCACCACCACCAGGATGACGATCGCCACGTCGACGACGATCTCTCCCCGCGGGCTCACCAGGCCATTGGCTCGGGCGCGGCTGCTGACAACGGTAAGGACACTGCCGACGAACGAGGGGAACGCATACCAGTGGCGGTCTCGCACCACCGTCGGCACCTCGTTGAGCAGCACGTCCCTGATCAATCCGCCGGCGAGGGCGGTGAACATGCCCAGAAAGACGGCAGCCATGCCGCTGGTGCCATACATGAGGGCCTTCTGCGTGCCGTTGACGGCGAACAGGCCCAGCGCCAGCGCATCAAGGACGATCATCGACCAGTGCATGCGGTCCACTTCCGGATGCATGACCGCCACGATCAGCCCGGCGGCAAGGGCAGTGATCACCATGCCTTTGTCGGATATCCCTACGGGAGGCCGCGCCCCCAGGATGACGTCGCGGACGAGACCGCCGCCCAACGAGGTCACCCACGCGGTCAGAAGGATGGCGAAGAGGTCATAATGCTTGCGCACGGCGGCAAGACCGCCGAGCAAGCCGCAACAGAACACCGCCAAGTACTCAATGCCATAGAAAAACGCATTGCTTTCCAATGTCACCTGTGTCGCTGCCATCGCAACCTCCGCGTTATCGCCCGCACACGGGCTTGGTACGGCACGGGGCGCTGGCCACGGCGATCGTTCGCCGCCGATTGCCGTCGGCGCGGGGTGCGCGACGAAGCGCGCGGAAGCACGCTGCCCGGGGCGAATCCGCCGACTTTTTCGCAATATCCCCTCAATAGTAGCGTAGGTTATGGTATTATGTCCGCTTGTATGGCCGTTGAACAACAGTAAACACGTCAAAAGGAACTACATTGGCAAACATTAAGTCCCAGAAGAAGCGCGTTCTCACCAACGAGAAGGCGCACAAGCGCAACGTCGCCGTCAAGTCCGAGCTGAAGACCGCCGTCCGCAAGACGCGCGAAGCCATCGCCGCAGGCGACAAGGACGCAGCACAGGCCGCCTACGCCGTCGCGTCGCAGAAGCTCGACAAGGCCGCCGGCCGTGGCTTCATCCACAAGAACCAGGCGTCGAACCGCAAGTCCGCCCTGGCCCTGGCCATCAACGAGCTCTGACCTTCGGCTGTCGCAGACCGATAGCGAAGAAATGGAAAGCCCCGCCCACGCGGGGCTTTTTGTATGCGCGCCAACCTTTTCGTGCCTCGGTGCGACTGCCGCGCCGAGGCACGCCGCATGTCACGGACGCACAGCGCCGGCATGCGCCTCCGGATGATGCACGCCACGCCTCAACGCCAGACACCCCGGATGACAGACACGCCACAACACCCGCTACACCACTCATGACGAAGGGCGCCGCTCCCCTCCCCGGGGAACGGCGCCCTTCGCACACGCACGCGACATGCGGCACCCGCGCGGCGCGTCACGTCACATGTGGATCACGCCGAAGGCATTGAGCACGGAGCTCACGAGGATGATCACGAGGAACGCGATGCACACGTACTTGACGACGAAGTTGTACACCTTCTTGCGCTTGAACGGCGCGCCATCGTACGTCACCTCGTCCTCGACGCCCTTGAGCGTGACGGAGCGCAGCACCAGCAGGCAGATGGCGATGGCGGCGATCGGCATCATCACGGAGTTCGTGATGAAGTCGAAGAAGTCGAGGAAGTCCATGCCGAGCAGCTTGACGTTGCCAAGCACGTTGAATCCCAGGCTGGAGAGTGTGCCGAGCACGATGTAGATGCCGCCGTACGTGAGCGTGGCGATCGGACGGGACATGCCGAGCTCGTCCTGGAACGTGGAGACGGCGCTTTCCATCAGCGAGATGGAGCTGGTGAGCGCGGCGAGGAACACGAGCAGGAAGAACACGATGCCGATGGCCATGCCGAAGCCCATGCTGCCGAACACCTTCGGCATGGTGATGAACATGAGCGAGGGGCCGGCCTTGAGCGTCTGCGACGCGTCATTGCCATAGAAGGCGAAGACGGCGGGAATGATCATAAGACCGGCGAGCACGGCGATGAGAGTGTCGAAGAACTCGACCTGCGTGGTGGACTTCTCGATGCTCACGTCACGTTTCATGTACGAGCCATACGTGATGAGGATGCCCATGGCGCAGGACAGCGAGTAGAACATCTGGCCGATGGCGGTGACGAAGGTCATCCACGACACGTTCTGCATCTGCGGGATGAAGAAGTACCTGATGCCCTCGACGGCGCCGGGGCGCGTGCACGAATAGATGCACACGACGACGGACAGCACAACGAGAACCGGCAGCAGCACCTTGGAGACGCGCTCCACGCCGTTCTGCACGCCGAAGAAGATCACGGCAATCGTGCAGACGGCGAACACAAGGAACCAGAATTCCACGGACGTGCCGTTGGAGATGAAGTTCGTGAACGCATTGTCTCCGCCCAGCTCCTTGACCTGCCCCTGCATGTAGGAGAACATGTAGTAGAGCACCCAGCCGCCGATGACGGAGTAATACGGGGCGATGAGCATGGGGATGATGGCGTTAATCCAGCCGCCGAAGCTGTGCGCCTTCGTGTTGCCGAAGTGGCGGAAGGCACCGACCGGGCTTTTCTTGGTCTTGCGGCCGATGACGGTTTCCGACGTGATGAGCACGTAGCCGAAGGTGTACACGCTGATCAGGTAGACGATCAGAAACACCGCGCCGCCGTATTTCGCGGCGAGGTACGGGAACCTCCAGATATTTCCCAGGCCGATTGCCGAACCGGCGGCGGCCATCACATAGCCGATGCGCCCGGTGAAGCTCGCCCTTTTCTCACCCTTATCCACGGCTGTGGTTTCGGTGTTTGACATTCTTTCTCTCTTCTCTATGGGGAACGTTGCGTGAGGCTCTCAGCAGCACAGGGATTGCGCATGTCGCCGACAACAGCGCACAGCCATCCGTACCAGCCATGTCATTGATGGAACCATGTCATTCATGCATCCGTGTCACTGATGTCGTTCATACCATTCATGCAACCGGCATCAGACGGACTTTACGAAAACCAACGCTGGGCGCACTCACGTCCCGGAAGCCTGATGCAAGGCAATCGCCATGCCGTGTAGGCATCCGAATTATGGCGCGGCAACCATGGGTCGCCTCCCCACGCATTGTGTGCGTTGTCGGAGGCACTGACGCGAAGATTCCTCCCCCGCGTTTTGTGACGCTGGGCGAATGCTTGCGAACCGCTTAACCGCACCCCAACGTAATGCGACACGCCGAGATTGTCAACCATCCAGGCCATTCGTGGACGACTGCGCGACGCATGGCGGAACGGGAACGGCAGGCATGCAGGCATAGAGGCACGCGCACACGAGATACAACAAACGACAAACAGTTCGGGCTTCCAGCCCCGCAAGGTTGGAAGCCCGAACTGCAATGGCTTCACTGAAGTGATTCAGCGTATAGATCGTGGTTCAGCACACCATGATCTCTGCAAAATCGTGACCTCTGCGAAACCGTGGCCGCGACGAAACCGCGACGGCCACGGAAGCTATGCCACGGTTCACATGACCTTCCACATCCAGTTGTGCGGGTCCTCGACCTCGCCGAGCTGGATGCCGAGCAGCTGGTTGCGCAGCTTCATCGTGTATTCGCCGGACTGGCCGCCGTTGACGGTCACGTCGAACTTGTCGGACTTGAAACGACCGATCGGCGTGATGATGGCAGCGGTGCCGCAAGCGAAGACCTCGGTGACCTCGCCGGACTTGATGTCTTCGATGAGGTCGTCGAGCTTGATCATGGTCTCGACCACGTCGCGGCCGTCATCCTGGATGAGCTGGATGAGGGAGCGACGGGTGACGCCCGGAAGGATGTTGCCCGTCAGGCTCGGGGTCTCCACGTGGCCGTCCTTGTGCACAACCATCATGTTCATGCCGCCAAGCTCCTCAAGGTAGGTCTTGGTGGCGGCGTCCACGAAGCACACCTGCTCGCAGCCGTGGTCGATGCCGTTGTATTCGCCGATCAGGGAGGCGGCGTAGTTGCCGCCGCACTTGGCGAAGCCAGTGCCGCCAGGGCCGGTGCGGAACCACTTGTCTTCGACCCAGATGCTCACCGGCTTGACGCCGCCCGGGAAGTACGGACCGGACGGGGACGCGATCACGCAGTATTCGACCTCCTGCGCCTTGCGGACGCCGAGGAACGGCTCGGATGCGAACATGAACGGACGCATGTACAGCGTGTACTCGCGGCGGGTCGGGACCCACTTGTAATCGCGCTTGATGAGGGCCGCGACGGAGCCGATGAAGTCATCGACGGGAAGCTCCGGCAGGGCCAGACGGGTCGCGGAGTTCTGGAAACGCTCGGCGTTTGCATCCGGACGGAAGATCCAGATGGAGCCGTCGGCATGATGGTAGGCCTTGAGGCCTTCGAAGACTTCCTGCGCGTAGTGCAGAACGGATGCGCCCGGATCGAGCTTGAGCGGTGCATACGGCTCGATGCGGCGATCGGTCCAGCCTTCGCCGGCGGTCCAGGTCATGTGGGCCATGTTGTCGGAGAACAGCTGTCCGAACTTGGGCTTGTCGATGAGCTCTTCGCGCTTTGCGTCCGGTGTCGGATTGTCGTTCGGCAGGACGGTGAACTTCGCGGCGAGTTCGTTGAGAGCCGCGGGATCGTGATGAGAATTCTCAGTCATACCTTCACTTCTCTTTGCTTTGCGCGTCATGCGACCCTTTCTGACACCGGGCCGCATGCCAATTCTTTAATTGTGTGCGGCGCTTTTGACACCGTTTTCTCGACTTCACTTTCTCACAATGAGAAAGACAGCGGAACCCACAGTTCACATATTGAATAGGTCATGGGCGAATGGAATCCGCTTCATGACCGGGAACGGGGCTCCGTCTCGCACATCCGATAGTAGTGGTTTCGATGCCACATCGCGTTACGCGTGACGCCCGGACGCGACACGTCCCCTCCCCGGCGTGAGGGCAGTTGCGGGATGAGAGAAGTCGCTGACATGCCGACTCACCGGAGGAGCAAGGACACAGGAGCCCCAAAGGCAGGAAGCCACAGACAAAAAGAAGCCCGCCCCTCGTTCGCGAGGGACGGGCTCCAGACGACGCGTCTCAGCGGCGCGACGTCATGCGCACAGCGCGAACCGCGGCGGCGTCCTCACGCCGCACCGCGGAGCGAGGCTCAGGCCTCCTTGGCAGCGGAAGCGTCGGCGGCCGGAGCCGCATCGGTTGCAGCGGCGGCAGCGTCGGTCTCGGTCGGCTCGGGCAGAGCGACCTCTTCCGGCACCTCGACGGTGACGACGGACTCCTCCGGGTTGACATGCTCGGCAAGCTCGACGCCTTCGGGAAGCGTGACATCCTTGGCGAACACCTTGTCGCCGTCCTGCAGGCCGTCGACGGAGATGACGATGCGCTCGGGCAGGTTGGTGACATCTGCACGCACCGGGAGCTCCTGGATATCGACGAATGCGACAGCGGCGCCCTTCGGAGTGCCTTCGACGAACACCGGCACCTCGACGGTGATCTTCTCACCGGCGGTGACCTCGTAGAAGTCGATGTGCTCGATGATGCGCTTCACAGGGTTGCGCTGGACGTCCTTGACGACGGCATGCTTGGTGTTGTCGCCGAACTTGATCTGGTACAGGGCGTTCGTGTGACGCAGGGCGTTGGTGGTCTCGCGCATCGGGAGCTCGATGTATGCAGGCTGGTTGCCGCCCGCATAGATGGTGGCCGGGATCATGCCGGCGACGCGCATGCGACGTGCAGCGCCCTTGCCGAACTCAGTGCGCTCATTGCCCTCGAGAACGATGGCTGCCATGATGTGTTCTCCTCTTCTCGGGTTTCCCCGAATACATTGGATTGCTTCAACACATCGACGAGTCAAAGGATTTGAACGACGGAACGCCGCAAAGAAATCACAGAGCCAAGTCGATAACGGAACGGCCGATGCCGTTCCCTCGCCAAAGCGGGTATGCGAACCTTTCGCACACACCAGTCGTCCATCATACACGGGGCCCGGACAACGAAGCCACGCCGGCGTGACGGCATGGCGCGACGAAACGTCGGTGCGACGCAGACGCTCGCGTCGCGTGCAGAAAAAAGAAACCGCGGCCGGACGTCGGCAGCGCAATTGCCGACGTCGCGGACCGCGGTCATGCAAACTGGCCACAGGGCACTGGTGTCAGTCTCCGAGCTCCTTGAGCGCAGCGGTGATCTCCTCGAGCTCCTTCTTCGCATCGCCGAACAGCATCTGCGTGTTGTCCATGAAGTACAGCTCGTTCTGGATGCCGGCGTAGCCGGTGCCGCGGCCGCGCTTGATGACGACGACGCGCTTTGCCTTGTCGACGTCGAGGATCGGCATGCCGGAGACCGGGGTGCCGGGCTTGCGGGCGGCGGGGTTGGTCACGTCGTTGGCGCCGACCACGAGCGCGACATCGGCCTGCGGGAACTGCGGGTTGATGTCGTCGCGGTCCACGAGCTCCTCGTAAGGCACGTTGGCCTCGGCGAGAAGCACGTTCATGTGGCCGGGCATACGTCCGGCGACCGGGTGGATGGCGTACTGGACCTCGACGCCCTTGTCCTCGAGCAGCTTGCCGAGGTCGGCGAGGTCGCGCTGGGCCTGCGCCTGGGCGAGGCCGAAGCCGGGGACGAAGATGACGCGCTGGGCATACTTGAGCTGCACGGCCACGTCGTCCGCCGTCGTCTCCTTCATGGTGCCTTCCGGACCGTCGCCGGCAGCGGCGGCCTCGTTATCGCCGCCGAATCCGCCAAGCAGCACGGCGCTGAGCTTGCGGTTCATGGCCTTGGCCATGAGCACGGACAGCGTCATGCCGGATGCGCCGACGAGGGCGCCCGCCACAATCAGGGCGACGTTATCGAGGGCCAGGCCGGACATGGCGACTGCGGTGCCGGTGCACGCGTTCAACACGGAGATGACCACCGGCATGTCGGCGCCGCCGATCGGGAACACGAAGAGCAGGCCGTAGACGAACGACAGGGCCAGCGCGACGAGCGCCCACATGGTGCGGCAGCCGGGCTGCACGCACAGCATGACGAACGACGCGATGATCGCGAGGATGTTGACGATCGTCAGGAACGTCTTGAACGGGATCTTCGCCGGCTTGCCCGAGAGGATGCGCTGGAGCTTGCCAGCGGCGACCAGGGAGCCGGAGAAGGTCACGGAGCCGATGATGACGCCCAGGCCTGCGGTGATGAGAAGCACGAGGCTCACTTCGGAATCCGAGGCGCCCATGATGTCGTTGAGAGCCACGAGCGCGGCGGCGCCGCCGCCCACGGTGTTGAACAGCGACACGAGCTGCGGGTAGTCGGTGGACTTGGTGCGCAGCGCGAGGCGGGCTCCGAGGAACGCGCCGACGACAACGCACACGAGGACGACGACGAGGGCCGTCCAGTTGATGTCCTGTCCGAAGGAGCCGCTCTCGGAGTCATAGAAGAATCCGACGAACGCCATGATGACCGCGATGACCATGCCCACGATGGACACATGGTTGCCCTTGACTGCGGTCTTGGGGGCGTTCATGTCATGCAGGCCACGCACGAAAAGCATGGAGGCGAGCAGGTACACGAACCACTGAACGATTTCGAATGCTGTCACGATCCGGCCTCTCCTTACTTCTCGGCCTCGGCGTCGGCGTCGGACTTCTCCGACACGGCCTTCTTGGGCTTGAACATCTCGAGCATCTTCTCGGTGACGACATAGCCGCCCACGACGTTGATGGTGCCGAGCAGCGCCGCGAGGCCGACGAGGACGAGGGCCAGCGGAGTCTCGGCGTGCGCGGCGACGATGATGACGCCCACGAGCACGATGCCGTGGATGGAGTTGCCGCCGGACATCATCGGCGTGTGGAGGGTCGCCGGCACCTTGCCGATGACCTCGATGCCGATCATGAGGGCGAGGATGAACAGCGTGATGGAAACAACGATGGTATTCATAGGTCACTCACTCCTTTACGCGTTCTCCGCGGGCTTCTCAGCCGGCTGCGCGGGGCGGCCTGCGACGACCATCTTGTCGTCGAGCTCCTCGGACAGGTCGACGGCGAGCTTGCCGTCGCGGATGTAATGGGTCAGCACATCGGCCACGTTGCGAGCCAGAAGGTTGGACGCGGTGGTGGACACCTCGCTGGCGAGGGACGGCGCGCCGATGATCTTCACGCCGTTGTCGGTGACGACGGTCTTCTCGGGGACGGATCCGGGGACGTTGCCGCCCAGGTCGGACGCGGCGCAATCCACGATCACGGCGCCGCGCTTGAGACCGTCCACGCCGGCCTTGGTGAGCAGGACGGGAGGCTTGCGGCCGGGCACCTTGGCGGTGGTGATGATGACGTCGAAGCCCGCGGCCTTCTGGTCGACGGCGGCCTGCTGCTGCGCCTGCTCCTCGGGGGTGAGGGCACGGGCGTAGCCGCCCTCTCCCTGTCCCTTGGAGAAGTCGAGACCCAGGTCGAGGAACTTTGCGCCGAGCGACAGTACTTCGTTCTTCGACGCGGGGCGCACGTCGTATGCAGTGACGACGGCGCCGAGGCGCTTGGCGGTCGCGATGGCCTGCAGGCCCGCGATGCCGGCGCCGAGCACGAGCACCTTGGCCGGACGGATCGTGCCAGCCGCGGTGGTCATCATCGGGAAGAACGCGCCGTATGCGTCGGCTGCGACGAGCGCGGCCTTGTAACCCATGACGGAATTCTGGCTGGTCATCTCATCCATGGACTGCGCGGAGCTGAGCTGGCGGGGCAGCTTCTCGATGGCGACGGCGGTCAGGCCGTGGGCCTCGAGGGAATCCACGTAGTCCTTGTCGGTGAACGAACCGAGCATGCCGATGACCCACGAACCCTTGGGAAGCTTGTCGACAAGCGCGGCATCGGGACGGGACACGAAACCGAAGGCCTGCGCGCCGGCGACGACCTCGTCGCGCGTGACGACCTTCGCCCCGGCCTTCTCGTAGTCGTCATCGGAATACAGGGCCGCTTCGCCGGCGCCCTTCTCGATGAGGCACGTGACGCCTGCCCTCTTCAGACGCGTCACGATGTCCGGCGTGAGTGCAACGCGCTTCTCGTGTTCCGAGGTCTCGTTGAACACGCCATAGGCAACCGTAGCCTGTGACTGATCTGCCACTAGATCCTCCTCCTTGCAAATTTACGGCGTCCGTACCATCGGGACGCACGAAGCCGATAATAACCCATTTCGAACGTTTTTTAGCCGCGAGAACCACGCAATGGACGTTCCTCTGGAACGCCTGACGTGTTTTAGGCACCGCACACCAACGTTTAAACGCTAAGGTTATATAAGACTGTTTTCATCGTCGCCTCGCAGTGACCTCGGAAGCGGTCCCTGCATGACAGAAAAGAAGAGGAGATTTCCGTGGCATTCTTCAATTCCCTTAAGTCTGCTGTCGCCGGCATGGCGCAGCGAGCGGAGCGTCTGGGCAAATACTCAGACACCGACACCCCGGATTACGACGAAGAGGTCAATCCGATCAGCTCCATCGACGTCTCGCAGCTTCCCTACACGGCATGGTGGTCCGAGAAGTACCCGACGACGACGTACATCGACGAGAAATCCGGCCTGCTCACCTCGACGACCGAAGGCGTGGCCCGGATCGACGACGACAAGACCGTGTACAGCCTGTACGAGGAACGCGCGATGCGCATGCCCGACGACCCGCTTTTCTCGTTCAAGCGCAACGACCAGTGGGTGACGATGACGGCCGCCGAGACGCTCGCTGACATCCGCCGCATCGCCAAGGGCCTCATCCACCTCGGCTTCGAGAAGGGCGACTCGGTGGCCTTCATGTGCCACACGAGCTACGAATGGGACGTCTTCGATGCCGCGGCCCTTGCCATCGGCGGCGTGATCGCCACCGTGTATGACACGGATTCCGCCGAGCAGATCCGCAACATCGCCAACAACGCCGACGCCTGCGCCGTGGTCGTGGAGACCCGCGAGATGGCCGCCAAGTGCGACGGCATCGAGAAGGACTGCCCCACCGTCAGGCGCGTCATCTGCTTCGAGAACGGCGACCTCGACGCGTTGCGCGCCTACGGCGACGCCATCGACGACAAGACACTCGACGCGCGCATCGCGCAGGTCAAGAAGACCGACCTGTGCTCCATCGTCTACACGTCCGGCTCCACCGCAGCGCCGAAGGGAGTCGAGATGACCCACGAGCACTACCTGCAGCTGGCGTACAACCTGCAGGCGTTCATCCCCGACATCGTCAACGACCCGAACGGCTCGATCCTCATGTTCCTGCCGCAGGCCCACACCTTCGCCCGCGCCATCAACTACGGCGTCGTGGGCGCACAGATGCACGTGTACATCGCCACGGGCATCAAGACGCTCATCAGCGACCTGCAGGTCGCCAAGCCCACCGCGCTCATCGTGGTCCCCCGCGTGCTCGAAAAGGTCTACAACGCCGCCTCGCAGAAGGCCGGCAGCGGCCCGAAGGGCTATGTGTTCGCGTCCGCCGTCGACACGGCCCGCAAGTACATGCGCGAGATCTCCGCCAAGGGCAAGCCGAGCCCGCTGACCGCGGCCCACCGCGCCATGTACGATCCTCTCGTCTACAGCTCCCTCAAGGAGGCCCTCGGCGGCCGCATGAAGTGGCTGGTGTGCGGCGGCGCCCCGCTCGACCCCGAGCTCATGACGTTCTACCGCGGCGCGGGCATCCCGGTGTACGAAGGCTACGGACTCACCGAGACGACCGCCCCGTGCGCGTTCGCTCCGCTGGGCACCCCGTTCCGCGCCGGAAGCGTGGGCGTCGCGTTCCCCGGTTTCTCGATAAGGCTGTCGGAGGAAGGCGAGCTGCAGCTCAAGGGCACCAGCGTGTTCAAGCGCTATCACAAGAACGACGAGGCGACCGAGAGCTCGTTCACCGACGACGGTTGGTACGCCACGGGTGACCTGGGACGCATCGAGCCTGACGGCTTCATCTACATCACCGGCCGCAAGAAGGACCTCATCATCACCGCAGGTGGCAAGAACGTCTCGCCCGCCCCGATCGAAGAGGCGATTCAACGCAGTCCCATCGTCTCGCACGCCCTGGTGCTGGGCGACAAGCGTCCATTCATCTCCGCCATCATCACGCTCGACGCCGATACGCTGGGCTCGTGGCTCAAAGACAACGGGCTTGACCCGAGCATGCCGATGGACGAGGCCTGCGAGAACGGCGTGGTCCGTGCCGAGGTGCAGAAGTACGTCGACGTGGCGAACGAAGGCGTCTCCCGCGCCGAGTCCGTGCGCAAGTTCATCATCATCCCCGAGGACTTCACGCAGGAGAACGGCCTCATGACCGCATCCATGAAGGTCATCCGCCCCAAAGTCATCAAGCGGTATTCCAAGCTTCTGGACACCCAGATGTACGTGCCGCTCAAGAAGGCATGACCCACCTTCCGCGACGGCGCGGAAGGCTCTGACGGACACAGGCCCCGCCCCATGGCGTCGACAGACGTCGTGCGGCGGGGCCTGTGCGTTGCATGCCATGCGGTTCGCCGCAGGATTGGCAGGAGACGCACCGCGCCACGCCGAGTGCGCATGCTCGCTGCCCCGTGCGCCCCGTGCCCCCGGCCCCGCAGGCGCCGGAATCCGATCGACGACGCCGGCACCCCATGCCCCGCGCGGCTGCGCTGCGCCGGTCCCGCGTGCGCGGACGCGTTCTCATGTAAAATCTGGGTAGCGCCGTCTTTTTCAAGGATGGAAGCGGCCTTCGTCAAAGGAGGAGAACATGAGCAATCGCAATGGAGCGCACAAGGGACCCGTCCGATTCGCGATTCTTGGACTGGGGCGCATCGCATCCCACATGGGCGAAACCCTGGCCGCCATGGCGCGCGACGACAGATACCGTGACCTCGTGGAACCCTACGCCTGCGCCACGCGCAACGATGCCGGACGCGCGCAGAAGTTCGCCGACGCCTATGGTTTCGCACACGCGTACGGCTCGTACGAGGAACTGCTTGACGATCCCGAGGTGGACCTCGTCTACATCGCCACTCCCCACGCCCTGCACAAGGACCAGGCAGTCGCCGCCATGGAACACGGGAAGAACGTGCTCGTCGAGAAAGCCTTCGCCCTCAACGCCAGGCAGTCCGAGATAATCATCGAAACCGCGCGGTACGACTGGCTTCTGTGCGCCGAGGCAATGTGGACCCGCTACATGCCCAGCCGAGCGATGATCAACGACGTCATCGGCTCGGGGCGTCTCGGCACCATCGTGCAGATGCACGCCGACCTGTCATACCCCGTTTCGCACAAAGCGCGCCTCACCGACCCGAACCTCGGCGGCGGGATTCTGCTCGACTGCGGCATCTATGCGCTGAATTTCGGAGGCATGATCTACCCCAATGCGTCGGTGACCCGCATGCTGTCGAACGTCGTCATGTCTCCCGCCGGCGTGGATGTCAGCTTCCAGGCCGCCGCAGTGCTTGACAACGGCGTGCTGACCAGCAGCTCCGCGTCGATGCTGTGCTCGTCGCCCCGCCTGGGCATCATCCAGGGCACCGAGGGGTACATGGTGGTGCACAACATCAACAACCCCGAGGCCATCGACGTGTATGACAACGACCACAAGCTCGTGGACCACCTGGTGCCGCCCGAGCAGCTGACCGGATACGAGTACGAGGTGGCGTCCGCCGCCCGCAGCATCCTCGACGGCCGCATCGAATGCCAGGAGATGCCCCATTCGCAGACGCTGCACATGATGGCTGAGCTCGACGCACTGCGCGCCGACTGGTCCATGAAATACCCCGGCGAGTGACAGTGCCCCGCACCACGGCCATTCCCCATGACGGGGCGCGGTGCGAGACGCAACCCGAAAAGAGATGCCCGGCTGCTGTCGCAGCCGGGCATCGTCGCGTTGCAGGCGCTTGTGCGTGGTGCCATGCGGTCCGCCCTGCAGGACGTCATGCGCCCTGCCATGCATTGCGGCGCCATGCAGGACCGTCACATGAGGAAGCCGAGCCTGTCGAGCTTCTTGGGATCGGACTGCCAGTTCTTGGCGACCTTGACATGGATGTCGATCGCGGATTTCATGCCCACGATGCGGTTGACAGGCGTGCGCAGCTTCTTCTTGACGCGCACGATGTTAGCCGCCTTGTGGCCGATGACAATCGGCTTCTGGGACGGGCGCTCCACGTAGATCGAGATGCTGACGCGCGCCTTGCGCACCGGCTGGGGCGCCGCCTGCGCGTCGCCCTCGCCTTCTGAGGATTTCTCGGAACCGGCGTCCGACGTCGCATCGGCCGGCCCGGCATCGGACGCGCCGTCACCGTCGGTCCCGTCCTCGCCGTCGTCCTGATCCTCGTCGTCCCGATCCTCATCTTCGGGATAGTCGATGGAATCGACCAGCACGGCGAGCGAATGGGGAAGCTCTTCGTCCAACTCCTCCAGCATGACGCCGCGCACGAGCTCGGCGATCTGGCTTTCCTTGGATTCCTCGCTGATCTGCTCGGTCGGATACAGCTGCGGGCCTTCGGGAAGGGTCTTGACAAGCACGGACACGACCTCGCCGACGTTATCGCGGTCCAGTGCGGACACGGGCACGATGTCGGTGAAGTTCGCAAAGCGGTCTATCTCCATGAGCTTGGCCATGAGTTCGCTGCGCGTCAGCGTGTCGATCTTGGTGACGATTCCGACGACGGGCACGCGCCACTGCCAGGTGCCGGAATCATCCTTGCGGGCGAATTCCTGACGCAGGCGTGACAGGATGCGGCGGTCGCCGGGACCGATCTGCTGGTCGGCGGGAAGAAGGAACGCGATGGCGTCGGCATCCGCCAGCGACGCGTCGACCATGTCGTTGAGGCGCTGGCCGAGCAAAGTGCGCGGACGGTGGATGCCCGGCGTGTCGACGAGCACCATCTGCGCGTCATCGCGGGTGAGGATGCCGCGTATCACCTTGCGGGTCGTCTCCGGCCTATCCGAGGTGATGGCCACCTCGGTGCCGACGATCGCGTTGATGAGCGTGGACTTGCCCACGTTCGGACGTCCGACGACGGCCACGAATCCGGAACGGTGTGCGCCCTTTGCCTCGTCACCGCGCTCTGTCACGTTGTCACTCACTGTCTGTCCCTTCGTTCGAAGTCCTGTTTTCCGGATCGTTGTCTGCGTCGGTCTCGAATTCCTCTCCTGCAGGCTCCACGAGGATCGTGGACACCTTCTTGCGCCGTCCTGCGGAATCCACCGCGGTCAGGCGCAGGCCACGCGTCACGGCGCTCGAGCCGACAATCGGAACCTTACCGAGTGCCTTGGTCAGGAGCCCGTAGGCGGTGTCGACGTCATCCTCGTCGAGGTCGATCTCGAACAACTCCTCGATGTCGGACAGCGGCGTGCGCGCGGGCACCTTCCACGTGTGCTCGCCCACCTTCTCAGGTTCGGAATGCTGGGTGCGGTCGTGTTCATCCTCCAGCTCGCCCACGATCTGCTCGATGGTGTCCTCGATCGTCACCAGTCCGGCGATGCCGCCGTATTCGTCCACGACGACCGCGATGTGCTGGCGCGTGCGCTGCATCTGGTGGAACAGGTCGTCGACCGGCTTGGTCTCGGGCACGAGCATGGGTTTGCGCGCGATGGTTTCCACGGCGCGCGTGGCGGCCTTGGGATTGTAGGTGACGGCGCGCACGGCGTCTTTCATGTAGGCCATGCCGATGAGGTCGTCCACGGATTCGCCGATGACCGGCATGCGTGAGAAACCGGAGCGCGAGAACATCTTGAGCGCGGAACTCAGCGTCTCGTTGCGCTCGATGCAGATCATGTCGGTGCGCGGCACCATGATCTCGCGGGTCAGTGTGTCGGACAGGCTGAGGACGTTGCGCAGCATCTCGGAGATCTCGGGATCCATGTCGCTGTTTTCGGCAAGGCGGTCGATGGTGGCGCGCCCCTGTTCGAGCTGAAGCTTCTCGAGCTCCTCGTCATCCGACAGCTCCTGGTGCGACAGATGCTTCTCGCCGGCGCTCGCAAACGGCGCCAGGCGCGACACGATCCACGCAAGGCGCTCGTATTTCATGAGGCTTTTCAACGGCTGTGCGGCGCCCAGCATCCGCGGGCGCACGCGTGCGGTGATGAACGCGACGATGACCGCGAACACGACGCCGGCCAGCACCTGCCCCCACAGCGGCGAGCCACAGTACGAGGCGATGACCGCCACGACCGCGCCGTCGCTGATGTTGAACAGCACGCGGAAGAACGCACACGAGCCGCTGGTGGCGAATCTGTCATCGATGAGCCGCTGCATGCGGTGAATCTTGTCGATGTGCTTGTCACGCGTGAAATCGGTTTCGTCGCTCGTCTGTTCCTCGAGGATGAGGTTGTTGAGGCTCGCCCGGGTGACGCGCGACACGGCGGCCTCGATGGAGGCCATGACGAGCGAGCACCAGGCGAGGAACAGCGCGACCAGCACGAGGCAGACGACGATGGCGATCTCGGCGCCGGAAAAACCGGTCATCTCAGGCCTCTCCCCTGTGGTTCTTCTCGTATTCGGCCAGCAGGTCGGGCGAGCCATCAGGCAGGCGGATCTCGCTCACCGTCCCGGGCCGGAGCGAGAAGAACAGAAGGAACAGCTCGCGCTGCACGGCGAACATGGCGGCTTCCTCGGCGTGGGTCGTGTGATCGTAGCCCAGCAGGTGCAGGATGCCGTGGATCGTGAGCATGCACATTTCATTGAGCAGCGTGTGTCCGGCGGCGTCTGCCTGCTGTTTCGCCACGTAGGGGCACAGCACGATGTCGCCGAGCACGCCTTCGGGTGTCTGCCCGTCCGCCCCGGGGCGCAGCTCGTCCATGGGGAAGCTCATGACATCGGTCGGGCCCTTGAGATTCATCCACTTCATGTGGAGGTCGGCCATCGGCTCCGGCTCGTTGAAGATGATGGTGAGATCGGACTGCGTGCTCACCTGCATGCGTTCCATGGTCCAGACGGCCAGGTCGGAGAACATCTTGGGATCGATGATCCATTCGGTTTCGTTCAGAACATCAACGCTCATTGTCAGCATCCTTGTCAGCCGGGCCCTCGGCGTCGTCCTCGTGAGTCGCGTCCGTTCCGCGCTGCGGCGCGCCGCGGCGCTGTTTGCGCGGATGCCGCACGGTGCGGGCGGACGGATGGCGTTCGGCGTATTCATCGTAGGCGCGCACGATGATTCCGACAAGCGAATGTCGCACCACGTCATGCGAGTCGAGGTGGACGAACGCGATATCGTCGATGTCGCCCAGCACGTCCTCGATGGTGGCGAGCCCAGACTGGGAGACGTCGAAGTCGGTCTGCGTGATGTCGCCGGTGATGATCATGCGCGTGTTGAACCCGAGGCGCGTCAGGAACATCTTCATCTGCTGGGGCGTGGTGTTCTGCGCCTCGTCGAGGATCACATAGGCGTCGTTGAGGGTGCGGCCGCGCATGTAGGCCAGCGGCGCGACCTCGATCGTGCCGTCCGTGAGGTATTTATGCAAACGTTCGCCGCCGATCATATCGGACAACGCGTCGTACAGCGGACGCAGGTAGGGGTCGACCTTGTCGTTGAGGGTGCCGGGCAGGAACCCCAGGTTCTCGCCGGCCTCGACGGCGGGGCGTGTGAGCACGATGCGGCGCACCATGCCGTCTTCGAACGCGCGCACCGCCTTCGCCACGGCGAGGTATGTCTTGCCGGTGCCCGCCGGACCGATCGCGAACGTGATGGTGTGCGATTCGATGGCGTTGACGTACGCGACCTGTCCGGCCGTCTTGGCGCGCACCGGGACCCCGCGCGCCATCGTGATGACACGCGGCGCGTGGCTGCGTCCCGACGTCGACGCATGGTCGTCGAAACGCGTCCGGTAGTCATCCGCCTCGATCGAAGAATCCTTGACGTACGGCCGTTCGAGCATGCGCGCGACCTCGACGGAGTCCAACGGGGCGGTGTACGCGGCATCGATGATCTCTTTGATCGTGTTCTCGGCCTTGATCGCCAGCGGCTCGGTCTGCCGGGAATGCGAGACGATGGCGATGCGGTTGCCGCGCACGATGATCGTGAGATCGGGGAAGGCCTCCTCGACCTGCCGGATCACCTGGTCGGCGGGGCCGCAGACTGCCACGGGATCGAGTTCTGCTGGGATGGTGATTGTTCGCGTCGTTGTTGCCAAAGGTTTCCTTTCGGCGGTGTGAGCGGTTACGGATGCGCTGCCGGATATGCAGATATGGAACGGGCTCAGGCGAGGGCGCCTGCGAGCTTGGCGGGGTCGGGCCTGCCTCCGAGCACGTGCGCATGGCAGTGGAACACCGTCTGCCCTGCTGCGGCGCCCGTGTTGAACAACAGGTGGTAGGCGCCGTCGCACTGGTCGTCGGCGATCTTCTGCGCGGTCTCCACGATGTGCGCGAGAAGCTGCGGGTCGGCGGCAGCCACGGCGGCGGCGTTCGGATAGTGCTTCTTGGGGATCACGAGCACGTGGACCTCGCTCATCGGGTTGATGTCCTTGAACGCATACACGGTGTCGTCTTCGTACACCTTGGTGCTGGGCACCTGGCCCTCGGCGATCTTGCAGAACAGGCAGTCGGTTTCTTCGGCCATGGATTCTCCTTTGTCGTTTCGGTTGTCATGCGGCGTTGTGCGCCGCCGCGACGGGCGCTGGCGCCAATCTGCGGCCGATGCCGCGCCGTGGCTCCAGCTCCGGACGGACGTTTCCACCTCCATCTTATGCCGAGGCGTCCACGGGTGCCCCGGGTTCGCTCACGGCGAAGTCCCGGGTGCCGGCAGCGCAGGCATCACTCGTAGCGTCCGATGGCGCGGCTGAGAAGCGCGAGCGCAACAGGGCCTGCGGTGGAGGCGCGCAGGATGGTGCGGCCGATGACGCAGCTGCAGGCGCCGGCCGCGGTGAACTGCGCCACCTCTTCCTCGCCGACGCCGCCTTCGGGCCCCACGACGACCCATATCGTGGGCGCGTCGCCGGCCTGGGCGGCCCCGGACGCCTGCGTGGCAAGAGAGGCGGCCGCGCGCTCAACGCCGGCCCAGGTGTCGGTGGCGTCCTGATGAAGCACGACCACCATGTCGCCGCGCCGCGTGGCGTCGGCGATCCACTCAGCCAGCTGCCGCGTGGTGTGCAGCGGCTCGAGGTCGGGGACCCACGCTCGGCGCGATTGCTCTGTGGCGGCGACGAGCACGCCGCGCCATTTCGCGAGCGCCTTGTCGGCCTTCGATCCCTTCCATTGCACGATGGACCGGTTCGCCTGCCATGGCATCACCGCGTCGACACCGATTTCGGTGGATGTTTCGATGGCCTGTTCGTCGCGCCCGCCTTTCGCGAGAGCCTGGATAAGTCCAAGGCGCACAGCGGGCGCGGAGTCGGCGGCGACGGCGGTGACGTGGGCGAGCATCGCGTCGGCATCGTCCACGCGCATCGTGATGCGCGCTCCCCTGCCGTCGGTGAGTTGGAATTCGTCCCCTTCGGCCAGCCGCATGGATTTGAAGGCGTGGCGCTGCACGGATTCGGGAAGCTGCGGGTGCGAGCCGACCGGGAACGCGGCGTCAACCGGCATGGCGGGGGAATCGTGGAGCACGAAAACAGGAAGCGTCATGCCTTCAGGGTAGCACCGGGCGCAGGTCCGCCGCCGGCCGCCGCTCCTCCATTCCAGCGTTGCTTCGCAGCGTCATTCCTCTCCGCGCTGCGCCATCACGGAAGCCCGGTCAGGCCCGGCGCCCCGGGTCGAATACGGCGACCGGATGGAGGCCGCCCACCGGCACATCCACGAAACGCACGGCCACCGTCGTCCCCGACGAGATGGGCAGGGATGCGCCGGCGCTCGCGCTGACGCCATACTCGCTTGCCGGATCGCAGCACGCCCAGTATTCCCAGAGCTTGCCGTCGACGGTCACGGCGACGCGCGCGAGGAAGCCGTACCCCAGGAAGGCGCCCGTTTGGAAAACAGGCACAGGCACGATGTCATGCACCACTCCGGAGTACGTCCCGGGGAGCGCGGCGGAGGGATGCTTCCGCGCCTGGGCGCACCGCCGTTCCCACTCGTTGATCCTGCGCGAAAAGGGGATCGTCAGGAGAATCGATGTCAGCAGACCGAGCGCCACGACGACGAGCGACAAGACGAACCACCAAGACGAAAGCCAGCTGGGAGGCGCTCCGTCGGATTCGAATCTGGTGCCCATCGCGAGGAAGACATAGAAAACGCCGATGAACAGGAACGGCAGCGATCCGACGATGACGCTTTTCGAATAGACCGCGGGCTGCACGACGAACGGCTGGGGGTATTCCAGCGTGCACATGTCGCGGTAGCTCAGCGCCCACGGGCTGGCAGCAAGTGTGGAGCCGAAGGTACGCGAACCGTTGCTGCCCCGAGAACCATCATCGGAGTCGGGCGCCACGGAGAAAATGCACACGCCGCCGTCCCCCGATGCCTTGTGGCAGTACACGCGGACGGAGGCTCCGATGCCGGGGATTCCCTGTCCGGTGACAGCGCTCGGCCCCCACGATTCATGGGTGCGGCCGGAGTAATCGGTGTATCGGACCTTGAGAAAGACATCATGCCCCCACTGCCCCATGGGCCGCACGGCGTCCACCACCGTTCCCACCGCGTCCTCGCTATCCTGCGACAGGATGTCGCGCGCAGGGATACCGATCCCCATGCCAGCGCGCAGCCAGGAGCGCATGCGGTGCATCGTGCGCGCGCAATGGAGCAGGACGAACGCCAACGGCACCTCCATGACAAGAATCACGATCCACAGGAGCACGATGGGCTCCTCGCTTGCGTCCTGCTCGGTCACCTGGAACAGCACGATCATCGCGTCGTAGGCAACCAGCACGAGCACGAAAAGATAATCGCAGATCTGGGAAAAGACGGTGAGCGCCATGATTCCACCCGCCGTCTGGCCGTTCCGCGCGTGCGGCGACGCCGGGCCGGCGTCCACGGACGGGCTCGGCCCCTGCCCGCCGTCCTGGTCGGCCCGGGCCTCGAAAGCGGAATACGCCGGTGAGGACTGCCCCTGCGAGGACCATCCGAAGCCGTCGCCCTCGTCGACGCGGACGTTCGCGGATGAGTCCGGGGAAATGTAATCGTCTCCATTCGAAAAAAGCGCCATGCGATCCCCTGTCCTGTGGTTTCCCTATCGGTTCGCGACCCCTGTCGCAACCTTGTCAATCAGAGTAACGGCTGGCTCAGACCCATTCTTCCCATCCCGCGCCGTGGCCTTCCTGCGTCCCCCGGCCGCGGCGCCTTCGACGGACCGGACATCGTCAGCGTATCCGAAACCGCCAGAAACCGAAACCGTCAGAATCCAATACCGCAGAAACAGGAGAAGGCAATGACCGGGATACCGAAATCGAGATGCCCGGCCGAATCCGCACGCCGAATGTATGAAGGGCTGGGATACTCAGAACTGGAAATACGCAAAGGACTCGCATACGCAAAGCACTTAAATACACAAACGGCTTAAACGCACAAAGGGCTTCCGATTTCTCAGAAGCCCTTGCATGAACTCGTGTCCGGAGCGGGACTTGAACCCGCACGGCCGTTTAAAAATAGCCACTAGCACCTCAAGCTAGCGCGTCTACCATTCCGCCACCCGGACATTTTCATTTGTTGTTGCTCTTTAGCGCAACAGTTGTATATATTAACATGTATATCCCACTTGGCAACTTCGGCGTGTCGCGCTGACGTCCATCGGCAAAACATCGGATCCGCCCCGCCCCGAGACCACGGTAGCGCCCCTTCGCCATGCACGCCGGCCCGACCTTGCGCATGCCGTCTACAATGTGGAGAGTTCCGTGTTTGTCCTGCGAGGTACCCAAAATGCAGATTGTTCACGTCGACACGCTCGACGACCCCCGTCTCGCCGCTTACACGCAGCTCACCGAGATACAGCTGCGCAACCGGCTCGAGCCCGAAAAGGGCATGTTCATCGCCGAAAGCCCCAAGGTCATCGACCGCGCTCTCGATGCCCACGTGGAGCCGCTGTCGTTCCTCGTGGAAGAACCGTGGCTGGAGGGCATGACGCGCGAATTCGCGCAGATCGACGCCGAATGGGGCCCCGACATCCCGATCTTCGTCGCGTCCCCCGCCCTGCTCAAGCAGTTGACCGGATACCGCATGCACCGTGGCGCGCTGTGCGCGATGCACCGGTGGCCGCTCCCCTCGGTCGAAGACGTCTGCTCCGGCGCACGCCGTGTGGCGGTGATGGAAAACATCGTGGATTTCACCAACGTCGGCGCAATCATGCGGTCCGCCGCCGCGCTAGGCGTGGACGCCGTGCTTGTCACCCCATCGTGCGGCGACCCGCTGTACCGTCGCGCCGCACGCGTGTCCATGGGCACGGTGTTCCAGGTGCCGTGGACCCGCATCGGATCCGACGTGCACGACTGGCCCGATGCCGGCCTCGCGCAGCTGCACGGCCTGGGATTCACCACCGTCGCCATGGCGCTGACCGATGACTCGATCAGCATGCAGGAGCTCACCCGTCGTCTCCACCTGCCCTGCGACGACCCCCAGAGCATCGGCAAGATCGCGCTCGTCTTCGGTACGGAAGGCGACGGCCTCAAGCACCGTACGATCGCCCGCACTGACCTGACCGTGAAAATCCCCATGTACCACGGCGTGGATTCGCTCAACGTCGCCGCCAGCACCGCGGTGGCGTTCTACGCGACGCAGATGGACTAGCCCCGCCACCCTGCACACTGCCGGCTCCGTGCAAGGCCTTCCGTGCACTGCCGCACAAGGCCGGGGTCCATCGCCTGCGCACTGTCGCGCACTGCCAGCGGACCCCAGCCGTCCCAAACAACGCGACACTCCAAACGACAGTGGCGGCGCCGCAGGGCATCGCGGCGCCGCCACTCGCTGTCAGTATTTCGGCAGGTTCCCGGGGTTGAATCCCAGCGCCGCCATCTGGTCGGCGCCTTCCTGCGTCATCATGCTCACGTCCCACGGCGGCGTCCACGTCCAATCGATGCGGAATTCCTCCACCAGGCCGGCGAGCACCGACGCGCACTCGTCCTCGATGAGGCCGGTGAGCGGGCATGCGGGGGTCGTCAGAGTCATGGTGATGATTGCACGGCCGAGGTTGTCGATTTCGATGCCGTAGACAAGCCCCAGGTCGATGACGTCGACGCCGAGCTCAGGGTCAATGACCTGGTGCAGCGCCTCTTTCACGTCCTGCGCGGTCGCGCGCCCGATGGCGTCAACGGCCGTGAGAGGGATCTCGCCCTTCTGGTGGTCTGCGGCGATCTTGCGCGCTTGCGCCTGCACGTCGTCGGCGGCTGCGGAAATCGGAGCGTCCTGCGCTGCGAGGGTGCTTTCGGAAGTCGCAGAAGCGGCGTCCTTCCCGCCCGTGGCCGATGCCGAAAGCCGTCCGTTGCTTTCGGCGGCCTTGATGATCTGCCCCGTCGCGGCGGGGTTGCGCACCACCGTCTCGGCGGTCTGCTCGTCGCCCAATGCGTTGTTGACGGCGCGCAGGATGGAATCGTCAGGCTGCGGCACCAGGTTGTCGTTGGCCATCATGCCTCCTTCGTGGGGGAATCTGCGGGTTCCGCGACATCGGCCGCGTCTTCCGCCGGCGTCGCCGCGCCATCGGCGCCATGCCGGACGTGCGCCATCGCCTGGGCGACGGACGCCTTCATGGCATCCCAGCCCAGAAGCGCGCACTTGATGCGCATGGGGAACTTCGACGCGCCCTGGAACGCCACGGCGTCATCGAGCTCGTCCATCTCGTCGTCTGAGTCCAGCCCCTTGCCGCGGGACTCCATGAGGCGGTGGAAGAGGCCGGAAAGATGCATCGCCTCGTCCACGGTCCGGCCTTCGACCATGTCGTGCATGATCGACAGGCTGGCCTGCGAGATGGAACACCCATGCCCGTCCCACGTGAGTTTCTCGATGCGCGTCGGCTTGCCGTCGGAACCGTCCGTGAGCTCCACGCGCAGCGTCACTTCGTCGCCGCACGTCGGGTTGAACTGGTGCGACTGCCCCGTCACGCAGTACTCATGCGTCGCCGTGAACGTCGAGGTACCGGCGGCATCCGCGTTCTCGTCGGCGAGGTCCGGCGCGAAATGCTCGCTGCCGCTCCGCGCACGGGAGGCTTCGAGAATGACCTCCTGGTACATCTGTTCCAGACCGTCAGATCCGAAATCCATTGTCTGCCTTTCGTTGTTCTCCGATGGGCCGTCGGCGGGCGCCGCCCCGAGGTCCGCGCGCCATCACCGCGACGGCGTCCCCCAGACCTCGGCGTTTCTGCGCCGTCTCACTCGCCAGGCGCCGTCTCACTTGCCGAGGAAGAATCCCCGCACGCGCGACACCGTGTCGAGCACCCGGTCGATGTCATCGAGATTGTTATAGACGCCGCACGAGATGCGGTTCGACGCATAGAGTCCGAAGTGACGGTGCACCGGCTGCGCGCAATGGTGCCCCACGCGGATGGCGATGCCCTCGGCGTCGACGAACTGACCGACGTCATGGGGATGCACGCCGTCGACGTCGAACGCGACGGTGCCGACGCGGTCACGGTCGTTCGCGGGCCCAAGGATGCGCACGCCCTCGATGTCGCCGATGGAAAGAAGCCTGTCGGTGAGCATGCGTTCGTGCTCGGCGATCGCATCCATGCCGATGTTCATCATCCATTCGGCCGCGACGCCCGCCGCGACGACCTGCGCCACCGGCTGGGTGCCGGCCTCGAAGCGCGCCGGCGGCTCCATGTATTGCGCCGGTCTGTCCATCCATGCGAGCTCCACCATGGATCCGCCGAAGTTCGCCGGCGGCAGCGCCTCGAGCAGGTCGCGCTTGCCGTAGAGGAACCCGACGCCAGTGGGGCCATACATCTTGTGGGCGCTCCAGCAGGCGAAGTCCACGTCCAGCGCCTTGACATCGACGCGGATGTGCGGCACCGACTGGCAGGCGTCAAGGATGAAGATCGCGCCGACCTCATGGGCGCGGCGCACGATCGGAGGCACGTCGGTGATGGCACCAGTGACGTTCGACACGTGGGTGACGGCGACGACCTTGGCGCGGTCGGTGATGACCTCGTCCAGGTTGTCGATGCGCACGCGACCGTCCTCGGTGAGGTCGAGCCATTTCAGGGTGGCGCCGGTGCGGGCGGCAAGCTCCTGGAACGGCAGCAGCACCGAGTGGTGCTCGGCCTTCGAGACGACGATCTCGTCGCCGGGTCCGAGGGCGAAGCGGCGCGCCGCCTCTCCCCCGCGGCCGAGGCTCGCGTTGCCGAAGGCCGTGGCGAGCTCGTTGAGCCCTCCGGTTGCCCCGGATGTGACGACTATCTCTTCCTCGCCTTCCGCGGAGTTCGCGCCGACGAGTCGCGCCACCTGGGCGCGCGCGCGTTCGAAGGCCTCGGTGCTGCGCGCCGCGAGCTCGTGCGCGCCGCGGTGCACGCCCGCGTTGATGGTGCGGTAGAACTCGCTTTCCGCCTCGATGACGCATTCGGGTTTCTGCGCGGTCGCGCCGGAATCGAGGTACACGAAGGGATGACCGTGGATCTGCTGGTCAAGAATCGGGAATTGGGCGCGAATGGCGTCGAAATCAACCATGCCTGTCACTGTGCTTTCTGCAAACCGTTGTGTGGGGAGTCAAGGGAAGGACGCCGCGCGGTGTGGCGTTGCACCCTGGGGTCGCGTGACATGCGCACGCGAATGGGCCTGCTGGTACCACCGGCGAACCCCGGTGCATCGAAGAGGGATCTGCGAGGCCACCCATCATGGGGCGCCGCGGGAAGGCGACGACCGCGCCATGAGCAGCGGCCCGTTTCGCATGCGCCGCGCACCGTGCCTGTCACCGAGGAAGGCATGGCACGCGGCCCGGGAAGTCACGCGAGCGCGGATTCCGTGGTGCCTTCGGGGAGATACTTGTCGTAGCCCTCCTCCTCGAGCACGTCGGCGAGCTCGGGGCCGCCCGTCTCGACGACCTGTCCGTGCGCGAAGACATGGACGACGTCGGGCTTGATGTACTTGAGGATTCGGGTGTAGTGCGTCACCATCATGATGCCCATGCCCGTGTTTTCCTTGGCGCGGTTCACGCCTTCGGAGACGATGCGCAGGGCGTCGACGTCCAGGCCGGAGTCCGTTTCGTCAAGGATGGCGAACTTGGGGCGCAGCAGTTCGAGCTGAAGCACCTCGGCGCGCTTCTTCTCGCCGCCGGAGAATCCTTCGTTGACGGAACGCTGGGCGAACTTGGGGTCCATGCGCAGGCGCTCCATCGCTTCGCTCAGCTCCTTCGTCCATGTGCGGATCGACGGGGCCTTGCCCTGCACGGCGGTCACGGCGGTGCGCAGGAAGTTGGTCATCGACACGCCCGGCACCTCCACCGGGTACTGCATGGCAAGGAACAAGCCAGCGCGGGCGCGCTCGTCGGGGGTCATCTCCAGCAGGTTCTGGCCGTCGAGGAGCACCTCGCCGCCGTCGACCTGGTACTTGGGATGCCCTGCGAGCGTGTAGGCGAGCGTGGACTTGCCCGACCCGTTGGGCCCCATGATGGCGTGCGTCGTGTTGGATTCGATGGTGAGGTTCACGCCGTTGAGGATCTGCTTACGGCCTTCCTTCGTCTCGACCGATGCGCGAAGGTCCTTGATTTCGAGGGTTGACATCAGTTCTCCTCCTGATTGTGTGCGTAGTTCTCGTTGTTGTTCGCGGTGCCGTCGTCCGCCTTTTCCGCGATCGGCGCAGCGACGGACTCGTCGAGGCGCGCGTCGAGCGTCGCCATGATGCGGTCGTCGATCTGCGGGATGCCGACCTGGTCGACGAGTTCCTTGAAGAATCCGTGCACGACAAGCTTGCGGGCTTGCCTTTCGGGCACGCCACGGGATTCCATGTAGAACAGCTGCTCCTCGTCGAAACGTCCGACGGAGCTTGCATGGCCGGCGCCCACGATGTTGCCGTTCTCGATTTCGAGGTTCGGCTCGGAATCGGCGATCGCGCCCTTGGTGAGCACGAGGTTGCGGTTGAGCTCGTAGGAATCGGTGCCGGGCGCGGTCGGCTCGATAAGCGCGTTGCCCACCCACGTGCTGTGCGCGTGCTCGCCGCTCAGCGCGCCCTTGTAGATGACGCGGCTCATGCACTCCGGGTGGTTGTGCACCACCATCGTGCGATGCTCGTAATGCTTGCCGGCGCCCACGAAGTAAATGCCGAGCATGTCGGATTTGGCATGCGGGCCGTCGAAATCCTGGTCCATGCGCAGGCGCACGACGTCGCCGCCCAGAGTGACGACGCTGTGGCGCAGCGTGGCCTCGGCGCCGATGCGCAGGCGGTGGCCGCCCACGTGCTTCGAGTCGTCGTTCCATTCCTGCACCGAGGTGACGGACAGCTCGCTGCCCTGCATGGCGGTGACCTCGACGCCTTCTGCCAGACGCGCGCTGCCGGTGTGCTCGATGACGACATCGGCCCGGACGTGCGGGCGGGCGACGATGACGATGTGCAGCGCGGCGAGGTCGAGGCCGTGCCCGGAGACATCCACGAGCACTGGCGTGGGCGTGTCTGCCCTGATGTCAATGACGAGTTCCGACGGCGCGGCGGCCCATTCGATGGCCTCGATGCGGTCCGCGGGTTCGCCGACCGCGGGGACGCCCGTTTCCTCCTTGGACGCGGTGCGCACGGTGACGGTGTCGGGGAGCGCGGAGCCGTCGATCATGCCGACGGTGGCCGTCACGTCATCGGAAGAAGCGAACGGCTGGAAGAATTCCTCGACGCGCTCGACAGGCGTGTAGCGGAAATCCTCCTGCTTGCGCGTGGGGATGTCGAAGTCCGCGTAGTCGAACGAACGGATCGCCCGGTCTGCGCTGGACGGCATGAGGGCCGGCATCGCATACGGATCCTTGGGGTCCGCCGCCGGCATGGCGATTTCAGGGGACGAGGTCATCAGCCCACCGATCCTTCCATCTGGAGTTCCACAAGACGATTGAGTTCGAGCGCGTATTCCATCGGCAGCTCGCGCGAGATCGGCTCGACGAAGCCACGCACGATCATGCCCATGGCTTCGTCCTCGGTCATGCCGCGGCTCATGAGGTAGAACAGCTGGTCCTCGGACACCTTGGACACCGTCGCCTCGTGGGCCATGCGCACGTCGTCCTCGCGCACGTCGACATGCGGGTACGTGTCGGACCGGGAGATCTCGTCGACGAGCAGGGCGTCGCACACCACGGAGGAGCTCGAGCCTTCCGCACCGTCGATGATCTTGACGAGTCCGCGGTAGGCGGAACGGCCGCCCGCGCGCGAGATGGACTTGGACACGATCTGCGAGCTCGTGTGCGGCGCAAGGTGGATCATCTTGGCGCCTGTGTCCTGGTACTGCCCCTGCGAGGCGAAGCTCAGCGTCATGGTGGAAGCGCTGGCATACGGCTCGGCGAGGATGCAGGCCGGGTATTTCATGGTGGCCTTCGAACCGATGTTGCCGTCCACCCATTCCATGGTGCCGCCCTCGCGCACGTAGGCGCGCTGCGTCACGAGGTTGTAGACGTTGTTCGACCAGTTCTGCACAGTCGTGTAGCGCACGCGGGCGTGCGGCTCGACGAAGATCTCGACGACGCCGGAATGCAGCGAGTCGGTCGAATAGATCGGAGCCGTGCACCCCTCGACGTAATGCACGTAGGAGCCTTCGTCCGCGATGATGAGCGTGCGTTCGAACTGTCCCATGTTCGGCGTGTTGATGCGGAAGTACGCCTGGAGGGGGATGTCGACGTGGACGCCCTTGGGCACGTACACGAACGAGCCGCCGGACCACGCCGCGGTGTTGAGCGCCGCGAACTTGTTGTCGTTGCTCGGGATGCACTTGCCGAAGTACTTGCGCACGAGGTCGGGGTATTGCCGCACGGCGGTGTCCGTGTCGACGAAGATCACGCCCTGCTTCTTGAGGTCCTCGCGGATCGAATTGTAGATGACCTCGGATTCGTACTGCGCGGCGACGCCGGCCACGAGGCGCTTCTTCTCCGCCTCGGGGATTCCGAGCTTGTCGTACGTGTTCTTGATGTCGGACGGCAGTTCATCCCACGTCGTCGCCTGCCTGTCCAGCGGCTTGACGTAGTACTTGAAGTCATCGGCGTCGAAACCCGTGAGGTCGACGCCCCACTGCGGCATCGGACGGTTCACGAAGTCCCGGTATCCCTGGAGCCTGTAGTCGAGCATCCACTCCGGCTCGTTCTTGTCGGCGGAAATGGCGCGGACCACGTCCTCGCTGATGCCTTTCTTCGCGGCCTTTCCCGCCTCGTCGGAATCGTGCCATCCGTAGCTGTAGTCACCGAATTCGCTGATGATCTCGTCATCCTGCCGGATCTTGTCTTCGTTGACCCGGGCGCGGTCAGCCACGTACTGGCTCATCTCAACGTCCGCGGCCTTGTTGCCGGCACCGTCGACCATATGCACCTCCTTGCCTGTCGCGCCCGGCGCCAGCGCGCCGGGCTGTTGCGGGTCATAGTCCCCCGCTCGTCACTGATTGCCTACCCTAACAGTTCGAGAGCGGCTTGTGAAGAAGCAATTTTCATATTCGGGCATCCTTTTCGATTCGTCCCGGGACGATGCACGCCGGGGCACCGGGATCCGCACGGCGTGTCCCCTGCGCCTGACGGAACACGCCGAGGGCAGACGCAGGGCAGCGGATGTGCGGGATGCCGCATCGCCACCCCGGATATCAACAGGGCCCGGACGTTTTCATCCGGACCCTGTGGTGTGCAGGCGGATCGCATGACCGCCCACGGCGTTTCGCGCGGCTCAGCGTCAGCTATTGCTGTATGTGCACCGTCTCGTTGTAGAGACACCATCCGTAGAACCATTCGGCGACGTCCCAGCCGATGCCGACGCACCCGTGGGAGTGCAGCGACGTGTTGGTGGCGATGTCGGCGTCGGTGTGCGGCGTCGAGGACGCGGAACGGTGGATGGCGCAGCCCGACTTGGTGAAGTAGTTGATGTACCTGACACCAGGGGCGTTCCACGTTTCCTTGGTGCCGTTCGGAAGGGTGACGGAACCGACCATCCTCTGTTCGGGAAGCTTCCACCAGATCTTGAAGTCGCCGGTCGGCGTGCACAGGCTGCCCGAGCACGAGCCATCCGCCTGGATGCCCCTGCCGACATACACGTGGAGGGTCTTGATGACCTGGTCGTTCTCATAGACGTAGAGCAAGCGGTCGGACAGGTCGACGACCACGTGACGCTTGGTCTTGTTGACCTTCATCGGCGTGACCGTCGCGTCGATGGTCACCTCTTTCGTGCCATCGACGATGGACTGCACGGCGTCCGTGCCCACGTTGGCGTCCCCGCCATCGGCGACCACGACGCCCGGATGGCCCTCGCTGTTGGTCTGCAGCACCTCGTCGTCGTTGTTGACGATGATGTCGCGGTCCTCTTCGGTGGGCTGGAAAGTGGTCTTGATGTTGTTGTCGTAGTAGCTCTGGATCGCCGCGGCGTCGAACACGACATAGCCGACGCGCTGCTGTCCGTCGGACAGCGCCGCCGTGGTGTCGGGCTGAATCGTCTTGCCGGCGTCGATGGCGTCGGCTCCGAGCGTGGCGACGTCTCCGCCGTCGCCCTTGATGGTCACGGGGTTCGCGATGAGTCCGTTCAGGGTGTCTGCGGCGGAGCTTGCGATGTCATCGGTGACGGAGGGCTGGACGTCGGAAACGGTCAGCTCGACGTTCTGGGGCTGCTTGGATCCGAGGCTCTGCATGAAGTCAAGCAGCTCCCGGGCGGCGTTGGCGACGCTCACGCCGGTTCCGGTCTGGGCGGGGGTCGTCACGAACTGCGTCTTGTCGTCGTTGAGCGCAACGGTCGCGTCGACAGGCGCCGTCGAGGCCACGTTGAGCTCGCTTCCGACCTTCGAGGGATCGGCATCGTCGGCGCTGCCGATATCGAAGGTGACGTTGTCTGGGACCGATGGCAGATAGCGGCTGAAGAACGGGCCGGAGCGCTTCGCATCCATGACCTGCTGGGCGATGGAATCGGCATCCACACTGTAGCCGAGGTCCGAAAGCGTGATGTCGACGGACTGGTCGTTGTACGTCACGGTGGTCGTGGCGTCGGCGAACGTCTGATTGATCTGGTCGGCGATCTGCTGCTTGGTCCTGCCCTGCATGCTCACGCCCTGGAGCGTAACGCCAGGCAACGCGCGGGTCTGGAAATAGTTGTAGCCGTAGGCGCAGGCGGCGGCGAGCAGCACGATGACCACCAGCAGGATCCACAGCCCGGCGTGATGTTTCTTCCTGGCCACGGTCGCCGCCCCTTTGCCGGAGCCGGCGTCGTCGGCTTCGGACGCGTCATCGTCCCGTGTGGCATCGGCAGGCCTGGCGTCGTTGGTACCGTACGTGGCGTCCCCTTGGTCGAAGGCCATGGCGAGCTGGCCGCCGGAATCCATCGCACCCGCTACGGGATTCATCGGGCGGGTATGATGCTTCGTCTCCTCGGCATCGGGATTCGCTCCGGGCACGTCATCGGATGCATCGAATCCGAAAGAGCCCTCGGCGCGGGTCACTGCGTCGCTGTTGAAACGGAAATCGTCTCCTTGCGCGGAATCGGCGTTCCCCGGGGCGCCGGCGGGGAACTCATCGACGGAACCGTTCGGGAGGAACCCTACGCCGGACTGACTGTGCCACATCGCCGAACCATACGACGGCGCATCCTGCGCATCCGTCCCGTACGCCGCGGAGGCATCGTCCCGGGCCACCCCTGCTCCATCATCAGCCACGAATCCGCCGTCGTTTGCGTTCGCATCGGCGGGATTCTGCGTGTCCTCTTCGTCGGAAAGCCCAAAGAAGTCACTCATACGTGCCGTACACCCCTTGAAATCGTAATCGTAAGTTCTCTTCAACACTACACTCCGCAAGAAAGTGCCATGCGGATTGTTGCGGCAAGAAACGCATGCGGTTCCACTGGCGGAATCGCACACGCCCTTGGTACACGTTACCGACCAATGCTACGACGCCGTGTGGAAACTTCAATGCATCCTCCCCGCATTTCGAAAACCATAGGCGATGCGCCGCAGCACATGTCATACCGTCGTCCGCAGAGACATCGCGGCGTTCCGTTCCGGTGAGCCGCCTCACCTCTGACCCGCTCGGTTCCGCCGCCCGCTTCCGCGACAAAAAGGCGCACCGCCCGGACCCTGTCGGATCGGGCGGTGCGCCTTAAGGAGACCATGCCCGGCACGGGGCACCCAGGTCACTCCTGCGGAACGGCCTCCTGTTCCTCGCGCTGGTGCTTGTGGCCAAGCGCCGCGGACACGAGGCCCTTGAACAGCGGATGCGGCTTGGTCGGGCGGCTCTTGAACTCAGGATGCGCCTGCGTGCCCACATAGAACGGATGCACGTCCTTCGGCAGTTCGACGAACTCGGTGAGCTCGCCATCGGGGCTGGTGCCCGAAACGACGAGACCTGCCTGCTCGAGGCGGTCGCGGTAGTCCACGTTCACCTCATAGCGATGGCGGTGGCGTTCGCTCACGTTGGTGGTGCCGTAAAGGCCGGCGACGACGGAGCCTTCCTTGAGAACGGCGGGATACGCGCCGAGGCGCATCGTGTGGCCGAGGTCGCCGCCCTGCTCGACGTACTTCTTCTGCTCTTCCATGGTGGCGATGACGGGATGCTCGCAATCCGGGTCGAACTCGGTGGAGTTGGCGTCCTCGATGCCGAGTACGTCTCGGGCGTATTCGATGACCATGGACTGCAGGCCGAGGCACAGGCCGAGGGCGGGCACCTTCTTCTCACGGGCCCAGCGGAGTGCGCCGAGCTTGCCCTCGATGCCACGGATGCCGAATCCGCCGGGGATCACGATGCCGTCGACGTTGCCCAGCTCGCGCTCCGCACCCTCCATGGTGGCGCAGGAATCAGCCGGGATCCACAGCACGTTGACCTTGGCCCAGTTGCCGAAGCCACCGGCCTTGAGGGCCTCGGTGACGGACAGGTACGCGTCGGGCAGGTCGATGTACTTGCCGACGATGGCGATGGAGACTTCCTCCTTGGGATGGTGCACGCGTTCGAGCAGGTCGGACCACTCGGCCCAGTCCACGTCATGGAACGGAAGCTCGAGCTTGCGCACCACATATGCGTCGAGGCCCTCGTCGAAGAGGATCTTGGGGATGTCGTAGATGGACTGCGCGTCGATGCAGTTGACGACGGCCTCTTCGTCGACGTCGCACATGAGCGAGATCTTGTCCTTGATGCCCTTGCCAAGCGGACGGTCGGAGCGCAGGACGAGCGCATCGGGGCGGATTCCGAGCTGGCGCAGGCTCATCACGGAATGCTGGGTGGGCTTCGTCTTGAGCTCATGGGCGGAGGCGATGTACGGGACGAGGGAGACATGCACGAACATGCAGTTCTTCTCGCCCAGCTCGCGGCGCACCTCGCGTGCGGCCTCGAGGAACGGCTGGGACTCGATGTCGCCCACGGTGCCGCCGATCTCGGTGATGATGACATCGACCTTGTCGGAAGCCTGGGCGCGCATGCGGCTCTTGATCTCGTTCGTGATGTGCGGGATCACCTGCACGCACTGGCCGAGGTATTCGCCGGCGCGCTCCTTGCGAAGCACGGACTGGTAGATCTGGCCGGTCGTCACGTTCGCCTTCTGCGACAGCGGGACGTCGAGGAAGCGCTCGTAATGGCCGATGTCAAGATCGGTCTCGGCGCCGTCCTCGGTCACGTAGACCTCGCCGTGCTGGAAGGGGTTCATGGTACCGGGATCGACGTTGATGTAGGGATCGAGTTTCTGCTGAAGGACGCGGAGGCCACGGCTGCGAAGAAGGCGCCCAAGGGAGGATGCGGTCAGGCCCTTGCCAAGGGAAGACACGACACCACCAGTGACGAAAATGTGCTTTGTGATGTGTTCCTGCGAGATTCCATGTTCATTGACCATGGAACTTCATAGTAACAGTCGAGAACGACTTCACACGCCCGCATCGCACGCGTGTGGCGTACGGTGCGGGCATGTCGGCGTGTCATGGGGCGGGGTATGCCTGTGACGGCACCCGGACGGGCGCCGAATGACCCGTGGGAGGCGCCCCGCGGGACACGGTCCGCCCGGGGCTCCCGGAAAGCGCCACGGGGCGCGGCTATGCGACTTTCTGCTGGGAGGCGTGCGCGATGGCGGCGATGGATTCGATGGCGAGCTTGTACCCGTAGAATCCCATGCCGGCGATGGTCGCCGTGGCGATGGGGGAAATCACGGAATAGCGACGGAAGGCCTCGCGTCCCGCGGGATTCGAGATATGCACCTCGATGAGCGGCAGACCGGCGTCGGTCACCTGCACGGCGGCGTCGCGCAGACCGTAGCTGTAATGCGTGAAGGCGGCGGGGTTGAGCACCACGGGTTGGCGGCGGTCCACGGCCTGGTGCATCCAGTGAATCACCTCGGCCTCGTCGTCGCTCTGGCGCACGTCGACCTCGTATCCTTCCTCGCGCGCCCAGATGACGCACATCTGGCGCAGCTGCTGCATGTCCTGGTGCCCGTAGACTTCGGGTTCGCGCACGCCAAGGCGACCCAGATTGGGGCCGTTGACGATGAGGATGCGCGGATTCGCATACATATTCGGTGTGTTCGTCATTGTCATGGTGTGCTCCTTCGCCGCGGCGACGCGGCCTATTCTGTGCATGGCGTCCGTGGCGCCTGTCCGTCGTCACCGTATGACGCGCGCCATGCCCATACTATGCGATTGCTCGGCGATGCGCGGCGTCTCAGAGAGTGCCGCTGACCCTGCGGAACGCCTCGTGGACGTCTTCGATGTCGGGGCCGTCGAGATGGATCGGATGTCCGATGGACTCGAGGATCACAAAACGCAGCGTGTTGCCGCGCGCCTTCTTGTCGCGGTGCATGAGCGCCACGACCTCGTCGAAGGTGCCGCCGTTCCAGCTGGTGCGCAGCCCCAGGCTCGACAGCAGGCTGCGGTGGTAGTCGACCAGGCGGGAGTCGATGTGCCCGGTGATGTGCGACAGTTCGGCCGCGAAGACCATGCCCACGGCGACCGCCTGCCCGTGGCGCCAGCGGAAGTGTTCGAGCTTCTCGATGGCGTGGGCCAGCGTATGCCCGTAGTTGAGGAATTCGCGCAGGCCCTTCTCCTTGAGGTCGCTGCTGACGTGGTACGCCTTGACGGTCACGGTGCGTTCGATGAGCTCTGAGATCACCGCCATCAGGTCCTCGGGGACGTCGGTGCAGTCGAAGTCACGGAGCCGCTCGGCGTTGGCCTCGAGGATGTCGAGGATCTTGGGGTCGCGGATGAACCCGGACTTGGCGACCTCCCCCAGTCCTTCGACGAAGATGTCGTTGGGCAGCGTGGAGAGGGCGTCGAGGTCCGCAAGCACGCCGGCGGGCGTGTAGAAGCTGCCGACGAGGTTCTTGCCTTGCTCGGTGTTGATGCCGGTCTTGCCGCCGGTGGAGGCGTCGACCATGGCAAGCAGCGACGTGGGGCAGTTGACATACCGGATGCCGCGCATCCACGTGGCGGCGACGAATCCGGCCAGGTCGGTGCAGGCGCCGCCGCCCAGACCCACGATGGCGTCGGAGCGGGTGAAGCCTTCGTCGCCCAGGCGCTTCCAGATGCCGTTGGCGACCTCGATGGTCTTGCCCATCTCGGCGTCGGGGATCGTGATGTCGCTCACGGTGTATCCGGCACGGCGCAGGATCGTGCGCGCCTTGTCGGAATGCCTCTGCACGGTGCTCGTGTGGATCAGCGCCACGCGCACCGGGGCCTCGCCGAGGACCTCTGGCAGATGGGTGATCACGTTGCGTCCGATGCGCACATCATAGGGCTCGATGCCGCTGCCGGTCACATGCACAATGCGTTCGTTCATACCTTCCATAACCGCTTTCGCCGCCTTTGCTGGTGTTTTGCCACGGGTCGCGACGACAACCGTGGCGATGCGTGAATACACCGGGTCGCGCTGCTCATACAGCGACATCCATTTCTCGCGTGCGTTGCTCGCCAGCAACGGCCTGTTGCCGCCGTGCTGGGAACGCACCATCGCCTCCTCGGGGTCGGCCCGCAGATACACGATGGTGCCACCGTCGTGCACATAGTCGATGAGCGCCTGCCGTGTGTCGGGATGCATGGGCGAGCCCCCGCCGAGCGAGAGCACTCCCCCGAAGGAATGCAGGAGCTCCTCGATGACGCGGTTCTCGATGCGCCGGAACTCCGGTTCGCCTTTTTCGGCGAAGATCTGAGAGACCGTCATGTGCTCGCGACGTTCGATCTCGTCGTCGGTGTCGATGAATCCGTATCCTGTCTTGGCGGCGACCTCGGTGCCGATGCGGGTCTTGCCCGCCCCGGGCATGCCGATGAACACCACGCGGGGCGTGGCGCCGTCGTGGAGTAGCACAGGCTGGGATGCGCGGCGTGCCACGGCGTGCCGTCGTCCTGTGGGCCGGCGCGAGCGATGTGTCCTGCGATGGTTGACCATGTCTCGCCTCAGCGCATGTGCTCGGGCCAGGAGGCCACGTAGTTGCGGGCGTTGCGCGACACCTCGGCCACGCTGTCGCCGCCGAACTTCTCAAGCGCGTATTGCGCCAGCGTCAGGCGCACCATGGCCTCGGCGACCACGGCTGCCGCCGGCACCGCCGTGGCGTCGGAACGCTGGTTGATGGCCGTGGCGGCCTCGCCGGTGAGCACGTCGACGGTGCGCAGCGCGCGGGGCAGCGACGGTATGGGCTTCATGGCGGCGCGCACGCGGATCGGCTCGCCGTTCGACATGCCGCCTTCGATGCCGCCTGCGCGGTTGCTGACGCGCTCGATGGTGCCGTCGTCACCGGTCACGATTTCGTCATGGGCCTGGGAGCCGGGGCGTTCAGCCTCGAGGAACCCATCACCGATCTCCACGCCCTTGATGGCCTGGATGCCCATGACGGCCGAGGCGAGCGCCGCGTCGAGCCTGCGGTCGGATTCCACATACGTACCGAGCCCGGCGGGCACGCCGTAAGCGATGACCTCGACGACGCCACCCAGCGTGTCGCCGTCGGCCTTGGCCTGGTCGATGCGCTCCATCATGGCCTTTTCGGCGGTTTTGTCGAGCGTGCGGGTGGGCGATGCGTCGAGCGCGTCGAGGTCGTCCGGCGTCGGCAGGGGCAGCGATGCGTCGTCATGCACTCCCCCGAGCGCCACGACATGGGCGATGGTGCGGATCCCCAGCGCCTGCTCGAGGAACTTCGCGGCAACGGCGCCCAAGGCGACGCGCGACGCGGTCTCGCGAGCCGACGAACGTTCGAGCACGGGACGGGAATCATCGAAACCGTACTTGCGCATGCCGGTCAGGTCGGCATGGCCGGGACGGGGCCGGGACAGCGGGGCGTTGCGTCCTTCTCGGGGCAGCTCGACGCCCTCGGGCAACGGGTCGGCGCTCATCACCTGCGTCCACTTGGGCCATTCGGTGTTGCCGATTTCGATGGCGACGGGCGAGCCCAGCGTCTTGCCGTGGCGCACGCCGCACAGCATGCGCACCTGGTCCTGTTCGAATTTCATGCGCGCACCGCGGCCGTACCCCAGACGCCGGCGCGCCAATGCCGCGCGGATGTCGTCGGAACGCACCTCGACGCCGGACGGCAGTCCTTCGATCATCGCAACCAGTGCCTCTCCGTGGGATTCCCCCGCGGTCTGCCAACGCAACATTGTCACTCCTTCGTATCCGTCATCGTCAAATCCGCCATTGCGCCTGCCATGCGGCGGATGCCTGTCACTGAACGTCCATCATACGGAACGCCGCGGCCATTCGGCGCGCGGCGTTCATTGTTCAAGACCGCCCGGCGCGCGCAGGGCGGTCGCAGGGCGTGGCAATCAGCCATCGAGGCCGTTGGCGGCCAGCCACTGCTTGTATTCGTCACGGAACTGGTAGAACTCGTCCTCGCTCGCCGTGAACTTCGTCTCGCCGGTCTCCAGGTTGACGGTGCAGAAGAACAGCCAGTCGCCGTCCTCGGGGTTCATGGCGGCCTGGATCGACGCGTCGCCCGCGATGCCAATCGGCGTCGGGGGAAGCCCCGTGTTGATGCGGTCGTTGTATGGGTTGCTGGAATCGTTGAGCATGTCGTTGGTCAGCTGCGACGAGGTCACGTTGTTGCCGTAGGCCACGACGGAGTCCATGCCGAGCGGCATGTTCTTGTCGAGGCGGTTGTATATGACGCGCGACACCTTGCCCCGGTATTCGTCCTGGAACACCTCGCCTTCGATGATCGACGCGATGTTGAGGATGCGCTCGCGCTGTCCCTCGGCCACGCCCAGCTTCTCGAGCTTGGCGATGCGGGCCTCGACCAGCTGGCGGATGATGGATTCGGCCGTGGTCGACGAATCCGACACGTTGTAGCTGCCCGGCTCGAACCATCCTTCGTAGCTGCCGCCCGCTTCCTCGGGCAGGATTGACGAGCCGCCGGCGTCGATGATGGCCTGGAATTCGGATTCGGCGATTCCCGAGGCCGCCGCTGCGGCGCTGATGACATCGGAGACGCGCTCGCCGGATTTCACCTCGAGGATCCCCTGCGCCGCGGAGGTATCGGTGAGGATATCGATGACGCTGGAGGAACTCATGTGCTTGTGAAGCGTGAAGACGCCGGGCTGGAGCTTGCTTTCGGCGTTTTTGGCCCGCACGGCGTTGAGGAATCCGTCGGTGGTCTTGACGATGTCCTGCGCCACCAGATTCGCCGCGATCGTCGTGGCATCCTGGCCGGATTCGATGGTGAACTGGACCTCTTCGCCCTCCTGCTCGTCGTAATAGTCGAGCGACTGGGCCGTGGACTTCGCGGAGGAACTCCCGCCGGCGATGCCGCGCAGGGAGTGCATCACGGAGGTCACCCCGACGACGACGATGAGCACAAGCACGACGAAGACGGCGGTGAAAATGATGCGCTTTTGCCGCTTCGACCGATTGCGGCGCCGGCGTTCGCGCAATTCGCGACGGCTTTTCACCGGAGCCTCGACGGGCTTGGCCTTGGCGTCATCTGCCACGGTGTCGAAATGCTCGTCGTCGAAAAACGAATCGAAATCGTCTGCCATGTTCTCTCCTTGGGGTCTGACGGGTCACTCGCCGTTGGTCTCATCTACGTCGTCCGGGGCGTCCTCGACGCGGGCGCCGCGACGGTCCAGCGCGGTCTGCAGAATCACCGTCGCCGACTGCTGGTCGACGCTGGGACGATGTCTGCGGCTCGACACTCCGGCCTCGCTGAGCTGCCGGTGCGCGGTGACGGTGGTGAGTCGTTCGTCCAGAAGCTCGACCGTGGTGCCGGCGAAGCCCTCCACGACGCAACGATAGCGCAGGCGTTCCGACCAAGCGCGCGCCTTGCGGGCGGAAGCCCCCTCGTGCCCGTCCAGCGACAGCGGATGCCCCACGACGACGTGGCTCACGTCGTTGTCCTCAATGGCATTGAGCACGTCATCCATGGCGTTGTCGTAATCGCCGTAGGCAAGCACGTTGCCGGCGGGATGGGCGAATGTCAGCTCGGGGTCCGACAGCGCCAGGCCCACGCGGGCATTGCCGAGGTCCACGCCCATCCACACCGGCATGGCGTCACGCCTTGGACTGGGCGTCGCGCGTGAGCTGGGCGAGCGCCTCGCCGAGCTTGGAGGCATCCTGGCCGCCTCCCTGCGCGAAGTCGGGCTTGCCGCCGCCGCCACCGCCGAGCATCTTGGATGCCGTGCGCACGAGGTCGCCGGCCTTGATGCCCTTGTCACGGGCGGGCGCGTTGGTCGCGACGACGATCGACGGGGCGCCGGATTCGGTGAGTCCGGCAAGCGCCACGACGACCGGCTTGCCGTCGCCGATGCGCTGGCGGATGTCCATCGTGGTCTTGCGCAGCGCGTCGTTCGAGCCGAACTGGCCGACGTTCTGGGCCACCACGACCACGGGGTCGTCGCTCTTGCGGGCGTTCTCGACGAACGTCGCCGCCTTCTGGGAAAGCTGGCTCTCGTACATCGCGGCGAGCTTGGCATCGGAATCCTTGATGCGCTGCAGCAGCTTGGCGATGCGGTCCTGGAGCTCATCGGGGCGGGCGTTGAGCGAATCCGACAGCTGCGAGACGAGCGCGTGCTCGCGAGCGTTGTATTCATAGGCGGACTTGCCGACGAGGGCGTCCACACGTCGCGTGCCGGTTCCGACGGAGGCCTCGGACAGGATGGTGACCTGGCCGATGGCGCCGACGTTGCCCACGTGGGTGCCGCCGCACAGCTCGCGGCTCCAGCCGTCCTGGCCGATGGTGACGACACGCACGACGTCGCCGTATTTCTCGCCGAAGAGATGCATGGCGCCGAGCGCGATGGCGTCGTCGTACTTCATTTCGACGGTGGTGACGGCGAGGTTCTCGCGCAGCTTCTCGTTGACGCGGGCCTCGACGGCGTTCATGGCGTCCTTGCTGGGCGCGCTGCCCCATTGGAAGTCGAAACGCAGACGGTTCGGGGCGTCCTCGGAGCCGCGCTGGGTGGCCTGCGGGCCGAGTTCCTCGCGCAGCGCCTTGTGCACCATGTGCGTGGCGGTGTGGGCGCGGGCGATGGCGCCGCGGCGGTTCATGTCGATGCTGGCCGACACCATGACGCCGGCGACAAGACGGCCTTCGACGAGGCGGCAGCGGTGCACGGTGATGCCCTTGATCGGGTGCTGCACGTCATCGACCTCGAGCACCGCGCCGTCGTCGGACAGGATCTGGCCCTGGTCGGCGAGCTGGCCGCCGGCCTCGGCGTAGAACGGGGTCTTGTCGAGGATCACCTCGACGTTGCAGGGGGCGGTCGCCACTGGCACGGCGCCTTCGTCCGCCTTGACGATGCCGAGCACCGTGGAGCGGGTCGAGAAAGTAGTGTATCCGACGAACTCGAGCGGCGCGGACAGCGACTTCTTGATCTCGTCGTACACCGACACGTCTACGTTGCCGCGCTTCTTGATGGCGTCGGCGCGGGCGCGGGACTTCTGCTCGGCCATGAGTTCGCGGAACTTGGCCTCGTCGACCTTCACGCCTTCCTCGGCGGCCATCTCGAGCGTGAGCTCGATCGGGAACCCGTAGGTGTCGTGCAGTTCGAACGCGTCCTTGCCAGAGACGACTTTGTCGCCCTTCTTGGCGTTGTCGACCGCCACGTCGAGGATCGTGGTGCCCTTCTCCAGGGTGCGGCGGAACGCGCCCTCCTCGCCGTAGGCGGCTTCGGAGATGTCGTGGAACGTGTCGTTGAGCTCGGGGTAGTTCGGCGCCATGGCGTCCTTGCTCACAGGGAGCAGGTACGGCAGCACCTCGGTGGTGACGCCGAGGCGGCGCATGGCGACCTCGGTGCGGCGGATGAGGCGGCGGAGCACGTAGCCGCGGCCTTCGTTGCTCGGGCGGACGCCGTCGCTCATGATCATGAGCGCGGAACGCACGTGGTCCGCCACGACGCGGAAGCGCACGTCGTCATCCTTGTCGGCGCCGTACTTGCGGCCCGAGAGCTTCTCGGCCGCTTCGATGACCGGGTACATCTCGTCGGTCTCGTAGATGTTCTGCTTGCCCTGGAGCAGGTAGGCGACGCGCTCGAGACCCATGCCCGTGTCGATGTTCTTGTTGGCGAGCTCGCCCACGATGTGCAGGTCGGTCTTGGACTTGACGTTGTCGACCTCATAGTTCTCAAACACGAGGTCCCAGATCTCGGTGTAGCGGTTTTCGTCGGCGACGGGGCCGCCTTCCTTGCCGTACTGGGGGCCGCGGTCGACGTAGATCTCGGAGCAGGGGCCGCCGGGGCCGGGGCCGCCGGTGGTCCAGAAGTTGTCTTCCATGCCCATCTGCTGGATGCGCTCGGGGTCCATGCCCTCGTTGCGCCACATGGAGCGCGCCTCTTCGTCATCGGTGAAGGTGGTGACCCAGAGCTTCTCCTTGTCGAAGCCGAAGCCGCCCTTGTCCTGCGGGGTGGTCAGCAGCTCCCATGCGTAGTGGATGGCCTCTTCCTTGAAATAGTCGCCGAACGAGAAGTTGCCGAGCATCTGGAAGAAGGTGCCATGGCGCGTGGTCTTGCCGACTTCGTCGATGTCAAGCGTGCGCACGCATTTCTGGTTGCTGGCCATGCGCTTGCGGGGCGGGGTCTGCTCGCCCAGAAGATAGGGGATGAACGGAACCATGCCGGCGATGGTGAACAGCGTGGTGGGGTTCGGCGAAATCAGCGAGGCCGATGGGACAACCAAATGGCCACGGGTTTCAAAGTAGTCGAGATACCGCGAAGCGATCTCAGCTGTACGCATGTATGCGTCTCCTTTGCAATTGCATTATGCAGCGCATTGTCTGCTTGTAGTCTCGTGTCGGGCGCAACCTCGCCCCACGTTCACATGTGCCACCGTCCGTGGCATTGCCGTATTAAGAATATACGCCGTCCTCGGAATATGCGAAGGCGGCGTACCGGATGTCATGCGCGTCGGTCTCATCACCGGGAGGGACGGATCATCGTGCGTTCCGGTCGATGTACAGCCGGTTGAGCTCCTCCTCGCGCTGCGCACGGTAGGTGTTGAAATCCGCCCACAGGGACTGCAGCGTGCTCATGGGCACGTTGGTCTGATCGGGGCCGAACACGAATTCGCGTGCCTGCTGCGGCGTGTGTGCCTTCACATAGGAGCTGGCCTTCGCCGCGATCACGATGCCGGCGGCCACGCCGACGCCAATCCAGAATGCGCGCTTCATGTATCACTCACCAGCCTTCGGGGTCGTGCCCGTTCCAGTGGACTTGGCAGCGGGCTTGGAAGTGGACGCCTTCGCGGCGGAGGCCTTCGGTGCGGATGTCTTCGTGTCTGACGCGGAGGCGCTGGCCTTGGCAGCGTCAGACGCCACGGTGCCGTCGACAGTGGTCTTGGCCCCGGACTTGCCGCCTTTGAAGAAATCACCGACAGTCTGGCGCACGGCCCACACCGTCGACGCCACCTTGACCATCGGCTTGCCCAGTACCGAGCCATACAGGTCGGTCAGCGCCGACACGTTGGACGCGGTCGTCGACAGCGCGTCGGAGACGTCGTTGACATCTTCGAGCGACTTGTTGACACGCTGCACGGTGGTCACGCCCTCGTCGATCGCGGGAACCGCATGGTCGCCGGTCTCCTTGACGGTCTGCGCAATCTGGTCGAACATCTTGCCCATGCGGATCAGCGGATACGCGAGGAATCCGACGAGAATCACAAACGCGATGGCTGCGATCAGGCCCGCGACATCTCCCAAGCTCATTCGAGCACCTCTTTCCCTGCGGCAGCCCCGTGACGCGGCGCTGCATCGAAACACAATGTCAAGGCTAGCACCTCTCCCCCGGCATGTCGTGCCCCAGCCATGGCCCCAGCGCTTTCATTCGTTGTACGACACAACGGTCACGGCCTCGTCGAGCGGACGGGCGGTGTCGAAGTCGAAGCGCGTGACCGACCCGTTGCCGGGACGCTCGGACAGGTCGTAGCCGGACGGAGCGAAGCGCTGCATAAGGCTCAGCAGCGTGTTGCCGTGCGAGATCTGCAGCACGTTGTCGCCGTCCTTGAGACCCGGATGCGCGGCGATGAGGGCGAAGGCGCCGTCCACGCGCCCCCAGTACTCATCGTTCGATTCGGCGTCGTGGAAGGGGTCGGCCTCCTTGAGGAAGTCGCGCGTCGCGGCAGGTCCGTACTGCTCCACGATTTTGTTGTATGTGGGCGCCCCGTGCGGCGCCCCCGCCGCCCACCAGGCGAGGTTCATGTCCTGACCCTCGAAATAGCCGTAGTGCTGCTCGCGGAAATGCATGTCGCTGACAAGCTCCGGGCGGGAGGGGCTGGACGTGTTCATATCAAGAATCGTGCTCGCCGTCATCTGGGCGCGCGTTGTGTCGGAGCAGAAGGCGGCGGCGAAGGGGACGTCGGCCAGCTTACGACCGGCCCGGCGCGCGTCGGCCAGGCCTTTCTCGGTCAGCGGTGAGTTGCTCCACCCCTGGAGGCGGTTATAACGATTGAACTCGGTCTGCCCATGGCGGACGAGAAACAGATGCAGCATCATGCCTTCATTGTATGGCCCTCCCCCGTTCCGGCGCACGCCCGCACGGATGCACGGATCGAACCGACATCGTCTTACGCGGGTGCCACAACACCCGCCGAACGCCATCCCGGTCACCCGACGCCCCGTTGCCGAGCCAGTGTTCCGGAGAGGGGAAGCATGAAGAAGCGCAACAACTGCAGCAGAAGAGGATAAGAAAAAGAAAAGAGAGGGACGCATGCCTCGCCTTGCCGTCCTACTTCAAAAACAAGCGAGGGACCGGCAGCCCCGGTCCCTCGTATTACTGCATATCACACATGCGTAACGCGCGCACGCGCGCACGCATCACGCAACGCCCGCGTTCACGCGCACACGTGCGCAACGCATCACATGCCACGCGCCTACACGCGCATCAGTCCGCGCGGGCATCGTGGCGCAGCTCGCACACGATAAGCACGGCGGCGATCACGCCGGCCACGATCGCGAACACATACGCCCAGTGCGCGCCGGTCACGGTGGCGGAGGCGAAGCTTGCGCCGGATGCCTGTTCGGTGGCCTGGAACACCGACACGGTGGTCGCGCTCACGGTGGTTCCGAAAGCGCAGCCGAACTGCTGCATCGTGTTGAACAGGGCGTTGCCGTCGGGGTTCTCGTAGCCGGGCACCTTGCGCAGGCCGACCGTGAACATATTCGAATACGTGTTGGAGAGGCCGATCTGGCAGATCGCGTACCCGAGCATGAGTCCGCCGATCGTCAGGCTCGACGTGAACACCGCCTGGTACACAAGCCCGAGGACGAGCACGGTCACGCCGCATGCGATCGGCAGCACCGGTCCCCTGCGGTCGAGCACGCGGCCGCTGAGGATGGTGAGTACTGCGCCGATGAGCGCGCCCGGCAGCACGGTCAGGCCGGCCTGCAGCGACGAGGCGCCCAAGCCCATCTGGCTGAAGTTCGGCACCACGTACGAGAGGGTCAGCTGGATGAACTGCGTGAAGACGGCCGCAGCCACGCCGCAGCGCAGCGCTGGGTGACGCAGCACGCGCAGGTTGATCAGCGGGTTGCCGGAGAACAGCGACAGCCGCGCGAACAGCGCGATGAACACGATTCCCGCGATCAGCGTCCCCAGGCACACGGCCGGAAGCGAGCCGAGGTCGGCGCCGGTCGTGGCCTTCTCGATCCAGGAGCCAGATTTCTGCAGACCGAAGATCAGCAGCGCGAAGCCGCCGGCCACGAAGATGGTCTGCATGACGCTGATGCGCGCGCCCTTGTCAACCGGCGAGCTCTGGTGCAGGCACACGGCACCGGTGATGCCGAACGCCACGATAAGCGCGATGATGATGACGAAGATATGCCGCCACGGCATGATCTCGATCACGAGACCGCCGAAGGTGGGGCCGAGCGCCGGGGCGAGGGCCACGACGAGGTTGCACAGGCCCATGAGCATGCCGAGTTTGGCGCGCGGCGACTGCTCGAGCACCACGTTGAACATCAGCGGCATGCAGATGCCGGTGCTCAGGCCCTGGATGATGCGCGCCACGATGAGCACGGCGAAGGAAGGCGACCACATCGCGATGAATCCACCGACGATTGCGAGGATGACGGACGCCATGAAGACCTGCTTGTACAGGAAGCGCTTCTTGAGGAAGGCGCTGACGGGGATGGTGGCGGCGACCGTGAGGATGCACGCGCTCGTGACCCACTGGACGGTGGCAGCGTCGATGCCGAATTCGCCCATGAGATGCGGGAACAGCACGTTCATCATGGTTTCGGTGAGGATGTTTACGAAGCAGATGCCGGCTGTCGCGACGATGGATCCGACGAGTTTGCCGGAGACCTTGCTGACGTTGACCTGCGGAGGGATGAATTCGCCGGCGGCGGCTTTCTGAGTTTGCGCGGCGGCGGACGGCGTTTCCGAAGCCGTGGAGGCCGCGGCGGTCGCCGCCTTCTCCTTCGCGCTGGGACGGGATATGGATGCTGTCTTCTTCTGTGCCTTGTTCTTGTCCTCTGTCATGTTCCGATTTCCAATAGAGCTCCGCTGCTGCGGCGATGGGCACCCTGGTGCCACGCCACATTCGCGGCTGACGATTGTCATTTTTAGGAAGGCTCTCGACAAAATCGGGCGCCGCAATCGTGCTTCCCCAAGCGCTGCGGGGCGTGCCGGATTCGCTCGCCGCACCCCAGGCCCGCTCCGTCCGCCCTCCCGCGCCCCATCGTATTTCGCCGTGTGAGAACTGAAACCACCCTGCAGAACGGAGAACGCGACCCCGGCCAAACGGGAAACGGAGAACGCCCACCGCGATGCAGAACGAAAAACGCCCACCGCATGGTGCGGCGGGCGTTTCCCGGTATGTATGGCTGTTGAATCGAATTCGTGCGCCGAGGCACACGGTCAGGCGCTGGGATCAGCGGCTGTAGTATTCGACGACGTACTGAATGTTGACCTGAACCGGAATCTCCTCGGGCTCGGGCACGCGGGTCAGCGTTGCCTTGAGGGACGGAAGGTTCACATCAAGGTAGCCGGGCACTGCGGGCAGAACGTCGCGGTGCACGCCTTCGGCGGCCTGCACGAAGGGCTCCATGGTCTGGGACTTGGCACGCACCTGGATGGTCTGGCCGGGCTTCACGCGGTAGCTCGGACGATCCACCTTGTTGCCGTCGACGAGGATGTGGCCGTGGACGACGAACTGGCGGGCCTGGGCAGTGGTGCGGGCGAAGCCGGCGCGCAGGACGAGGGCATCGAGACGGGTCTCGAGCTCACGCATCATGGCATAGCCGGTCTGGCCAGCGACGCGGGTGGAGCGGTCATACACAGCGCGGAGCTGCTTCTCGGAGACGCCGTACTGGGCGCGCAGACGCTGCTTCTCACGAAGACGAACGCTGTAATCGGACTCGGTGCGGCGACGGGTGCGGCCATGCTCACCAGGAGCATACGGGCGCTTCTCGAAGATACGCTGAGCCTTGGGGGTAAGCGCAATGCCGAGGGCGCGGGAAAGACGCACCTGACGGCGAGCACGCTGAACTTTAGTCATTGTTTTCCTAACTTTCTGTCGTTGTCTGAACGCAGGCGGGTGTTCCGCCGAGCCAGCCTCTCCAGTGCTTCACGTGCCATGCACGAACGGCTTGCGCCGCCGACCCACTGATGGGCTAAGGCTCCAGACGTGCATGCCTTGCGACACACACAAAGAGACATCATACACTCTTTGCGAGACTCACCACGCCTGCGCCGTGCGGATTTGCGAAATTTGGCGGGTTTCCCGCCGCGCGGAAGGCTGCGCCGAACCATGGCATCCGCCCATTACATTGGTTAGTGGG
>DEKK01000006.1 GCA_002353815.1 Bifidobacteriaceae bacterium UBA2724 | reverse complement strand
CCCTCGACCCCAATTACCCCGGCCCAACTCCCCACCAGGTCGCCTAACTCCCGTCGAGGGTGCAATCCCGTGCACCCTCGACCCAAGTTAGGAAGGGCAAGGCCCTGTTTGGGAGGCCCAACCCGCACCGAAGGTGCAGAATCGTGTACCCTCGATGGCACATAACACTGAATCGATATCGTCGAACCGCCCTTCCCCTCCCCACGCATGTTCTGCCGGGAAAAAGTGTTAGCATCAACACTTTTTTCCAGAAATAAATGTCGGTTTTAACACTTTTTTCGAGTTACGATTCACCTAGAGTCATTGCGCACCACTTTCACATACCATCTGGAGAACACACAGCCCATGGAACCAAACACCACGCCCGCCAACGCCCCAGAATTCCACCGTACCCTGGACGACGCTCTCACGAACTGGTCCGCGAACCCATCGCGCAAACCACTCGTATTGCTCGGAGCGCGGCAGACCGGCAAGACGCACGCACTGAAAAAGCTCGCCGCCGTCCGATATGCCAACCTCGCATTCATCGATTTCTCACAGACTCCGCAAGCCGCATCGGCGTTCGACGATTCGATCAGCCCGGCCGATATCGTGCGCAAGCTCGAGCTGCTTCTGGGAATCAGCATCGCCCCTGAACGCACGCTGATCGTTTTCGACGAGGTCCAGCTATGCGAACGGGCGCTGACATCGTTGAAATACTTTTGCGACGAGGCGCCGGAATACCATGTCGCGGTCGCCGGCAGTCTCCTCGGTGTCGCCGTCAACCGCAGCAAATACTCCTTCCCCGTCGGCAAGGTCACGCTGCTTCCCGTGCACCCGCTGACTTTCCACGAATTTCTCGACGCTCTGGGGTTCTCCGGCGCCATCTCCGACATCCGCCACGGCCTCATCACGGGCTCCCCCATCGCGTTCCATGCTCCGCTCATCGCCCTGTCGCGGCTGTATATGACGGTCGGCGGCATGCCCGAAGCCGTGCAGGCTTTCGTCGCTGCACGAGGCAACGGACCATACTCTCTCGCCGGGACTCCGTCACCCCATGCTCTCTCCGCAGCGCGCACCGTGCAAAGTGCCATCAACACCGCATATGAGGCGGACATGATCAAGTACGTCCAGACCGAGGACAGCGCGAAAATTTTCGAGGCATGGCATTCAATTCCCGCACAGCTGGCCAAGGAGAACCACAAGTTCCAATACAAGGCCATCCGCTCGGGCGCACGCGCCGCGCAATACGCTCCGGCTATCGACTGGCTGGCCTCCGCCGGCATCGTGAATCTGTGCACGCAGGTCACGGAGCCCGTCTCCCCGCTGGCGGCGTTCGAGAACCCGACGGCGTTCAAGGTCTATCTGGAAGATACCGGGCTGCTCATGGCCAGATACAATGCCACGTTGTCGCAACTGAACCCGGCAGATGCGAAATCGGCGAATTTCCGCGGTGCTATTGCGGAGAACTTCGTGATGCAAACCCTCGTCACATCCGGTCTCAAGCCGTATTACTGGGGTACTCCCAGCAAAGGGGAGCTTGAGTTCCTGCTGGATGTCGAGACACCGCAACGGAATACGATGCAACCGACCTCTGGTGGACATGGCATGCCAGGAGAATCGGAAGCACCGGCTCCGCATGCGTCGACAATGGCTGGCGAGCCCCATCGCTGGGCGCTCCCGCTGGAGGTGAAGTCGGGACGGAACGTGTCGGCACGCAGTCTCACATCCTTCCAAGCCAAGTACTCTCCCGACTATATGGTGCGAGTCAGCACAAAGAACTTCGGATTCGACAATGCGATTCGCAGCGTTCCCCTCTACGCCGTGCAGGCCCTTGCCGAGGAAATCTCGGCACGATAGTGCGGTCCGGGCGGCGACCATCGGACTCGGAGCTCTCCCAGCCGCCGGAGCGCGCAAGGCCCCGGTTGCGCCGTCCGCGTTGCCTTCTTTCACCGCTTATCTGCCGCTTATCTGCATCAAGCGGACATGGATGTGCGCCCTCGGCCACGATTACAAGCGCCAAACCCGCCAATCGTCGACCTATCCCCCGTCGAAGGTGCACAAAACCGCACCCTCGACGGCAGGAACACCACGCGCACCACACGCAATCAACCCCGTTTTCAGACCAGACGGTATTCGTACATGCGGAACGGGATCACACCGGTCGTGGCATAATCCAGCTCCACGTCGCCGCAGCAATGGAAACCGAACCCTTCGTACAGCTTCTGCGCCGGCAGATTCCACGTCAGCGTGTCCAGACGCATGACCTCGTTCCCATCTTCCCGCGCAATCCGCACGGCCTCGCTCAGCAAAGTCCTCCCCAAGCCGTGCCCCTGGATTGACGGGTCCACGGCGAGCAGGTGAAGCGCCACGATTTTCTCGCGCGGCGCCAAGAAGGTCCAGGGCACGTTGTCATAGCTGGGATTCTGCTCGTTGTTGAGCACGAACGCCCCGACAGTGCGGCCATCGTCCACCGCGACATGCAGCGTCCCCGCCTCCGCCGCGGAGCTCATATCCGACAGGACCGGATACATGCCCTTCTTCCACCGCAGCGGATACTCGGAGTCCTTCATGGCATCGATGAGGTCATAGTAGAAACGGAGCACATCCTCAGCCTCGTCCGGCGCCGCCGTGCGAATCATCACCGTCATGTCGTGCCTCCTGTCCTTTCCCTCTGCCGAGCGCCCGCACCGGGCCGTTTCCATCAACGAATACACCGACCATATACCGTCGATGTCACCGGATCTTTGCCGAAGGTGCACAGATCTGCACCCTCGACGGCAGAAACACCACGGAATCGCAGCGCAACACCACCCAACTGTCTCCGAGGGTGCACAGATCTGCACCCTCGACCCAAGGTAGGAAGGACTAAGCCCTGTTTTGGAGGCCTAACCCACACCGAGGGAGCACAAACGTGCACCCTCGATGGGGATTAGGAGAGGTTTGGCCCGGTTTGGAAAGGACAACTCCCACCGAGGGTGCAATCTCGCGCACCCTCGACCCCGATTGCCCGCACCCGCGCACCCTCCCGCACCCGCGCACCCTCTCCCGCACCCGCGCACCCTCTCCCGCACCCGCGCACCCTCCCGCATCACCGCACCCTCCCGCACCCGCACAGATCCCCGGATGGACTCCGGCGGGCGTGGGTAGGCAGGTTTGACTAAGTTGGATACGGCATCGTTGCGTCACGGGCCAAGCGCCGGCGCATATCGGTCGGAAATCGGTCGGGAACCCATCGAACTGCGCCCCGAACACCAGAGCGTCCCCGAACCGGAACGTCCCGAACCGACGCCGCACACCGACGCCAAAACACCGACGCCACAGCGCCCGCCCACAAGAGCACAAGAGCACAAGAACGCAAAAACACAAGAAGGAAAAGGAAGGTCCACGTGGTCATCAAGGATTTCTGGGTACTGCTGGCAATGGTCCTGTATTTTGTGACCATGCTGTCCATCGGATTCGCATACTCCAAGCGGTCGAATTCATCCGCCAAGCAGTACTTCGCGGGAGGCCGCGGCGTCGGCCCGTGGCTGACCGCTCTGAGCGCCGAGGCATCCGACATGAGCGGCTGGCTGCTCATGGGCCTGCCGGGCCTGGCCTACTTCACCGGCGCGGCCGACGCCATGTGGACCGCCATCGGCCTGGCTATCGGCACGTACCTCAACTGGAAGCTCGTGGCGCGACGCCTCCGCCGCTACTCCGTGGTGGCCGGCGACGCCATCACGGTGCCCGACTTCTTCTCCAAGCGCTTCCATGACCGCAAGAACGTCATCTCGACCATCGCGGCGCTCATCATCCTCGTGTTTTTCTGCGTCTACGTGGGCAGCTGCTTCGTGACGGTCGGCAAGCTGTTCTCCACGCTGTTCGGCTGGGACTACCACCTGACGATGGTCATCGGCGCGGCCGTGGTGTTCGCGTACACGCTTATCGGCGGCTATCTGTCGGTCGTCGTGACCGACTTCATCCAGGGCATGCTTATGTTCTTCGCCCTCGCGGTCGTGTTCATCGGCTCCGTGGCCTCCGTCGGCGGCATCGACAACACCGTGACGTTCCTGCGCGGCATCCCGGGCTTCCTCGACGGCACGCACACGGCCACCCCGGTGCTCGACGCCATGGGCCAGCAGATCGTGCGCGACGGCCAGGCCGTGTTCGGCAGCCCGTCCGACTACGGCATCATCTCCATCGTCTCCATGCTCGCCTGGGGCCTGGGCTACTTCGGCATGCCGCAGGTGCTCGTGCGCTTCCTGTCGATCCGCGATTCCGAAGAGATCCGCAAGTCCCGTATCATCGCCACCACGTGGTGCGTCATCTCGCTGGCGTGCGGCGTGTGCATCGGTCTGGCCGGCCGCGCCATGATGCCGACGCAGTTCGCCACGCAGGCCGCGGCCGAAAACGTGTTCATCGTCATCGCGCAGGCGCTGCTGCCCAGCTTCCTGTGCGGCATCGTCGTCTCCGGCATCTTCGCGGCGTCCATGAGCTCGTCCTCGTCGTACCTCATCATCGGCGCGAGCGCCGTGGGCGAGAACATCTACCGCGGCGTCATCAACCGCAAGGCGACCGACCGCCAGGTCATGCGCGTGGCCCGCGCCACGCTACTCGTGATGTTCCTGTTCGGCATCTTCGTGGCATTCGACCAGAACTCCTCGATCTTCCAAGTGGTCTCCTACGCGTGGGCTGGCCTCGGTGCCTCGTTCGGCCCGCTGATGCTGACATCGCTGTACTGGCGCCGCACGAACAAGTACGGCGCGATCGCGGGCATGGTCTCCGGCACAGCGATGGTGCTCATCTGGCACAACATCATCAAGCCGCTGGGCGGCGTGTGGGGCATCTACGAGCTGCTGCCGGCTTTCATCGTCTCGCTGCTGTTCATCGTGGTGGTTTCGCTGCTCACTCCCGCGCCGGAGGCCGAGGTGCTCCATGAGTTCGACCATTACCTCGACGATCCGAAGGGCGACGATATGATCGATTCCACGCTCGCCACGAGCATGGAGGTCGAGGAAGAGCGCCGCGAGGAGCTGTAAAACAGACGATGACGCGGTGTCTGCGCGCGCCGGGGCTGCGGCACGGCCTGGCCCCGCCGCCATATAACCGCCTTGGCGCACGGCATCCGCGGAAAACACGGAACCGCCCCTCGCAGAGCGAAAGGCGGTTCCGTGAATCGTGGGAATCTACTGGAGATCCGTATCGGTTATTGGTTCGTCACTTGCCGGCGGCGGGCAGCTGCGCGGCCTCGTCGGCGTCGGCGATGTCGGCTACGACCGGCACGATCATCGGGCGGCGGTGCCACTTGCGGGAGATCCACCCGCCGAGTGTGCGGCGCATGACCTGCTGGAGCTTCTGCGCGTCCTTGGTGCCAGACAGCAGCGCGTCCTCGAGATTGCGCACGATCTGGTCCTTGACGGACTCGATGCTGCTCTCGTCCTCGGCCACCGCGTTAAGGAAGATCTTCGGATCGGTCACGACTTCCCTGTTTTCGGAATCCACGACAACGAACGCGCTCACGAAGCCCTCCTCCGACAGGATGCGGCGCTTCTCGAGATCGTCGTCGGTCAGCTCGCCCACGGAATCGCCGTCCACGTACACGTAGCCGCACGGCACGGAGCCGACGACCGCGGCCTGGCCGTGGTAGAGGTCCACCACGTCGCCGTCCTCGGCGAGCACCACGTTCTGCGGCGGCACGCCGGTCTTGACGGCCACGAGGCCGTTGGCGACGAGGTGGCGGTTCTCGCCGTGGATCGGCATGGCGCACTTGGGCTTGATGATGTTGTACAGGTACAACAGCTCGCCCTGGTTCGCGTGTCCGGACACGTGGATCGCGGCGTTGTCACGGTTGACGACCTTCGCGCCGAGGCGCGTGAGCTTGTTGATGACGCCGTACACGCTGTTTTCGTTGCCCGGGATGAGCGAGCTGGCGAGGATGACGGTGTCGAACTCCTCGATATGGATGTCAGGGTGGTTGCCGTCGGCGATGCGTCCGAGCGCGGCAAGAGGCTCGCCCTGCGAACCTGTGCACATGTAGACGATCTGGTTGTCGGCGATGTCGGCGGACTTCTTGAGGTCCACGACGGTGCCCTCGGGGATGTGCAGGTATCCCTTGTCGGCGGCGATGGCCATGTTGCGCACCATGGAACGGCCGACGAACACGACCTTGCGGCCGTACTTGTGGGCGGTGTCCACGACCTGCTGCACGCGATGCACGTGGCTTGAGAACGACGCGACGATGATCTTGCGCGTGGCCTCGGCGAACGCCTTGTCCAGCGCGGGCGCGATGGACGTCTCGGGCTTGACGAAGCCCGGCACCTCGGCGTTCGTGGAATCGCACATGAACAGGTCCACGCCTGGATTCTCGCCCAGACGGCCGAATTCCACCAGGTCGGTGATCTTGTGGTCGAGCGGCAGCTGGTCGAGCTTGATGTCGCCGGTGTCGATGAGGCTGCCGGCGGGCGTGCGCACGAAGACGGCGAGCGCGTCCGGGATGGAGTGCGTCACGGTGATGAACTCAAGGTTGAACGGACCGACCTTCACCTTGTCGCGGCCCTGCACCACATGCAGGTTCGGCACGATCTTGTGCTCGTCGCACTTGGCCTTCACGAAGGCCAGCGTGAGCTCGGAACCGTAGATCGGGATGTCCGGACGCAGCTTCAGCAGGTACGGGACGCCACCGATGTGGTCCTCGTGGCCGTGCGTGAGCACCATGCCCTCGACCTTGTCCATGCGGTCCTTGATGTATGAGAAATCGGGCAGGATCAGGTCGACGCCCGGCTGCTCCTCCTCGGGGAACAGCACGCCGCAGTCGATGATGAGGATGTGGCCGTTGTATTCGACCACGTTCATGTTGCGACCGATCTCGCCCAGACCGCCCAGCGGCACGATGCGCATCGAGCCCTTGCGGTACTTCGGCGGCGCCACAAGACCCAGCTCGGGCGTCTGGTTGCCGCCCACCTCATGGCTCTCGTATGCCTGCTGGCGACGGCCATTGCCGGGTCCGCCGCGACGGCCCCCGGAGGAGCGTCGTGACTTGTTCGGTCGCTTTTCAGTTGTCTTTTCTGCCATAGCTATATCTATTTCCTTACATGCACCGCGCGTCATGCGACGCTGCGCGACTCGCCGCTGCTCGCGGCAGGAAGCGCAGCAGACTCCATGATGGCACCCGGCGCTTTGTTAATGCCCGCGCATTCTTGCGCGAATCCACACTCTTGAGCTATGCGGCAGTGTGCGTTTCGGGCCGTTCCGGTGGCCCGGTACCGGCGAATCACGATGCCGGTACCTGGTCAATCATCCAGACCGGTCGCCCGGGCGCATGACCTGCCGCCCGAACCGACCGGACCGTCGACTGACCACGGCGCGATGGTCCCGCATCGTTGCACGACGCGGGGTCCAGCATCGTTCGAATCCGCCCTTGAGGGCGTGACTCAGATCAGACCGGCGGCACGCATGCCGTCTTCGACCTTCTTGTATTGCTCTTCGTTCGCTTCGACATTCGGCAGGCGCATGGCCGCGCTGGGAATGTATCCCTTGACCTTGAGGGCGGCCTTGGCCATGACGGCCTGGAATCCATCACCGTTGAGCGCGTGCACGACCGGCACGAGCTGTGCCGCGAGACGCTGCGCCTCGGCGATATCACCGCGGTCAAAGGCTTCGACAAGCGCGCGCATCGGCGTGCTCGCCACATGCGCGATGACGGAGATGACACCGACGGCGCCGATAGACAGGAACGGCAGGAAGATGCCATCGTCGCCGGAATACCACGCGAGGCCGGTGCGGTTGTGACGCTCCAGCGCGTTGCCGAGGTTGCCGGTGGCGTCCTTGACGGCGGCGACATGCTCGAGTTTTGCGAGCTCGTCGTAGGTCTCGGTGGCGATCTTCACACCGGTGCGCCCGGGCACGTCGTAGACGATGATCGGCCTGTCGGCGACGGCATCCACGGCACGGTAATGCTCGATGATGCCGCGCTGCGACGGACGGGAATAATACGGTGCGACGATGAGCAGTGCATCCGCGCCGGCTTCCTGGATGTTTTCGGCCATGCGGACGGTGTGCGCGGTGTCGTTGGAGCCTGCGCCGGAAATGACCGGCACATCCACGGCTTCCTTGACAGCGCGAACGAGATCGATCTTCTCATCCATGTGCGTGCAGGGGGATTCACCGGTGGTGCCATTGACGAGCAGACCATCGGCGCCATCCTTCACGAGCTGCTTCGCCAGCTTCTGGGCGGCATCGTAATCGATCGCTCCGTCTTCCTTCATCGGAGTGACCATTGCAGGAATAATGCGTCCAAAAGGCGCCGGATCAAGCAGATGAGAATTAGCTTCAGTCATGTCTCTAAATTAGACCTTGGGTGAGACCGGCGCAAATGCAAAAATGCACGGTTCCATGTCGTTATTGTTTCGTCGCCGTGGAAACCGAGGGCGCAAGGCCGATTGCCGATGCTGACCGCGCACCGCATCCGCGCCGGAACCCAGCCCCTGGATGATGCAGGTTCGGAAACCGGGGATGGCGCTGGCGCGGCGGAACGGCACCAGCATGGGGGCCCGTGCCCGCTTTGGTTATATGTGACGCCCTCGCGCTAGTATGAGCGCGGTTCCACTGCGCTTTTCTTCTGCACACATTGCACGGCACGCCGAACCATCCGTATGCAGTTTGCGCCTGCATGCATCAAAGCCGTCGGCACGGACGCACCGCGTCGAAGATGCGCCGCGCCGAAGACGCGAACGCAGTGACCGCCCACCACCAACAACGCACACGGAGGGATTCATGAACGCGGACATCATCATCGTCGGAGCCGGACTCTACGGCCTGACAATCGCACAGCAAATCGTGGAGCACAACGCCACCACGCGTGTGCAGATTATCGACGTGCGCGACCACATCGGAGGCAACGCGTATTCGTATGTCGACAAAGAAACAGGCGCGGAAATACACAAGTATGGCGCGCACCTGTTCCACACCTCCGACGAGCGCGTGTGGAACTATGTCAACCGCTTCACGAAGTTCACGAACTATGTGCACCGCGTCTACACGACGCACAACAACGAGGTGTTCCCCCTGCCCATCAACCTGGGCACGATCAACCAGTTCTTCCGTGCCTGCTACACGCCCGCGCAGGCGCGCGAACTCGTCGAGCGTCAGGCAGGCGAATACGCGGACGTGACGCCAAGCAACCTCAACGAACAAGGCATCAAGCTCATCGGCAAGCCGCTGTACGAGGCGTTCATCAAGAATTACACCGCGAAGCAGTGGCAGACCGACCCCAACCTGCTGCCGGCGAGCATCATCCGCCGCCTTCCCGTGCGTTTCACATACAACAACAGGTATTTCAAGGACACGTGGGAGGGCCTTCCCGCCGACGGATACACCGCATGGTTCGAGCGCATGATCGACAACCCGCGCATCACGGTGACGCTGGGGACGGATTTCTTCGACACGACGCAGCCACTGAACAAAGAGGCGCTCGTCGGCACTGTGCCAGTGGTGTATACCGGGCCGATCGACAGGTATTTCAACTATTCGCTGGGCACGCTCAAATGGCGCACAGTGGACTTCAAGGAAGTGCGCTACGACGAGGACGATCACTTCGGCTGCCCTGTCATGAACTTCGCAGACGCCGATGTGCCGTATACCAGGGCCATCGAGTTCAAGCACTTCAACCCGGAACGCTCAGACCGTCAGAATCACGACAAAACCGTGGTGTGGTATGAGTATTCGCGTTTCGCCGGCCGTGACGACGATCCGTATTATCCCGTCAACACCGACGGGGACAAGAAGATGCTGGCCGGTTACCGCGCCATGGCGCAGTCCGAGCCGAACGTGGTCTTCGGCGGACGTCTGGGTCAGTACGCCTACTTCGACATGTGGGCGACGATCGACAGCGCGCTGACCGCATACGAAGAGAAGATCGCCCCGATGCTCGCATAGACGGCTTCCCGTCTTCGAATACCCTGCTTCGCGTAGCCGGGAATTGAAACATGAAAAGACACGAATGGGCGGCATCCCAGCGGGGTGCCGCCCATTGTCATAACTGCGCAAGGCGAGGTCTCACATCCAACGGATCATCCAGCCGACCGGACGATCCATTGGACGGTGTGACGGCTCCTTGGCATGCCTGTGGCCGAAAGTCGGACTCACAGATCCAGGTAGGCGTCGAGGCCCACGGTCACCTCGCCGGGTTTGTCCCCCGCATGGCGCACGGCGAGCAGGACGCCGGGCATGAAGGAGCTGCGGTCGAAGCTGTCGGCGCGCAGCACAAGCTGCTCGCCGGGGTTGCCGAACAGCACCTCTTCGTGGGCGTTGAGGCCGCGCAGACGCACGGCATGCACGTGGATGCCGTCCACGACCTGGCCGCGGGAACCGCCGTCGGTCTGCGTGTTGTCGGGGATCGGCGCCATGTCCGCGGCCTTGCGGGCGGCGGCGATGGCATGCGCCGTGTGGATGGCGGTGCCGGACGGCGCGTCCACCTTGTTCGGATGGTGCATTTCCACGATCTCGACGGACTCGAAGTACTTGGCCGCCTGGGCTGCGAAGCTTTCGGCAAGCACCGTGGAGATCGCGAAGTTCGGCGCGATGAACACGCTCACGTCCGGATGGTCGGCGAGGGCCTCGCGCACCTGCGCGAGCTTCTCGTCGGTCCAGCCGGTGGTGCCGACGACGACATCGACACCCTGTCCGATAAGCGTGAGCACGTTGCCGAGCGAGGCGGCGGGGACGGTGAACTCCACCGCCACGTCGGTGTTGTCCGGCGTGATCTGGGTCAGGTCGTCGCCGGCGTCGAGGGCCAGCGCAAGCTTGGTGTCGGGAGCGTTCTCGACGGCGTCCACGACCGTCGCACCCATGCGTCCCTTGGCGCCAACGACAGATACGCGCTTCGTCATGATGTTTCCTCCATTGTGATTTATTGCTGTGTCTTGTGTCTCACAATTCCTCGCGGCCGGGCATGGCCGCTTCCACGTCCAGTTGTACTCGGCGGACGCTACAGGCCGCATACACTGCGCGGTCACCGCGAGACGCGGCGGGCGGAGAGCGCGGACAGCGCGATGAGCGGGATCGACACCGCGCACGCGACCATCGGCAGCGCGAGCCCGGCGCTCGGCCCGGCGTGGTCGAGCACGACGCCCACGACCGTGGAACCGATCGACTGCCCGACGTTCACCGAGGTGCTCAGCCACGACAGCCCTTCGGTAAGGAAGTTCGCCGACACCGTCTGCTTGACGATGAGGTTGCCGGTGGCGTAGATCGGCGCGACACCCAGGCCCGAGACGAACTCGATGACGCCGATGAGCACGAGGTTCTCCCCCGCCAGGTGGATGCCGACGAAGCCCAGCGTGAGGTAGGCCATGAAGACCAGCATGTGCTTCCAGTGCGAACCGCGCAGGCGGATGCTGCCGAACACGAGCGCGCCGATGCACGAGCCGAAGGCGAACATGGCCAGCTGCACGCCCACGATGTTCGCGCGGCCGAGCGCCTTGGTCAGGCTGGTCATCGACACGTCGAACATCGAGAAGCACATGTTGAACACGACCCACGTGACCATGAGCATGAGCATGCCGGGGAACTGCAGGGCGCTGTGCTTCGCGGGGTCGGCGCGCAGGCGCGCCTGCGGTGCCACGCCAGACGATGCACCAGACGCCGCGGGAGCATCTGCCGCGGCGCCGCGGGCGGTGGTGTCGACGGGCGTGAGGACCGCCACGGGAGGCTCGGTCCGCTTCTGCAGGAAGTACGCCGTGCCGCCGATGCCGGCCGCCGCGGCCGCCACGATGAACGGCGCGACAGGGTGGATCGATGTGGCGAGCCAGGCCGTGATGATCGGCCCCAGGATGAACACCACCTCGTCGACGGCGGATTCAAAGGCATACGCGGTGTTGAGCAGGTTCGAATCGCCCTGGCCGCGCAACACCCACGACCAGCGGGTGCGGACGAGGGCGCCGAACGCGAACTGCGTGGCGCCGATGCCGACGGCGAGCACGAACAGGAACGGCAGCGGGACGCGCACCAGCGCCGCGAGCGCGAAGGCCACGAGCACCACGACCTCTGCCGCGAGCGCGATCCATCCGACGCGGCTCTGGCCGTAGCGGTCGAACAGGCGCGCGTAGACGGGGGTCGCGATGGCCATGGCGAGCACGCAGACGGCGCTCATGGTGCCGGCGACAGTCCAGTTGTCGTACAGGTTGTTGAGCGCCAGCACGATGCCGAGGCTCGTCATCGACATGGGCAGCCGGGCGAGGGCCCCGGAGGCGCAGAACGCCTTGGCGCCGGGAATCGAGAAAACACGGGCGTAGGGCGAGCCATGCGGCGCCTGCGCCGTCGGGGCTGTCGTTTTGCGAATCACGTGCATCCCCTTATATGTTTCCGACGTAGATGTATTTGTCGAGCGTGCCGTCCGAGCCGAAGGCCGGGGCGTTGCGCAGCTCGCCCGCGCGTTCCAGCCCATGGGCGTCGTAGAAGCCGAAATCGCACTCGCTGTCGGTGTACAGGAAGTAGCTCGAGACGCCGCGCGACCGCAGATGCTCAAGGAACCCGCGGAAAAGCCGGCCGCCGATCCCCTTGCCCTGGGCCTGCGGCGTGACGATGAACAGCTGGAGTTCGCCCGCGACACGATGGCGCACAGGTGCAAGCAGCCGCTCGTTGAGTTCGATGTCGTGGTCTACGGCGCGGAGGATTCCGCTGCCGCGCATGGATTGGGCGGCCTTGGCGCGGCTTTCGTCGCGCACGTCGCGCATCCGCGGGAACAGCGGCTCCTCGCCGTCTGCCACGCCCAGCGTGATGCCGAGGACGGAACCGTCCTGCCCCTGGGCGACCTCGCCGTACGTGGTGTAGGGCAGATAGCGCAGGATGTCGAGGCGCGAGGTCAGGTGCATCGCCTCGTCATCGTCGAAGGACGAAGGGTCGTACCACGCCTCGCGGTCGAGACGCGCGATGGCGGGGATGTCGGATTCGCGCACGGGACGGACCAACGGGCCCGAGCCCATCCGATGCGGTGCCGGGGTTGATGTTGCCGCCGACGAGGGTCCTGCCGTGCCTTGGCGGCGCGAAGTCTCCGTTGCCGCCGACGTGGCCGTTGCCAATGATGTGATCGTTGCCGACGTAGCCTTCGCCGATGTAGCCTTCGCCGACGCGGATGCTGTTTTTGCCGTTGGGATTCCAGCCGTTTTCTGGTTTTCCGACGACACCATGTCACACTCTCCTTGTGATGACCCGCGGATCTGCGCGGGCAGCCCCTGTGGGCCTGTTGTTTCTTGGTATCTTGTGGTATCGAATGTCGGATTCCGCGACGGCACGGGCGCACGGCCTGGCACGGCGCGACGCGGCGATGCAGGCACGATGGTGCAACGCGGATTCCGGGAACGTTCGGTACGTTTCCTCCACGGCGGCCTCCGCGCACTGGCACGACCCGGGCGATGAACCTCAGCCGGGATCGGCGCAGCGCGCAGCGGCCGCCTCGTCCGCGTCGCTTCTTCCGCTCTCGTGTGACTTCGCCGACTGCACCCCTGGGGATAGGCCATCGCGGGGATTTGCCAGTGGGAGGTTCATCTTCGCCCTGCGCATGGGCATGGCGAGCTCCTCCACGATTTTCATCCGGCCGGGATGTGCGAGGCGTCGGCGCGAAGCGCGCCAAGCGGATCACCCCAGCGGACGGATACGAAAATCAGTGACGCATACACGTCCAGTATACGACCACTGTCCATTCCATCACGGGATGGGTACGACCGCAGGCGTCATGCGTGACCTCCGATCGCCATCCCCGGATCGCTTCGTCCGAATCGTCGCATCACGGCTGCACCCGAATCACGGGCCGCACCTGCATCACGACCGCACCCGCATCATGCCTGCGAGGAACCGGCGTCGGTCGCCGAATCGGTGGAGTCGGTGTCACGTGACAGATACAGGCCGTCCCGGACCTCCCGCTCGATCTCCCGCTGGGTCTTAGGCAAGGCGATGACGAAGCGATCGGTCTCGTCCTCGACGCCCACGTAGTACAGGGTGGCGTCAATGCGGTCCAGCGGGATTCCGGAGATCTTGGAATAGAGCAGCCGGTACACGTCGAGCTGAACGAGACGGAGCGAACGTTCGTCATCGGTCTCGGGGCGCGTTCCGGTCTTCCAATCCACGATGGTGACCCGCCCGTCGTCGCCATCGGGCAACGATGTCGGGTCATGGGAATCGAGCCCGCCTTCGAAAATCGCGTCAATCGTTCCGGTGATCAGCGTGCCGTTCACGCTGGCCGTGATTTTCTGCTCGGCGCCGACCGGCATGCGCTGCGCCCACGAGGACGACGCCAGGCGATGGCGCCATGCTTTTTCGAAAGCCATCGTCGTGTCGTCGGTTTCGATTCCGGCCACCATGGTCTCGCGATCGTCCACTTCGCCGTCGAGCTTGGCGTTGAGGAAGTCCTGCGCCCAGGCATGGAAACGCGTTCCGCGGGACGCGCTGCGGTTCGGTTCCTGCGGGACCGGGCGCAGGATGGACAGCGCCATGCGCTCGGCGAGGTCGGAATCCGCACGGGCCGCCATCGTCGCTTCCAATGAGGTGACAGAGGCGATGCGGCCGCTTCGGACGGAGTTGGCGCGTGCGAACACGTCGCTACCGCTGGCTTGCCGCGCCTTGTCTTCCGCCACCACCTGCTTCGCCATGTCGAAAAGCGACGGGCCGCCTTCCGCACCGGCGAAGCCCGAGGCATCAGGAGCAGCGTCCACGTCGGCTTGTGCCATCTGGGCGCTCAGGCCAAGGACCGCACGCTCGCGCGTACCCAGCTGCCCCGGCCAGTAGCCATCGCGGGCGAAGGTCTTGCCTTCGTTGGAGATATCGACGAGAATCATCTGCTCCATATCCATGATCCAGTCGCATGCCCTCCACGTCCCCCATTCAACGAGATCGCGGCCTACGGCGCGGCATTCGCCATCGTCGCTTCCGACCACGAATCCCGTGGGGGCCTTCAGACCCAGCACCGACGCAAGCACTGGCAGACCGTATCTCGACAGACGCTTGTTGACAGGTGTCGACGTCGCCTGCTCATGCACGCGTCCGGAATTCAGAAAGTACGAGAACACCTCGAGCCAAAGGGCCGAAGGCCCCTTTCTGTCTTTGTATGTGGCGAAGGGATCGGCAACCGGATAGTAGTCGATGTTCGGATATTCTTCGCACCCTGGCACATTTTTCTGAAGGAAGCTCGTTTGCAAGGCGGTGACCCAGGGCACCAGCGCATCGGTTTCCCGCGCGGCGAAGGTCACCGGATCGTGCAGTCCGGCGGCCAGCCATTCGGCGATCCGTGCGGGACGGGCGACGGCCGGCAGAAGCGGCAATCCGTGGGTGACGTCCCGCACCGACTCATCATGCTCGCTGTCGAGAGAGAACAAGGCGTCGAGGGACAGGCCCACCACTGCGCCCGCCCACCTCTTCTCGTTCTTCGTGGCGAAGCGCTTTTCGATACGCTTGTTCGACGCCGTGCATGTCAGCAACACCTCGTGTTCGGCTCGCGTCAGCGCCACATACGCGAGGCGACGCTCGTCATCGTGCAGACGGCGGCCGTATTCCTCACCCTGGCTCAGGTAGACGTCGCCGGAAGCATGGCTCTCATGATTCCTGATGAAGATGGCGTCGTCGAACTCATGCTCGAGCTGCGCAACGCCGGCGATGTCCTCGACTTCTCCGCGATGCGGGAACGCCGGGAGGATGTCACGGTCGGCACGCACCGGCGTAGGCACCATGGTGGGGCGTTCGAGCCATGTGCGGCAGCTGCTGGAATACTGCGGGGCCGATTCGTCACCGTAGACCTGCACGGGGTCGAGGTCCGCGTCGCCATCCGCGTCAGGGAGCTCGATGGACAGGTTGTCGCCCTTGGCGCTCGGGAAGACGCCGCGGGTCATGTCCACCACGGCGACGGCGGGCCATTCCAGACCCTTGGACTGATGGATTGTCATGAGCAGCACGTCGGCCGACCCGTCGATGACGTCGGCGGGGCCTTCGGGCACATGGCGCATTTCGTCGATCCACGTACAGAAACCGATGATGCTCGGCGTCCTTCCGACGGGCAGCTCGGCGGCGTAGGCGGTGGCCTGGGCCAGCAGCATGTCGAGCGCCGGTGCGTAGGTGGATTCCGACCCCTTTCCGTCGTGTGCGAGGCATGCGGCCACGTCTTCGTCGACCTGAAGGCCGAGGACGGCGCCCGCAGTGCGGATGGCATGCTGCAGTCCCAGGCGCGTGGCGCGTTCGACGGCGTGCATCATATGCGAAAGGTCGCCCACGAGCAGCTTGCCATGGCCACTGATGGCCGAGCCATCGAGAAGCGTCTGCAGGTCGTCGGACACGACGATGTCGTTGAGATAGGCGAGCGTCGGAGGCTGCACGGTGGACCGCGCCTGCGCGACGGCTTTGCGACGGTCGGCGGCGGTCGCCCGGGGGTTGGCGTCGATGATGCCGGCATCCGCCAGCGCCTGATACTGTCTGTCGGCGTTGATGGTCTCTGCGAGATTGGCCAATGCGTGCATGTCGTCCATGCTGATGTTCATGCGCGGCGACATGAGCAGGCTTTGCAGCGACACCACATCGGTGTGATCGGCGCAGGCGCTGAGCAGATGCAGGATGTCGCGGATGTCCGGCCGTTCGGTCAGGGGGTCGATACCCACCACCTGACAGGTGAATCCGGCTTCCTCCAGGGCGGCACGATACCGCGGCATCAGGGACTTCGTGCGGAAAAGCACGGCAAGCGGAACGCGGTCGCCGCCATGGTATTTCGGCACCACATGGTTGGCGAAAGCCACGACCGACCCGATCTCTTCGTCGACCGTGTCGCACTCCATCATGGCCAGCAGGGAGGAATCGTCAGCCCCGAGCCTATCGCCGTCATCCTCGTCGGGAAGGGTGGCATCGCGCCTGCGCGCGAGGTTCCCGGCGACGTCGTCCACGGATTCGTAATAGTCCTTGACCCCATGCTCTTCGATGAACTCGGGCGACACGCCCGCGACGATGCCATCGGGAGCGCCGAGGTCGTTCAACGCCGCGGTCTCGATGGCGCCTCCCAGGATCCGGACCGCAGGCCCGAGGGGACCATCGTCCCCGCCATCGAATCCATGCCCGGTGTGTGCGGGGGCGGAAGCGGTGCCAGGTGCAGCGGCGGGCGAATCGCCGTCTGCGGCGGCACCATCCGCGACATCCTCCAAAGGACGGAGGCGACTGACGGGGACCTCGCGCATCGACTCGGGAACGCTGCTTTCCACCCGATACCTCGTGTGGAAGGCATCGGTGAGTTTGTTCGCGGCCTCGAGCACCACCTTGGGGTTGCGCCGCGAGACGGTCAGTTCATACGGCTTCTCCGTGATGCCGAAATTGGTCATGAACAAACGGAATGCGCCGGGGCTTGCACCACGCCACGCATAGATGGACTGGTAGGGGTCGCCCACGGCAGTGACCGCCGAGCGGCGCTGCGAATCGGCATGGAACAGACGCGCCAGAAGCATGGCCTGCGTCGTGGAGGTGTCCTGGTACTCGTCGAGGAACACGTTGGAGTAGCGGCGACGGTATTCGGCGCCGATCGACGGGAAACGCACGACGAGCTGGTACGCGGCGATGGTGAAATCGCTGAACTCGGCGAGGTTCGCCTTCCTCTTCGCGGCCGCATAGGCGCGGACGAGCGGAAGCAAGACATCGCGCCGGCGCACCGTCTGCTCCAGCGTCTTGATGATCCAGGCGTCGTAGTTCAGCACGGTCGCCTTATTCCTCTGCACGCCGCCACCCACATACCATTCCTCGAAGGTCATGTTCGGAATCTTCCGCCCCTGGGTGCTTTTCAAAGGAGGGGTCGGACGGTTCTTGATGCCGTCGAAGTCGACCGCGGACATGCGCGGGTCTTTCTTCATGAGTTCGAGCTGGGCGAGGAAACGCCTGTCCCATGCCTCGACCGCGGTCACGGCATCGTCGATGCTCAGGCAGTCATCGCAGATCATGGAATTCGCGATGTTCTCCGACAGCGCGTAGACGTCCTGGACGAGACGGCCCAGGTTGCCCGGGCCGTTGTCGGAGTCGTCGGAGTCGTCGCTGTCCGCAGCGGCGGTGGACGACGAGGAATCATCGGAATCCAACGCCCCGGACCGGAACAGGGTGTCGAGGTTGTCGCCCACCACATCGGTGATGAGCTGCATGGCGCCGGCGTCGCTCAGCGGCTGCGTGCGCGGGTCCATTCCCACGAGCAGACCATACCGCCTCACGATGGACTGGAAGAAGGCGTCGTAGGTGCTGACCTCGGGTTTCATGAACATTGCGTCGGGGTCGTCGGCCGACCCCGCAAGCGCCTGTCCGACGCTTGCAGAGACGCGTCCCAGCAATTCCGTCGCGGCTTTGCGGGTGAACGTCAGCCCCAGGATTTTTTCGGCAGGCACGCCGTCCTGCGTGATCAGCTTGACGATACGCTCCGTCATCGTGAACGTCTTGCCTGAGCCTGCGCCGGCGACGACCAGCAGATCCTTGTCCGCAGGAGCGTCGATCACGCGGCTTTGCTCATCCGTGGGTTTCTTGCCGCCTGTCTTCGGCGTCCGGGGACCGGATGTCGCATCCATGCGAACGTCTTTCATCGCTCCTCGCTCCTTCCCATCACGGTATCCATGGGATACCCTCCGACATGCGCACATGCCGGGCACAGCCGCCGGTAATCGCAGAACCTCGGGTTATGGCCCGGCCGCGGCGCCCTCACCGGGATTTTCTCGGCCTGCATGACGGCTGCCGCGTAGAACACACGCGAGATCATGGCAAGCGCCCACAGCGTGGACCCCGGCCCCATGCACAGCGCTCTGACCTTGTTCTGAAAGTCCTCTGGCATGCCCTTGAGACGCGTTTCGAAGGACTCGTCCACCATCTGCAGGGCCTTGGTGGTGTCATGTTTGCGTCTTCCGATGATGTGCGAATTCAGCACGGCACCGTCGAACAGAGGGGGCTGCATGTACAACTCGGGGATCTGGTATGACTCGCCCGGGGTCGCCTTGTCGCGCACGTAGAACAGATCGGCCCCCGACACAACCGGTGGCTTGCCATGGAATTCCGGTGAAAAACGCATGGCCAGCTGGTAACACACCAACTGCAGGTCGTTCATGATCTCTTCCATGGTGTGCGGGGACCCCGTCTTGTAATCGATGATGCGATAGAACTCGCCGGCGGCATCCACGCGCTTCTCGAGCCGGTCCACGCGGGCGCTGAGATGGATCCTGGTGTCGGGGTCGAAATCGTCCGGGAACCCACCGCACAGGATGTCCATCACCTTCAGCATCTCCGAGCGGTCGAACTTCACCTGCACGCCTGGCGTCGCATTGTAGGCCTGCGTGATGTCGTCGATGGTGAAGCTCGACGAGAACTGGCGTTCGGCCTCGACGGAATCGAACGATCCGATCCGCGCGTAGTTGTTCTCTCCGATTTCGCCATAGCTAGGGCGCGCGGTCCCGTCGACGGACACCGTCGTGGCATTCTCATCCACGAAGTAATTCGCCATATGCGCCAGGATGCCATCCACCTTGCGTTCACGCTGTTTGAGGTCATACCTATCGGCCACCCCCGCGTCGGCGGCGGCCGACGTGCTCAACCCGTCATACACCTCGCGGAGACGCCGGGCGATCGCTTCCTTGCGTCCCTGCGGCGAGGCATCGGAGGCAAGCTCCGGAAACACGGTGCCGGGATTGTCCCACCCCTTTTCGGCGGCGATCTGGGCGACCTTATGCACGATGCTTCCGAAGGCAGCCGCGGGCGTCGGCGCGTCAGGGCCCGACATGCCATTGTCGAGCAGTGCGCAGATCGGGCACTGCCACAGGGCATCCACGGACGATGGGCTCAGATGGACTTCGGCGCCGGACATCTTGGCCGCGCGCCGCGCCTTGATCTCGTCGGTGACGGTCCATGCGCCGCCGTTTCCATCCCCTTCGTCGCCCTGCGCCAAGGAAGCGCGTTCCTCGGGGGAACCGATGAGGGCGCTGGTGTCGCCATCCGCATAGACGAACGGCCAGTGACGAGGATCGGCGTCGTCGTATCCCTCGTCGGCAAGGTAATGCAACGCACGGATGGCATCCGCGACCTGCGGACGGTCCTTCGCGCTCTCAGCCATGGTCCCGTCGCCTGCTGCGAGTTTTTTCAATGCATCCCGGTACGAAGTGAAGGCGCCGATCGAAGTCAGCTGGCGAAGCCCCATCGTCGTGAACATCGATGCCGCGCGCCGGAACGACGGCGGGCAGTCGGGGCTTTCCACCGCAGCGAGGACGTCGAAGTTCTCCGCGTCGCCCACCATCACATCGGCGTTCTGGCCCAGCGCATCGATCGCCGCGCATGTCAGCACGCGCCGCGCCTCCGCCACGACCTCGGACGGATGCGAGGCGTGCGACTCCACCGTCCTGGCCGTCTGGAACCGTGCCTTGCCGGGATCGTCGGAGACGGGGAACAGCTCATGCAGATACTCCGTGAGGAAAACGGAAGGAATGTGATCGGCGTCCCATACGCAACTGACCGTGACGAACTCGCTTCCGCGCGTCAGCGCCACAAGGAAGCTCTTCTCTTCGGAGTGAAGCACCGATGACACGCGTGCGTCATGGGCATTGCCGTCTCCCGGCCCGGTGGAACGAATCGACCCACGGATCATGATGTCGGTCAGGTCCTCTCCGCCGAACATCGTATTGCGCACCGTGGGATTGGGCCACACGCCCTGCTGGACGGCGGGGATCCACACGTAGGGCCACGATCGCCCCGCCGCGCCGGCGGGGGTCGTGAGGGTGACGGCGTCCACCACAGGCCCTGTCTTGGCGAGGGAGTCGGCCTCCACGTCCATCGTGCGCACCTGCGACGCGAATTCGGCGAAACTGTGGAAATCGCCGTCGTGGGCGAAGCGGAACAAGCGCATCGCGGTATCGAGGCTGTCGTTGGCACGATGGGATTCCACCGAGCCGAGCAAAGCAAGCTTCGACCATTCGTCGGAGACCGCGCAGGCGTCCCACGCGGCCCACAGGACCGTATCCACCGTCGCGTCGGGCTCCGCAAGTGCCGTGCACACGGGATCGATGAAGTCGAACAGGGAGCAGAAGCGGGTGACGTCGGGGCTGGTGCCGATCGATGTCATCGCTGCAAGAATTCCGTGGGCCACGGCGAAACGTCCGTGGCCCGATGTTTCGGACGCCTGCGGTCGGCTTGCCTGCGGCACTCCGCAGACGAGCAGCGCGCACAGCTCATCGAGATCGTGCATCGAACCCTGCGCGTCAGCGCCCCCCCAGACCTCGATCAACGGCTGGATGTCGGCCGACACGGCATCGGGATGGCCCAGCGCCGTCTGCGCCAGCGTCTGGATGGACGCCAGGACCGACTGGACCTCGTCGATGCGCAGCGGACGGCGCAACGGAACCCCTCCGAGCTGATTCCCCGTCTCCACATCGGCATATGGGCTCGATGCGAAGGCGTGCAACGCGCGGCGCACCTGACGGGCGCGCTGGCGGTCCGGGGAATCATCCGACATGGGATCGATGACGTAGTGATACGTGCCACGACGCATCTGGGCCAGGTCGACCAATGCGAGAAGTCCCTCGATCACAGGATCGCCGGCGAAGGAATGCGTCACGGAGGTGTACCGCACCGGGATGCCGAGCGCCTGCATGCGTTCGCCATACGCGCGCACGGTGGCGTTGTCATGCGCGATGACGGCCATGTCGTTCCACTCCACCGGCCTGCCCAGCGCAGGGTCGTTCGTGTTCCGTTCGAGGTGCATGCGGCTCATGCGGCGAATCGCCGCATCCATTTCATCGGCGGCGGAATGGAACAGGTATCCGGCGATGCCTCCGTTCACGCGGCCGAGGGAACCTTCGGCCTCTCCCCCGGTCTGCGACACGGCGGAGGCAGGACCATCCGTGGCGCCGTCCAACCGGGGCATCTTGCCCGGACGGCCCGTCATCGGAGGCATGTTGTCCTCGTCGGTGGCGATTCCCAGACTCACGCGGGACACGACCACGTCGCGGTATGTCGCGTTCGATTCGTCCAGCGCCACGGCGGTCATCCCCTCGGGCGTCTGCACGGCCGTGCAGGACCTCGCCCCCAGCGATGAGGTCGCGGCATCAAGGCGAGCGAAATCGTCGCCGATGAAACCGCCGGCAGCCCCGTCGCGGAATCCTGCATCCGGCGATGACGTCATCCTCAGATAGAGGAAATCGGGATACGACCCGCGGAACACCTGGACCGCCTCGTCGGCATTGCCGACGAAAACAAGACGCGCCCCCGCCCTGCGTTCCATGGTTTGCAGAAGACGCATGCCTGCGAACGTGATGTCCTGGGCGTCATCGATGACGATGACCCGCGGGATGGCCGCGATGCACCCTTGCAGATCGTCATCGACCTCCTGGGCTGCGGCGGACAGCAGGAACGACGCATCCACGCGGTATTCATCGGGATAGCGTTCCGAGACCCTCTGCGCATACTCGCGGCGCAAGGCGAAGGCGAGTCTCCATTGGAGAGCGAGACGGGACCGCATGCCGCTTTCGATATCGAGGTCGTCGAGCCTGTCGAATATCGCGTCCTCGTGGGAGGCATCCGCGCCGACCTCGTTCGCACGCGCCAGGAAATCACGCAGCTGGGCCGTGAAGGCAGGCACGAAACTGCGGATGAACAAATCCTCGGTGGTGGATCCGGATGCATCGCCTCCCCTGGCTTCCGTAACGGACGACGCGGCGTCCCCGTCCCCTCGCGCCACAGAGGCATCCGATACGGCGGACGCGGCATCGGGCGCCTCGAAATACCGCAGCAGCAACATACAGGTCGGGCACAGATCGCCATCGTGCGCATGTTTGAGATGGACCCGCAGCACATCGTCGAGAAGGGCATCCTGCTCCGCCCCGTTGAGCAGACGCGGAGGCTTGAACCCGGTGCGCAGGTGCGACACATATCCGGCGGTGAGAATGGAAAACGCCAATGCCGAAATCGTCGTGACGATGCGCGGGTTGTTGCCGACCTGCACGCGAACAATGGCATAACGGTTGAGGTCTTGCGCCGCCAGACGCGACGACGACAGCATGACGGGCTCCGCCATGGCGACGTCGCCATCCGAAGAGCCATCTGGCGCGTTGCCATAGGCCGCAAGCAAGGCATGAATCGCGAACGTGGTCTTGCCGCTGCGAGGAGGTCCGCTCACGAAAAGCGTCTGGGTCGGCCTGTGGTCCGGTCCGAGCAGCGTGCCGGCATAGAGAGACGCCACTGCGGCGAGGGCTTTCTCCTCGCCGGCATCCGGCGCCGGGACCGATGGCACCCCGGAATCCATGACGGTCGAATATGTCTCCTGCCCGTCAGGCTGTGCGGAATTCCCAGTCATGGGCGTCCCTCCTTCTGCGAGTCTCCTCGCTTTCTGCCACCATGACGTCGCACCATGACGTCGCATCGCGCTCACCGCGGCGACGGGTCGCAATCGCGGTGGCGCACTTCGATGTCGTGCGTCCCATGCGCATTGCGTCCAGATGCACCCGTTGTCCAGGTGCATCCATTATGGCGCTGTCACGATGAATGGTGCAGCCGCAATGAGTGGCGTGCCCACGGCGCATCCGAAGCGACGAGTCTCCCGCGCCGCGACGTGCCCCATGCGCGCACCTGCGTTCCCGTTTTCTTCCTGTTTTCGCTTGTGCAGGACAGTCGCACGTCGGGCTCATCGCCCGCATGCGACGTCGTGTGCGATCGCTCCTCATCCGGCCTCTAGCGTTGGTACCGGTCCCCTGAAGCGATCTGTTCTCAGGTTACACATCAGGTTTTTTCATTGCAAGAAAGCACATTGTTAGGCATCGTAACACACCACGAAACATTGAAAACATGCGGCTGGATACATCCGTCAAGGATGATGCCAGTGCATACAAATGTGCCAGCGCAGTTGCCGTCATCGACGCCGCGTGCCGTCATCGACGCCGATGCCGCAGCGAAGTCCGAATGTTTCAGCGTCGTTCGACCACCACGAACGCCGAGGCGACGGCGCCATCGTGGCTCAGGCTCATATGCCACCGCACGCGGAACGGCAGCCGCGATTCGACATCGGGCGCCAGCTCCACGCGCGGCCTGTGGCGGGAATCCTCCAGAATCTGGACCCCGCCCCACGGGAAATCATCGACGGAATACGGCAGCGGACGCTCCCCCAGCGCCTCGCACCATGCCTTGAGCACGGCCTCCTTGCCCGCCCACCGCGCGGCGAGATGCACGGCCACGCCATCGCGCGACTCCCCCGCCCTCACCTGGCACTGGCGCATCTCCAGCGGCGAGAACGCACGGGAGACGAACATGGTGCCCGGCGCATCGAGCTGCCTGGCAAACGACACCAGATCCACCACGTCATGCCCCACGCCGACCACACATGACGGCATGTCATCGAATTCCATGAATCCCACACTACCCGAGGAATCCCGCGCCGCATGGGGATGGGGCCTCGCAAGCACCGACGCGACACCCGGCGCCGACGGAGTTCGCCGCATCGACCGGCGCACGGCGAAGGGCGCTCCAGGCGCAGTGGAAGGCGTTGGATAGACAAAAAGGGCCTCGCCGTACCAACGACTGGGCGGCGAGACCCTTCCTCGGATGGACGTCAGACGACCGTCAGACCTTGCTACGCCTCGTAATACCCGTCGGCGCCGAGACGCGCGGCAGGATCGAGCAGCATGGCCTTCTCGACCTCGTGCGCGTCGTACCCGCGGGCATCCTCATGGAAGCGGCGGCCATCGACCGGCTCATACAGCGCGGCATGGCCGATCATGCCCTCCTCGCGGCGGCGTGCGCCGGCGGCGAGACGCGCATCGGCGCGGGCGCGCCATTCCTCCAGCGCCTCGCGGCCAGCGGTGGCGGCGACCGACGCCTCGAAGGCACCCGGGTTCACCACGGCCACGAATCCCGAGACATGGCCGAACCCCAGCGATGTGGCGAGTCCGGCCTTGACCGGCGTGCCGTCGCCCAGATGCAGCGGCTCGCGCAGCCACACCATGTGGTCGTCGCGCGCCAGCTTGGGATCGACGCAGTCGAGCGACGCATTGGCGGGCACCACGCCGCTGGAGAACAACTGCGTGAGACCGTTGATCTGGAACACGCAAGCGCCGCCCTTTGCATGGCCGGTGAGGCTCTTCTGCGAGATGACGTACAGCGGCTTACCGTCCGTGCGCCCGATGGCGTGCGCGATGGTGTTGTGCAGCTCGGATTCATTGGGGTCGTTGGCGTTCGTGGACGTGTCGTGCTTCGACACCACGGCGATGTCGTCGGGCCCCACGCCCAGCGCGGCGAGGTCACGCACAAGCTGCGAATCCTTGCCGCCCTGCGCGGCCGCGAGTGCCCCGAGCCCCGGCGCAGGGACGGACGTGTGCGCGCCGTCGGCGAACGACCGCACGTATCCGACGACCCCAGCCACGGGCAGGCCGAGCCTCAGTGCGATGTCGCCGCGCGTCATGAGCACGGTGCCGCCGCCCTGCGCCTCGACGAACCCGCCGCGGCGACGGTCGTTGGCGCGCGAGAAGAACCGCGGCGCGATGCCCTTGTCGAGCATCTCCCGTGTGTTCGCGGTCGCGTTCATGGAACCGAAGCCGTTGACGGACTCCAGGCCGATGTCGTCGATGGCGCCGGCGACCACGAAGTCCGCCTTGCCCAGCTTGATCTTGTCGAAGCCTTCCTCGACCGAGACGGCAGCCGTGGCGCACGCAGACACAGGCTGCACCATGGTGCCGTAACCGCCGATGTACGACTGCATCACATGCGCGGCGACCACGTTCGGCAGAGCTTCCTGCAGGATGTCGTTCGGCACCTGGTGGCACAGGTAGCGTTCCACGTAGAGCTTGCGCATGGACTCCATGCCGCCGAAGCCCGTTCCCTGGGTGTCGGCGACCTGGCTTGGATGCACGGAGCGAAGCAGTTCGGCGGGCGTGAATCCCGCGGACAGGAACGCGTCGACGGCCGTAACCATCTCCCACAGGGCGATGGCGTCGACCTCGCCGACCATGGACGCGGGGATGCCCCAGCGCGTGGGGTCGAATCCGTCGGGGATCTGGCCGCCCACGCGGCGCGTCATGACGGCGCGGCGCGGCACATAGGCCAGCGCGCCCTTGGTGCGCGTGACGAGCCATTCCCCGGATTCGGCGTCCTGCGAGACTCGGGTGTGCGCGGCGTCCTCGGCGAGGTATTCCTCGGCGGTCTCGTGCGAATCGACCGAGAAGGTCACGTCGTTGTCGAGATAGATCTCGGCTGAGCGTTCCTCGGAGCCGTCGGCGTAGGTGTTGCCGAGGTTCGCGGTGAATTCGCGGATTCCGGAGCGGGCGATGACCTCGTCGCGGTAGCGTTCCGCGATCTGCCCCTCGGGCACGAGCTTGCCGTCCGCGTCATACCATCCGGCCTCGGGGCTGTCATGCCAGGCAAGGAGCCCCATCTGCCACGCCAGTTCGAGCACGCCGGTCGCGGAGAGCTTCACGCTGCCGTCGGACCGGATGCCGAGTTCGGCCTCGGCACGCGTGCGTCCCGAGCCCCAGGGGCCCAGTTCGCCGATGGATACGATGACCACTTCGTCCTCGGGGCGCGCCGTGACGCCGTGCCAGTGGGCGAGGTCCGACGCGGGCTGGCGCGGCACGACGGGCGTGGGCAGGGCGTCGATGAGCGCAGACGGGGCGGCGTTGGCATTCGCGTCGCCTTCGGAGGCCGCCGCCTCGGCCGCGGCCTTGGCATCGGCCTCGGCCTCCGCACGCAGGGCGCGGATGTCCAGCGGCTCGCTGCCCAGACCGCCGGTGAGGTCCACGTCGAGCGGGCCGTCGGACGCGGCCTTGGCGCGGGATTCCGCGGTGGCGAGTCCGAGCAGGCTGTCGGCGATCTCATCGGTGGTGTAGGTGGTGAGGCCGTGCTTCTCGACGACGGCGACGAGCGAATCGTTGCCGCCCATGAGACCGGTTCCCCTCACCCAGCCGATCTTGGGATGGGCGAAAGTCACGCGGCCGGACCAGTCGCGTTCGGGACGGGCGCGGTTGACGAGCGCGTCGAATGCGCTCTTGACCTCGCCGTAGGCTCCGTCGCCGCCGAACACGCCGCGGTTGGGCGAACCGGGCAGCACCACGTGGAGCCTGTGCTGCACGTCGTGGTCTGCGTTGATGCGGCTCAGTCCGGCGATGGTGCGTTCCACGCTCCACAGCATGAGGCGCGCCTGGGATTCGAACAGGTGCCCGGAGTCGGCGAGGGTGCCGCGCACGGGCGGTGCGGCGAACGGGAACAGGATGTCGGGTTCCAGCGCAGGCTTCACCACCGTGGTGTCGGCGCCGTGCGTCTCACGCTGCTCCGAGCCGATCCAGTCCACGAGGGCGTCGACGTCGCGATAGCTGGCGAGGTTCGCCGGGACAAGCCAGAGCTGCGCCGCGCCCGTGGCATGGGTGCGGTACGTGCGCTTCGCCCATTCGATGACCGCCGGGCGGAAGCTGTGGCTCGTGGCGACGACCGTGGCTCCGCCCGCGAGCAAGCCGGCCATGACCTCGCCCGCGATGGAGCGTTCGGAGACGCCCGTCACCACGGCGACATCGCCGTCGAAGCGGCGACGCGTGCCGGATTCCGACACGTCGGCGCACGCCTGCCGCGCGATCCGGTCGAAGGTCCGGGCAAGCCCCTCGTCGCCGCGGCCACGGGCCTGGCCGGCGTACCACCGCGCCTGCCTGGCCACGGCGTCGCCGGCGCCCGTGTAGTCGAGCTCCATGCGCCGCGCGTCGCGTTCGTAATAGACATGCGCAAGGTCCTCGCGCGCCGACGCCCAGCGGTCGTCGAGCAGGATTGCCTTGCGTTCGTCGAAGCGCGGGGCGACCCGGTCTGCCCAATCGGCCCCCAGCTCCGTCCTGACGGCCTCGATGACGCGGGCGTCATCGTCGTCGGGATCGTCCACGGGCTGCGGATCCTCGACGCCGAGCTGGCGCAGCACGTAGCGCGCGGTGGTCGCGAGCACGCCGTCGGATCCCGTCACCGTGCTGGCGAACGCGTCGAGGGCGGCGGAGTCCACGACGGCCCCGGTGCCGCCTGCGGCCTGCGGCATGGACACGCTCACGCCACGCGCCTGTGCCACCTGCTGGACCGCGGCGTCGATGAGCGCGTCGGCTTCGGCCGCGTTGCCCACGGCCGTGGTGGGCAGCGTCGCAAGGTCGCCGCCGCGGGCGCTGGCGCCGTCGCGCGTGCCCAGCAGGATCTGCGCGGTGACGGCGGACGTCCATCCTCCGCCGAGTCCCCACGCATCGCACACGCGCTGGCCGATGGCGGCAGGCTTGATGCCGGCGGAACCGAACAAAGTGTGCAGGGATTCCCGGATCGCGGCGCCCAGCACCGGTCCGAACGCCTTGTATGCGGGGGCCGCGGAGGTGACGAGGCCGCGCAGCTTGGCGACGGGCGCCTCGGCCGCGCCTTCGACGCTCGGCACGCCCAGCTCAGACGTGATGTCCATGAGCAGCTGGTTGCGGCGCGACGAGACGCCGTTCGTCACGGTGTCGGTCGTGTCATCCTGTGCGATTTGGTCGACGCGGATTTTACCGCTGTAGGCGAGCAGCGTCTCGATGGCGTCGGCGGCGGTGAAATCGATGTCGGGCGCGGGAGCCGCGGACGGTGCAGGCACTGCGGACGGCGCGGGGGACGCGGCAGCGGCAACCGCAGGCGCCGGCGTGGCGACGGCAGGCGCCGGCGCAGCAACCGAAGTCGCCACGGAATCGGACTCCGCGTCCGGCACGAGCGGATCGGAATCCGTCATGTAGACGCGCGCCTCATCGCGCCCCACGTTGAACACGCGCACGTCATTGCCGGCATAGCGCGGCATGCGCAGGGTCTTGGCCCCCAGGTTCGCCAACGTCGGGGATGACCCGACGCCCACCTCGACGTAGTTCGTCACGCCAAGGCCGCCCTTCTCGCGCGGCGTGAACAGCAGGTCCTGCGTTTCGATCCAGCGCACCGGGGACGCGAACTGCCAGCTCAGCAGCTCGGTGAGGAGCAGACGCCCCAGCTTCTGGTCGTCGGCGGCGTAGGAATCCCACACCGCGGGGTCGTCCAGCGCCTCTTTGATGCGCGTGGACGGCACGGTGTCGAGGATCGAGCGGGCGAAATCCCGGGTCATCTCGAACGGACGCGCCACGAGGTTCGGAATGTAGCGGCCCTCCAGACGCGAGTAGTCGATGTGCTGCGGCAGCAATGCGTCGAGCTTGTCGCGGAATTCCGGCACGCCGCGGCGCAGCTTGCTGGAATGGAACGGCACGTCGATGCCGGGGATGAACATGAACGCCGGCTTGCCGCCCGCCTCCCTGGCACGGCGGTTGGCGTCGGCCTTCAGCGCGTTGAGTCCCGCGACCGTGCCGGCGACAGCGTATTGCGCGCCCGCCAGGTTGTAGTTGACGATCTCGAGGAACTCACCGGATTCGCGGGCGACCTGCGCCACGTAGTCCTTCACCCCGTCGTCGCCCACGCCGAACTGGTTGGGTCGCAGCGCGCCCATGCGGTAGTTCGAACGGCCCTGGGCGTCGCGTTCGATGAGATGGTGCATGGTCGACCCGCGGTGGAACACGAGCACAAGCTCGGTTTCGAGCGGGATGATGCCGGCATACGAGCTGAGCGCATCGTATTCGCCCAGCGAATGTCCGGCGAAATACCCGCCTTCCACGACTGCGCCGGCCTCGCGCAGACGCGCGGTCTGCGCATATGCCACGGTCGCGAGCGCCACCTGCGTGAACTGCGTGAGATTGAGCAGTCCCTCGGGATGGTGGTAGTGCACTCCCCCGGCGACGATGTCGGTCGGGTTGTCGCGCACGATTGCGAGGATCGAGAACCCGAGCCTGTCGCGGGTCACGGCATCGGCGCGTTCCCACACGTCGCGGGCCGCGGGGCTCTTGGCGCGTTCGTCAAGCACCATGCCTTTCTTCTGGATTCCCTGGCCCGGATACACGTAAGCGCTGACGGGCGCGCGCACGACGGCGGTGGCGCGGGAGACGAGTTCGCCGCCGGACTTGCACGTGACTTCGAACGCGCACCAGCCGCCGTTGACGCGACCCACGCGTTCCACGGCGATGTCTATCGCCGCGCCGAGCCGCACCATGCCGTACATCGTGTACGTCCAGTCTTCGATCTGCCAGGCGTTGCCTTTGTCGTCGGCGGCTTCCACGACGTGCTGCGCGGCGGCGGACAGCCACATGCCGTGCACGATCGGGGCGTCGAGCCCGGACAGGCGTGCGGCGCGGAGCGAGGTGTGGATGGGGTTGAAATCGCCCGACGTGCGCGCGAACGCCGTCATGTTGGACGGCGCGGTGACCGTGGCGCGGCGCATGAGACGGCGCGGGGTCGCGAGGATGGAATCCGCGCGGCCCGCGAAGGCCGGGGCGTCCTGCGGCAGATCGGAGCCGGTGGCGCGCCCGCGCACGGCGAGGCGTTCGGTCTGCTCGGCGAGCGCCGATCCGTCGGCGGCGGCATGGAGCACATGCACCGTGATGACGGTGCCCGAGGCGGACGGGCGCGGACTTTCGGCCCATGCGGTGACGGCGATGCGCTGGCCCGCGAGCGCGGCCAGGCGACGTGCGTCGGCATGGAGGCGGATCGTGTGGTCGAGGTGCACGATGTTGAGCATGCCTTCGATGACCGGCATGCCGTGCGCGCCACCGTCGCCGATGCCGCCGATTGCCGCGTAGATGGCGGGCCAGGCCGGTCCGACGAGGGCGTCCGCGACTCCGCGCGCCGGCTTGAGCCCGGCGGGCAGCGTGGCAGCGGTGACGGCCGCATGGTCGTCGAACAGCGTAGGGCTCAGCGTATAGCCGGACTCCACGTGTCCGTACGGGTGCTGCGGATCATCGTCGCTGACCTGCGCCGGCATGGAGTCGATCGCGTCGCCAGTGATGGCGGTGTTGCCGACGCCCGCCGTGGATTCCAGCAGAGCTCGCATCGCAGGCTCCAGCCTGTCGCGGCTGATGGACGGCATGAGATACGGACGGGAGGCGTCGATGTGGAGCGGGTACACGATGTCGCGCACCGCGTGCATCGCGTCTCCGCCCGGCACGCCGTCCCAGTAGGTGTCGAGGTGGATGTGCAGGTCCCACTCGCCGTCCGCCACGCGTTCGAGCGTGTAGTCGGGGTCGTCGGAAGCGGTGCCGCAGGCCGGGTTGTCGATGACGTGGCCGAGCCAGCTCAGCGACGGCGCCGTGCGGATGGCGCGCTCCTCGTCGTCGGCGCCGCCACGCAGGGCGAACGCGTCCTGGGCGCCGCCACGGCCGATCCGCTCGACGCAGGCGTCCTCGAAGCGTCCGAGGATGCCCGCCACTGGTTCGTCGACGGTGGTGATGCCGCCCACGGAGACGGGGCCGGGGATCACCTGCACGCTGTCGGCGGGATACCGCGGGTCCTCGGACTGCCACAGCTGGTCGCGCGCCCACCACTTGAGCAGGTCGGCGTCGAGCACGGGCACGAACGGCATGGGCTTGGGGTATTCGCGGCACAGGGTCGGGAACCATGCGGCGTCGGTGGGCGTCACGGTGATCCGCGCCGCCTGCGGGTATGCCTCGGCGAGTCGTTTGAGCGCCTCCGGGGCGTCGAGCACGGCGTCGGCGTCGGCGAAGACACTGGCGATCCGCCCTTCGTCCTGTTCGCTGACACGGGCTTCGATGCGGTGGAGCAGGTGCAGGAACCTGTCGGCATAGGTGCGGTCGCGCCACGGGTAGCTCAGTTCGGCGAAGCGCTGCGCCCACCGCTGGTAGCTCATCGTCGCAAGGTCGCCGAAATACGGCTTGCTCGTGGCGTTCAGCGCCTCGATGATGTCATCGCGGCGGGTGTCGAGGATCTCGGGATGTTTCTCGACCTCCACGGCGAGACGGTCGGCGCGGGCGGCGGCGTTGTCGATCTGGTAGATGTCGGCGTGCAGGTGCGACAGGCCGGATGTCATGCCGCCGTGGCTGGCGCCGGAGGCGACCCACGTCTCGCCCATCGGCGCGAAGGGGTCGCCGTCTTTCTCACCGGCGATTCCGGGGGTGTCGACGAGCAGCCGCTTGACCTGCGGGCTCGTGTGGGCCTCTTTGGCGGTCATCGCGGCAGTGCCGACGAGCACGCCGTCGAGCGGCATGTCCGGAAGCCCGTAGACCCGAGCCCACTGCCCGGTGATGTAGTCGGCTGCGCGTTCGGGCACGCCGATGCCGCCACCGGCGACAAGCACGACGTTGCGGCGTTCGCGGATCTGCGCATATGTGCGGGTGAGCAGGTCGTCGAGGCTTTCCCACGAATGGTGCCCGCCCGCGGAACCGCCCTCGACCTCCATGAGGATCGTGGCAGACGCGCCGGCCTTCTCGATAGCGCCGTCGTTATCAACGCCGTCGTTATCAGCGCCGGCCAGGGCGTCGGCGATGGCGAGCACCTGCTCGATCTGGCGCACGGTGCCGGGTTTGAACGCCACGTACGGGATTCCGTCGGCGATGAGCGTGCGGACCAGCTCCACGGCTTCGTCGCGTTCGGGGATTCCCGCCGACACCACGACGCCGTCGATGGCGGACCCCGCCGCGCGGCGCTTCGGCACGAGCCGTGTGGAGCCGAACTGCAGGTTCCACAGGTAGCGGTCCATGAACATGGAGTTGAACTCCACGGTGGCGCCGTCGTCAAGCAGGGAATCCAGACGGTCCATGTGCTCGGTGAAGATCCGCTCGGTCACCTGGCCGCCGCCGGCGAGCTCGGCCCAGTACCCGGCGTTCGCCGCCGCGGCTACGATCTCGGGGTCGACGGTGGTGGGCGTCATGCCGGCGAGCATCACCGGGGATTTGCCGGTGAGACGCGAGAACGCGGTGCTCACGCGCTCCCTGCCGTCGGCTGTGCGCACAACGCGCGGCGCATACACGCCCCAATCGGCCAGGCGCGTGGGTTCCGTCGTGCCGCCGATCACGGTGACGCGGTCGGCCGCGGACGCGAGGCTCACCACGCCCGCGCCGGAACCGTTGGCGATGGCGGTCGTGAGCTTGGCCGCCGTCTGGCCCGGTCCGAAGTCGACGAACCACAGGGAGCGCGCATCGGTTGCCTCGAGTGTCCCACGTACCTGCGCGTCCCAGTCCACGGGGTCGGTGAGCACCTGGGCGGCGAGTCTGCGGGCGTATCCGGCGTCGATGCCGCATTCGGCGGCCCACTGCCCCACCCATTCGACGGCCTGCGCCATCATGGGGCTGTGGAAGGGCACCGTGACCTCGAGGTAGTCCACCGTTGGGTCGAACACACTGCCTCCGCGCGCCTTCGCCTCGCGCATCTTCTTCTCGCGCGCGGTTTCCTTCGCGGCCTGGCGCACGAGGTCGGCCAGGTCCGCCGGATGCCCGCACACCACGTAGCTGGTCACCGAGTTCTTGACACCCACGGTCACGGGTCCGCGCGGGGCGGCGATACGCGAGATCAATGCATCGACCTGTGCGCGCGTGGCTCCGCCCAGCGCGACCATCGGCGAGGTGCCGGGTTCGGATCCGATACCGAGCTCGCGGGCGCGCCGCGCGCCGGCCGCGCCGATGAGACGGGCGATGGCGAGCACGGTCACCACGGCGTCCTCGCGTTCGCCCGGGTCGCTGAGCGACTGCACCGCCGCCGCGATGTCGGCCGCGAGCACGCCCTGGGAATGGCCGAGCACGGCGACCGGGGCGATGGACGTGAGGTCGAGCCCCAGCTCGCGCGCGTCGAGCACGGCGCCGAGCTGAGCGAGCGCGATGCCAGGCACGCTCAGCTGCGCGGCCGCGTCACGTCCCAGCACGGGGGCGTCCTTGGCATGGGCGAACGGGTCGTCGTCGCCTCCGGTGATGGCGAGCAGCTGCGCGGCCACGGGCGCGAGCCTGCGGCGCGCGCGGTCGTCCACGGCGTGCAGCGTGTGCATGACCGAGGGCTGCACGGCTAGCTGGTGGAGCGCCGTGGTCCACGGGGTGGACTGCCCGGCGAAGGTGATGACGACGGGCGCCGTGGTGAGGGTGTCAACGAATCGTGATGTCATGATGTCTCTCTTTGTATGGGTTCGTACTGGGTTCATGCTGGGGTTCGCATTGGACTCGCGACGGGGATTGCGCTCCCCGCGTCGCGACGGCGGGTCACATGGGCTGGTTGCCGTGGTGCTTGGTCGTGAGCCTGCGGTGTTTCTTGGTGCGCAGCGTGGCGAGCGACCGGACGATCACCTCGCGCGTCTGCTCCGGGTCGATCATCGCGTCCACCTGCCCCATTTCCAGCGACAGGTTCGCATTCACCGTCGTGGCCTCGTACTCGGCCACGAGCTCGGCGCGAAGCTCTTCCTCGGCCTTCTCGCCGTGCTCGCGCGCCTTGCGCAGCTCCTTGCGGTGGATGATGTTCACCGCCCCTTGCGCGCCGAGCACGGCGATCTGGGAATCGGGCCAGGCGAAGTTGTAATCCGCGCCGATCGCCTTGGAGCCCATGACGATGTATGCGCCGCCGAACGCCTTGCGCAGGATGATCGTGACCATCGGCACCTGCGCGTTCGCATAGGCGTAGATGACCTTGGCGCCGCGCCGGATGATGCCCGCGTGCTCCTGGTCGCTGCCCGGTTTGTATCCGGGCACGTCCACGAACGTGACGACCGGGAGGTTGAAGGCGTCGCACAGCCGCACGAAACGCGCGACCTTCTCGGAGGAATCGACGTCCAGGCTTCCCGCGAGGACGCACGGCTGGTTGGCGACGATGCCCACGGGGTTCCCCGCGATGCACCCGAACCCCACGACCGCCGACTGTGCGTAAAGCTCCTGCACCTGCACGAACTCGCCGTAGTCGGTGACGCAGCGGATCACGTCGCACACGTCGTACGGCTGCCGGTCGTTGGCGGGGATGATGGTGCCGATGCGCCGCGCGGCGACCTCCTCGGCGTGCCCGTTGGCATACGCGTAGGCGGGCGGCATGGAGTCGCTGCTGCCGGGCAGGTACGCCAGCACGGTGCGCGCGTAGTCGATGGCGTCGTTCTCGTCCTCGCCGAGATAATGCGCCACGCCGCTCACCGTGTTGTGCACGGAGCCACCGCCGAGGTCCTCCATCGAGATTTTCTCGCCCGTCGCCGCCTTGACCACGTCGGGGCCGGTGACGAACATGTACGAGTTCTCCTTGGTCATGATGATGAAGTCGGTGAGGGCCGGGCAATACACGGCGCCGCCCGCGCAGGGACCGAGGATGAGCGAGATCTGCGGCACCAGGCCCGATGCCTCGCATGTCTTGCGGAAGATGCGCCCGTACTGCGTCAGGGCGGCGACGCCCTCCTGGATGCGCGCACCGCCGGAATCGACAATCGCCACGATCGGCACTTTGAGTTCGATGGCCATGTCCATGAGATGGCAGATCTTGTCGCCCTCGGCCACGCCCATCGAACCGCCCTTGACCGAGAAATCCTGGGCGTACACGGCGACCGTGCGGCCCCACACCTGGCCGAACCCCGTGATGACGGCGGCGCCGGGGACGCCTTTGTTGATGTTCCCGCCGCTGAAACGGCCGATCTCCTGGAACGTGCCGGTGTCGAACAGCAGGTCGAGGCGTTCGCGCGCGGTGAGTTTGTTCTTGGGATGCTGACGTTCCCGCGCATGGTCCTCGGCGGTGCGTGCGAGCTGCGCCGCGCGCTCCAGGTCCTTGCGCATGGGCTGTCGCCGCACGCCGCCGTAGGCGCCCGGCGACGCCGGCTCCGGGATGTGCATGTCGCCGTCGGCCCTGTCGCGGCCGAGCTCCACCGGCGTGCCGATGGCTGTGTCGATAACGGACGTCATTCGCTGTCCTCTCTTCCCTGGTGCCCTGCGGCGCTTCCCACGGGGCTCCCCTGCGCCGCGGCGCCGCGCCGGGACGCCGCGTCCACGTCGATCGAAACGAGCGGATCGCCCGCCTCGACGCCGTCCGCAGGCCCCACCACGATGTCGGTGACCGTGCCCGCCGTCGGCGCGTACACATAGTTCTCCATCTTCATGGATTCGAGCACGACCAAAAGGTCGCCCTTGTCCACGTGGGTGCCGACGGCCACGTTGACGCGCGTCACGACGGCCTGCATCGGAGAGCAGATGTTGCCGTCACGGAACCCGGCGCCGTCATGCTGCCTGGCGACCGCCTGGGTGCCCGCGCCGCGCAGCGGCTGCACGCGGCTGCGTCCTCCGTGTCCGCGGGCGCCGAGGACCCCGATGAACTCGTCGGGGATCGTCACCTGCACGCGTTTGTCGTTGACCTCGAAGACGAACGATTCGCGCGAGCGCCTCGGCTCCGCGTCGCCGGCGTTGATGGCCGCGCTGAGAGACGCAGGCTGCCCCGCCTTGGAGCTGACCGGCTCCTTGGTGAGGTACTTGCGTTCCAGCCACTTGGTGGTGACTGAGAAATCGCGCCCGTCGCCGACGAAATCGGGGTCGCGGAACACCTTGTCGAACAGAGGGCAGGGCGTGGGCACGCCGTCGAGCCTGAATTCGCCAAGCGCCCTGAGCACGCGGGCGATGGCGGCGGGACGGTCCTGGGCCGTCACGATGATCTTGCCCATCATGGAGTCGAATTTCGGCGAGATGACGCTTCCCTGCGTGACGCCGAAGTCCACGCGGATCCCCGGCCCCGAAGGGAAGTGGATGCTTTCGATGGTGCCCGACCCCGGGGCGAGGTTCGTCTCGGGGTTCTCGCTGGTGATGCGCAGCTCGAAGCTGTGCCCGCGCGGCTCCGGCGCCTGGGTGAGGACGCCGCCCTGTGCGATGGCGAGCTGCTCGCGCACGAGGTCGATGCCGCACACTTCTTCGCTCACGGTGTGCTCGACCTGCAGGCGCGGGTTGACCTCGAGGAAGTAGATGTCGGCGGTGGGCGTGAGCATGAACTCGCACGTGCCCAGCCCCACGTAGTTCGCGGCCTCGAACAGGCGACGCGAATACGTGGTCAGGCGTGCGTTCTCCTTGTCGGTGAGGAACGGCGCCGGCGCCTCTTCGATGAGTTTCTGGTTGCGGCGCTGCACAGAGCAGTCGCGGGTCGAATACACCGTGAAGTTGCCGTGCGAATCCCTGCCGCATTGCGTCTCGACGTGACGCGACTGCGAGACGAATTTCTCGACGAAGTACTTGTCGAGGTCGCCGCCCTCCAGCGCGTCATGGCTCATGAAGAACGACCGCATGGCGTCGTCGTCGCGCACGACGGTGATGCCGTGCCCTCCACCGCCGTCCGTGCGTTTGAGCATGACGGGATACCCGTAGTCATGCGCGAACCTGAGCAGCGTGCCGATCTCGGTCACCGGCTCCGAGATGCCCGGGACCGGCGGCACGTCGGCGCGTTCGGCGAAACGCCGGGCGGTGATTTTGTCGCCCAGATCGACGAGCACCCCGGGGCGCGGCCCCACCCAGGTCAGTCCGGCGTCAAGCACCGCCTGCGCGAACTGCGGGACCTCCGACAGGAACCCGTATCCGGGATGGATGGCGTCGGCCTTGGCGCGGCGCGCGACATCGATGATGAGGTCGCCGTTGAGATATGTCTCGGCGTATGTGTCGCCCGGCAGACGATAGGCTTCGTCCGCCGCCTGCGCGAACGGCGAATCCCGGTCGGATTCCGAATACACGGCGACCGTGGCGATGCCCATTTCGCGCGCCGTGCGGATGACGCGCAGGGCGATTTCCCCGCGATTCGCTATCAGCAGCTTCTTCATGTGGTTCCTCCGTTCCCATTCGTCCATGCATGTCCCAGGGGCCAGCCGCCCGCCCCGGTCCGTCTGCGTCATGACGCGCTGCCGGCCTCCGGGCCCGCCGGTCCGGCGGCCTGTGCCTCCGCTGGCGCGGCCTGTGCGTTGCATGGTTCCAATCGAATCGTCGAGCCGGCCAGCGCATCCGGCGCTCCCGTCGCGGTGCCCGCAGCCCCGGCAAGCCCGGGCAGCAGCCCCACGTCCGCCGCACGCACATAAAGCTCCCCGCCCTCGTCGCATCCCACGTCGAGACCGCCGTCGGCGGCGATGCCCCGTGCCACGCCGGTGCGGGACGTGCCATCGGGAAGCGTGACACGGACGCGACGTCCGGCGACGCAACCGAGCTCCGTCGCGCGCCGCAGAAGCCCCGACGACTGTGCGTCAGGATCGGTTTCCAGCGTCCGCACCACATCGCGCAGACGCCGCGCGATGCCATCGGCGAGGCGCAGCCGCAGCGTGTCGAAATCCGGGATGTCACGCACATGCAGGTGCAGCGACGTCGAAATCGGCGTCGGCAGGTTCTCGGGGCCGAGGAACAGATTTATGCCGATGCCGAAGATCACGACCGCCGTGGAACCGACGGCGTCGGCAGGTGCCATGCCCGCGGCGTCCGCAACCGTGGATTGAGTATCCGAGGCTGCCGAGGCAGCCGCGCCGTCCCCCGGGCGGATCCCGGCGAGCTCGGTCAGGATGCCTCCGAGCTTGCAGTCGTCCCAATACACATCGTTGGGCCATTTCATAGCGATGTGGCCGTCGTCATGGACCACGTCGCGCAGCGTCTCGACGACCGCAACGCCCGCGCCCAGCGTGAGCCAGCCAGCCATGCCGCCGCATGCCAGCCACGCGGGGACGTCGGCCGCATAGGAGCTCAGGAACGATGTGCGCACGCCGCTCGTCCACGGCCTGCCGAGCCGCCCGCGCCCGCCGGTCTGCTTGTCGGCAAGCACCAGCCGCAGCCCGCGGTTCGCCGACGCAGGGCCATACAGCTCCCGCGCGAGCGTGTTGGTGGACCCCGTCGACCGCACCACGGTCAGCGCATCCACCGATGCCAGTTCCGGCATCACCAAGTCATTCTCCATGTGCACGCTCCCACAACCTACGCTTCGGCCACCGGCATTTCGACTTTCCGAACAACAAAAATCACACGGCAATCTTGTAGCTTTATACAAAACAAAACCACAGCGCTCTCTTTTATGATTTGAGAAATGTTGGAATAAAGCCGTTTTTGAAACGGCGACCGCTTCGACCTTGATTCTTTTTTGTATGTTTTTACAAATTCCGGCAGCGTTCGCCCCTCGCTGGCTGTATTCCCCAGACAAACGCTTCGGTAAGTTTCGCTACCGGAAAGGAAGGCCGACATGTCATCGAACGCACCTCAGAACACCACCACCGCATCGCAGGACGCAGGTTTGTCGACTGCCACAAACGGCGTTCGCTCGGCGTCGTGGCGCTGCGCGCGCGTCGCCCTGTTCGCCGCGCTGCTGTGCGTGGCCGCGGCGGCGGGGCGCATCACGATCCCGGGGACGCCCGTGGGCATCACGCTGCAGACCTTCGTCCTCATGCTCGCCGCCCTGACCATGTCGCCCGCCGAAGCGGGATCCAGCGCACTGCTGTATCTGCTCATCGGCGCCCTGGGCGCGCCCGTGTTCTCCAACGGCGCCTCCACCGCCGCCCTTGTCGGCCCCAGCGCCGGATTCCTCTATGGCTTCGTGCCCGCCGCCATCATCACCTCGGCGTTCAAATCCACGCCCCGCACCCCGGCACCGCTGACCATCCCGCGCGATCTCATCGCTTGCATCGCCGGCTGCATCCTCGTGCCGTTCGTCGTGGGCGTCGGCATGCAGTCCGCCATCACCGGCGCCGACCTGCGCACGCTCGTCATCGCATCCAGCGCCTTCTTCGTCGGCGATGCCATCAAGGCATGCGTGGCCACCGGAGCCATCGCCTCCGCCCGCCTCGCACGCGAAGCCGTGCGGCACACGTCTGCAGACGCCGTCCGGCAGTCCGCGGACGCCGAATAACCCCTGACGCCGCGCGGCGCACATGCGTACAATGAACCACATGGCAGCATCCACCCCACACGACGACACTGATACGCCCGTCAGCCCCATTCCGCCTGACGGGCCTCAGCTCGATGCCGTGGTGAAACGCTATCTGGAGATCTCCGAAGACCGCATCAGTGCGCAGACGGACTGGTACCAGTCCTTCACCGCCGACGACAAGTCGTTGCTCAACCGCGTTTTCGAAGCCGCGGTGCGCGGATTCATCGAATGGGCGCGCACCTACGAGTCGCCCAAGAAACATGCCCCCGTGCGCACCGACCACATCTTTTTCGTCGCCCCCTTGGAATTCATGCGGTCCGTCAAGCTGTCGCAGACCCTGGACGCCACACGCATCATCGTCGAGGTCATCGCCGACAACATCGACCTGCTCGCCTCCGACCCCACAGGGCAGCGTGCGCTCACCGACGCCGCGCTGATCTATTCGCGCTCCGTGGCATTCTCGGCGGCCGAGGTCTATGCGAACGCCGCCGAGGTTCGCGGCACGTGGTACGCGCAGGACGAGGCGTTCGTCATCGAATCGCTGGTCTCGGGGGACACCGGCACCGCGCTTCAGACCCGCCTCGCGTCGTTCATGTGGACGAAAGACACGTATTCCATCGCGTTCGTGGGGCACCCCAGCGACTCCGGGCAGCTGCGGGCCGGCATGACACAGGACCGCGTGCGCCGCAAGGTGTCGGCGCTCGGAGGCTACATCTGCATCTCGCAGCACCATGACCTGCTCATCACGCTCATCGGCGGCGGCACGGGCACGATCCCGCTCGTGGATCCGGAACATTCGGCGAGCTTCGCGCAGCGCATCGCCGATTCCGCATCGTCGGATCCGTCATCCGCAGCCGGTGCCAAGGACACCGGCGACAATACGCCGGCGCTCGACCTCGCGTCCGGAATCCCCTATGACTCACTGCTCGGCACCGACAACGTGGACGTCGGCGAAACCATCACCATCGACTCGATGACGCGACTTGTGCAGCCAATGTTCGACGCCTCGGCGCCGTTATGCTATGGTCCCGTGCGCCAAGGGTTCGAAGGCGCCTCGCAGACGATCCGCGCGGCGATCGGCGGATACCGCGCCGCCGTGTCGATCCCTGACTGCCCGCGCCCGCTCTCCAGCATGGACGTGCTTCCGGAACGCGCCCTGTTCGGCGACCTCGAGGCGCGGCAGGAGATGTATCACGACATCTATCTGGCGCTCAAGGATTCCAACAGCAAAAACTCGATGCTGCGCACCGTGACCACATATCTGTTCAACGGCGGCTCGCTGGACAAAACCGCGCAGCAGCTGTCGGTCCATCCCAACACCGTGAGGTATCGACTGAGGCGTTCCGTGGATCTCACGGGATGGGACCCCACCAATCCCCGCGAGGCATATGTGATGCTCACCGCGCTCAAGATCGGCATGTGCATCGACGCCAATCCCGAGATGTAACGGGGCGGATGAGAACGCGGCACAGGGCTCCGCACGCCCGGTGCCGTATCCATGCCCGCAATGCCCCGCGTCAGCCACACAGCCGCCCCTGATGCTCCGTGGCGTTGCGGCGCCCCATGCATCACCCCGCAGCGCTGCACAACGCTCCCCCATGTGGCACTCCCCCGACACCACGCATGCCAGCGGCCCGCACCCACGCATCCGTTGCAGATACGCAACCGCTGACAGATATGCAACAGCAGACAGATACACAACCGCCGACAAATGCACGAAGGCCCCGGCCATATGGCCGGGGCCTTCGCCATCAGGGCTTCCGCTTACCACAGTCGCCCTGAGTCAGACCCTTCTGACAGACGATCACTGATCCGACGAAGAATCGTCATCGTCGTCGCCAGGGAGCGGCGTGTCGCCGTCACCGATCTGGAATCCGTCATCCGGCGTGGAATCGTCGTCGGTATCCTGGAGCTCCTGCGCATCAGCGTCATCGTCAAGATCCGAGGCGGCTGACGTGTCATCGCCCAGATCCAGCACGGTTTCGGTGGTGGTGGAGTCATCGGTGCCCAGGCCGTTGAGGTAGGCATCGGGGTCGAAGTCATCGCCGAGGCTCAGGTTGCCGAAATCGAGATCCGACAGATCCATGTTGTTGAGCTCCTCGTCAGACAGGTTCGCCAGGTCGTCGCCCTCGCCATCGAGCCCGAAGGTCGGGAAGATGGTGTCGCGAATCGCCTTGTCGGGCTCCACCTTGGCGTTGCGGTAGCGCGCCAGGCCGGTGCCGGCAGGGATGAGCTTGCCGATGATGACGTTCTCCTTGAGGCCCTTGAGATCGTCGACCTTCTGGTTGAGGGCGGCGTCGGTGAGCACGCGGGTCGTCTCCTGGAACGAGGCTGCGGACAGCCAGGAATCCGTGGCGAGCGACGCCTTGGTGATGCCCATGAGCTCCGGACGTGCCTGAGCCGGCTTCTTTCCGGCCTTGGCGAGCGCACGGTTGAGCTCGGTGAACTTCGCGTGGTCGATGAGCTGGCCCGGAAGCAGGTCGGAATCGCCGGAGTCGAGCACGGTGTCGCGACGGATCATCTGGTGCACGATGACCTCGATGTGCTTGTCGTGGATGTCGACGCCCTGGGAACGGTACACGTCGTGCACTCCCTCGACGATGCTGACGGTCGCGGCACGCGGACCGAGGATGCGCAGGATCTTCTTCGGATCCACGGAGCCCTCGATGAGCTGGGTGCCGACATCGACGTGCTGGCCGTTCTTGACGAGCAGCGGGGCACGGCGCGTCACCTGATACACGAGCGGCTTGCCGTCGTTCGCGTTCGGGTCGTCGGGCTGAAGGATCACTTCGCGAGCGCCGCTGTCCTCGTCGTTGATGGCGATGGTGCCAGGGAACTCGGCGATCGGGGCCTCGCCCTTCGGGGTACGGGCTTCGAAAAGCTCGACGACACGGGGAAGACCCTGGGTGATATCGGAAGCCGAAGCGACGCCGCCGGAATGGAAGGAGCGCAGAGTCAGCTGCGTACCAGGCTCGCCGATGGACTGGGCCGCGACGATGCCGACGGCCTCGCCGATGTCGACGAGCTGGTTGGTTGCCAGCGACCAGCCATAGCACATGGCGCACACGCCGCGCTTGGACTCGCAGGTGAGCACGGAGCGCACCTTGACGAATTCCACGCCATGGGCCACGAGGTCCTTGAGCGCATCCATGCTCAGCGCGTCGCCGCGCTTGTACAGCACCTCGCCGGTGGCGGGGTCGAGCACGTCCTCAGCGAGCATGCGGGAGTACGGGCCGCCGTCGGCGTTGCGCACGAGCACAAGATTGCCGTCCTCGTCACGCTCCGCGACGCGCACCACAAGGCCCTTCTTGGTGCCGCAGTCCTCTTCGCGCACGATCACGTCCTGCGACACGTCGACGAGTCGACGGGTCAGGTAACCCGATTCTGCGGTACGGAGTGCGGTATCGGCCAGACCCTTGCGGGCGCCGTGCTGCGAGATGAAGTACTCGAGCACGGACAGGCCATCGCGGTAGTTGGACTTGACAGGTCGAGGAATGATCTCGCCCTTCGGGTTGGCCACGAGGCCTCGCATGCCGGCGATCTGACGGATCTGCATCCAGTTACCACGTGCGCCCGAGGTGACCATGATGTTCACGTTGTTGTCGGGCGTGAAGTGCTTCTGCATGGCCTCTGCGACCTTGTCGGTGCATTCGGTCCACAGGTTGATGAGCTCCTGGCGGCGCTCCTCTTCGGTCAGAAGACCCATGTCGTACTGGTTGTTGATCTTGGCGGCGAGCTTCTCGTAGCTATCGACGATCTGCTTGTGCTCCGGGGGAGCCACGATGTCGGAGAACGCCATCGTGACGCCGGACCACTGCGCACGGGTGAAACCGAGGTCCTTGAGCGCGTCAAGCGTCGCTGCGACCTGCTGCGTGGAATACCGCGCGGCGATGTCGTCGACGATGCCGGACAGCTTGCCCTTCGGCACCTGCTCATTGACGAACGGGTAGTCGACCGGCAGCGTGGAGTTGAACAGCACGCGGCCGTACGAGGTAGCGAACAGGATGGTGCCGTCGGAGAAACGCTCCTCCTTGACGGTGTCGGGCTCGCCTTCGATCGGGTCGACGACCTTGACCTCGCCTGGCTCCCAATCCTTGGGCAGCACGAAGTCGGCGGGCATGCGCAGCAGGATCTTGGCCTGAATGTCGATGTCGTGGCGGTCGAGTGCCATGCGGGCTTCTTCGAGGGAGCCGAAGACGCGGCCCTGTCCCTTGGCGCCGTCGATGACGGTGCTGAGGAAGTACAGACCCAGGATCATGTCCTGCGACGGCATGGTGACGGTGTGGCCGTCGGCGGGCTTGAGGATGTTGTCGGACGCCATCATGAGCGAACGGGCCTCGGCCTGCGCTTCGGCGCTCAGCGGAAGGTGGACAGCCATCTGGTCGCCATCGAAGTCTGCGTTGAATGCTGCGCAGGCAAGCGGCGGCAGGTGGATGGCCTTGCCTTCGACGAGGATCGGCTCGAAGGCCTGGATGCCCAGACGGTGCAGCGTCGGTGCTCGGTTGAGCAGGACGGGATGCTCGCTGATGACGTCTTCGAGCACGCCCCACACCACCGGATCGGCGCGGTCGACGAGGCGGCCGGCGCTACGCGGGTTCTGCGCGTAGTTGAGGTCGACGAGGCGCTTGATGACGAACGGCTTGAACAGCTCGAGCGCCATCGGCTTCGGCAGACCGCACTGGTGCATGCGCAGCGACGGGCCGACGACGATCACAGAACGGCCGGAGTAGTCGACGCGCTTGCCGAGCAGGTTCTGGCGGAAGCGGCCCTGCTTGCCCTTGAGCATGTCGGAAAGCGACTTGAGCGGGCGGTTGGACGCGCCGGTGACGGCACGGCCGCGGCGGCCGTTGTCGAACAGGGAGTCGACGGCTTCCTGCAGCATGCGCTTCTCGTTGTTGAGCATGATCTCCGGGGCGTTGAGCTCGAGGAGACGCTTGAGGCGGTTGTTGCGGTTGATCACGCGACGATACAGGTCGTTGAGGTCGGAGGTCGCGAAGCGGCCGCCGTCGAGCTGGACCATCGGGCGAAGATCCGGCGGGATCACGGGGATCACGTCGAGCACCATTGCGCTCGGCTTGGTGCCGGTCTTGATGAAGGCGTTGATGACGCGCAGGCGCTTGAGGGCGCGGGCGACACGCTGGCTGGAGCCGCTCTTGATGACCTCGCGCAGCTCCTCGGCGGCGGCGTTGAGGTCGAAGTCCTCAAGGCGCTTCTTGATGGCCTCGGCGCCCATGCAGCCTTCGAAGTACTCGCCGTAGCGGTCCTTCATCTCGTTCCACAGGTCGACGTCGCCTTCCATGTCGCCGGGCTTGAGGGACTTGAAGCGGTCCCACACGGCGTTGAGGCGTGCGATCTGGTCGTCGTACTTCTGGCGGATGTTCTTCATCTCGCGCTCGGCGCTGCTGCGCAGCTTGGAGCGCACGGAGGACTTCACACCGCCTTCAGCGGAGGATTCGAGCTCGGCGAGATCCGCCTCGATCTTCTTGGCGCGGTCCTCGATCTCGAGGTCGCGCTTGTGCTCGAGCGCGGCGATCTCCTCGTCGTGCTCGGTCTGGAGGTCGGGCAGGTCCTGGTGGCGCATGTCGTCGTTCACCGACGTGACCATGTAGGCCGCGAAGTAGATGACCTTCTCGAGATCCTTCGGAGAGATGTCAAGGAGGTAGCCCAGACGGCTCGGCACGCCCTTGAAGAACCAGATGTGGGTGACCGGGGCGGCCAGCTCGATGTGGCCCATGCGTTCGCGGCGCACGCGGGAGCGGGTCACTTCGACGCCGCATCGCTCGCAGACGATGCCCTTGAAGCGCACGCGCTTGTACTTGCCGCAGGAGCATTCCCAATCGCGGGTAGGTCCGAAGATGCGTTCGCAGAACAGACCGTCCTTCTCGGGCTTGAGAGAGCGGTAGTTGATCGTCTCGGGCTTCTTGACCTCGCCGTGGCTCCAGTTACGGATGTCGTCGGAGGTGGCCAGGCCGATCCTCAGCTTGTCAAATTCATTAACGTCCAGCACTTGATGTCCTGTCTTTGTTTTGCTTTCTCACGTTGTCGGTGCGCGGCGGATGGGGATCCGCCGCGTGCGGATATCAGAAGCTGACTTCACCATCGCTCGGGGTGCCCATGTCGGCATCCGGGAGCTTGGAATCGTTGAAGCCCAGGTCGTTGGAAGATTCCACAGGGTCGTCGTCCTTGTCGCGCATGTCGATCGGCACGCCGTCGGCGTTGAGCACTTCGACGTTGAGGGCAAGGGACTGCATTTCCTTGAGGAGCACCTTGAAGGACTCCGGGATGCCGGCCTGCGGCAGGTTCTGGCCCTTGACGATGGCGCCGAACACACGCACGCGGCCGTCGACGTCGTCGGACTTGACGGTCATCATCTCGTGCAGCGTGTAAGCCGCGCCGTATGCCTCGAGGGCCCAGACCTCCATCTCGCCGAAACGCTGGCCGCCGAACTGGGCCTTGCCGCCCAGAGGCTGCTGCGTGATCATCGAGTACGGGCCGGTGGAGCGCGCATGAATCTTGTCGTCGACAAGGTGATGCAGCTTCAGCATGTACATGTAGCCAACGGAGATCGGCTTCGGGAACGGTTCGCCGGTGCGCCCGTCGAAGAGCTGTGCCTTGCCGTCGGGGCCGACGAGCTTGTTGCCGTCGCGGTCGGGCAGGGTGGTGCTGAGCAGGCCCTTGATGACATCGGGGCGCACGCCGTCGAAGACCGGCGTGGCGACCGGAGTGCCTGGGGCGCCCTTCTCGGCGCCTGCGGGCACGTGCTTCTTCCATTCGGCCTCGAGGTTCGGGTCGAGCGAGATATCCCATCCGGCGTGGGCGATCCAGCCGAGATGGAGCTCGAGCACCTGGCCGAGGTTCATTCGGCTCGGCACGCCCAGCGGGTTGAGCATGATGTCGATCGGGGTGCCGTCGGCAAGGAACGGCATGTCTTCCTCGGGGAGGATGCGCGAGATGACGCCCTTGTTGCCGTGGCGGCCCGAGAGCTTGTCGCCCTGGGTGATCTTGCGGTGCTGCGCGATGTAGACGCGGATCTGGCTGTTCACACCGTTCGGCAGCTCGTCGCCGTCGCTTTCGGCGGCTTCCTTCGTGATCTCCTTGACGGCGATCACGACGCCGGTCTCGCCGTGCGGCACGCGCAGCGACGAGTCACGCACTTCGCGGGACTTCTCACCGAAAATGGCGCGGAGCAGGCGCTCCTCAGGCGTGAGCTCGGTCTCGCCCTTCGGGGTGACCTTGCCAACGAGGATGTCGCCGGCCTTGACCTCGGCGCCGATGCGCACGATGCCGCGCTCGTCGAGGTTGGCGAGTGCGTCCTCGCCGACGTTCGGCAGGTCGCGGGTGATCTCTTCCGGACCGAGCTTGGTGTCGCGGGAGTCGATTTCGTATTCCTCGATGTGGATGGACGACAGGGTGTCGTCCCTCACGAGGCGCTGGTTGATGATGACGGCGTCCTCGTAGTTGTAGCCGTTCCACGGCATGAAGGCGATGAGCAGGTTCTTGCCCAGGGCCATCTCGCCTTGGTCGGTCGCGGGGCCGTCGGCCAGCACGGAGCCCTTCTCAACGCGGTCGCCCTTCGACACGACGGGCACCTGGTTGTAGCAGGTGGTCTGGTTGGAACGCTGGAACTTGGCGAGGCGGTACTGGGAGTAGGTGCCGTCGTCGTTCATGACCTTGATCATGTCGGACGACACATACGTCACCACGCCGTCGTTCTCGGACAGCACGACGTCGCCGGAATCGACGGCCGCACGCCATTCGCCGCCGGTACCGACGAGCGGACGCTCGGACTCGATGAGCGGCACTGCCTGGCGCTGCATGTTGGCGCCCATGAGGGCTCGGTGGCCTTCATCGTGCTCGAGGAACGGGATGAGCGAGGCGCCCACCGACACCATCTGGCGCGGCGACACGTCCATGTAGTCGACCTGGCTGACCGGCACATCCTCGGCCTCTGCATGGGAGTCTCGCACGAGGGCGGTGTCGTTGACGAAACGACCGTTCTCGTCGAGCTCCTGGTTGGCCTGGGCGATGACATGATCGGCTTCCTGGTCCGCGGTCATGTACACGACGTCGTTGGTGACCTGCCCGTCAACGACCTTGCGGTACGGCGTCTCGATGAAGCCGAACGGGTTGACGCGGCCGAAGGTTGCCAGCGAGCCGATGAGGCCGATGTTCGGGCCTTCAGGGGATTCGATCGGGCACATGCGGCCGAAGTGGGACGGGTGCACGTCGCGCACCTCCATGGAGGCGCGGTCGCGGGACAGGCCGCCGGGGCCGAGGGCCGACAGACGGCGCTTGTTGGTGATGCCGGCAAGCGGGTTGTTCTGGTCCATGAACTGCGACAGCTGGGAGGTTCCGAAGAACTCCTTGATGGCGGCGGCCACGGGGCGGATGTTGAGCAGGGACTGCGGGGTGATCGACTCCGGGTCCTGCGTCGTCATGCGTTCGCGCACCGTGCGCTCCATGCGGGACAGGCCCGTGCGGATCTGGTTCTGGATCAGCTCGCCGACCTGGCGGATACGACGGTTGCCGAAGTGGTCGATGTCGTCCACGTCGACGCGCAGATCGATGTCCTCGCCGTCACGGCGGCCCTTGAAGGTCTCGCCGCCGTCATGCAGGGTGACGAGGTACTTGATCGTGGCGATGATGTCGTCGAGGTGCAGGCTGCGGTCGTTGTAATCGGCCTCGAGACCAAGCTTGCGGTTGATCTTGTAGCGGCCGACGCGGGCCAGGTCGTAGCGCTTGGTGTTGAAGTAGAAGTTGTCGAGGAGCTGGCGGCCCGCCTCGGGCGTCGCAGGATCGCCGGGGCGGATCTTGCGGTACATGTCGACGAGGGCGTCGTCCTGCGTCTCGATGGTGTCCTTGTCGAGGGCGTCGAGCACGAGCGGATAGTCGCGGAACGCGCTGCGAATCTGGTCACGGTCCATGCCGATGGCCTGGAGGAACGTGATGGCCGACAGCTTGCGCTTGCGGTCGATGCGCACGCTGAGCGTGTCGCGCTTGTCGATGACGAACTCAAGCCATGCGCCGCGGCTCGGGATCACCTTCGCGCCGAAGACCTCCTTGTCGGAGTTGTTGTCGCGCGTACGGTCGAAATACACACCCGGGGAGCGCACGAGCTGGGACACGATGACGCGTTCGGTGCCGCCGATGATGAAGGTGCCGTGCTTGGTCTGGAGCGGGAAGTCGCCCATGAACACGGTCTGGCTCTTGATCTCGCCGGTCTCCTTGTTATAGAACTCGGCGTTCACGTACAGCGGTGCGGAGTAGGTGTAGTCCTTCTCCTTGCACTGCTCCACGGTGTGACGCGCCGGTTCGAAATACGGATCGGAGAACGACAGGGACATGGTCTGGGTGAAGTTCTCGATCGGAGAGATCTCTTCGAAGACCTCGGCGAGTCCGGAGGTGTGGGGAACGGTGAAGGTGCCGTTCTTCTCATCCTCGGCGACGCGCTCCTGCCAGCGCTTGTTGCCGATGAGCCAATCGAAGCTATCGGTCTGAACGCCGAGGAGGTAAGGGACATCGATGGGCTCGCGGATGGAGCCGAAATTCACACGGTCACTCGCCTTGCGCATCGCGATGTCATGTTCATCGGCGCGCGCCTGGACGGCGGTGACGCTATTTTTCGTCTGTGCAGCCAAAATGCTTGAGTCCTTGCTTTCGCTGGATTTTCAATGCTTCCCAGACGCCCCCACGGCCGCCATATGCTGTGCGGGCGCCCCTTGGCATGTGCCCGCCATATGACAGATGCCACAAAACAAGACAAGAGTAGCACCACGGCATTTGATATGCAAGACCTTGCGCGTCACGCCTCGCCCACACCCCGTGCCCAACGTCACACCCACACCCACCGCACCACACCCCACCTCCGCACCCACTGTCACAACCACCACACCCCACAACCACCATCTCACAACCACCACCTCGGCGGCGAAAAACACCTCCGACCCACCCAATACCCAACGCCATCCCGCACCCACCGCCGCAACCGCCACCTCGGCGGCGAAAAAACACCTCCGACCCGCCAAATACCGCCGCCGCACCGGGGCAGAACGCAGACCCAACGCCTAAGCTGGAGATATGGAAGAGGAAAAACAGACGGCATCACCGGCGATGCCGAACGCAGACATGGTGCAGAACACACCGGTGCAAAAGAACGATTCCGCAGGTCACGGCGGCCACGCCCAGCCCTCGGGTAGCGCCGATCGCAAGGGCTGCATGCAGACAGAATCCTCTGCGGCCCGGGGACGCTGGCAGCACCGCGAGACCGTCAATCAAGCGAACGCCCCACACGGCCGCGGCGGCCATAGCATCTCCGAACGCACGACCCACCACGCCTGCTCCGTATCCGACTCCGGCGCACCCACGCCCGGTCCCGATAACAACGACGTTACTGCCGCCACCATCACTGCCACCGCCGGCAGCGCCGCCACCGCCATCACCGCCACCACCGACACCACCACTGCCACCGCTGCCAGCGCCAACATCACCGCCGCCACCGACACTGCCGCCGCCAGCACCGCCGCCACCACCGCTTCCCTCACGACCACATCACCCCTCGCCGTTCCCCGCGCGGTGTGCGACGTCTGCCCGCGCCACTGCCGCCTGGCACCGGGCCGGCGCGGCGCGTGCTTCGTACGGTCGTGCCACGCCGACGGGCTCATCTACTGCGACACCTACGGCGTGAGCTCGGGCTTCGCGATTGACCCCATCGAGAAGAAACCGCTGAACCACTTCCTGCCCGGCACCACCGCCCTGAGCTTCGGCACGGCGGGCTGCAACAGCGCCTGCCAATTTTGCCAGAACTGGGAGCTTTCCGCGGCGCGCAGCTGGTCCCGCCTCGGATCGCACGCCTCCCCCGTCGACATCGCCGAGGCAGCCGCGAGCCGCGGGGCGCGCAGCGTGGCGTTCACTTACAACGACCCCATCGTGTTCGCCGAATACGCCATCGACACCGCCGACGCCTGCCGCGAGCGCGGCGTGCACCCCATCGCTGTGTCAGCCGGCTACATGACCGCCTGCGCCGCTCGCGATTTCTATGCGCACATGGATGCAGCGAACATCGACCTCAAGGGTTTCACCGAGGACTTCTACCGGCGCGTGACCGGCACGCATCTGGCGGCCGTGCTGCGCACCATCGAGATCGCCTGCGCGACGCCGGACTGCTGGGTCGAACTCACCACGCTGCTCATCCCCGGCCTTAACGACGACGATGCGCAGCTCCACGCCGAATGTGCATGGATTCGCGAACACGTGGGCCCCGACGTGCCGCTGCATTTCTCGGCGTTCCACCCCGCGTTCCGCATGATGGACGAGCCGCCCACTCCCCCTGGCACGCTGACGCGGGCGCGGCGCATCGCATTGGACGAGGGTTTGCATTTCGTATACACGGGCAACGTGCGTGACGCCGAGGGCGCGACGACGTATTGCCCCGGCTGCGGCGAGGCGCTGGTTGCGCGCGATTGGTTCCGGGTGACACTCGACCGGCTGTCGGCACCGGAAGGCGATGGACGTTGCCCCACCTGCGGGCAGACGATTCCCGGCGTGTGGAAATAGAAGGGCGGACATAGGACGTGTGGCCGTCACGCAGTTCCGCGGCAATGCACGGCGCCGCGCGGATGCGACAACGTGAATTCGCCCCTACGCCGTCGGAGCCGCCACTCCATGCGTCCCGCTATTTTCCGCCATGCGCTTCACACGCGCCATGGATGCACGAACCGGACGCGCACCATCCGCCTCGGCGCTCCATTGCATCCGAACCACGCCGCCATTGCCGTCTTTCACCATGTGCCACGCTCTGCATCGCCCACCATCGGTGCCTCTCGGCATGCGTTTCGCGCACAGCCGAGACCCCAGGGTCATCCTCATCACCGGCGAGCGGCGGCATGGGCCACGAGTCCGCCAAGGAGCTCGCCCCAGGAAGGCTACATCGTCCACGGCTGAGCCCGCCGGGTCGAGAAGATGAAGGACCTCGAGCAGTACGGCGTTCGCCTCGCAAGTCTCGACGTCACCGACGAGCAGGCCCGCAAGGAGGCCGTCGCGCAGATCGTCAAGGATCAGGGCCGCATCGACGCGCTTACCAACAACGCCGTGACCACGCCCCGCGTCGAACACCCCACGGCGCACCGCCACGCCCCGCGACGCTCCCGCGGCGCCCCGCATCGGGTACCCCGCCCCGCCTCAGATGCTGCGCTGGGGCGCGATGATTCGCGTAGTGTATGGCACATCGCGCCGCCCCACATGGTCCCGCCCCACGAATTCAAGGACGCGGGGCAGCATTTCGGTGGCCGTGTGCACGCCGCAGTCGTAGACGCGCTGCAACTCGGCCGGGTCCTTGCACACCGCGCCGATATTCAGGGATTCCGCCGGGCGGATGACAAGCGCGGCGCCCGCCCTCTCGCGCTCGCGCACATACTCGATTTCTTCGTTATACATGCCAGGGCGGCGCTCGATTGCCTCGGCGAGGCGCGGATGCCGGTGCAAGGCGAGGTGGATGGCGCGCATGTGGGGCAACGGCGTCTTGCGATAATCGTCGGGCTGGGTGAGCACGACGATGGTGCGCGCGAATCCCTGCTTTTCGAAGAACGCCAGGGGCACGGGGTCGCTCACGCCGCCATCGACGTAGGCGCGGCCGTCGATGCTGACGGGGCGCGAGGCGATGGGTATGGACGCCGAGGCGCGCAGGAACGGCATGTCCATGGTGCGCGGCATGGAGCGATACGCCGGCTCGCCGGTGTCCGCGTCGGTGGCGACGCACCAGAACCCCATGGGGTTGGCGGCGAAGGCGCGTTCGTCGAAGGGATCGATGCGGAACGGCACCACGCCGTAGGCGAAATGCACGTTGTAGACGTCACCGCTCGTCAGCCACGACCGCACGCCGGCATAGCGCGGGTCGGCGCAGAAACGCTTGTTGTAGCGCAGGGCGCGGCCGATCTGACGCGACTTGTAGTTGCATCCGAGCGCCGCGCCGGCCGACACGCCGATCATGGCGTCGCATTCCACCTGCGCGCGCATCAGCACGTCGAGCACGCCCGCGGTGAACATGCCGCGCATGGCGCCGCCTTCGAGCACCAGGCCGATGCGGCCATCTCCAGCCGCCGCACCGCCCGCCGCGCTCTCCGTTGCCGCCGCAGCGCCCGCCGCGCCAACTGCAGCACCGTCCGCCGTCACACCAGTCCCGGCACCGGCCATCGCCCCGTCCATGTCATCCATAGTGTCTCCCTTGTCTCCGGCACCGTGCGGCGCCGCCATGCGTCTCTCCGCGCGGCCGCTCCCTACGATGTTTCGCACGCCACGCCATCATTATCGCGGTCGAGCCCCGCACGATACCCGGGTTGTCCCGCGTTCAACGGCGCCTTGCCCGCCGCACGCACCTCGCTGCAGTTGTTGTAATAGACGTTGTCTTCGGAACCCGTCGCGCTTTGGGAAGAGCCACTCGCCGCACTCGCCGAGTTGCTCTTTGTCAATGCGTTCTGCTCAGATGACGCAGCAGACGCTGTGGCCGCCGACGAAACCCCGCCGGCGGTGGGAACGGTCTGAGACGGGCAGGTGGACAGCACGTTCTGCATTGCTGTCTTCTCGCCCGACGTCACCCACAGCGAGTATTTCTGCTTGACGCCGATCTGCCGCGCCACGTACTCGCAGCGGAACGCCGTGTTGCTCGGCAGCCACGAAGCCGCGTCGCTGTCGGATTTCTGCTCGTTCGCGGGGCCGTCCACGGCGAGAAGGTTGTACGGGTCGTTAGCCAGCTGGAGACGCTGGTCCGAGCTCAGCTGCTGTGCCCCGGTCTGCCATGCGTCCGACAGCGCCACGACATGGTCGACCTGCACCGCCGTGGACGTGCCCTGCCCGCGCTGGAACTGGATGGTCTTGCCCGTGTAGGGGTCGGCGAGGGTGCCCGTGAGCACGATGCAGTCATGGGTCCCGGATTTGAAGGTCACGTTGGTCATGTCGCGCTTGAGGATGTCGTTGCGCGTGTCGCAGCCGTTGTGGTCGACGTCGCTCCAGGCCTGGCCGAACTGGTCCCGCGAATACCCGGTCTTCGCCGCACGCCCCTTGACCGGCAGCGTGTCGAGCACCGCGGTGGCGAGGTCGGCGTCTCCCGAGGACGCGCCCGCGCCGGCATCCGGCTGGTCTCCCGACCCTGCGGTGGTATCCGACGACGATGACGCCGCGCCGTCGCCGGCCTCGGCGGTGACGGTCGGCGTCGGCGTTTCCGTCGGCGTTTCGGAAGGGGTCTCTGTCGCGCTTGTCGTTTCCGTGGATGACGGCGAGGCCTGCTGGTCGGTGTTCGACGACGGCCCCGCGATGAGGGAGGCGAGTACGAAGACGACGATCACAACCGCCCAGAACCCCTTGCTGCGCAGAAGCTGATTCCAATTCACCGTGGCCGCCTCTTCTTTCTCGTCGATGTCACCGGTCGGACTCGACATGTGGCATTATTGCATGAAAAGCGCCCCGACGATGCATTGCAAACGCGATGCATTGCAAACGCGATGCATTGCAAACGCACAGCACCGCCTGTGCAGCGCTGCCCGCACACCGCTCCACGACACCCACGGGACACCCAGCAACCCCAGGAACCCCAGGAACCCCAGGAACCCCAGGAACCCCAACGTCCCCGGTATGCAAAAGGGGCGTCGGGAAGAACCCCGGCGCCCCGTGGGCGGATGATAAGAGATTCGAACTCTTGGAGGTATTTGGCCTCACACGATTTCGAGTCGTGCTCCTTCGACCGCTCGGACAATCATCCACATTGCGTAAGCAACTTTTGCATTATGCCACAAATCCGCCCTCTTGTACACTTCGACGCGCCAGAGAATCGGATAATCGCGCCGCCGCTCAGTCCTTCTGCTCGTGCACCGAGGCGTTGACCCACTGCGTCTGCTTCACATCGTTGCCCATGAACGTGCCGATGTCGAGCATGCAGTCGCGGTAATCGCGCCCGTGCGCGATGGTGATGTAGTTGTCGTCCACCATGCGGTTGTGCGTCGGGTCCAGGCCGATCCACCGGTTGCGGTGATAGACCTCGACCCAGGCATGAGTGGCGCCCTCGCCACCGAGCAACCCGGCGATGTAGCGCGTCGCGATGCCCAGGTGACGGCACACCGACAGCATGACGTGCGCATAGTCCTGGCACACGCCTTTGTGCTGGGCGAGCGCCTGCTCCGCCGTGGTCCGGATCGACGTGGACCCCGGCGCATACGTGAACGCGTTGTACACCTCGTCCATCACGACGCGCGACACATCCACCGGCGATCCGGTGTTGGTCTCGTTGCGCAGCCGTTCGCGGCACGCCTCGGTCAAGGTCCTGAGCTCGGGCCCCTGCTGGGTGAGGCAGGAATCGAAACGGTACAGCGGTTTGAAAATCTCGGCGTGCGTGTTCGAATTGTCCACGAACACGATGCCCTTGACCTCGTAGTTGAACTGCGTGTGCGGCTGGGGCAGGAAGCCCGTCATGACGATGGAGTCGAACGAATCGATCTCGGTGTCCAGGTCGCACTGGGGCTCGACCGACACCTCGACGTCCATGACCTGCTGGCGGGGCCCGGTGTTGGGGACGCAGCGCAGCTGAAACCGATGTTCGGTCACAGGCGAACTGAACGAGAGCCGCATCTCGTAGTCGAACACCAGCTTCTTCATGGTTCTCCCTTTCGCAGCGGGATGAAGGAATTCGCTAGGAATTCGCTGACCGCGCTACATCTTGCCACGCGACGTCCCCCTTTGCAAAAATCGCGGCGCCCGCTCCCTTGGCATCGCGAGCGCCGCGCAGGTCACGGCCGCGCCGCGTCCTGCGACATCGAGGCCACGGAACCGTTCCTGTCCGAGGCGGGCACCAGGTCGGAGAAGCTCTGCAGCATCCCTTCCACATCCCTGGCGATCCCCGGATACCCGCGGTCTGGCAAGTGGTCGACGAGCCACTGCAGGCCGTCGCAATAGCAGCGCGGCAGCGGATTGCCGCGCACGATCTTGCAGAACGAAAACAGTTTGTCGATCGCAGGTTCGGCCTCTTCGAAATCGACGCCCAGGCGGGTGTAGAGCTCGATGCGCTCGATGTATTTGCCGATGAACAGGAACGATTTGAGCAACGGCGCCACGCCCGAGTTCTCGACGCTGCCCCAGAAGGTGAGGATGTGGTCGGTCACGTCCCTTTGGCGGTATATGTCGGACTCGTCGCTTTCGTTCCCCTCGCTCATGACGCGCAGCGCCAGCTCGATGTACGAGATCGCCTGCGTCCCCAGCACCGGGCGCAGCACCACGGCGTTCTCAAACGCGGCGTCCATCGCGCTGAGCACGGAATTGCGGTTCGACGAGTCATAGAGGAACGTCTGCACGAACGAATCGAAATCCTCGAAATCCGTTGGCAGGTCAAGGGCGTCCGCGAAGGGCTTGAAGGCGTTCACGTCGCTGTCCATCACCTGGTCGTAGAACGGGAAGAACCTGTTGAGCGTGGTGAAGACGCGCTCCGTGTAACGGCCCAGCCAATACAGGTTGTCGGCCTTCGACGACGTGATGAGTGACGCCGAGTGCGCCGAGGAATCCGATGGCAGCCGGATCGGCCCGCTCTTGCGCAGGTTCCCGGCGAGCGAATCGCCGTCGGGCGCCAGCACCCACGTGTCCTTGAACCCGCCGCCCTGCGACGAGTTGACGATCATCTTGCCCGGGATGCTCGAATACCTGGTGAGGCCCGAATACCACACCTGCGTGTCCTTGCCCGTCACGACGAACGCGCGCAGGTCGGCCTTGCGGGGCACGTGCTCCCCCGTCTTCGGATCGACCACGTCGAGGTCGCGGAACTGGATGACCTCCTGTGCGATGAACCGCCGCGGCTCCTTGGTGATGCGTTCGCGCATCTCGGCAAGGCCCCTCGCATCGAGCGTGGAGCCGAACACCACGCCATAGCCGCCGGCCTCCGCCACGTCCTTGATCACGAGCTCGCCGAGCCTGTCGAGCACGGTCTTGCGGTCCTCGTCGTACATGGGCATGTACGTGGGCGCGTTGTGCAGAATCGGGTCTTCGTGCAGGTAGTACTGGATCATCGCCGGCACGAAGTAATACACGGCCTTGTCGTCGGCCACGCCGTTGCCGGGCGCGTTGATGATGGCCACGTTGCCCGCGCGGTAGGCGCCCAGCAGCCCGGGCACGCCGATGACGGAATCCGGGTTGAAGGCGAATGGGTCGAGGTATTCGTCGGAAAGCCTGCGGTACACGGCGCCCACGCGGTGGCGGCGGCCTGCATAGTCGATGAAATACAGCTTGTTGGCCTGCACCTCGAGGTCCTCGGGGAATGCGAGCACCGCGCCGGTTTTCTCGGCCAGATAGGCGTGCTCGAAGAACGCCGAGTTGTACCGGCCGGGCGTGAGCACTACGTTGATGCCCTTGGCCGAGACGAAATCCATGGACTTGCGCAGCAGCTGCGGGTATTCGCGGTTGTCGCGCACGTGGACGTCGCGGAACACGTGCGGGCTGATGCGACGCTCGATGTCGCGCACGAACAGCGGGTAGCTCGCGCCCGAGGGGATGCGCAGGTTGTCTTCGAGCACCCACCACTGCCCGTCCTGCCCCTGCACGAGGTCTTCGCCGGCGATATGCGCGAAGATGCCGGCCGGCGGCATCACGCCGTTGACCTGCGGGTAGTATCCGGCCGAGGTGTACACATAGGATTCGGGCACCACGCCGTCATGCACGATCTGTTTGTCGGAGTAGATGTCGCGCAGGAATGCGTTGAGCGCGTTGACGCGCTGTTTCAATCCCGCTTCCAGCTGGTCGAACTCATACGACGGGATGATGCGAGGAATCGGATCATATGGGAACAGCTGGTCGTGGTACTCGCCGTCCTTGTAGATGCCGAAGCGCACGCCGTTGCGTCCGAGCTCGCGGTTGATCTCGTCGCGTCGTTCCACGAATTCGTCGGCGCGGTCCGCTGCCGTCTTGTCCATGTCCATATCCGCCCCCTGTGCAGTTCTTTTCACAGCTACCGTAGGCGAGGAGTGGAATCGGAGGATGTTACGAATGTTTCGCGCATGATACGAAACGCACGGCGGGCGCAAGGCCGACGCCCTGCGCCGCCCTGAGACGGCTATTGCAAGGGTATGGCGTCCCCCATGGCGCTGTCCCAGGAGCGCGGCGCTATTCCAGGGTGCGGCGGGCGCGAATCGCCGCTGCCCGCGGGCCGAGCTGGCCATCCGGCGGATACACGACGCGTTCGAGGGTGAGCCCGCATGCCGGAGCGGGACCGGTTCCTCCTTCGCGAACGGGATGCGCGATCTTCTGAGCGAACCATTCCACGGTTTTGCGGCCGCGCCCCACCTGGATGCAGGCGTTGACCAGCGACCGCACCATGTTGTGGGCGAAGGCGTCGGCGACGATCGAAAAGGTGAGCAGCCCGGATTCCGCATAGGGCACGGCGTGCGTCGGATCGCCGTCGGGGTCGGCGAAAACGGCGGAGCCGGCGCGGCGCCACGCCACGCTTTTCACCTCGCGGATCGTGGTGCCTCCGGGATTGGGGGTGGCGAAGCTGCCGAAATCATGAAGTCCCACCGCGTACGCCGCCGCCTCGTTCATCGCATCGACGTCAAAGTCATAGTCCAGCGGCAGCACCATGTCATGCAACCGGGGGTCGGTGTCGCACCGCGCGTCGCTGATGCGATACACATACACCCGTTCGAGCGCCGAGAACCGGGCGTCGAAGCCCTCCGGAGCCTCGCGCACCGCATGGATCGCGATGTCGGACGGCACGATATGGCGCAGGCGACGCAGCAGCGCCTCACAGGGATCGACGTCCATGTGCCCCACAGCCCGCGCCAGCACGGCATCGTCGACGTCGAGATGGCACACCTGATGCAGGGCGTGCACCCCGGTGTCGGTGCGGCCCGCCACCACGAGCCGCGGCCATTCCCCGTCGGGCCCGATGTGCAGGGCCATCGACAGGGCGCGTTCGACCTCTCCCTGCACGGTGCGCAGACCGGGCTGGGTGGCCCATCCGTGAAAATCCGTGCCGTCGTATGCAAGGTCGATGCGAAGTCTCATGCGTTCCATCATGCCACAGCGACGCCACGGCGGTCGCGAGACCACGACGGCCACAACGCAGCGGTGACCGCAGAAACCTCGGCGCACGGAACCTCAGTCCCCACGAAGCCTCGCCCCCTCGCAGGGCCTCGCATCGCGCCAACGCGCCATCCTTTCGTCGCCCTTCCTCAACCCCGTCATTGTCGGGTTTCTTCCATCCCGCGCCCCGCAGATCTTTCGCATCCGGCACAATCCATCACAGCGTTCATAGAGAGGTCATACAGTGCAATTATCATTTGTGGTGCAAGAGGGAAGATAGATGGATCGCTGTGCGCCGCCAGATGCCGCCTCTCTGCGACGACCTCGCCTTTCCCGGAAGCCTCGTACTTCACGATGTGCACGCCGAGAATCTGTGCCGCAAGGCACTGGGGATATGGCGAGCAGCCGCCACAGAGCCTGCAGCGTCGAGCGTGCGCCGGCACAACGCGCAGTTGCATCCCGTCAGGGATAGGGAAAACCCAGTGGAGGCATCTGCGCGGCATGGCACCGAACCGTCGCAACTCCAAGGTGGAGACGGTCGATGTCAATTTCTGTGCCGTTCGGCCACTATCTGCTTTCAGCAGAAGGCGAGACCGAGGTACGGCATGGAGTTTTGGAGAAACAGCAAGGCACGCGCACAAACCGTTGCAGGCGGAGCACGGCACGCAGACCGAAGCGTCCGCCGTCTGCACGCCACCGCGGTGCTGTCGCTGCTCGTCGCGGTGGCCCTGATAGCAGCCGGCTGCATCGGCATCGTGCGACCGTCATGGGCGCAATCGCAGACAAGCGACAACATCCGCGACTTCCTCACCTCGGCCTCGATCAGCGGCATCGAGGCAGATTCGAACGGCACCTATCACTACCGTGATGGCGACGAGATCACTATGAAATTCGCATTCGCCGAAACCGAAAACACGCAGTTCTCAGACACGGCGCTGTACTACACCCTTCCCGACGGATTCGAGCCGGTCGACACGTCGGGCACCTTCGACGTGCCCGTGAAGCAGGACAGCAAGACCTATGTCGTCAGCGGCAACACATGGAGCATCAAAGACGGAAAACTGACCATCACATGGAATCAGAACGATCCGAACTTCACATACCTCACGAATTCGTCCAACGCGCACGTGGGGCTGGACCTCAAGTTCACCCTGCAGAACGTGGCGAACAGCGTCCCGCTTTCTGATAAAGTGACGCTGAAGTTCGAAAAGGACACCGACAACAACGTGGCCGTCGCAAAAAGCTCGGAATACGATGCGACGGCGGGAGTCATGCACTACACCGTCACCATCACGTCGACCGGCACCAGCGAGAACGTCAAGGTCGACGACGCCATCTCGGGCTCGGCCATCACATACGACCCGTCGACGCTGAAGGTGTCCGGGAACTCCAGCGACTACACCGTGCAGACCAACGGCAACGGATTCACCTTCACCACGCCGCAGATGAACCACAAAGAAGTCATCACGCTGACCTATGACGGCGCGATCGACTACTCCAAGTTCGGTGGCGCCGTCACCGCCGACAACTCGAAGAACACAGTCACGGCCACGTCCGACGGCGACTCCGACAGCGGCGACAACACGAAAAGCACTGACGAAACCGGCAAGATCACCATCTCGGGCATCAGCAAGGTGGGATCCGAAACCACCAAATCCACGGATGACACGACGACGCACACCGTGCACTGGACCATCAACGCCAACACCGGGCACCGCGTCTCCCTCGCCGGCGGGCAGATCTCGGACAGCATCAGCGAGGATTCGCAGAGCATCATGAAATACGCCGGCACCGGCGTGACCTTCACCGTCCATGATGCCAGCGGCGCCCAGGTCGACAAGCGCGAGGTCGCGTGGAGCGATCTGGGCGTCACCGACACGTCTACCGCCACGAGCTGGAGCTACACCGTGCCCGACACCGACGGCAAGTATTCCTACACCGCCGAATACGACACCGCCGTGAACATGGCGGGCACGCTGGAAAGCAAGCAGGTCGGCAACTCCGCGTCGACGGCATACGCCTCCACCACCGCCACGGCGACGGTGAGCCCCGAATTCGACTTCCATACGAGCAAATCCGTCGTCTCGTCGTCAAGCACGCAGACGACCTGGCAGATCACCGCGAACGCCCCCAAGGCCGGATACGACTCCTTCGTCATCACCGACACCCTGCCCTGCACCTGGTACAACACGACCCAGTACTGCGACACCTACCACGATGGCACGCTGAAAGTCGACGGTCTCGAGGGCGACGAGTCATACACGACGGCGACCACGACCGACACCGACGGATACAATCCGAAATTCATCATCACGTTCTACAAGGACGCCGCCCACAACACGCTGGGTCTCGGCAGCACAAGCGCCGACCGCACCATCACCGTGACGTTGGAGACCGACGTCAACCAGACATGGCTCACGACGTATACTTCCGGCGGGCAGAGCACGCACACCAACATCGAAGTCGCCAGTGCCAACGGCGTGGACGAAACCTCGAGCGCCTCGGTGACCCCGCCCCACCACACCATCAGCAAGAAGGTGGAGACCGCCGGCACCGTGGATTCCGAACAATCCGACGGCACCACCGTCAAACTGCCTGTGTACAAATACACGCTGACGCTCCATGACGTGACCGGCGGCGATTTCTACATCGACGATGTCTACGACACCAGCCTCTTCGCCTATGCCACCGACGAGCAGATGGCGACGCGCACCGACATCGACCGCCAAAACAACGCCCAGGGCGGCATCTATGGCAGCGACGACCAGTATTGGCAGGACAAATACAACACGGATTCCTCAGGCAATGCCATCACGGTGTTACACACAGACACGAGCACCGGCATGACGATCCACGTGCCGGCGAACGCGCTGGCCAAGGATTCGAACGGCGCCTACTACGCGTGGTACCGCATCACCTATTACCTCGTCGTCAAAGACCTCGACGCCCTGCATAGACTCGACGCGCAGGTCGCGAAATCGAGCTCGGATTCCACGACGTTCACGAACACCGCAACGTGGGATGGCAGCTCATCGACCGCCACGGGCACGTACACCTACAAGACAGTCAACAAGGAGCAGACCTCGGTCGACGCCAACGCCGGCACCGCGCAGTTCACGCTCACGGTGAACCCCGACGGCGCGGACGTGAACCCCAACGGCGATTCCCTGAGCCTGGAAGACACGATGTCGGACAACATGCTGCCCGACTTCTCGTCGATTACCAGCACGCCGGCTCTCACGAGCTACACATATGATGAAAAAACGCACACCCTGAACTTCGTCATGCCCGACAACCAGGCGACGACCATCACGTACAAGACGTTCCTGACCGGCTCCGGCGACGTGTCGTATTCCAACACGGCCACTCTCTATGCGCAGACCAGCGCCGTGCAGAAGACCGTGTCGCTGGGCAATCATGCCGAAAGCGGCGCATCAGTGCCTAGCATCAACCTGTTGAAGGATTCTAATGGCGACCTGTCCAAGCCTCTGGAAGGCGCACAGTTCCAGCTGTACAACGCCAGCACCGACGAACTGGTCACCGACAAGGTGTTCGAGTCGAACAAAGACGGCATTGTGCGCATCTCCGGTCACAAGGCCGAGGACGGTTGGACGCTGGTCGAAGGCACGAAGTATTACCTCAAGGAAATCAATGCGCCGGACGGCTACCAGCTGCCCACCGACACGATTCCGTTCACCATCGTCAGTCCGGGCACCACGATCAGCGGCGCCGATGTGTATCCGGATTCATACACGATTCCCTGGTCCAACGTGCCGGAGGAGACCACTCCGAGCGACTCCGGCTCGCTGCCGCAGACTGGCTTCGCCGGCGGGGCGTGGGGATATCTCGGCACCGGCGGAGCGATGCTGATCACCGGTTCCACAATTCTCATCCGCCAGTGCCGCCATCGAGCCATGTCCACGAATGCGGGACAGATTGCAAGACCGCGCCACGGCGCACGCAGGTCGCGGCGTTAGGAAAACTGAGGCTGCAGGCGAGCCGTGCATCATATGCTGGTACTGGCCGGACACGCGCGCCGCGACCTCACCACGCGTGTCCGCGGCGACGATCGCACAGATCTGGCTACAGCGACCGGACCGCTCCTGCACAACGACCAGACGAAAACAACGACCAGACGAAAACAAAAAGAAGGGCCCCCCATCCAGTGGATGCGGGGCCCTTTCTCATAAGGCTCTCAGGGGAGAGATTGCGACTCCCCTACGAGTTACTCCTTGTCAGCCTTCTTCTCGGCCTCGACGGCTTCGTCAGCTACGTCGGCTTCGTTGGCCTGCTCGGCGGCTTCGGCGTCAGCGGCTTCGGCGGTCTTCTCGAGATCGACGGCAGCGGCGTCAGCAGCGGCGACGTCGGCATCGTTGTTCTCGTTCGCCTTGACGGCAGCCTCAACGGCGTCGGCAGCAGCACCATCGGCGCGGGCTGCATCGGCAGCGGCGGCAACAGCCTCGGCTTCCTCAACGGTGGCCTTCTTCGCGCTCACCGGCTCGGTGACGAGGGAAATGATGGCCATCGGGGCGGCATCTCCACGACGCGGGGCAAGATGCACGATGCGGGTGTAGCCGCCTTCGCGCTGCTCCATGGTCTCGGCAATCTCGGTGAAGAGCTTGTGCACGATGGACTTGTCTCGGATGACGCGCATCACGCGACGGCGGGAGTGCAGATCGCCGCGCTTCGCGAGCGTGATGAGGCGCTCGGCGAGCGGACGAAGGCGCTTGGCCTTCGGGAGGGTGGTGCGTACGGAGCCGTTCTGGAACAGGCTGGTGGCCATGTTCGCGAGCATCAGGCGCTCATGTGCGGGGCTTGACGCGAGACGCGGGCCCTTCTTGGGTGTAGGCATAATAATCTCCTTGTTTCACGTCATGCAGGTGGGCATCAGCCCGAACATCCGCATGACGCTGTGTATACGGGAAGCGTCATTCCGCCCCATGTCCGCAGACAGACGTCCGCGCATCCCAACGCCCCTGGTCGGAGCGTCGGTATCCACGGGACGGAATTCTTCGACCGGCGGCGGGCTACTGCTCGTCGTCAGGCGTGAAGAAGGTGCCGCCTTCCAGATTGATCGGCGTGGATCCCAGCGGAGAGGTCTTGAGGCTCAGACCGAGGGCCTGCAGCTTGTCCTTGACCTCGTCGATGGACTTCATGCCGAAATTGCGAATATCGAGCAGGTCCTGCTCGGTATGGCTGATGAGCTCGCCGATCGTGTGAATGCCCTCGCGCTTCAGGCAGTTGTAGGAACGCTGCGTGAGGTTGAGGTCTTCGATCGGTACGGCCAGCTCGGGGTTGGTCTCTTCCTGAACGGGAGCCTGACCGACTTCCACGCCTTCGGCCTGCGTGTTGAGCTCGCGGAACAGACCGAAGAGCTCCACGAGGGTGGATCCGGCGGAAGCCACGGCATCACGCGGGGTGATGGCAGGCTTGGTCTCGACATCGAGAATCAGACGATCGAAATCGGTGCGCTGCTCAACGCGGGTGGCCTCGACCTTGTAGCTGACCTTGAGGACAGGCGAATAGATGGAATCAACCGGGATGCGGTCGATTTCAGCCTTTTCGGCGCTGTTGTCGATGGCGGCCTTGTTCATGGACGCCGGCACATAGCCGCGGCCGCGCTCGACGGTGAACTCGATCTCGATCGAGCCGTCTTCCGCGAGGGTGGCGATGTGGTAGTCAGGGTTGGCGATGGTCACGCCGGCCGGCGGGGTGATGTCACCTGCAGTGACTTCGCCTTCGCCGCTCTTGCGCAGATACATCGTAACGGGTTCGTCGTATTCGCTGGTGAGAACGATTCCCTTGATGTTCAGGAGAATCTCGGTCACGTCTTCCTTGACGCCCGGCAGAGTGGTGAACTCATGCAGGGCGCCGGTGATACGCACCGACGTCACGGCCGCGCCAGGAATCGAGCTCAGCAGGGTGCGGCGCAGGGAGTTACCCAGCGTATATCCGAACCCAGGTTCCAGAGGCTCGATGGTGAAGCGGGAACGCTGAGGATTGATGACTTCCTCAGACAGTGACGGACGCTGTGCAATAAGCACGTTGGTATCCTTTCAGCTCAAACCGGTTGTGCACTTACCGGCCGGCGGGTGGATGTTAATTCTTGTGTCTTAGTGCTTCAGACGCGGCGGCGCTTCGGAGGACGAACGCCATTGTGAGCCTGCGGGGTGACGTCGGTGATGGAACCGACCTCAAGGCCTGCCGACTGGAGAGAACGGATGGCGGTTTCGCGACCGGAACCAGGTCCTTTGACGAAAACGTCAACCTTCTTGACGCCATGCTCCATGGCCTTACGAGCGGCGGCCTCGGCGGCCATGCCTGCTGCGTACGGCGTGGACTTGCGGGAGCCCTTGAAGCCGACGTCGCCACCGGATGCCCAAGACACAACTGCGCCCGACGGATCGGTGATGGAGATAATCGTGTTATTGAATGTGGACTTGATGTGCGCCTGGCCCACCGGAATCGACTTGCGATTCTTGCGAGGGGTCTTGTTGCGCACTGCCTGCTTAACAGCTGCCACTTTGCCTCATTTCCTATGATTGCTGATTGCGTTCGGACGATGGTTGCCGTGAAGGATGTTCCGTGGTCCGAACTATGCCACCGATATCAGGCGGCCTTCTTCTTTCCGGCGACCGTGCGCTTCGGGCCCTTGCGGGTGCGAGCGTTGGTCTTCGTGCGCTGGCCGCGCACCGGGAGGTGGCGACGATGGCGAATACCCTGATAGCAATTGATCTGGATCTTGCGACGGATATCTGCTTCGACTTCACGACGCAGATCGCCTTCGATCTTGTAGTTGCCCTCGAGATAATCACGGAGCTGAATCAGCTGATCATCGGTGAGGTCCTTGACTCGCGTGTCCGGGTTGATACCGGTCGCGGCGAGGGTTTCCTTAGCGCGAGTGCGTCCCACACCATAGATATAGGTGAGGGCGATTTCAATGCGCTTCTCATTAGGGATGTCGACTCCGGCAAGACGTGCCATTGCGATTCCTTCTTGTTTGTCAGAGATCGTGCGCCAAACCGCCCTGTGGATTCTTGGCGAATCCGCAGGCTCAGGTCTCTGTCCTGGGGTTCAGTCATCCATCGGATGTCTGTGATTCAGCGCCTTTTCAATTGTTTGTCGCAGATGTTCTGCTCAGCCCTGACGCTGCTTGTGGCGCGGGTTCGTGCAGATCACCATGACGCGACCGTGGCGGCGAATGACGCGGCAATGCTCGCAGATTCGCTTCACGCTGGGGCTAACCTTCATGGTTTTCCTTTACTTGTATCGGTATGTAATACGACCGCGGGTCAGGTCGTACGGGCTCATTTCGAGCACCACACGATCCTGGGGAAGGATGCGGATGTAGTTTTTGCGCATCTTTCCAGAAATCGTGGCAAGGACGATGTGCTTGTTCTCGAGTTCGACTCGGAACATCGCATTCGGCAATGCCTCTACGACCGTTCCTTCGACTTCGATAACACCGTCTTTAGCCATAAATCTCCGTTCTCGCTGTGTTTACAGGTAGGCCTTTTGCGAAGGCACACCAATTAAGAAAGATACCATAAAGTCCACAGGCGCACAACACGGCACGGCGTCTTTGTTTCCACGGCGTGCCGCGTTGCCGCCGTTGCGTGGGAAGCGAGATATCGCCGAACACGCGGCACACAATCCTGCTGCAGGTTCAGCGGCCGCCGAAGCTGCCTCCGCCGGCGCCACCGCCGCCACCACCGAAGCCGCCGCCCGAGAAGCTTCCGCCGGACGAGCCGCCGCTGGGAGCGGTGGCCTCGTGGAAGGTGCTCTGGACGTCCGCGAACCCTGCGTCGAGGTTCGCGGCGAAATCGCCGAACCCTCCGAACGCGTCGCCCGAGAACCCGCCGTCGTAGGTCATCGGCACTCCCCCGGACATTGCGTTGGCGCGCGGGGACACGTACCAATACCACAGCGATCCGCTCATCGTGGAGTCGACCCACGACACGTCCGACATCGTCGGATAGCTCACATACAGTTGCTGGAGCACCTTGTCGGAGATCCCGAACGCCGTCGCGTAGACGAGGAACCTATCCCAGAGCAGCAGGTCGTTGATGTCGCGGTCCTGGAAGTGCGAATAGTCCAGCAGATAGTTCTTGAACCCCTGCACCTGGCCGGCCCACGTCTGACCTTCCGGCGAAATCGCCTTCGACGAGCCGTAGACCGCGTTCCAGATCGACACGAAGAACACCGCACATGCGCAGATCGGAGTCGCCACGCGCATCATCACGACGTCGCCTAAGTCACCGTTGCCCAAGGCGATCATGATGAACATCGAATAGAGCATGCCGAGGAACATCGGCAACCCGTGGAGGGCCGACTGCGTCTTCGTGGCCCTGAGGTCGTCGAACTCGTTGGTGCATTCGCTGGTGAAGCTCGACATGAGTCTCTGGCCCTTCGGCCAGTTCTTCCACACCTTGCTCATGTGCGCCAGGTCGAACACCCTGCTGCCCAATTGCTTGCCGACTTCCTCCAGCAGCTCCAGAAGGCGGCGTTCGGAATGGCACAGGTTGAAGCGGGTCAGGTCCTCGCCGGGATCGACCTTGAGCATGATGGTCGTGGTCAGATTGGCGTTGTGCCGCGAGTGCGACGACGCGATGCCGGAGACGTAGGGGCGCAGCTGTGCGTTGTCGGTCCTGAACAGGTCGATGTCGTCATACCAGTTCGAGGGCCCGGGCAGGACCTCGATGCATCTCTTGGAGGCGAGAGACAGCAGCGTCGACGACATGCAGCGCGACACGATGGTGTCCTGGCTGCCGTCGATGAGAACGCCGTTGAGATTGGTCGCGGCCGCGGGGCTCATCGCCGGGGGCTCGCGCCAATAGACGATGGAACCGGAATAATGCGCGCGTTTGTAGCTGAGGAAAGCGCCGGCGATGTTCCACACGATAAACACCAGCGATGTCAGCACCAGACCGATGAACAGAGCCATGTGCTTGCGCGCCTGGCTTTGCTGGTTGCGCGCCCACGATTCCTCTTTCGACGCCTCGGAGTCCATGGTGCTTTGTTCGATGTCGCCGCCGTGCGTTCGTTGCACGCCATCCATGGCGCTGTTGTCGACGAGCATGAGCAGGTCCACGTACTGTTCGACGCTCAGATTCTCCACTGTGAAATGCAGCGTGCCGTCGCTGTCGCGTGTCGTGCTGGACTCCGCTTCGCTGTGCAGCCACGCCCAGGTGTTCGACGCGTTAGCCCCCGACGGCAGGTGCACGGTGCCCGTGAGCTTGCTGACCGACACCTTGTTGTTGGTCGCGACGGGTTCCCACATGAGCCGGGCCGCGTCGTCGTACTGGGTGGCGACGTTCTTGAACGTCATCTCGAGGCGGAAGGTCAGAGTGCCGGAATCCATCTCGGGGATGTTCCAGCCGATCTCCAAGGTCTTGTTGGAATCGTCGCCGGCGACGTTCAGCGCATCGGTCTTCGAGTCGTAGTCCTTGGAATCGGTGACGTCATAGATATACCAGTGTCCCGCTTCGTCTGAATCCCAGTTCGCGTCGTGGCCGCTCGACGGCATCGCGAAATCTTTGCGCGTGTATTCGCTGACACTGGAATCGAAAACCCTCGTCACTGAGACGTCGGAGATGTCGGTCAGCTGGTCCGACTCCAGCGTGTAGGTCTGGTAGAGCTGATGCCATGGACCGGCATCCCGATTGTGGAGCACCACCACCATGTCCTCGGTGATTTTCAGATCGCCGTTGGACTGCACCTGCACGTCGTAGTTCAGCGTCTTGTACTGCATGGCCGCATCGTCGTTGTTTGGACTCAGTGCCAGCCACCAGAATCCGAAGGTCATGCCCGTGACGATGACGCTCATGATGATGCCGACGAAGAACCGCTTGAGGTTGAACACCGGATGTTGCCTTCCCAGCGTCCCGCTCGACTCGTCCATCATCTTGTTCGACATCATTCACTTCCCTTGTGATCCAGGCCATCGCGCCACGGACCGAAATGCGGCCCCGCCACTCGCACGGGTGCGGCCAGTGCTTCGCGTTCCGGCATCAGTTCGAGAACTTGACCACCGGCACCTCCCTGTCCTGCGCACTCGCGGCGAACATGGATTCTTCGGTGAAGTGGAAGATTCCCGCCACGATGTTGGACGGGAACATCTGCAGCTTGTTGTTGTATTTCAGCACGGCGTCGTTGTACATCTGACGGGCCGCGGCGATCTGGTTCTCCAGTGTCTTGAGCTGGTTCTGCAGATCGAGGAAGTTCTGGTCGGCCTTGAGCTCCGGATACCGTTCCGACACCGCGTAGAGGTTGGCGATCGCATGGGTGAGCTGGCTTTCGGCATCCGCACGGTCCTGCAGGGAGCTCGGCCCCTGCGACACCTGCTGCACCGCGGACCGGGCGCGCGTGACATCGGTGAAAACGCTTTTCTCATGACCCGCATAGCCCTTGACGGTTTCCACGAGGTTCGGGATCAGGTCGGCGCGGCGCTTGAGCTGCACGTCCACCTGGGACCAGCCGTTGCGGCACAGATTGCGCAGGGCGACGAGGGAATTGTAAGTGACTATCAGCCACCATACGAAGAGGATGATGACGAGCACAACGATGAGGACAACGGTTCCGGTATTCATAGTTCACAGATTACCGTACCTTCGCGCGACATCGGTCGAACTTTTCAATTTCGCGCAGATTCCTGCACACAGTGGAACGACCCGTTGCGGCGTGCTGGCACATAGGGGTCGGCGGCACCGTTTCCATGGGTTCCCGATACCGCGTCGTACCGTTCGTCGACAGGCGATCCGAGGATTCGGAATCCCGGTATCATCGCCCTCCTCTGGCAGGCGTGCGGCAGGCCGCAGAGCCCGATACGGCGCAAGGCCGGCGCCTTGCGGCGACCGGCCTTGCGGGGGGATGGCGCTCTGTAGAGCGACAGCGAAAGTCTCACTCGCCGAGTTCTGCGACGATAGTCGCCTGGATGGCGTCGATGTCACCGGAGCCGTCGAATTCATGCAGCACGCCGCGGGACTTGTAGGTGTCGAGCAGCGGAGCGGTCTCCTTGGCGTAGACGTCAAGGCGCTTGGCAATGGTCTCGGGGTTGTCGTCGGAACGGCCTTCGATCTGTGCGCGCTTCATCATGCGCTCCATGAGCACGTCATGGTCGGCGGTGAGGGCCACGACGGCGTCCAGCGGCGTGCCCAGCTCGGCGAGCATGGCATCGAGTGCCGCGACCTGGGAGGCGTTGCGTGGATATCCGTCGAGGATCCAGCCGTTCTTGGCATCGTCCATGGCGAGTCGGTCCTTGACGATCTTGTTGGTCAGCTCGTCGGGCACGAGCTCGCCCTTGTCGATGTAGGCCTGGGCCTCCTTGCCGAGCGGGGTCTGGTTCTTGAGGTTGTAGCGGAAGATGTCGCCGGTGGAGATGGCGGGGATTCCGTAGTGCTTGCTGAGCAGGGCAGCCTGAGTGCCCTTGCCGACTCCCTGGGGGCCCATGATGAGAAGACGCATGTGTTGTCCTTTTCTAGTTTGGCTGCGACCGCGCCGGGCACGGTCTGACAGAAGCTCATTATACGAGATGCCGCCGAAGCGCGTGGCTTCGACGGCATCGTATGTACCACTGGCTGAAACGTGTGTGCCTGTGCCGGCGGTTACTCCTTGTCGGATTCCTTGTCCGTATCGTCGGAATCGGTATCGCTGCCTTCGGAATCCTCGGAATCGTCCACCTCATCCTCGCTGTCATTCTCAGAGGAGGCTTCGGACTCACCGTCGGACACGGACGCGGTAACGAGCTTCTTGTCGGACTTCTTGACCTTCTTCGACTTCTTCTTGGACTTCTTGTCGTCCTCGTCGTCATCCGGATCCGGATCCTCGGCGGTGAGGAAGTCCTCGTACTGGAACTGCTCGGTCTGGGCCTTGGCCTGGCGGAGCGTGTCAAGGCCGACGCCGGCGATGATGAGGATCGTCGTGCCGCCGAACGGAAGCTGAGTGTTGAGGTCGAGAGCCTTGATGAGCACGGTCGGGATCAATGCCACGAACAGGATGTAAATGGCGCCGACGGTGTTGAGGCGGTTGATGATGTAGTTAAGATACTCGGCGGTTGCGCGGCCGGCACGGACACCGGGGATGAAGCCGCCGTTCTCCTTCATGTTGTCGGCAACCTCATCAGGGTTGAAGGTGACCGAGGTGTAGAAGAACGTGAAGAAGATAATCATGAGCGAGTACAGCACGATGTACCACACCGTGGTGGAGTTCCCCAGGTTCGTGTTGATCCACTTCACCCAGTTGGCGTTGGAATTGCCGAACTGCGTGATCAGCGTCGGCACCGACAGGATCGAGGATGCGAAGATCGGCGGGATGACGCCGGACATGTTGATCTTGAGCGGCAGGTACGTGGAGGTGCCGCCGTACATCTTGCGGCCGATCATGCGGCGGGTGTACTGCACCGGCACGCGGCGCTGGCAGAGCTCGACGTAGTCGACGAAGATGAGGATGACCACGAAAACGGCCACGACGACGCCGAACTTGACCCAGCCGTTGTCTTCGTTGCGGATGCTCCACAGGTTCGACAAGAAGCCGGAGCAGATGGAGATGAAGATGAGGACGGACATGCCGTTGCCGATGCCCTTGTCGGTGATGAGCTCGGCCATCCACATGATGAAGCCGGTGGCGCCGGTCATGACCAGCACCATGACGACCATCGTCCACGGATCGGTCTCGGGGATTACGTCGGAGCACATGTAGCCGAAGAGGGCGCCGCTGCGCGCCGTGACGATAATCGTGGCGGACTGGAGCACTGCAAGGCCGATGGTGAGGTAACGCGTGTATTCGGTGAGCTTGGCTTCGCCGGACTGGCCTTCGCGATGGAGTTGCTCGAAGCGAGGGATCACCACGCGCAGCAGCTGGATGACGATGGAAGCGGTGATATAGGGGGTCACGCCGAGGGCGAAGATCGACAGCTGGAGCAGCGAACCACCGGAGAACAGGTTGACGAGGCCGATGAAGTTCTCTTGGCTGGTGCCCGACAGCGTCGTGACACATTCATGGACCTGCGTGTAGTCGACGCCAGGAGTCGGGATGAACGATCCGATTCGGTAGATCAAGATCATGAACAGCACGAAAAGGATCTTGTTGCGCAACTCCTTGGTTCGCAACGCTTGGATAAGCGTCTTCACTATGATGTTCCTTCCTCAGTGGAAACAGCAGACTCCATTCCGCTTTCCATACGGGCACACTCAGGTCAACACTATACCAAAGATTTTGGCCCCTCTCCGCGTTTTTGCGGAAAGGGGCCAAAATCTGTAAAGGTCCTAGGAGATCCACTCCCCTATTGCCTACTCCTCTGAAACGGAGCCACCGGCGGCCTCAATCTTCTTGAGTGCGGAGGCCGAAGCCTTCACGCCCTTGAAGTTGTAAGCCTTGGAGATCTCGCCATCAGCGAGGACCTTGACCGGATAGCCGTTACGCACGAGACCGGACTCGACGAGCTTCTCGACGGTCACGTCGCCGCCCTCAGGGAAAACCTCAGCGACGCGCTTGAGGTTGACGACCTGATACTCCTTCTTGAACGGGCTCTTGAAGCCACGCAGCTTCGGAAGGCGCATGTAGAGCGGAAGCTGACCACCTTCGAAACCAGGACGGACCTGGTAACGAGCTCCGGTGCCCTTGGTGCCACGGCCCGAGGTCTTGCCCTTGGATCCTTCACCACGGCCGACGCGGATGCGACGCTTGTTGGCGCCAGGGGCCGGACGGAGGTCGTGCATCTGGAGGATGTCGACTTCTTCGTTGTTGTTAGCCATAATCAGTTAGCCTCCTCAACCGTGACCAGGTGGCGCACCTTCAGGATCATGCCGCGATGGACCGGATCGTCAGCGACGACCACGGACTGGCCGATCTTGTGCAGGCCAAGCTGCTTGACGTTTGCCTTCTGGTTGGGCGTGCGGTTCACAAGACCCTTGACCAGGGTGACCTTGATCTGCTTGTCAGCCATCACTCACCATCCTTCTGCTCTTCGGCGGCCTTCTCGGCTGCGGCCTTTTCACGGGCCTCACGAGCCTCGGCGATGCCCTTGGCGCGCTCACGGAGGAGCTTGTCAGGAGCAACTTCCTGAAGGGACATGTCGCGACGGGCCGCAACCTCTTCAGGCTCCTCGAGCTGCTTGAGGGCAGCCACGGTCGCGTTCACGGTATTGATAGCGTTGTCGGAGCCCATGGACTTCGTCAGCACGTCGGTGATGCCGGCGCACTCCATGACGGCGCGGATGGCGCCGCCAGCGATAACGCCGGTACCCGGTGCAGCCGGGCGCAGGAGCACGGTGCCGGCGGCCTCATGGCCGATCACCGGATGGGTGATGGTGCCACGGACGCGCGGAACGGTGAACATGTGCTTCTTGGCGTCGAGCTGGCCCTTGGCGATGGCGGCAGGAACCTCATGGGACTTGCCATATCCAACACCGACGGTGCCATTGCCGTCGCCGACGACCACGAGAGCCGCGAAGCTGAACGTACGTCCGCCCTTGTGGGTCTTGGAGACGCGGTTGATGGTCACGACGCGCTCGAGCATGTCGTCGCCGCGGTTGTCATCGCGGTCACGACGGTTGCGACGCTCGTTGCGGCCGGAACGGCGGGCCTGGCGCTCGTCGTTCTTCTGCTCTGCCGCGTTGGTGTTCTCGTTTTCTGCCACTGCAGTTTCCTTAACTTCGTTATCGCTCACAGCTGCAGACCTCCCTCACGGGCGCCATCAGCGACAGCTGCGACGCGGCCATGATAGACATTGCCGCCACGGTCGAAGCAGACGGCGGTGATGCCGGCGGCCTTGGCCTTCTCGGCAATCTTGAGACCGACCTGCTTGGCAGCCTCGGTCTTGGTGCCCTGGAAGCCAGGGAAGTCGTTGTGCAGAGTGGACTCGGACACGAGGGTGATGCCCTTGGTGTCATCCACGATCTGGGCGACGATGTGGCGATTGGAACGGGTCACAACGAGACGAGGACGCGCAGGAGTGCCGACGACCTTCTTGCGGATGCGAGCGTGACGACGTGCGCGTGCAACGTACTTGCCCTTACCCAGGATCTTGACGCTCATTACTTACCAGCCTTTCCAGCCTTGCGCAGGATGTGCTCATCCTCATACTTGATGCCCTTGCCCTTGTAGGGTTCCGGAGCGCGAAGCTTGCGGATGTTCGCGGCAACCTGACCGACGAGCTGCTTGTCAGTTCCCTTGACAAAGATCTCGTTCTGGTTCGGCACCTCGAAAGTGATGCCTTCAGGAGCGTTCACGGTGATGGTGTGCGAGTAGCCGAGGGCGAACTCGAGGCCCTTGCCCTTGGCCTGCACGCGATAGCCGGTGCCAACGATGAGCAGGTGCTTCTGATAGCCCTCGGAGACACCCTTGACCTTCGATGCCAGGAGTGCGCGGACAAGGCCATGCTGTGCACGGGTCTCACGCTCGTTGTCAGCGGCGTTCACGATGATCTCATTGTCCTTGATCTCAACTGTGATGCGCTCGGGCAGGGTGACCTCATCGGTGCCCTTGCTGCCCTTGATGCTCACCGTGGAGCCATTGACGGACGCCTCAACGCCGTTCGGGATGGCGATGGGGAGCTTACCAATATGCGATGCCATTTTTGTTCAGCTCTCCTTTCTCACCAAACGTAGGCGACGATCTCGCCGCCGATTCCCTTGTCGAGGCATTCCTTCTGCGTCATCAGACCAGAGGAGGTCGAGATTATGGCGATGCCCAGGCCGCCGAGCGGCATCGGGAGCTGATCGGACTTCGCATAACGGCGAAGGCCCGGCTTCGAGACGCGCTTGATGCCCTGGATGGACTGCTGGCCGTACTTGCCGTACTTGAGAGTGATCTCAAGCGTCTGGCCGACCTTGGCTTCCTTAGCGGTCCAATCCTTGATATAACCCTCGCGCTTGAGGATATCGGCGATGGCCGCCTTGAACTTGGAGTACGGCATGTCCACGGTCTTGTGCTTTGCCGCGCTCGCATTACGCAGACGGGTAAGCATGTCTGCGATCGGATCTGTCATTGTCATGTGGGCTTATGCCCTTCCTCGCCGTGGTTTCCGCCGCCGAGCTCGTTCTGATTGTTCAGACTCGGCCCGGCCGCAGACCTTCAGCGTCAAAATTTCACCAACTGGACTTCGTCACGCCGGGCAGCTCACCACGGTGGGCCTTCTCACGAAGGCACACGCGGCACAGGCCGAACTTGCGATAGACGGAATGGGGACGTCCGCAGACCTGGCAACGCGTGTAAGCGCGCACCTTAAACTTCGGCTTTGCGGCCGCCTTGTTCTTCAGAGCGGTTTTTGCCATATCAGTTCTCCTTGAACGGGAAGCCGAGAGCCTTGAGCAGCGCATAGGCTTCCTTGTCGTCCTTGGTTGAGGTCACAACGGTGATATCCATACCGCGAACGTGATCGATCGAATCGGGATCGATCTCGTGGAACATGGACTGCTCGGTCAGACCGAAGTTGTAGTTGCCATTGCCGTCGAACTGCTTGCCGTTGATACCACGGAAATCGCGGATGCGGGGCAGGGCGAGGGTGAGCAGACGGTCCAGGAATTCCCACATGCGGTCGCCACGCAGGGTGACGAAGCATCCGATGGCCTGGCCTTCGCGCAGATGGAACTGGGCGACGGACTTCTTGGCCTTCGTGATCTTGGGCTTCTGGCCGGTGATGAGAGTGAGGTCGCGCACAGCGCCTTCGATGAGCTTGGAGTCGCGAGCTGCGGCGCCGACACCCATGGAGACGACGATCTTCTCGAGACGAGGGATCTGCATCGGGTTGGCGTGCTTGAACTCCTTCTCGAGCTCAGGAACGATGACCTCTTTGTACTGCTGCTTCAGACGCGGGGTCGCGGGAGCTTCGATATCGCTCATGCGATCTCCTTTCCGGACTTCTTGGCATAGCGAACGCGCACGCGCTTCACCTTGCCGTCGCGGACTTCTTCCTTGACGTGCACACCGACGCGGGTGGGCTTGCCGGTCTCAGGATCGATGAGCATGACGTTGGAGCGATCGATCGGAGCCTCGGTGGAAATGATTCCGGATTCCTGGCCCTCGCGCGTCGCGCGGACGTGCTTCTTGACGATCTGGACGCCTTCAACGATGAGACGGCCGTTGGGAAGGACACGGAGGACCTTGCCCTCGGCGCCGCGATCCCTGCCCTTGATGACCTTGACCTGATCGCCCTGCTTGATCTTGGCTACCATCTCAGATCACCTCCGGAGCGAGGGACACGATCTTCATGAAGCGCTTGTCGCGCAGCTCACGACCGACCGGTCCGAAGATACGAGTACCGCGCGGTTCGCGGCCATTGCCGAGAATCACAGCAGCGTTCTCATCGAACTTGATATAGGAACCGTCCTTGCGGCGGCTCTCCTTGACAGTACGGACGACGACGGCCTTGACCACGTCACCCTTCTTCACCGACCCGCCAGGGATTGCATCCTTGACGGAGGCGACGATGATGTCGCCGATGCCGGCGTAGCGACGCTTAGAACCACCGAGCACGCGGATGGCCAGGATTTCCTTGGCACCCGTGTTGTCGGCGACTTTAAGCCTTGATTCTTGCTGAATCATATTTCTCCTTAGCCGAGCTGGTTCTCTCCGTACACCCAATAGGGCCGCAATATCCCCTGGTTCTCGCCAAAGGTGTTGCGGCCCATTCCGTGGTGTACGGCGAGCCTTGCCGAACTTATTACTTTGCGCGCTCGACGATCGCTGTCAGACGCCAGCGCTTCGTCTTGCTCAAAGGACGAGTCTCCATAATTGTAACAAGGTCACCGACATGTGCCTCGTTGTTCTCATCATGGGCCTTGACCTTACGAGTGGAACGCACGACCTTGCCATACAGCGGATGCGTGGTGCGCAGCTCGAGCTCGACCGTGATGGTCTTGTCGGCTGCGTCGGACACCACATAACCGCGGCGTGTCTTGCGGAAATTCCGCTCCTGAGTTTCAGTAGCTTCAGCCATTACTTCTCCTCAGCCTTCTTGTCGTCGGACTCGCCGGCAGGTGCCTGGCTGATGCCGAGCTCACGCTCGCGCAGCACGGTGTACATGCGTGCGATGTCACGCTTGACCGCCTTGAGACGGGCGGTGTTCTGGAGCTGACCGGTGGCGTGCTGGAAGCGGAGGTTGAAAAGCTCCTCCTTGGACTTCTTCAGTGCGTCTTCGATTTCAGCGTTGGTCTTTTCGTTGAGATTGTCGATGCTGTACTCAGCAGTTCCGATCATCAGTTTTCACCGCCTTCACGAGCAATAATCCTGCACTTCATCGGCATCTTGTCGATTGCACGGCGAAGTGCCTCACGAGCGACGTCCTCGGAAACGCCACCGATCTCGAACATCACGCGGCCAGGACGCACGTTGGCGATCCAGAATTCCGGAGCGCCCTTACCGGAACCCATTCGGGAACCGAGAGCGTGCTTGGTGAGCGGGCGATCAGGGAAGATCGTGATCCACACACGGCCACCACGCTTGATGTAACGCGTCATGGCGATACGGGCCGCCTCAATCTGACGATTGGTGACATACGCCGGGGCGAGAGCCTGGATGCCGAAATCACCGAAAGCGATCTCGTTGCCACCCTTGGACATGCCCGAGCGAACAGGACGCTGCTGCTTACGATACTTGACCCTCTTAGGAATCAGCATCAGATCACTCCTTTGCTTCCGTTGCGGCTGCGGGAGCCTCCGCAGCAGCTGCAGGAGCCTTCGGGGCTTCCTGCGGCTTGGCCTCTGCGGTTTCCTTGGAAGGACGACGGTTGCCGCGCGGACGACGATCGCCAGCGCCTCGACGACCGCGGTTGTTCTGCTGAGCCTGCTGCTCCTCGAACTCCTTCTCGGTCATGTCGCCCTTGTAGATCCACACCTTAACGCCGATGCGGCCGTAGGTGGTGCGGGCCTCAAAGAAGCCATAGTCAATGAGTGCGCGCAGCGTCTGAAGCGGAACGCGGCCCTCACGATAGAACTCCGAACGGCTCATCTCAGCACCGCCGAGACGACCGGAGAGCTTGATACGGATACCCTTGGCACCTGCACGCATGGCATCCTGCTGAGCCTTGCGCATGGCACGGCGGAAGGTGACACGGTTCGTCAGCTGCTCAGCGATGGACTGAGCGACAAGCTGTGCGTCGAGGGCAGCGTTCTTCACCTCATAGATGTTGAGCTGCACCTGCTTGCCGGTCATCTTCTCGAGCTTTTCGCGCACGCGCTCAGCCTCTGCGCCGTGGCGGCCGATGACAACGCCCGGACGGGCGGTGTGGATGTCGACCTGGACGCGGTCAGAACGACGCTCGATGACGATGCGGGACACACCGGCGCGCTCGAGGTCCTTGTTCATTGCCTTGCGGATCTTGTCATCCTCGAGCACGTAATCGCTGTAACGCTTTCCGGGCTTGTTGGAATCGGAGAACCACTTGCTGCGGTGGGTTTCGGTGACGCCGAGGCGGTAGCCGAACGGGTTAATCTTCTGTCCCATTTACCGGGCTCCTTCCTTATCGGCGACGACCACGGTGATGTGGCTGGTGCGCTTGTTGATACGGGCTGCACGTCCCTGCGCACGTGCGCGGAAACGCTTGAGGGTGACGCCTTCGTCCACATACGTGGTCTTGACGATGAGGTCCTCCTCACGGAACTGGGCATTCTGGCGCTCGGCCTGCTGGCGGGCGTTGGCCATCGCGGACTCAAGAACCTTGAGCACTGCGACGGATGCGTCCTGCGGGGCGAACTTCAGAATGGTGACGGCTTCGGTCGCCTTCTTGCCTCGGATGAGGTTGACCATGCGGCGAGCCTTGCGCGGCGTCACACGGACGTGACGTGCTACTGCTTTAGCTTCCATGTGTCTCTACTCTTCCTCGCCTTTAGCGGCGTGCCTTCTTGTCGTCCTTCACATGCCCGCGGAAAGTACGCGTCGGAGCGAACTCACCGAGCTTGTGACCAACCATTGCTTCGGTCACGAACACCGGAACGTGCTTGCGACCATCATGAACAGCGAAGGTGTGTCCGATGAAATCAGGTGTGATCATCGAACGACGGGACCACGTCTTGATGACGTTGTGCGTACCCTTCTCGTTCTGCTCGTCGACCTTCTTCTGCAAGTGGGCGTCGACGAAGGGGCCCTTCTTGATGCTACGAGTCATCTATCTGACACTCCCTTACTTGCGGTTCTTACCATTCGGACGGCGACGGACAATCATCTTGTTCGAAGCCTTCTTCGGGTGACGAGTACGAACCTCGCCCTTGCCCCACGGCGAAACCGGCGGCTTGCCACCGCGGGTACGACCGCCATGCGGATGGTCGACGGCGTTCATGGACTCACCACGCGTAATCGGGCGCTTGCCCATCCAGCGGGCGCGGCCTGCCTTGCCGAGCTCGATGTTGGCGTGATCGGAGTTGCCGACCTCACCGACGGTAGCGCGGCAGCGGGCGTCGACGTTGCGGATTTCGCCGGATGGCATACGCAGCTGGGCGTAGGCGCCATCCTTGGCGACGAGCTGAACGGCGGCACCGGCGGAGCGGGCGATCTTCGCGCCGCCCAGGGGGCGGAGCTCGATGGCATGCACGATGGTACCGGTCGGGATATTGCGCAGCGGCAGGTTGTTGCCAGGCTTGATGTCGGCGTTGGCGCCGGTCTCGATGACGTCGCCCTGCTTGATGCCTTCCGGAGCAATGATGTAGCGCTTCTCGCCATCTGCGAAGTGCAGGAGGGCGATGCGGGCGGAACGGTTCGGATCGTATTCGATCTCGGCGACCTTGGCGGGCACGCCGTCCTTGTCCCAACGCTTGAAATCGATCACGCGGTACTGGCGCTTGTGACCGCCGCCACGATGGCGGGAGGTGACGCGACCGTACGAGTTGCGGCCGCCAGTCTTGTGAAGTTTGCGAACGAGCGACTTCTCAGGGGTGGAACGCGTGATTTCGGAGAAGTCCGAAACGGAAGCGTTGCGACGTCCTGCGCTTGTCGGCTTGTAAACGCGGATAGCCATAATTTAGTTCCTAACTTTCTCGGCTAGCCTTCAGTTGCCAAAGATGTCGATCGACTGGCCCTCGGCCACGGTGACGATGGCGCGCTTCTGGGAGTCGCGCATGCCATAGCCATAACGGGTGCGCACGCGCTTGCCCGGGCGGTTGAGGGTGTTGACCGAGGTGACCTTGACCTTGAAGATCTCTTCGATTGCCTGCTTGATCTGGACCTTGTTAGCGGTCTTGGCCACCACGAAGGTGTACTGGCCGCGGTCAGAGAGCGCGTAGCTCTTCTCAGAGACGACAGGCTTGAGGATGATGTCGTGTGCGGGCTTGTGAACTGCCACCATGTGAATCAGGCCTCCTTCTTGCCATTCACGAAGGCCTCGAAGCCTTCCTTGGAGAAGACGACGTCCTCAGCGGTGACCACGTCGTACGTGTTCAGCTGATCGGCGAACAGCACGTGCACCGTACGCAGGTTGCGGACGGAAAGGTAGGCGTTGAGCTCCTCGCGGCCGAGCACGATGGTGGTGAAACGCTCACCAACGAGCGGGAGGAGGGCGGCCTTGGCCTTCTTGGTGGACGGGGCGTCAAGCGCGAAGTCCACGACATGCACGCGACCGGCGTTGTTGCGGTCGGAGAGCACGTAGCGAAGTGCTGCGGCCTTCATCTTCTTGGGGGTGCGCTGGGAATAATCGCGCGGGACCGGACCGTGCACGACGGCGCCGCCAGCAAACTGAGGAGCACGGATGGAGCCCTGACGAGCGCGACCGGTGCCCTTCTGTTTGTACGGCTTCTTGCCGCCGCCGGAGATGCGAGCGCGATTCTTCACAGCATGGGTGCCGCGACGAGCGGCGGCGAGCTGTGCGATGACGACCTGGTGCACGAGCGGCACGTGGCTGCGAACCTCGTCGAACTCGATGCCGAAGATATCGGCAGGAGCCTCGACGGTGCCCGCGTCCTTGCCGGAAGCGTCAGTGACGTTCAGAGAAACGTTAGCCATGAGATTCAGGCTCCCTTCACAGCAGAGCGAACCACGACGATGTCGCCCTTGTTGCCAGGAACAGCGCCCTTCACGATGAGGAGGCCCTGCTCGGCGTCAACGGAGACGACCTTGAGGTTCAGCACGGTGTTGGTATTGTTGCCCATGCGGCCTGCCATGCGCTTGCCCTTGAGAATACGGGACGGAGTCGCGCATGCGCCGACAGAACCGGGACGGCGCTCGTTCTTGTGAGAGCCGTGAGTACGGCGATAGGACTTGAAGCCCCAACGCTTGATGGTGCCTGCGAAACCCTTGCCCTTGGTGGTGCCGGTCACGTCGACCAGAGCGCCGTCGGCGAAGACGTCGGCGGAAATCTCCTGGCCCGGAGTGTAATCGGCAGCATCAGAGGTGCGCACCTCAACGAGGTGACGGCGCGGGGTGACGCCAGCCTTCTTGAAATGACCAGCGAGAGGCTTGGAAACCTTCTTCGGGTCAATCTCGCCGTAACCGATCTGGATGGCCTGGTAGCCATCGGTTTCTTCGGTCTTGACAGCGGTGACCACGTCGCTGGCAACGTCGATCAGCGTGACGGGCACCTGGATGCCATTCTCGTCCCACATCTGATCCATGCCGAGCTTCTTGCCCAGCAGTGCAGTGCGCTTCTTTTCGTTAGCCATGGCGTCCTCCTCCCTACAGCTTGATCTCGATGTTCACTTCCGCAGGCAGATCAAGACGCATCAGCGAGTCAACTGCCTTCGGGGTGGGATCCACGATGTCGATGAGGCGCTTGTGAGTGCGCATCTCGAAATGTTCGCGAGAATCCTTGTACTTATGAGGAGAACGAATAACGCAGAACACGTTCTTCTCGGTAGGAAGCGGAACCGGGCCAACAACCGTTGCGCCCGCGTTCGTGACCGTTTCGACGATAGTCTTCGCCGACTGGTCGATGACCTCATGGTCATAGGACTTAAGCCTGATGCGGATTTTTTGTCCCGCCATTCGCCGTCCGCCCTTTCTTAGGTTCGTTACTATTCCAAACCTGCATTTACGCCACCAAGGCGAACCCGGCCGCAGAAGCATGCATAGGCATGAGGCATCTACATGGCTGAGCCACATCAGTGCGCAACTCTTGGCAATCGCCACGTTGCGCTCGCTTTTTAAGAGAGAATTTGCGAGCCATAAAACAGGCAACTCATATATTTAACCACAACAGCCCGACGGGGAATAATTCGGCGTGTCGCACGAAAGGCATTCCGATTCCAAGGGTTTTGGGCCGCCGCGCCACCGTCAGCCACGCGGACTTGACAGTGTCGCAAGCACGGTACTCTATCACGTTTCGCGCATCGTGAAACGCCCCTCCCCTCTCCCCTCGCGCGAGTCTTGTGGACTCGTCGCTAGAAAGCAGGAGGGGCGCCGGTCTGCTGACCGACGCCCCTCGGAGCGGTTGCTCGGCGGATTCCTCCGATCCGGGCAGGGTCAGGCGGCGTTACCCGTGTCGACCCTCTTCATCTGTTCAGTTCTGCGGCGCTTCAGTTCTACAGCGTTTCAGTTCTGCTCGGGCACGAAATCCGACGCCTCGTGCAGCGCGGCCTCGCCCTGTCGTTCCTCGCGGATGCGATGGCCTTCGGCCTGCGACACGCCGTAGTACGCGGCGATGGCGATGTCCTCCATGTCCTCGATCTTCGGGATGCGCGGATTGGCCGGCGTGCACTGGTCTTCGTAGGCACGCATGCCGATCTTGTCGAGGATGGACCAGAAGTAGTCCTCGTCTACACCGCATGCTTTGAAGGAGGCATCCATGCCGAGCTTGTTGTCGCGGTAGTCCTCGATGGCACTGGCGAGCTTCTCGACGCCGTCCTCGGGGGACGAGGTCGGGATGTCGAGCAGCTTGCAGATGCTCTGGAAGCGCTCCGGGGCCACGTACTTGTTGTACTTCGGCCAGCTCGTCGGCTCGTCCGGCACCTGGCCGTTGTAGCGGATGACGTACGGCAGCAGGATGGCGTTGGTGTGGCCGTGCACCACGTGGCACAGAGCGCCGATGGTGTGGGCCATGCTGTGGCACATGCCGAGGAACGCCGAGCCGAAGGCCATGCCCGCCATGGTGGCGGCGTTGTGCATCTTCTCCTGGGCCATGACGTCCTTGTTGTTGACGGCATCCGACAGGTTGTGCCAGATGAGGTCGATGGCATGGAGGGCCATGGCGTCGGTGAAGTCGTTGGCGTACACGGAGGTGTAGGCCTCGATGGCGTGCGTCAGTGCGTCCATGCCGGAATCAGACGCGAGGCGGCGCGGCTGGGTGCGTGCGAGCACCGGGTCGACGACGGCCACGGACGGCGTGAGCGCGTAATCGGTGATCGGGTACTTGAAGCCGGTCTTGTGATCGGTGATCACGGCGAACGGCGTGACTTCGGAACCGGTGCCCGACGAGGTCGGGATGCACACGAGCTTGGCCTTCTTGCCCAGTTCGGGCAGACGGAACACGCGTTTGCGGATATCGAAGTACTTCTCCTTCACGTCGTCGAAGGAGACCTCCGGGTGCTCGTAGAGCAGCCACATGATCTTCGCGGCGTCCATCGGGGAGCCACCGCCGACGGCGATGATCGTGTCGGGCTGGAACTCGTCGCGCATCATAGCGGCGCCGCGCTGCACGGTTTCGACGCTCGGCTCCGGCTCGACGTAGTCAATGATGCGGTACTCGACGTGGTTCATGCGCTTGCGCAGCTGGTCGATGCACTTCTCGATGATGCCCAGCTGGATCATGACCTTGTCGCAGACGAACACGACGCGGTTCACGCCCACCATGTCGCGCAGATAGCGGATCGCATTCGGCTCGATGTAGGTCTTGGGCGGAATCTTGAACCACTGCATGTTGTTGTTCCTTCGTGCGACGCGCTTGATGTTGATGAGGTTGACCGCCTGGACGTTGCCAGAGACGGAATTGCCGCCGTAGGAGCCGCAGCCAAGGGTGAGCGACGGGGCGATGGCGTTGTAGATGTCGCCGATGCCGCCGAGGGAGGACGGGGAGTTCCAGATGATGCGGCAGGCCTTCATGCGCATGCCGTATTCACGCACGAGCTCCTCGTTGTTCGTGTGGATGGCGGCGGTGTGGCCGGCGCCATGGAGAAGCATCTTCTCGCACTTCTCGAAACCGTCCTCCTTGTCTTCGGCCTTGAGGATGGCCTGCACGGGGCACAGCTTCTCAAGCGTGAGCGGTTCGCGCTCGGAGACCTCGGAGCATTCGGCTGCGATCATCGTGCAGTCGTCCGGGACCTCGAAGCCGGCCTCCTTGGCGATGAACTGCGGGGACTTGCCGGGGACCACGCTGTTGAGACGCGGGGCGGGGCTGCCCGCCGGCGCGAAGGCCTCCACGCCGAACATGTACTTCTCGAGCTTGGCCTTCTCATCGGCGTTGACGAAGTAGGCCTTGCGGCGCTTGAGCTCGTCGACGACCTGGGAATAGACGTCCTTGTGGATGATGATGGCGTTCTCGGTCGCGCAGATCATGCCGTAGTCGAAGTGCTTGGAGAGCACGAGGTCGTTGACGGCGCGCTTGACGTCGACGTCGGAATCGACGTAGGCCGGTGCGTTGCCGGGGCCGACGCCGAGGGCCGGCTTGCCGGACGTGTAGGCGGCCTGCACCATGCCGGGACCTCCGGTGGCGAGGATCGTCGCGACGCCCGGGTGCTTCATGAGGGCCTGCGTCGCCTCGATGCTCGGGTGCTCGATCCACTGGATGCAGTTCTCGGGTGCGCCGGCCTTGATGGCGGCGTCACGCACGATCCTGGCTGCCGCGACCGACGACTTCTGTGCGAACGGGTGGAAGCCGAACACAATCGGACAGCGGGTCTTGATGGCGAGGAGCGACTTGAAGATGGCGGTGGACGTCGGGTTCGTCACCGGGGTCACGCCGGCCACGACGCCGACGGGCTCCGCGATCTCGACGATGCCGTCCACGTCGTTCTCGTTGATGATGCCGACCGTGCGCTGGCCAGCCATGTAATGCGTCACATGCTCGCAGGCGAAGATGTTCTTCGTCGCCTTGTCTTCGACGAGGCCGCGGTGCGTTTCATCGACGGCGAGCTTGGCGAGCTGGAGATGCTTGTCCAGGGCCGCAAGCGAAGCCTTGCCAACGATGCGGTCGATGGTCTCCTGGTCGAACTTCTCGTACTCTTTGAGCGCAACCTGGGCTTTGGCTACCAGCTCGTCGACTTCTTTCTGTGCGGCTTCGCGCTTGGCTGCCGCCGCAGCTTCCTTATCGATCTCGGGTTGCTTGTTGTCTGCCGCTGCTGTTTCTGCCACGGATCCTCCTTGAACGGACATGCCGCCGCACAGCATCCGCACGGCGCTGACATAAGCCATGTCAGCCTTTGCCGGGACGCCATCGACGGCGCACTGACTACTGTGAGCCAACTCACACTTTAACGTAATCACGCCGTGTTTCACAAACTCGACGCGGCCAGCATCACAGCGCGTCAATCCCATGTCGAAACAAGACGCGCAGGAACGTCAGAAGTTCGCACGACAGGCGGCTCGAAGGGCGAAAGGCATGGGGAACAGAACAGAGGCAGACCGCGCAAGGCTAATACGCGGCGCGTTGCGGCGGAAACGAGCAAACAAAAACGCCCCGGACGAATCCGGGGCGTTTGACGAACACGCGCACCAGCGCACAGAGGCGTCGGCACGATGGAGGAAGCTTAACGCTTCGAGTACTGCGGGGCCCTGCGAGCCTTGTGCAGACCGGCCTTCTTGCGTTCCACAGCGCGGGCGTCGCGGGTGAGGAAGCCAGCCTTCTTGAGGGCGGCGCGGTTGGTGTCGCGATCGATGGCGTTCAGCGCACGGGCGACGCCGAGACGGATGGCGCCGGCCTGGCCGGTCACGCCGCCGCCGTCAACGCGCACGATGACGTCGAACTTGTTCTCAAGCTTGAGAAGAACGATCGGGGAATTGACCTCGCGCTGCTGCAGGCGGCTCGGGAAGTACTCCTCGAGGGTGTGGCCGTTGATCGTCCACTTGCCGGAACCCGGCACCAGACGAACACGGGCAACGGCTTCCTTGCGGCGGCCGGTGCCATAGCCGGGAGCGATGGCGGAGGTGCCGGTGCCGGCGCCCGCGTTGGTCTCGCTCGTGTACGAGGTGAGCTCTTCTTCCTCGGTCTCCTGGACCGCGGAGTTCTGGTTGTTGTCAGCCATGAGTGTGGATCTCCTTTCGGTCCTGATTACTTAGCCTGCTGCGAGATCTGCTTGATCTCGTACACAGTCGGGTTCTGGCCAGCGTAGGGGTGCTCAGCGCCAACAACGATGTGGAGGCGGTTGAGCTGAACCTTGGCAAGGCGGTTCTTCGGCAGCATGCCCTTGACGGCGGTGCGGATGATGCGGGCCGGATCCTTGGAGAGGAGCTCGGCATAGCTATCGGCGCGGAGGCCACCCGGGAAGCCGGAGTGCTGGTAGAGGTTCTTCGCCATCTTGTTGCCAGACAGAGCGATCTTGTCGGCATTGATGATGACGACATGGTTGCCCTGATCGGCATACGGGGCGAAGGACGCCTTGTTCTTGCCGCGAAGCAGGTTTGCAGTCTGCGTTGCGAGGCGACCGAGCACCACGTCGGTAGCGTCGATGACGTACCATTCGTGGCTGAGGTCAGCCGGCTTAGGAGTGAAAGTCTTCACTGTTCAACCTTTTCTTTGTATTGTGTTTCGAACGCCAGTGGTTAATGACGCCCTTGATTTCCGTGGGCTCCCTGAAAGTCCGATGCGAGTGGGACAGCGCTTTCCGGACCCTTGGAAGACACAACAGTCGCCAATTATAAGGGCACGTGGTCGATATTTCAAACCTCCGCGTCGTTGCAATCCGGTTCGGCGTGTCGCGCTTTCTCGTGGATTGTGCACATGCACTCCGGCGCGCCGGATCATCACCCTGCGATCACGCCGACCACCATCCGAGCGCTTGAGGAACCCCTTCCGGCGCCCCTGCGTCGTTGCCGTACGAAAATCCTCGGGGCCACTCGGATGAGGCCAGCGTCACCGTGCCGGCCACGCCGCAGAGCCCTGCAGACGTCGGAGGCCCCCGCGTGACGACAGACATACAGGCACAGAGGCATCCGGGAATGGAAAGGGGCGCCGGTAACAATACCGACGCCCCTCAACGTCATCCGCGATCTTCATCCGCAGGCTGCGGGATGAGTCCGACCGTCCGAAAGACGTCTGGTCAGCGGCCGTGCTTCTTGGCGAGCGAGTCGTTCATCGTCTTGGCCAGGGACAGCAGGCGCTTGTTCGCGTAGAGGTCCTCGAGCATGACCGTCTTCTTGTTGCCATCGGCCAGCGGGACACGCCAGTTGGGATACTCGTTGTTGGTACCCGGCTGGTTCTGTGCGCGACGCTCGCCCACGGCATCCACGAAAGCGGCGGCGAGCAGCTTGCTCGGTGCGTCGCACAGCGCCGCGTGCATGGCTTCGATGATGTCCTGTTCGTGGGCGCCTTCGTCCGTGCGCCATTCGGCGGGCAGGTAGCCGTTGTTCTGCAGCATGTCGAGCAGGCCGTTGTGTTCCTCCTCGGCGGATGCCTGGAATTCCTCGACCGACGTGGTGAGGAGCCCGAGCTCCTGACGGATCTTGACGTGCTCGTAGTTGAGGTAACCGGCCGCCGGCGGCATGTCGTGCGTGGTCACGGACGCGAGAGCGTACTCACGCCACTTCTTCGGCGGGATGAACTCGCCTTCCTCCTGTGCGTACCATTCGATGACGCAGCCCATGAGGCCATGGGACTTGAGGGAGTCGGCGACGTAATCCGGCACGACGCCCAGGTCCTCGCCCACGACGACGCCATTGGCGCGGTAGGCCTCGAGGGCGAGGATGCCGAGCATGATGGCCGAATCGTAATAGACGTAGGTGGCGTCCTTGGCGGAGTTGCCTTCCGGAATCCACCACAGGCGGAACAGACCGAGCACATGGTCGATGCGGACGGCGCCGGCCTTCTGGAACATGCCATGCACCATGTCGCGATAGGTCTGGTACCCGGTGTTGGCCAGGTCAATCGGGTTGAGCGGCGGCTGGCTCCAGTTCTGGCCCTGCTGGTTGAAGAAGTCCGGCGGCGCGCCGACGGTGGCGCCCTTGGCGAAGCGCTGCGGATTCCACCACACCTCCGCGCCCTGCGGGTGCACGCCCACGGCCATGTCCGCCATGAGGCCGATCTTCATGCCGGCGTCCTGCGCCTTCTTCTGAGCGGCGGTGAGCTGCTGGTCGGCGACCCACTCAAGCCACTTGTAGAACTCGAGGGTGTCGGGATACTGCTTGCGCAGGTCCTTGACTTCCTTCGAATCCTTGGTGAGACGGTTCTCCCAGGACTCGGGGTCGTCGTCCGGCTCGCCCCACTTGTCGTAGCACAGGCACCACGTGGCATATGCCTCGAGGTCGCTGCCGGCCTGCTCGACGTACTCACCGAATTCCTTCTGGCGGGCGATGGAGCGTCCGGCCTTGAAGATGAGCCACAGCGCGGGGACCTTGGCGGTCCACATCGCGTCGCGGTCGACGAAATCGGGGTCCTCGTTCTTGGCGCGCACGCTGTCATGCAGCTTGGCGACCTCAGCCTTGGCCTCGTCGTCGAGACGCTCATACTCCGGCACCGCCTCGGGGCGGATGTACGAGAAGTTGATGAAGCGGCGCGAGATCGGCAGGTACGGGGACGGCGTCAGCGGAGCGACGGGCTCGCCGGCGTGCACCGGGTTGATGAGGATGAAGTCGGCGCCGGTGTTCTTCTTGGCGCCCGCGAGCAGGTTGCCCAGATCGTAGAAATCGCCCACGCCCCAGGAATCCTTGGAACGGATGGAATACAGCTGGGCCATCCAGCCCCACAGCTGGCCGTCTCCCTGCAGGTCCTTGATGAGGTTGACGCGCTTGGGGGCGCTGATGAGGGTCACGTCGGCGCTGCGCTTGCCGGCCTTGACGTGAAGCTTGTGGTAGCCGAGCGGCAGGTCGGCGGGGATCACAAGCGTCGAATTGACCACGAGCTCGCCGTTGAGCGGGTACGCAGGACCGCCGTCGCCGGGTTCGGAGGTGATGGCCCCCTGGTATTCCTTGCCGTTCTCAAGAGTGATCGTGGCCTCCGGCACGTCCAGCGGACCGTGGTTCACCGTGACGCGGCACTCCTGGCCCTCGACATGCAGCAGAGTGGGGGCGACCAGGCGCGCATGCTTCTCATCGTCGAGATCCTGCAGTGCCTTCTTCGCCTTGCGTTCGGTGCTGGCATCGACATCGAGTGCCTTGAGCACCTTGACGAGAACGTCATCGGCGATTTCGATGAACTCACCCTGTGACCCGGTGTACGACGTCGCGACGCCGTGTGCTTTTGCGAGACGAATGAGCGGTCGGGCCAGCCTCTCTTCGCTCTCCTCAACTTGTTGTTTGCTCATGTAACAAGACTAAAACAAATTGTCTGGCACGCCACGCTAGGCACAGAAAATATAAACGTATTTTTCGGCACATTGCGTCTGCCGGGGACACCGGCACACGGCATCACCCCAAAACACCATGGCTGCACCCCGCCTCCGTTGTCTCCGCGCCCCCCCCCCGGACCGCGTTCCGCGCAGAGCCATCCCCTGCGCAGCCCCGGGGAAGGCGGGAAAGGGCGGAACGGAGACCCGGCCCGGCAGGGCGTCAGGCGGCGAGCCTCTTCTTCGCAGGATTGCTCACATCGGTGGAGGCATCCTCGGCGAGACGGCGCAGGGTGTCGGGCGAGGTGCTCGGATTGAGGGCCACCGCGCGGCGCACCATGGTCGCCAGCACGGCAGGACCGTGGAAATCCTCCTCGGTGCCCATGGAGCCGAGGAAGTCGAGGGTCTCCGGTCCGATCTCGGGATCCTCCGCCCCTTCCATGCGCATCTTCCACGAGGTCTGGGGGTTCTTCAGCGCCGCCTCGCGCACCGACACGTCGGGGTCCTTGGTAAGGCGGCCGGCGAGCCAGTTCTTGTCTTGCGCATTGGCCGCGACCGCCGCGCGTACACGGGGTTCGGGGTCCTCCGACAGTTTGACGAGCACGTTCGGGAACTTCATGGATTCGGCGAGGAACACGCGCTTGTCGACCGAGGTATGCAGGTTTCCCGCGATGGCCTCGAGCAATGCCGTGGCGCGCGAGAACGCAGAGGCGTCCTTGGGGTCGGGCAGGGGACGCACGGCAAAGGCGTCAAGCTCGGCGGTGTCGGCGGAATGGCGCAGGTGGTCGTACATCTCGTTCAGCGTCGACGAGTCCTCGTCGACTCCGGGCGCAGCGCCCCCGCCCGCGGCCTGCCCAGCGTCGGCAGCGTCGGAGGACGCGGACTCCGGAGCCTCGTCGTGCACGTCTTCGGCGGCCGTCCCGGCGACGGCCTCCCCCGACGTCTCCACAGCATCCCCGGACTCACCGGGAACGGCGGAATCAAGCCTGTTGTCGTCCATGTCGTGCTCTGCCATGTCGTGCCCCTCTACGTTGTCGAAACATCTGAACCTAGGATAACAAACCGCACAAATGTTCGAATAACCTGTCTCCAAAAACCGCATGGTTTCGCGCACGACGCGTTTCGCTCGGCGTGTTGCCCCTCTAGCGCTCCACCGGCACCGCCTCGTGCACGGCCCCCAGGTCCTCGGCCTCCACGGTCGCGGCGGTCATCTCACGCAGACGGGAAACGAAAGCCCCGGCGGATTCGGCCGGCACATGCGCCGTGACGGCCACGGCATCCGTGAATTCCTCGTGCGCCACCGTGCCGCCGCTCGTCCGCACCAGCTGCACCACTTGCTCGTACCAGGCATAGGGCACCGTCATGCTCAGCTCGCGGCCTTCCACGATGCGTGCGTGCTTCGCCGCGGCGACGGCCGCGGTCGCCGCATTGGAATACGCGCGGATCAGACCGCCGCTGCCGAGCAGAATCCCGCCGAAATACCGCGTGACCGTCACGACGCAGTCGGTGAGGGCGTTGGCGCGTAGCACGTCGAGGATCGGCTTGCCCGCGGTTCCCGAGGGCTCGCCGTCGTCGCTCATGCGTTCCCCCGACGCCCCGCCGGTCCCCCACATCGCCGCATATGCCACATGGCGCGCCTTGGGGTTGCGGTCGCGCACCGATTGCACGAACCGCAGCGCGTCGTCGGCCCCCTCGATGTGGCAGATCTCGCCGATGAACTCGGACCTGCGGTCCTCGTACGTGCCCCGGGCCGGCTGCCGCGAGGAGTCGAGCACCGTTCCGGTCGTCTTGTCGGATGTCATGGTTCCGTTCTAACAGCTGGCGGGGTCAATTTCCCCACGATTCCACGCCGGCGCCCGGTCGCGCGCCGGGAATCAACTCACGACGTTGTAGTCCTCGCCCTTGATCCACGCGATGAGGGAATCGACCACCTGCCGCGCGATGCCCCTGCTCGCGCCGTCGGTGCGCCAGGCGTTGTGCGGCGTGAGCACCACGTTCGGCAGGGAGCGCAGCGGGTCGTCGTCGGGCAGCGGCTCGGTGTCGAACACATCGAGGCCGGCGGCCACGTCGCCCTGTTCGAGGCGGCGCAGAAGGGCGCCGGGCGCGACGAGCTGCGAGCGCGCTGTGTTGATGAACGCGTTGCCGGGGCTCAGGCGATCGAGCAGCGCGGAGTCAATGATGCCTTCGGTCTGCGGATTGAGCGCGAGGTGCAGGCTCACGATGTCGGCCTCGTCGAACAGCCGCTCCAGCGTGGGCACCTCGCGCACCCCCATGGCGGCGGCCTCGTCGGCATGGGAACGGTGCGACCATTCAATCACGTCCATGCCCAGCCCCGTGCACATGCGCGCGGTGGTGCTGCCGATCCCGCCGAATCCCACGATGCCGACCGTCTTGCCGCACAGCTGGATGGCGTCGAATCCTTCCCATCCGCCCTCGTCGTGCATACGCACGTCCATGCGGCCTGTGCGCTTGGCGAGCTCGAACATGAGCGCGAGGGCGTGCTCGGCGACGGACTGGTCGCCGTAATGGCGCACGTTGCACAGGCGAATGCCCATCTCGTTGGCGCGGGGGATGTTCACGTAATTGGCGATGCCCGTGCCTCCGAACGCCATGCATTTCACGGTGCCGCTGATGGCGTCGAAGATATCGTCGGTCACATGGAAGCCGAGCACCACCACGGCGTCCGCGCCCTGGGAGCGCTTGATGAACAGCCCATGGTCGTTGAGGTCGGTCTCGCCGGTGAACATGCGCACGCGGGCCATGCCGTCGAGCCTCTCGATCTCATGCAGAAACGGCCCTTCGAGCGTCGGGACGCCGTTGGGGATGACGATGAGCGGTAGATCTGTGCGTTCGATGTTGCGTTCTATGACTGCCATACGACCAGAGTAAGCCCGCCAATCCGTCGCTTTGTTTCATCGAGGTTGTCCCCGGGTTTCGTCGGAGGCGGCCCGCGGGACGCCATGCCGCGGCGGCGGCCACCACGCCGGCCGTGGTCGGGCGGTGGATTTTCCCCGTTCCCGCGTTGTATTTTGCAGTTCCGCGTTTTATTTTGCAGTTTTTTCAAATGTGTGTATAAACTAGCATTGTCGGCGAGAGACAAGGGAGTACTTTCGCCCCCTATTACAAACGTAACTCCCGCAAGAGCCCTCGGCGTCGAGGGCTCTTTCCATTTTCCGACGCAGGAACTCACCGATTCGCCTCTCCGACTCGTCGTTCCACCTTCCCGCGACACGCAACGACGCGGGAGCGACACCGCGGCACGAGACCGCCCCGTCAGTACAGACCGTTCTTGATGTCCCGCTTGGCCTGCTTGTATTGCTCCTTGGCGCGTCGTGCCTCGGCGCGGGCGTCATGCCTCACGTGCTTGTATTCGTCCTTCAGCGCACGCATGTCGGCGTCGATCCGCCGCTTCTCGGCTTCGCGGCCCCGCGCGTCGTCGCGGTCGAGCGCCACCCGCCGGCGATGGCCATCGTCGCGCTGCGGCTGCTCCAGCCGGTCGGCCCTGGCGGTGCGCAGGGCGGTCGAGAACAGCACCTTGAACGTGGTCACGATGAGCTTGCGGTCGGCCGGGTCCACCGTGCGCATGGCCTCGCGGATCGCCGGCAGCGCCTCGCGCCAATGCACGGCCATGTCCGAGAACGTGGAGTACCCCGTGGCCTCCAGCACATCGAAAAGGCTCGTCAGCACGCGTTCGCGCTGTTTCGGGGTGAAGCTCGCGACCCACGAGTTCAGCGTGTGGTTGAAATACCGCGTCCCCTGCGGCAGACTCGGCACACGCACGAAATCGCCGTCGCGCACGCTCCACGTCATGGCGAAATGCTCGGTGATCCCGTGCCCGGAACTTTCGACGACGGTGAAATCCTCCTGGCTTTCGAAAATCATGCCGATCATGGACGCCTCGGGCACGGTTTTGTGCACGCGGGAGCGAATGCGTTCGAAATCGAGCGAGTCCAGCACCTTCTGCTCGAACCCCGGCCCGTCGTGCGAATAGATGCCCAGGATGCGGCGGTCCACATCGTCCGGCGCCTTCATCGAGGCATAGACGGCCAGGTTGCCGCCCTTGGAATGGCCGCCCACCACGAAATCGCGGTCGGTCGCCGCGGCGACGCGCCGCAGGTATTCCGCCGCCGATGTCTGCGCCGGCACCGGGCAGGCGAACGCCATGTTGAAATTCTCTTTCCATGCCGCCAAGGAGTCCTCGGACCCGCGGTAGCCCACGAATTCCGAACCGTCGGGCAGAATCGCGCACACGGCAGCGAACTGCTTCTCGTGCCCCGGCTTGTCATCCTCCACCGACACGTAGTTGCCCAGGCGGATGTCGCGGAACCGCGGGCTCGCCGCCATGGCCAGGATGAGCGCGCACAACGAGCTGTAGGCGCCCTTGGTGGGAAACATCTCGTCGAAATGCTCGGCGCAGAGCAGCTCGCGGAACGGCACGTAGTCGGCATCGCGCAGCGCCCCCTGGGCAGGAAGCCGCGGGATGGATTCGGGCATGTGCACGTACGCCAGCTGCGACAGCACGAGGCTGTCGATGTCGCTCAGCCGTCGCGTCCCCTCGGACTCCTCGTCCGACGACGGCGGGAACGGCCGCATTTCGGTCTTCACGTAATCGACGATGTTCGGCATGCAACAGATTTTAGCCGCGCCCCTCGTCGCCGTGCACCCGCGAGCGCCTGGGGATCAGATGCCGAAACGCACCGAACCTTTGCCGAAGCGCTGACGCACGGAGTCGAGGCTTTTCTCGACCTTGTTCGCCTTGTCCAGCGCATCGGGCGTCATGCCGGTGTCGCTGTCGCTGCCTTGCCCCAGCAGATCGCCCAGCGTGGGTTCGTACACCGCCGTGTCCGCCGGTTCGAGCGAGCTCACGGCGACGCCCGCGAGGCGGATCGGGCGGTACATGCGCGCATGCACGCCGGCCTCCTGCGGAAGGCGCATCATCTCGCACAGCAGCGCCCTGGCGCGCGGATAGATCTCGGATGCCGTGTCGAGGGGCTTGTCGAACGTGCGGGAGCGCGTGATGTACTGCAGGTCCTCGAAACGCAGCTTGACGCTCACGGTGTGCCCCACCACGCCGCGTGCCCGCATCCGCGAGGCCACCCCGTCGCAGCACGACCGGACCAGCCCCGCCACGGGGCCCAGTTCGGTCTGGTCCTCGTCGAACGTGCGCTCAGAGCCGATGGATTTCTCCGGTGCGTCGATGACGAGCTTCCTGTCATCCTCGCCACGCGCGGCAAGCCACAGCCGCCGCGCCTCGCTGCGGGATCCGGTGGCCTGGGTCAGCTGCGACTCGGTCATCTGCGCCATCTGCGCGACGGTGGAGCACCCCCATGCGGCGAGCGCCTTCTCGGTGGACGGGCCGACGCCCGGCACCGCCCGCACCGGCATGAGCTGGATGAACTCGGCGCTGCGCGCCTTCGGGATCAGCAACAGGCCGTCGGGCTTGGCGTTGGTGGAGGCGAGCTTGGAGATGAGCTTGTTGGAGGCGATGCCCACCGAGCAGGTGACATGCAGACGCTCCCGCACCTGCCGGCGAATCCACCGCCCTATCTGCTCGGGCCCTCCCGCCCAGCGGTCGAGGGCCGTGGAGACATCGATGTATCCTTCGTCGACCGACACCTTCTCGATACGCGGCGTGACCTCTTCGAAAATGGCGAACACGCGCCGCGACATCGCGTGGTAATAAGCCATGTCCACGGGCAGGAAGATGCCGTTCGGGCACAGGCGGCGGGCGCTCGCGACGGGCATGGCGGAATTCACGCCGTATTTGCGCGCCTCGTAGCTCGCCGTCGACACCACGGCGCGATTGCCCGTGCCCACGATGACCGGCTTGCCCGCGAGCTCGGGATGGCGCGCGATTTCGCACGACGAGAAGAAAGCATCCATGTCGATGTGCTCGATGACGCAGCCAGTGGCGTCGTGCCCCCAGTCACGCCTGGCGTCTTTCAACCTCGGTGATGTGCTCATGCCTTCATTATGCAGCACGCCGCGCAGGCGAGAGCGCAGGGTCGGCGCGGAATGGGACCAAGGCAGGGCGCGGGGATGGGCGCAAGCTTCGTTCCCGGCATGTGGCGAGTCCTCTCGCTGGCATCTGGTATCATGTTCATTTGTTGCGCCGCATCGGAATGCTGTGATAGCATAACCAACGGTTCATCACCATGGAGACGTGCCTGAGTGGTCGATAGGGGCACCCTGCTAAGGTGTTAGTCACGTTTTTGTGGCTCGAGGGTCCGAATCCCTCCGTCTCCGCTCATCACGAGGGCTGGGTTTGAGATTTCAAACCCAGCCCTTTGCATTGCCGTGCATTACCGTTCCACTGGCTTCTTCAACCGCCGGCTTTCCGCCGATTCCCGATTTTCCAGCGCACCCAACGCATTCGGTACCGTCGGCGCCCGTGTGTCGGGCACCGCCTCGCCACCATCCCCTGTGCCCCGCCATTGCGGTTCTTCGGCCGTCGCCGGGCATCCGGACGGCGCGCAAGACGCAAGGGACAGATGGGGATGCACGGCGATGCTGCGTGTCTGGCGGATCAGGCGGTTTTTTCGCGCAGGCGGTGCGCCGCTCGATTCACGGCCTCGTCGGACGCGGTGACCGAGAATCGCAGATAGCCTTTGTCGCCGTAGAACTCACCGGGCGAAGGCACGATGCCCAGACGTGCGAGCTGCCCCATGTCATCCCAGCAGTCGTCGCCCAGAGCCTTCACCCAGATGTACAGACCGCCCTGGGGCACGGCGGCATCGGCATACCCATAGGTGCGCAGCCCGTCGACCAGGGCGCGCAGACGCATTGAATAGCGGCGGCGCTGCGCCACCACGCTCTCGTCATCGCCCAGAGCATACGTCATCGCGGCCTGCACCGGCCCGGGGATGATGAGGCCGATCTGCTTGCGCATGGCCGACATCTCTTTCACCAGCTCGGAATCGCCGGCAATGAAGGCGGTGCGGTAGCCCGCCATATTGCTCTGTTTGCTCAGCGAATACAACGACAGAATCCCGTGCGCGCTGCCGCTGCACACGCCGGTGCGCAGGGCGCAGGGCGCAGCGTTGTCGGCCAAGGTGTCCACGGAGCCGGCGTCCATGCCGGCAGCAAGGTCCGGATTCCAGCGCAGCAACGCATAGCATTCGTCCGACAGCACCACGGCGCCGATCTTGCGGGCGGCCACGATGATGTCGTGCAGCTGGAACTCATTGAGCACCTTGCCACTCGGGTTGTTGGGGGAATTGACCCACACGGCTTTGACGTTCCGCACGCCTTCCCACGACTGGGTGTCTTCAACGGCATCGACGTAATGCACCGTCGCCCCGGCGAGCTGGGTGCCGATCGAATAGGTGGGATACGAGACGCGAGGCTGCACGACCACGTCCCCGCGGTGCAAGTGCAGCATGCTGGCCATGAGGGCGACGGCCTCTTTCGACCCCACCGACGGGACCACATCGGCGTCGATGCTTTCGAGGTCCACGCCGCGCGTGCGCTTGTACCAGTCGGTGATGGACTGGCGCAGCTCGGGGGTGCCGACGGTGGCCGGATACCCATAGGCGTTGCGGGCGTTGGCAGCTTCCGTCAAAGCGTCCTGCACACCCTGGGCCACGGAATCCACCGGGGACCCCACCGAAAGATCCACCGCGCCTCCGGGGTATTTCGACGCGATGACGCGGAACGCCGCGACGCGCGACCAATCATACGGAGTGGAATATTTGCCGAAACCCATACGTCACAAGCCTTCCTGTCAATGCCGGCTCGCCAGCCGGCGCATCCGCCCGCCATGCATGCGCGGATGATAAAGCGTATCGTGCGGCCGTTCAAGACCCGGCCGTCCCCAAGCCCGTAATCGTCCCCTGGAGATCAGGAACCGGAGATCAGGAGTTGATATCGGCGGGAAGCGCAGCCACGCGCGGCTCGTCGTGCCCGATGGGCCCCACGGCGGAAGCGCCGCCCTTGTCACCCACCTCGGCGAAGAAGCTCACCGCGGCGTCCTTGTACCACGCCCACTCCTCGGGCAGGTCGTCTTCGTAGAAGATGGCCTCGGTGGGGCACACGGTTTCGCAGGCACCGCAGTCAACGCACTCGTTGGGGTTGATGTACAGCGTGCGGGAGCCTTCGTAGATGCAGTCGACGGGACATTCGTCGACGCAGGCCTTGTCTTTGACATCCACACACGGTTCGGCGATCACATATGCCATGGCGATTCCTTTCACACAGCGATTTCGCGGAACGATTCCGCGGAACGATTCCACGCAGCGATTCCGCGCGACGTTTCGATATCGCGCTTCATTTCTCTGCCGCTCTCAGCGAAGTCGCACCATCGGTACCAGATTACGACCGAGGGACACCATGTGCGAAACGCGGCACGCGCAGCGTGGCGTCGCGCATGCCCCGCGGTTCAGCGCACGACCACGGGTTCGGGCACGAGGCGGATGCGATAGGTCTTCCACACACCCTGCACGATTGTCTGCGCGAGGCCCAGGACCTCGCCGAAGCTCGCGCCTCCGCGGTTCGTCAGCGCCAGCGTATGCACGGTGCTCAGCGACGCGTGGCTGCCGTCCAGCGCAAAGCCCCGGTGGAACCCCGCGTGGTCGATGAGCCAGGCCGCCGATGTCTTGACACCCTGGCTGCCGTCGGGCAACGCCCCGGGATACTGCGGTGCGCCGTCGAGGTACTGCGCGGCATGGTCGGAGTCGACCACGGGGTTGATGAAGAAACTGCCGCAGCTCCACCGGTTGTGGTTCGGCTGCGCGTTTCGCAGGTCGGCGCCGACGTCCTTGCTGCTCGACATCCACGGATTCGCATAGCGGGAAAGGTCCTCGAGCATGTCCTTGGCGGCGCGGATGCGCAGCACGGCCTCGCGGATCGCGGCAAGGTCCATGCGGGTGCCCAGGTCGACGCCAAGCGCCTTGGCGAGCTGCCCCACCCCCACGGTGCCCTGCGTGCTGCGGACGAGCCGGTAGGTGACGCTGAGCACGATGTAGCGGGGCGTGGGGAACCAGCGCGTGGTCGTGCGCCCGCCGTCGGGATTCGTCGCATACATGGTTGTTTTCAGCGACGAGGAACGATATCCGAAACACAGGTCGTCGTGGCCGAGCTCGGCGATGCGCCCGAGCTCGCGGTCCCAGACGCGCACCCGCGCCACGCTGGTGGCGACCTCCTGGCCGTAGGCGCCGATGTTCTGCACCACCGAGGCGCCCACGGTGCCGGGGATGCCGCTGAGCCCCTCGACGCCTTCGAATCCAGACGCCACGCATCCGGCGACGAAGTCATCCCAGTTGGCCCCCGCCTCGGCCGTGACTTCGACGGCTGAGGCCGGCGCACCTGCCGTGGACGGGGTCGCTTCAGCCGTGGAGACGGTCACGCCCCGGCGGGCGTCGCGCAGCACGGTCCCGTCGAACGGGTCATCGGAGACCAGCATGTTGCTGCCCCCGCCGATCACGCACAGCGGGATACGACTGGCATCGGCCTCACGGACGATGCCGATGACGTCGTCTTCGCTGGTCGGTTCCACGAAGGTCGCGATGGGACCTCCGATGCGAATCGTCGTGAGGTCGGCGAAAGAGGGGGTCGTCGGTGTGTTCTCTGACTGGCTCATGAAAGGTCTCGCATTCATATGACTACAACGCACATGCGTCGCATGCGCGGGGCTGGGACGCACACGGACGGCGTGTCATGCCGGCCGCACGAGGTGCGCCTAGATATGAAAAAAGCCCGGCAGAACCGGGCTGGAAGATTGCAAGAAGTTAACGGGTCTCGCGATGAAGCGTATGCTTGCCGCAACGCGGGCAGAACTTCTTGAGCTCGAGACGGTCGGGCGTATTACGACGATTCTTCGTCGTAATGTAGTTACGCTCCTTGCACTCGGTGCATGCGAGCGTGATGCCCGGACGAATTTCGGCGCTCTTGCTTGCCATTTTCCACCTCTGTTTGTCTACCGTTTGCACCAGCGGGAATCAACCGGCTGGCATTCGTAGCGAGAGAGTGACTCGAACACTCGACCTTACGATTATGAGTCGTACGCTCTAGCCAGCTGAGCTATCCCGCCATGGAGCCTCGGGCGGGAATTGGACCCGCGACCTCTTCCTTACCAAGGAAGTGCTCTACCACTGAGCTACCGAGGCGTGGCTGATAGTGGATTCGAACCACTGTAGGCAAAGCCGGCAGATTTACAGTCTGCTCCCATTGACCGCTAGGGTAATCAGCCATGTCAGACAGAATCACGGTCTTGCCTGACCGCCCTTCCGTTTGGCAACTTGACCATAGTGCCACCAAATTTGAAATTACGCAAATCCGCGTTTCGGCGTGTCGCGAACAGCGAAAACCGACCCGGGCGGGGGGAATTGCAGCGGTTTCCAGCGGTTCGCGTATCGCTGCGGCGCGTGCGCACCATTGAGGAAGCAGCAAAAGCGTATGTCGGTCCATGTTCCGCAGAGGTCAGAACAACGCAAAAGGCACCCGTCCTGTGGGCGGATGCCTTGCAGAAAAAACGCGGCGCTGGCGTTACTTGATGATCGCGAGCACGTCACGGGCCGACAGGATCAGCAGATCCTCGCCGTCGTAGTGCACCTCGGTGCCGCCGTACTTCGAATACAGGACCTTGTCGCCAACCTTGACATCCATGGGGATCAGATCGCCATTGTCCGCGCGACGGCCGGGGCCGACCGCCAGGACTTCGCCCTGCTGCGGCTTCTCCTTGGCGTTGTCCGGAATGAACAGACCGGACTTGGTCTGGGTTTCGGCCGGAGCCTGCTTAACGACAATCTTGTCTTCCAACGGTGTGAGTGAGATCGACACGGTGGACCTCCTCTTTCTAATCTTAAGAGAGTGACTTGTTGTCGCATGCACGGCGCTTGGCGGCTGACGAAACACCTCGCGTCTTTCATGCGCTACTTCGAATAGTAGCGCATGAATTAGCAGTCCGCCAATTCGAGTGCTAATTCATGCTGTCAGCGAAATATGTGTGAAGCGGCACTATCGTCCGTGCGCCGCATGCGGCTTCTCGGCGGCGGCGCGGCAGGGCGGCCCGGACACGGACCAACGCGCGACTCCGCACGTCGTACGGCTCAGTCGCGGTGTGATGTATCGGACAGGTGAATGCCCCGGTTCGCCAAAGCCGATTCAAGGCTGCTGGCCAGCGCACCCTTCGCAGACCGGGGTTCTGCCGTGGCCTCGTTCGCAAGGTCATCCCCGCCGGCCGCCGAACCGCTCTTCCCGGACCGCGCTGCCGCATCCGTCGCACGCCGTGCACGGGCCGCGGCAGCGCGCTCGTCACGTTCCTTGACCGCGCGCTCTGCGGCTTCGCGCTGCGACGCCTGACGAATTTCCTCGGTGTGCCCATGGACCGGCACTGCCTGGGCGACCTGACGATACGACTTGATCTCGGCGCTGCGCACCACCGCGGTGGACATCGTCGCCGCCCCGTCCCTGCGCGCGGACTCCGTTCCGTCACCCAGCGAGAACGACAGCAGCGTCTGCGTCTGCGCCGTGGGCTCGGGCATCGGCACCGTCTTGCGCACCACGTGCCCCGAAACGCCCTCGCCGGCCTGCCGACCGCGGTAGGACGCGCGCGCGGCCCTGGACGCCTCCGACGGCGCATTGCCGACCGTCCCGTCGCCCGGCGCGGCCATGGCATGCGTCTCCTGTGAGGAACGACGACTGTCGCGGGCTTTCAGCGCGACGTCGCGTTCGGTGCGCGCAATCTGGATCGTCGCGCGGATGTCATTGCGGCTGATGGCCACCGTGCGGGCCTCGTCGTCGTCACGCACGGTGGCGTCCGCGGCGGCCGTCCCGCGACGCTCCGCGATACGGTCCGTGGGGAATTCGACCAGCTTGTCGTCATGCTTGCGCGGCTTGCGCACATCCTCGCCACGCCGATTGCCGGGTTTGCGGCCGGTCTGGCGGCGCGGCGACGAAGACTTCATGACGCCCGACTGGGCCACGCGACGCTCCCAGTCGCGTGCTTTCGCCGCCGCATACGCCCCCTGGGCCAGCACAACCACCAGCGCCACAAAGGGGATCAGCGCATAGAGCGCATTGAATCTCATCACGGCGGCCGCGACACAGGTGAGCACCGTCACCGCAAAGAGCGCCAGCGCCACCACGCGCCGGCGCTGCACCGCGGCATGGCGCCGCCGGCGCACGCGGCGCACCTCGTCCTTGGTGGGAGGAAGGTTCGGTGCGGCAGTGCGACGAGTGCTGTCATGCGTGCCGGTCGAACGGTTCATTGCATCATGGTGCGTCATCGCTTCACGGCTTTCCGTCGCGTCATGCCGTGCCGCGGCCGTCCGGGAGACGCGTTCGGAGCCCTGAGACGTCCGTTGGCCAGTCTGCGCCTGTTGCGACCGATGGGGGCGCGTCCCATGCACCCGCTTCAGGCCGCGGGCGGCAATGCGCGCATCATCGCGACGTCGCGACGCCACGGCTTGAGCGCCCCGGGCAGACTTCGTGGCGTCCTCGCCCCGGCCGCCGCCATCGGTTTCGGCACCGCCGGTCGCAGACTTTTCAGCGCCCTCGTCCTCCACCGTCGCCACGACCTGGACCGGGGCATCCACCACCAAGGCCGACTCAGTGAGGTTGTCGGAACGCGGGGTTTCGTCCTTCGCCTGCGGGCTGTCATCGCCCGATATCAATTCGAGATCTTTCGAATACCTGTCTTCTGAATGCTTGGTGGCATCCTGCATCTTGCGCGTGGCGCGCGTGGGGAACCACCAGAAGACAAACGCCACCAAGACGATTGTCACAAGAAGACTTGCGAGGGATTCATAGGTCATAGTTCCAACCTTAAATGACAAGCGACACATTAATCGCCCGCGTCGGTTGAGAAACTCGGAGTGTCGCAACAATCACACACCCGTGACACCCGCAGGGGCGCAGATGCCGACGCCACGCAGCGTCGGGCGGCGCAACCTCTCTCCGAGCCGCGTCACAGACAGGTCAGTCCTTCGGCAGACGATCGGCGAGGGCGCCCCGCACATCGCTCGACAGCAGCGCAAACGAACGATGGTCGCGCCACGCATGACGCACGAACATGTATCCGCGGCGCAGGCCTTCGTCCGCGAAACCAAGCTTTTCCACGACGCGCAGGGAACGCTCGTTCTCGGGAAGGATGTCAACCTCGACGCGGTGCAGACGCGGTCCGTTGCCGCAATGGAACGCCCAGTCCACAAGGATCGCCACGGCGAGCGGCGTGAAACCGCGTCCGGCGTAGTCCTGGTCGATCCAGTATCCGATGATCCCGCTGCGCACCGATCCATAGGTGATGGCGCCGAGCGAAATCTGCCCCACGATATGCCCTGCGTATTCGACCGCGAAGATGATGCCGCTGCCGTCGCGTTCGCTGTCGCGCTGGGCGCGGATCCATTCCCGGTAGCCGATGCCGGGGCCGTCGAACGGGTCGTTGGAATCCCACGGCGAGAGCCAATCGCGGTTGCGCAGGCGCACGGAGCTCCACTCCTCTTCGTCGCTTTCGGTGAGAGGGCGCAGGCTGATGGGCGCGAAACCGTCCGGCGCCGCGAGCCGACGGGGAACCACGAACGACGATTCCGGATGCGGGGCGGCGCCGCCTCTCGGCATCGGCTTTGCGAAGTGGTGAAATGTGCGGAAGACCATAATCCGTAATGCTAACCCGTGGCACGGGCCTCGCGTCTCAACAGCCAAGATTCGGGCACGGGCGCCGGCATATGGCAGGGCCCACGCCCCATTCCCCGGCGATGCACCTGTGCCCGCCTGCGCTGCCTGCGCCAGACGGATATATGATGGGGCACCATGGCAGGCAAGACAGTTCAGATGCGCAAGGCCGAGCTGCGCACCGCGTTCACGCACCACAGACGCGCGATGGTGCGAGGCAGGAAGACGGGGATCCATGGCATGCGGCACGACGACAGACTGCACGGCGACAGAATGCACGACGACGGAATGCCAGCGCCCCAACGGTATGATTCGCCTGAGCTCGACGTCCCCGGCATCGCCGACATCGTGTTCGGCCATTGCCACGGCCCGCATCCTTGCATCGCCGCTTTCGAGCCCATGGCCACGGAGCCGGATATCATCCCGCTCATGCGAGAGCTTGCCGCACGGGGCGCGACCGTGATCGTGCCCGACATGCGCATGTACCCCGACACCACCGAAAGCGTCCGCACGCCCAGCGGACGTCAGCTCGCCACTGGCTGGAAACAGTGGCGCGATCCACTCCATGCCCCCGCTCTGGACGGCGCGACTCCCCGCGGCTTCGACACGCAGACCGCCGCCATGCTCAATGCAGCCGCCGAGGACGGGGACGGGGAACGCCCCCACGCCGGAGAACCCCGAAACGGCGGATCCAGCCGAACCAGCCGCGATGGCGATTCGACCATCGCGCCGATCATCACGCACGACAGCGATGCCATTGCCAAGGCATCCGTGATCCTCGCCCCCGCGCTCGCCGTCGACCGCCAGGGCCACCGTCTGGGACATGGCGCGGGATGGTACGACCGGGCACTGGCGCACCGCTCACCGGATGCGACGGTGTTCTGTGTGGTCTGGGCCCATGAATTCGTGGAGTTCCTCCCCACGGAGGAGCATGACATCGCCATGGATTTCGCCATGCCCTGCACGACATCCGGCGCCTTTTCGGTCATCGGGCTGTCCCCTTCCACCCGCTGACCGGGCGCCCCATGGGAAGCGGCGGATCTGCGCCTCGCGCAAACGCGCCGAAGGCAGTTCGCTGAGCGCGAAATCCGGCGCCACTGTCCGCGGCGTCATTAGGATAGACTGCAGAATCCCGCCAATCCGTGCGGATTGATATTGCCAAGCGTCGAAGGAACATCGTGCCTACTTATCATTACCGTTGCAAGAACTGCGGCTACGACTTCACCGTGCAGCGCACTTTCGCCGAGGGCCCGCTGACCGAGTGTCCGCAGTGCAAGGCGAATCAGATCCACCAGGTGTATTCGGCCGTGCCAATCAACTTCAAGGGCAGCGGCTTCTATCGCACCGACAAGAACAAGTGAGACAGCGTCCGTGAGTTGGCTGTCGCAGGCCACGCGGAGACCGGGGGAAGATTCCGTCGAACCGCCTGCGACAGCCCACACAGGGATGGAATCCGGGGAAGAGGCGGCCGCCGATGGTCCCATGCTGCCCCACCCCGTGCCAACCGACGCGAGCATGATTCTCCGTTGTCATTCTGCGGTCTGCCGTTGTCACAGGCTGTCATAATCCGCAGCCGGAACTCGCTGTGCAACCGTCGCCAGCGACGTGTCATCGTTTTCCGCCACTCGCCCGGTTATCCACATTCGGCGGGTTATCCACCGTCGTACAAGGTTTTCCACCACCCCACGGGACGCTTGTACACATTTTCCGACACAGGGTCCGCGGCGGCGTCAACCGTGCCATGCTCGGCACATGGAACCTATCACTCAGCTCTTTTCCCATCGACGCGAGACACCGCGGCGCCGCCGGATGTTCAGACTGCGACGGATAGCCTGCGCCATCTGCGTGGGCATCGTCGCCTGGTCTGTCGTGCATGCCATCGAGTCCCTGCAGGCCACGTGCACGGTGATGGTCGCGGCGCAGGCCATCGGAATCGGCGATATCGTCACCGATGACATGCTCCGGGAGGACACCATGCCCCAGGGCGACTGGAGCCGTCACGCGCTCCAGGCCGGCGAGCCGTCTCCCCATGGCGGGATCGCGCAGATGGATATCGCGCAAGGTGAGCCGATTCTCGACGGAATGATCTCGCAGTCCGTGACCGTCGCCGCCGACATGACCACCGTGGAGGTTCCGGTGGCAAGCTCCGTGCGCCAGTTGCGGATGGGAGCCACCGCAAGTCTCGTGACCGGCGGCGAATGTGCCGGTACGGCCGACGGCGAGCAACCCAGCGGATCGGAGACATCCGATCCGGGATCCCCCGAGAGCGACGATACTCAGATGAGGCATCGTATGCTGGCGGAATCGGCGCTTGTGATAGATGTGCCGGAATCGGATGACGGGAGCACGTCCGCACTGAACCGCGGAACCTCCCGGGTTGTGTTCGCCATGACGGCGGACGAGGCCCTTGGCGTGCTGGCCGTGGACACAACCTGCCCCATCGTGGCCGTCGCCGCCGAAGGGGGAGAACAATGAGACACCGCCTTAGCCTGCCGTTCAGGCGCCCGCCTGCTGCCGCTCCGAATACACTCCCCAGTGAGGGGGCAGTTCCGTCAGGATGCGCGAATCGTCCTCGCGATTTTTCGCGTCACGCGATTCCATGTCTTCCGGATCCAGTTTCACGCCGTCGGCATCGAACCATTCCGTCCCCTTCCGCACGACACGCCTGTGCCGCGGATGCCTGCGCCCGGCAGGCGGATTGCCGGAATCCGGGCCCGCCTGCACGATGCGCACTTCGTTGCTCACAGCTCGTCACCGTCCACTTCAGACAGCTGGCTCACCACGCGGTCGACTTCCTTATCGGGGTCTACGAACGCCGCGACGCTCCAGATGAACGTCACGGTCCAGCCGAGCTGGCGCAGGTCGTCGATGCCGAAACGGTAGCGCTGTCGGGCGGACCGTACCGACATGAACTGGCTGTTGTCGGTCATGATGGCGATTCTGAACGGACGGCCGGGGAATCCGACCACAATCGGGATCTGGATCCCGTTGTCGTATCCGAAATTGGTCTCGACGGCCATGCCCCGCGACTTGATGCGCTCGGCGAGGTCGTTGATGATGATATCGGTGGACGGGTGTCCCTTCGGCATAGGCATTTCGGCGCCCAGATGCTCGCACCATGCCAGCAGCTCCTTGAGCAGCTTGGTTCCCGGCTGACGCAGACGCGAATCCTCCATGTCCTCCGAACCGAACGCGCTGACGATGTTGACGCGGGACTTCGCCAGGGCGAGGGCGTCGAGCAACATGCCGTCGCTGCCCTTGGCCTCCATGGCACCGTACTGCTGCACCATGTGCACAGGCTGGCTCTTGGCGAAACCGCACGAGATGATGACGTCGTCGGCGGCCGCGCCCGCGACCTCCGAGATATTGACGATGCGCACATAGCGCAGGAAGTCGCGAAGCCCCGGCGTGCGCTGGGCGCGGAACTTGAGCTCGGCCCCGATGCGGATGCGGTTCGTGTCGGTCAGCGAGACGATGGTCAGCCGATACTGGCGGCGGGGCTTCTCATATTCCGCGGCGCGCGCCTCGACAATGTCGGCAACCGCCTTGACCTCTTGCTTCGTGGACTCCACGAGCCCGCTCGTTTCCTCGGGGATTCCCAAGCCATCGACCTTCGTGTACTGCACGTCGCCGCGAGTGCGGATCGTCGACAACGCGAAACGGATGTCGCCGTAGCCATGGTCCTTGAGGAACAGGGTGAGGCGCGGGTCGCGATGCGACGAGCGAGGCAAGGTGTTGATGCGCGCCAGATACGGCAGCAGCGCTTTGACCGCCGGGCACGACAGCGTGTTCTGGTGTCCGAAGAACACAACGTTGTCGACGCGAGAGAGCACCGTGAGCACTTCGATGGGACTCATGTGGGCGGAGGCATCGAGAATCGCGAGATCGGCGATGCGCGTTTGTCCCGTCTGGGCGGCGAGGGCCGCGGGCGTGGCGATGAGAATCGGCGTGGCGGCGTTGAGAATCGGCCCGAAGTCACGATGCAGGCGCGTGAACGGCAGCACTGTGGGCGTGGCAAGCAGGGTATGGAGCTGATTGGCTTCCTGCGAACGCGAATACAGCGTCTCGGACAGCCGCTTCATCATCTCCTGCCCGACCATGGGGCCGATGGAATTCACGTGGTCGAGGTCGATGCGCGTGAAGCGATCGGACGTCTGGCTGAGCAGGGAACCGTCCTGGTTGGCCACGACGGGCGACTGCTGCACCACGATGGTGAAGATCGTCACCCACCACGACAACATGAGCTCGTCGGCCGCGGCCTCCGGCCGCACACCGCGGTTGCGCAGGTCATCGACCAGCTCGCCCAGCCCCGCGCGCGCAATGTCGCGTTCGAGGGAGCTGCGCTTGGGCAGGCTCTCCAGCGCCTTGCGGTCTTTGTACAGATCGCTGAGACGGTTTTCGAGCGCCTGGAAGTCGGTATCCTCGAGGTCGGCGCCTTGCGGCGTCGTGGCGAGGATGGAACTCAGCGCGGTCAGGTCGGCCGAGAAGGATTCCTGCACGGAAATGATCTCGTCAAGCTTGTTGGGCAGCACCGGCCACTGGCCGTGGGACACGAAGCGACGCCATTCCTCGTTTTCCTTCTCGGCGACGATAAGAGCCTGGTGCAGATTCTTGACGTGGGACCCCACACGGATCAGGCCTCGCGCCTCTTTGGCGAGCTTGTGGCGCTGATGCATGCTGAGCGTGCTTCCGTTCTCTTTCCGCTCCTGCTTCGACTTGGTCGCCTCGATGAGTTCGGGGATGTCGCGTTCGAAGATCACCGGCTGGAACACATCCATGACCCGGCGCAGGTTGCGCAGCACCGTGACCTGGCTCCCCCATTCCGAGGCGTTCTTCGGAATGTCGAAACCACAGGTGGTCGTCGTCTCGGTGATTTGCTCGCGGATGGCCGGAAGCGTCTCATTGAGCAGACGTTCGACACGTTGGTAGGCGTCGACGGCCTCTTTCTCGTTGAACACCGACGCGTGGTACCACGGGGTGTCTTTCGGCCCGATGACGAATTCGCCGAGTTCGCCGGCGCGGCGCAGCTTCTGTCCCCATTCGTCGAGGGACCCCGCCACGTGATGCGCCGTCTTGGAGCTCAGCTGCACCCGCGTTGCAGGATGCGTCGGCAGATTGGAAATCTTGGCGAGGTTCTCGATCGTTTCGTAGGCCGAAACGCCCCACTCCTCGTTCTTGGTGTGCAGATCGCCGAGGTACTTGCCCAGGCGTCCGCGCACACCGACGAGTTCATCGGCAAGCTGGTCGAACTTCTCGTTGGCGTCGCCTTCCTTGAAATTCACGGCGTTCACCAACTGCGCATCGAGCTTGGCATTGAATCCCGAGTTGGTCAGGTCGCCGACAAGGGCGGCCATTCCGTTGCGGCGGGCCTCATGGATGAAACGGTGCTTCTGCTCGGGCACGCCCGGCGCATACAACACCGTCTTGCCGCTGAGAATGGCACGGGAGGCGATGCTCAGGGCCTGCGCCGCGGTGTCGTCGATCACCGACACGTTCACGAAAATGGAGTCGCCTTCGGCCGCAAGCCTTGCGGCATACCGCGTGGCGTTGCTCACGTCGCCCGCTTCCAGCTCCTCATGCGGATCGCAATCGGCGGGGCTGTATTTGGGCAGGCGGCGGTTGAGCATCGCCTGCTTGGCGCGATTGTCGCCAGCGAGCACGGCAAGGGGCAGATTCGGGGACTGCCCGTTCTCCATGTGGTCGATGACGCGGGCGGCATCCGCCGCGAGGACGGTGGCGGATTCCACGAAGCTTCCCACCACCAGGTCGGACTTGATGGCGAAGTCATGCACCTTCGGATTCGCCTTGCTGCGGATGAGTCCGAAAAGCTGGGCGGTTTCCGGCGCCTTGCCGCCATAGTTCGACGGATCCATCAGGTCATCGGCATCGAGCACCACTTCTTCGCGGCGCATGGCCTCGATGAACGCGGCGTTGAAGGAAGCGGGTCCGATGAAACGAATCACCGCCTGCGACAGACGAGCGTCCTCGCTATCGGCGCCGTCGATGGTGACAGGGTACAGCAGCACCGGCATGGAATGTCCGTTCCAGGACGCCACACCCACGGCAAGCGACAGGCTTGCCATGCCATCCACGCGTTCCTTGGCATGGAAATCCTTGAGCACGCGTCCCAGCGTGCGCTCCGCGGTTTTCAAGAAACCGATGTCACGGAACAGGCTTCCAAGCTGCACCTTGCCCGATGCAAAAAGCTGGGCGATGCCCATGGGATGCGCGTGGGTGATGTCGAGCTTCTCGGCAAGACGCGACATGTCGTCCATCGGCGTGCTGCCGTGCCCCCGCTTGTAGCTGAAATACCAGTTGCGCACCTGCTCAAGGGAGGCGTCGTCCTGCTTCTCGCCCGGCGCCGCAGGATTGGCAATCGCACCCGTCGACGCAGCGGATGCCATTGTCTCAGCGGATACCGTCGTTCCCTCGTGTTCTACACCATCGTTGTGCTGGGTCACGGTCTCACTTCCCTTGCTTCCAAGCCTGGTAGCCGGCGTTGTCCGCGAGCGCCGCCCTGATATCGGCGTCGTTGATCCTCTCGAACCACGCGTACAGGTCATCGTACAGCGATGGGTTCATGGCAAGGAAGGGACGAATCGCGGCATGTTTGGCCATCTCGAATTGCTCATTGTAATCGGTGGTACTGAGAGCCTCCCTGATGGTGAAGCCTTCGACGACCTTGCTTTCGTCAAAGGCCGGTTTCCTGCCGTTGTCGGGGAACTCACCGTTGGAAAGACGGTCGAGCACGGAACCCGCGTCGTAGTGGGGAGTCGTCACCGCAGTGCTGAACGTGGATTCCTCGGAGTCCAGAGGTTCCGACGTCTGGTGGCCCACGCCGACCGCGGCATGGGAGGCGAAGCGAAGCTGGTCGTCGCCCTGTTCTGCCTGCTGGTCCATGTCATATCCAGCCATGTTGTATGCGTTCGTGTCGACAGGCTGGAAGCGCGCATCGCCCTCGGCAGGCGTCTGAGCCCCGTTCGCAGCGGACCCGTCGCCATAGGCGACAGGTTCGGCTGATTGCCCGTCGACACGGTCGGCGCCCATGGCATCCTGAGCGGAGTTCTGCGCGTGATTGAGCGTGTAATTGTCGGCCCCGGCAGCGTTGGCACCCTGGTCGGCTTCACCGACGGGCTCCTCGTTGGCTGCCTGGACGGCATCGTCGGAGTAACCGGCGGAGGCCTGAGTGGAAGGATCGTAAGCATCCTGCGCCTGGGCGGCGCTTTGCTGCGCCTGCTCCGAATCCTCAAAGGGCTGCCCCGGCGCATGTCCGGAGGCATCGGACGCGTTCCCGGCCGCAGCCTGTGCGTCGGACGGGGAACCGGCGGCGGAGACGCCGGCAGCGCCGGCGCCATTCATGCCGGATTCCATGACGCCATCCCCAGCCGCGGCACTCGACGCGACGCCGGAGTCTGCGACTCCAGGCTCCGCAGCAGGTTCCACACCGGCAACGGCTGCAGCGGATGACGCCTGGGGATCGTCTTCGGCAGGGGTGGATGCCGCGTTCACGGGCTGTGCCGCTGCCTGCGCAGCAGTCGTCTCAGCGTCTGCGTACTGCGCCGCACCGGCGGAATACTGCGCCGCACCGGCGGAAACGTCGGAAGGGGCCACGGTTCCGGATTCGCCCTGCGCGGCGAACTGCTGACCCTGCGATGGCTGGGCGGACTGGTTCGTGGGCTGCGCCGCGATAGGCGAATCATCGCCGGGAACGCGTGCCGAGACATAGGCCTCGGCCAGATTGGCCGTGTTGAGATCGTGCACCCGTCCACGCACCGCCTTGGTGTCAAAGGCGGCGGTGGGCTCGCCTGCGCGCACGTCGAGGATCTGATCGACGCTCATGGCTCCGTTGGCGGCGGCGGCCACGGCTTCGGGAGACATGTTGTCGAACAGGTTCGCCACGGGATGCTCACCCGTGGAATCATCTGACACCTCGCGGAAGTCCACGGCGACTTCGCCAAACTGCAGATGCATGGGCGAACGCTGGAACGTCAGCTGCGTGCCCAGCGGCACGCGCATCAGAGCGCCGTCATCGCGCACGACGAACGAACCGTTCGTGGACCCCAGGTCCTCGAGAATGGCCCGTCCGTAGGAATCCACGGAGATCTTGGCATGCCGTTTGCTCATGGATTTCTCGGGATCGCTGATGTCCAGACGGCGATTCGCCTCGGTTTCGACAATCGGACGAATGGGCTTCCTTCCAATGACCACGGATTCGCCGGGTTTCACGCGGGTAAGTTCAACCCCGTTGACTTCGATTGACCACAGCACGTCGCTAGCTCCGTCGACCACAAGCGCCTCCTTGACGAAAAATGACTGGCGAAAAATCACTGACAACAGTCACTGTTGAAAAGTCACTGAAAATTCACTGTTTTCATTGTGTCATGTCTGTCGGCTAAAACGCGGAAAATTATAAAGTTTCAAACGTACCTTCACGCGCGGCCCGCCCGCAGGAGAGTGATTCGCGCGGTCGCCCCCCGGCAGCGCCCCAACCCCAAGCACCCCACGTCCCACCATGCCGCGCCGGGCCACGTCCCGCACTCTCCCGCTGCCGGCCCCGTGTATAGCCACATATGCAAAAATCCCGGGCGCGCATCACGCGACGTCCGGGATTTGTAAACCAGAAATAAAAGGAACTACTTGAGTTCGACGGTTGCGCCAGCGGCCTCGAGATCAGCCTTGGCCTTCTCAGCGTCTTCCTTCTTGGCCTTCTCAAGCACAGCCTTCGGAGCGCCATCAACGAGAGCCTTGGCTTCAGCCAGGCCGAGGTTGGTGAGGGCCTTGACAGCCTTGATGACGGCGATCTTCTTGTCGCCAACGGCGGTCAGGACGACGTCGAACTCGGTCTTCTCTTCGTCAGCGGAATCGCCAGCGCCAGCAGCCGGAGCAGCGGCAACAGCGGCGACCGGAGCAGCGGCCTCGACGTCGAACTCATCCTCAAAAGCCTTGACGAAGTCAGAGAGCTCAACGAGGGTCATTTCCTTGAAAGCATCAAGGAGCTCTTCAGTGGAAAGCTTAGCCATAATGGCTTCCTTTCAATCATTGGCGCCTGTTGTTGTATGTTGTGTGGGCGGCGCCGAAGTTTTTGTTTATTGTTTGTGCGGTGATTTTTGCGGTCAAGCCGCAAGAATCAGGCGGCCTTCTCCTGCTTGTCGCGCAGCGCGTCGATCGTGCGGACAGCCTTGGTAGGCAGTGCGACGAGCACGTATGCGGCCTTGGCCATCGTGCCCTTGAGCGCGCCAGCCATCTTGGAGAGGAGAACCTCGCGGGACTCGAGATCCGCGAGCTTCTTCACGCCCTCAGCGTCGTAGACGGTGCTGTCTGCATATCCGCCCTTGACAATGAGCTGCTTGTTTGCCTTGGTGAAGTCACGCAGAACCTTGGCGGCCTCCACATAGTCGCCCTTGACGAAAGTGATGGCGGTCGGGCCGGCGAGATACTCGTCGAGACCTTCGATGCCTGCTTCCTTGGCGGCGATGCGAGCCAGCGTGTTCTTCGCCACGGTATAGGTTGTATCGATGCCCAGCTTCTCGCGCAGGTCAGAGATCTGCGGGACGCTAAGGCCGCGATATTCGGTGAGGTACACCGCGTCAGCGTTACGGAACTGCTCCGTAAGCTGAGCGATCATCTCCGCCTTTTCCGGCCTCTTCATGGCGTTCCTTCCTATAGAAACCATCGGCTGTGAAGCTTTCGGAAGTCGCGGGTAATAAAAAAAGCCCTGCACGCAGGCAGAGCACACAAAGAAACGCATCAAAGCGTCGTGGAATTCTCAACCTGCGATGGCCTCCCGGAGGAGCTTCGTGAGCCTTGCGGCTCAAACCAACGGTCTGTGGTTTACAGGTGGTTAGACTAGCACCCTGCGGCGATTCTCGCAAGCGGCGTGTCGCGCACGTTCCCGACCGCCGAATGCCAGCCACCCCACCTGCGCGGCACGGCATCGTCAGCCGAGCCGCCTCACGATGCTCACGACGAGCTTAGCGGCGGTATCGGCGTATTCGGAGATGTCAAAGGTGCGGAACTCCTCGTACTCCACGTTCGCCTCGTCGCTCAACGCGCGGATCACCAGCGACGGCACGCCATTGCGCGCCGCGATGTGCGCCACGGCCGCGCCCTCCATCTCGACGGCATCCGCGCCCGTCTGTTCCTTCACCTTGGCCACGAGCTCGTCGCCCGCCACGAAATAATCGCCGGACGCGATCACGCCGGTGATGTGGTTGATGCCCATGGCATCGAGAGCGGCGTCGGCGACGCCCAGAAGGTCAGGGTCGGAATGGAATTCCTCGGTGCCCGGCGCGGACTGCGCGACGAGGCGCATGTCCGTGTCAAGGTATCGCAGCGTGCCGCCGAGCACCACGTCGTTGATGCGCAACGTGGGATTGAGGTTGCCGGCGATGCCCGAGAAGATGATGGCGTCCGGCTGGTACAGGTCGGCGAGCACCTGGGTCGCCGACGCCGCGTTCACCGTGCCCATGCCGCTCACCGTGGCGACCACCCCGATCCCCGCGCCATGGGCGCTGGGAATCGTGCCCTCGGTGAGGGTCAGGCTGGCATGGGTGCGCGCGGTGACGTCCTGCATGCTTTCGGCGATGTGCGCGACCTCTTCGTCCATGGCGCCGATGATGGCGACTCGCGAGATGGTGTTCAGGTCCATGGTGCGGCCTTTCTCTTGTCCGTGCCTTTCGTGGCAATGTCTGTTTTCCGTACGATTCGGCGACCGTCTCCAGCGTCCGCCCGCGTTGGCATCGCGCGCCCGCGCCGCGCTTGTCCGCACGACGCCGCACTTGTCCGCACGGCGCCGCCAGCGCTCCGCAGACTTACGCCCTGGCGGCGCGACGGTCATGCACCGCCCGCGCAAGCTCGTGCAGCAATGCGTCAGTTTCCGGCCAGGCGATGCAGCGGTCGGTGATGGACTGTCCGTACACCAACTGGTTCAAGGGCCCGGGCTTCTGGTTCCCGCCCTCGATGAAGCTTTCCATCATGACGCCGGTGATGCTCTGCTCCCCTGCCGCATACCGCGCCGCAATCTCGCGCACGACCTGCGCCTGGCGGACCTCGTCCTTGCCGGAATTGCCATGCGAGCAATCGACGATGAGCCCATGCGCGCACGCGCTGTCGGGCGGCATCACCGACCTGATCTGCGTCATGGCGGCCGCGATGTCTTCGGCGGAGTAATTAGGGCCGTGGCTCGAACCGCGCAGCACCACGTGGCAGTTCTCGTTGCCCAGCGTCTCCACGGCGGCTGCGCGCCCCTCGTGGTTGATGCCGAAGAACGTATGACGCTGCGCCGCGGCGATGCACCCGTCGATCGCGGCTTTGACGCTGCCGTCGGTCGCATTCTTGAAGCCGATGGGCATCGACATGCCCGACGCCAGCTGCCGGTGCACCTGGCTCTCGGTATTGCGGGCGCCGATCGCGCCCCACGTGATCGCATCCGAGATGTATTGCGGGCTCGTCGGCTCCAGGAACTCCGTGGCCGCCGCCACTCCTTCGCCAAGCACACCCAGAAGGGTTTTGCGCGCGATGAGCAGTCCCTTCTTCACATTGTTCGTGCCGTCGAGGTCCGGGTCGTTGATAAGGCCCTTCCACCCGATGGTGGTGCGCGGCTTCTCGAAGTACACGCGCATGATGATGAGCAGGTCGTCCTCCAGCTCCTCGCGCACCTTCGCCAGACGCCGTGCGTAGTCGAGGGCGGCGACAGGATCGTGCACGGAGCACGGCCCCACGATGACGAGCAGCCTGTCGTCGCGGCCATGGAGCACGTCGCGCAGCTCGTCGCGCGATTCGATCACCAGCTGACGGTCGGCCCGCGTGAGCGGCAGCTCGCCCAACACCTGCGCCGGCGTGGGCAACGGGTCGAGTTCGAAGACCCGGCGGTTGATGATCGGGTCGATGCCCACCTGGTTTTCCCAATTGTTGCCGTCCAGCAGAACGCCCGGGTTGCCTCCCGCGGCGATGATGCGCCGGACGCGCTTGGCCTCGTGCGTATAGGCAGAGGCCTCGAAAACAGAAGGATTCTTGTCATCCGGCGAATGTGGCGCCGTATCGTTCGTCATCGTGCATCTCCTCTCCGCCCGCAGGCCTGTTTCGAAAGCGTCTCGCCACCGCGATAGCCGCACGCATCCTGCGCCCGCCGCGCACGCGCGCGGCGTTTTCCGTACATGCCGCAGGCGCCCGCCCGTTGGCTTGTGCACCTGCCGCCGCGTATCGCCGTAGCCCCGTCATTCTACCGCGACGCAGGCGCACCAATTAAAAATCCCGGCCGCACGGAGCGGTCGGGATGGATCCAGCGCTTGATGCAAGCGCCGTGGCTCGGCGTCAGGGTTTCAAACCCAGGCCCCAAGCTTTGCGCGCGTCAGTGACGAGCCTTGCGCACCACGGTCAGGGCGATGCCTGCGGCCAGTGCAACGACCGCCACGGCGATGATCGCAGCGACGTTCACGCCGGTCTTGGCAAGGGCGCCAGTGCTGGCGTCAGAGGCATCGGACGTGGTCTTGGCGTCCGTGGCGGCCTTGTCACCAGTGGTGGTGTTCGACTGGGGTGTGGTGGTCGCCGCCGTGCCAGGGATGTAATACAGGGTGAGGCCGTCGGGGGTCATGGTGACGGTTTCGCCGCCCTTGTACGTGGTGCCGGTTCCGTCTTCCTTGGTGTTCCATGTGCCGCCGTCAGGCGCCGTCATGATGGTATACGGCTGTCCGACAGTCGCCTGCCCGGAAACCGCACCCGACTGCCCTTCGCTTTGACGCACATAGGTGACGGTGGCTTCGGAAGGAACCACGGACGTGGTGCCATCGCCGTTGTCCCATGTGGTATAGCCGTCCGCGACCTCGAGATTGGCAGGCTTGTTCGCAGCGCTGTACTTACCACCGCTCACCTTCACGGTGCCAACGGCCGCATTCTCCTGGTTGACCAGCGGCGCATCGGTCTGCGAGAAATCGCCGCCCGTCACGGTAAGCGCCTCGGCGTTGTTTGGATCCACCGTGGAATCAGGCAGCAAGACGACACCCTTCGCGCCGGGGACCGGCTTGAAGGTGCCGCCCGAAATGGTCAGGTCGTTCCAGTTGAGGATCGGGCCGGATGTGGTGCCGCCCTGCACCGTGCCGCCCTGGATGTCCATGACGCCATAGGAGTCGTTCTTGAGGAACTTGCCGACGGAGATGGTGCCGCTCTTCATGACGAGCGTGGACTTCGGAGTGATCGTCGGGGAGCCTGAATACCAGCCGTTGTCGATCGCGGACGAATACGTGCCGCTGTTCTCAACGGTGGCGCCGTCGATTACGAGGATGCCGTGGTTGAGCACGGTGTAATAGGAATTGCCGTTTGCCGAACCGCTATCTGTGAAACCGGTCGACGTGCCGGATTCCTTGGAACGGGTGAAGGTGCCGCCGTTCAACGTGGCGCTGCCACCATCCTCGATGTCCAGCGCGGCCTTGCCGTTCGTGGTGTTGTCAACGGTGCCGTTGCCGGTCACCGTGAGCTTCGCTCCGTTGTTCACGGTGATGGTATGGCCGGACGCGTTGGTGAGCGTATGGCCGTTGAGATCCAGGGTCATGTCGCCGGTCACCGTGACGTCGCAGGTCAGATCGGTGGTCAATGTGTAATCACCGGCGCCGGAGTTCAGATCGTCGCACGTACCTGCCTCGGATGCGTAAGCCGCGCTAGTGGGAACCGCGAGAGCGGCGACCAGAGCAACGGCTGCCCCCATGCAATTTTCTTCTTCATGATATCTTCCTTCTCTTGACGATATCTTCTTTTTCACTTGTCGCGGTTCACACCTAACCGCTACGACCAACAATAGGCGTCGTCGGACAATATTCCTAATTGTGTTAAATATTGGACCGCGCAAATGTGCCACAATGCACACATCGGTTGGCACATGCCGCCGCGCCTCCCCTCATGAGCGCAACGGCGACAGGCGAAATCACGCAATCATGCGGGCGCGGCGCATGCGCACGGCGCTGGCAAGCCCGCGCAGCAGTTCCTCGGTGCGCGGCCATGCGATGCAGCGGTCGGTGATGGACTTGCCATACACCAGGTTCTCAAGACGGTCGGGGTCCTGGTGTCCGCCCTCGATGAAGCTTTCCATCATGACGCCCGTGATGCCTCGCTCGCCGGCAGCGATGCGCGTCGCAAGCTCCTCGACGACCTCGGCTTCGCGCACTTCGTTCTTGCCCGAATTGCCGTGGGCGGCGTCGATCACCACGCCGTACGACGCGGCCTCGCCGGCCTTCGAACCGCGCAGGTATCCCAGCGCCTCGGCGACGTCACGCGGCGAATAGTTCGGACCGTGCGACGAACCGCGCAGAATCACATGGCAATCCGGGTTGCCCTTGGTCTCGGCGGCGATGACGTTGCCATCCAGGTTGATGGAGAGGAAATGGTGCTCGTTGGCGGCGGTGAAGCATGAATCGGCGGCGGCCTTGACGTTGCCGTCGGTGGAATTCTTGAAACCGATGGGCATCGACATGCCCGATGCCAGCTCGCGATGCACCTGGCTCTCTGTGTTGCGGGCGCCGATGGCGCCCCAGCTCACCAGGTCGCACAGATACTGCGGGGTGATCGGATCGAGCCACTCGGTGGCCGCGGGCAGGCCCTGGTCCGCCACGTCAAGCAGGATGCGGCGCGCCAGCCACATGCCCTTGCGGATGTTGAAGGTGCCGTCGATGTCGGGGTCGTTGATGAGGCCTTTCCACCCGATGGTGGTGCGGGGCTTTTCGAAATACACGCGCATCACGATGAGCAGGTCGTCGGACAGCTTCGACTTGAGTTCGCCCAGGCGGTTGGCATAGTCCTTGGCGGCGCGCGGGTCGTGGATGGAGCACGGCCCCACGATCACCAGCAGCCTGTCGTCGCGGCCGTGCAGCACGTCGCTGATCTCACGGCGGGATTCGCGCACCAGATGCACGACGTCGCGCGAAATGGGCAGCTCGCTGATAAAGGCGCGGGGCGCGGGAATCGGATCGAGCTGGCGGATGTTGACATCCACCGTCTCGGGAAGCACCGCCTTGGTGCCGAGGCGCGCTACGGCGTCCTCCGAACTATCCGGCCCTCTGAGCACTGACATGCGAGCAAACCGTCCTTTCGCAAACCTTGGAAGCATGTGCGACGCCTGCGGCGACCATCACGGATCGCGCAGCCCCACCGTCCATAAAGAAAACGCTGGCCGCGCCACAAACGCTGTGCACTTGCGCATCGTGGCGCGACCACCAGACACATCACTATACGATGTTGCGCCAACGAATGCGTCCCATGTCCATGCATGGGCGCGTCCTGTGCCACATTCCAGACACCGGCGCGACGGGCACGGGACGGGACGCGCGCGTCAGGCGAGGGCGCCCATCGGATCCCACGCCGGCAGCATGATGGCCGGGCGTTCGAGCGCGGCGCGGTAGTCGTCGGGCAGCAGGGACTTGGGTACGGCCACCTCGTAGACGAATTCGTCGAACCAGGGGTCGTCCATCGTGAAATAGCCCTTGTCGGCGACGTCGGCACCCCACGAATTCTCGACGCGCCAGCGGTTCGTCGTCGTGCCGTCGTCAGCCACGTCGACGCCCACGAACGCCATGGCGTGGTTCATCGCGGAGTCGGCGAAGCGCACGCGTTCCTCCTTGGTCATGTCGCTCGTGGTGCCGTACACGCGGTCGTATTCGAACAGGTCGGTCGCCCACGCGCCGCCCTTGCGGTCCATCATCGGATGGCAGTCGGCGCCGAACCACACGGGGATCCCCTCGTCCGACAGGATGCGGCGCACGCAGTCCTTCATGAACTGCACGGGCACGTTGAGGTATTCGGTGGGGTCGCCGCCCACCACGTTGCCCAGATGCTCGATGCCGATTTTCTCACCCTTGGGATGTTCGGGGCGCGGGTCGTCGACGAGGCACACGTAGTCCTCGAGCCCGGCGTCGACGTAGCGTGTCCAGAACTGCTGTGGTGTCAGTTCGCCGTCGCGGTGGAACGTGCCGTTGTCGTCGGTCCATTCCCACTCGAAGCTCTTCGGCGGCTCTCCCAGATGGATCGTGAGGATGCGGTGGGCGTCCGCGAGCGCCTGGCTCACGGTCCGCGCAATCGCCGCTTCGTCGCCATTCTCCTTGTAGATGTGGCACACGGCCTGATGCAGCAGGGAACGCAGGTTGGCGTCAAGCTGACGGGTGTTTTCCGACGACGCGGTCTCGGGGAAGAGATCCTTGGGAACGGCGCCGTATTTTTTGTAGACGTTGAGCGCCATGGTCCACTGGCCGCCGTCGCCCATCACATCGTGCAGCAGCGTCTGCATGAGGCGCGAATCGACCGGTTCGCCGCCGCGCACGAGGTCAGCGACGTCCTGGAGGAAGTAGTTGCACCGTTCGAGTTTGTCGAAATACATGGCGTAGTTCTGCGAGAATTCGAAGCTCTTGACGCCAAGGCTCCTCTTGGCGACGAAGCGCGCGACGTTGAGGGAGCTGAACAGCCAGCAGCGGCCGGAACGGCGCTGGTTCGTCACCTCGCCGTTGTCAACGGTGACCGAGAAGCGGCGCTGCAGGCGGCGCGCCCTGTCGTAGTTGTGCGCCACGTCGTCGATGCCGTTGCTGACGACGGCGTTCATGGCGATGCGGTTGGCCTCGCGGGAATCGAAATCGGCGGTGAGCCTGTCGAGCGTTTCCTGTGTAAGAGGCGTGCTGTGTGTCATGGTGTCCTCCTGTGGGTGTTTCCGGCTGTGTCCATGCAGCCTGTCTGCTTTGTTCCGTTGTGTGCCGTCTTCCGCCATGCCGCGTTATGCGGTGTCTTCAAACCGAAAACGAGGCGGATCCTCGCGGGATCCGCCTCGCCTGTGAAGCAATGGCCGGATGGCAATGGCGGCGATGTCGGGCCGTCTCGCGCCGGCATCACGGGGATGCTGACGCCCCGGCCACGCTGTCAGTTTTTCTGGTCCTCGTCGGACTGGGCCTCGCCCTGCTCGTCCGCGGCTTCGTCCTCGGCCTCGGCGGCCTGCTTGCCATCCTCGGATTTCTCATTGGCGATGTCCTGCAGCACGCTGCCCATCGAGCCGAAAGCGTTGCTGAAGATGGACTTGAGCTCGTCGACCCTGCGGGTGATGGCAGTCTCGCGGCCCTGCAGTTCGTCGATGCGCTGCTGCAGGCCGTCGATCTCGGACTGCGCCGCCTGACGGCGCTTCTCAATCTCTTCGGTGGCCTGCTTGTTGGCGTTGTCGAGGATTTCCTGACGCTCGGCATCGGCGGCCTTGCGCTTGTCGGACGCGTACTTCTCGGCCTCGTCGCGCTTGACCTGGGCCTCGTCGAGGATCTTCTTGGAGTTCTCTTCGGTTTCCTGCCTCTTCTTCTCGAGGTTGGCAAGCATCTCCGTCACCTTCTTGGACGCATCGTCCTGTTCCTCGGAGATCTTCTTGCGGCTTTCCTCGGCCTCGGCGGACACCTGCTTGAGGGTGTTCATGCGCTGAACCTGCGCGTCGTCGGCAATCTGGCGGGCCGATGCCTTCGCCTGGTCGGTGATGTCGTTGGCCTTGCGCTGCGCGTCCACCATCATCTTGGCAACCTCGTCGCTGGCCTTGTTCACGCGCTCGTTGGCGTCGTTGATGGCCTTCTGAATCTGGTCGTTGGCCTCGCTGCGACGCTGGGCGAGCTCGTCGTCCGTGGCCTTGCGCTGCGCCGCGATGGCGGCGGTGGCCTGGGCCTTCTTGTCGGCCAGCTCGGTCTCGACCTTGGCGCGCTCGGCCTCGATCTGCTTCTGGTGCTCGGCGCGGCTGTTCTTCAGCTCGATGTCGAGGCTCTGGCGCTTGTCGTTCATCTCGCGGGTGGCGGTCGTCACGATCTGGTCGGCGGATTCCTTGGCCTTCGCCACCATGGCGGCGGCGCGGTCCTGCGCGTCCTTCACCGTGTTCTCGGCGGTGCGCTTGGCTTCCTCGCGGGTGTGCTGCGCATCCAGCTCGGCGCTGTTCTTGGTCGTGTCGGCGCTTTCCTGCGCGGTCTTGCGGATGTTCTCGGCGTCCTTCTTGGCGCGGGCGAGAAGCTGCTTGCTGGTCTGCTCGGCGCTGGCAAGAAGCTGCTGCGCGCTGGCTCCCAGGTTGCTGTAGGTGCTCTTCTGCGGAGTCTTCTTGGCCTTTTCTTCCTGCAGCTCGGCCTCAAGCTGCAGCGTGCGGCTGTCGTATACGCGGATCTGCTCGCGCAAACGTGCGATGTTGGCATTCGTCTGGGCTACATATTCGTTGACCTTCTCTTTGTCGTAGCCACGGATAGCGGTAGGAAACATGTCATCAGCCATGTATTGTTCCTCATTCTTTACATGAAAAGTCGAACGCGTATCATGCCCGTCCTGTCGACGGACACATACCCTTACGATAGCGTTTTTTCTCGCCGGACACATACGTTTCGGGCATACATCACATCATCCCTACAGCGCGCGGGATGTTCCGCGTGTCTCTCGGCACGCCGCCCGGAGTCAGACCATGTGCATCTCGCCGGACGGGGGACGTCGGCAGTATTCAATCGACGCGCACACCACGTCCTGCGCGGCCTGCACCATCTGCCCCAGCGGGATGCCGAGCGCGTTGTCGCGCTTCTCGTTGACCATGGGGAAGCTCAGGAACCCCGACACGACCCGGCTCTGCGCGGCCGTCCAGTCGAGCAGACGATAGAACAGCGAGTTGCACACGTAGGTGCCCGCATCCGAGCTCAGCGTGGCGGGGATGTTCTGTGCGGCGAAGGTGTCGAGGATGTCGCGCAGCGGCAGGCCGGTCCAGTACGCCGCCGGAGACGACGGGGTGATGGGCACGCGGCGCGGCTGCACGTTGTCGGCGTCGGGTTTGTCGGCGTCGATGATGTTGGTGGCGCAGCGTTCGAGCGCGATGCCGCGGTTGCGGCGCTTGAGGCCCGTGGCGATGATGATCTGCGGGTGCACGGTGTTGATGACGTCGTACAGCGTCGGCCATGCCTTGGCGAAGCTCATGGGGAGCATCACGCTGGTGACGCGCACCGACGTGCCGGCGGGCGTGTCGGGTATCCCAGTCCTCTGCAGCATCATCGGCACTTCGCGCGACGGATTGATCTCGACTCCGTCATACGGATCGAAACCTGAGATCACAACTTCGAACTGCTCCATGCCACCAATCGTAACCGATAAATCACTCGCCGCCGCGTGCAGCGCGCATGCGGGCCACGGTGCGCACGCGACGGGCGCGGGGCGCGATGAGCTCGGCGACGTCGACGTCGGCCCGGGTGGTGATCTTGATGTTGTCATCGCTGCCCTGCACCACCGTCACTTTTTCGCCGGGCAGGTAATCGACCACCACGCGCGTGTCGTCGGTGGGATGAAAGTTCTCGTCGCTTGCCGCTCGCTCGTAGGCGCTGCGGATTGTGTCGAAGCGGAAGCACTGCGGCGTCTGGGCGCGCCATGTGGTCGAGCGCTCGGGCACGGCGTGCACGACGGGTGCGGAACCCGCGCCGGCGCCGTCCTGTGGTGCGGCGATGAGGATCGTGTCGGTGCTGGGCACGGCGACGGTCGCGGCGTTCGATGCGTTGAGCGCGTCGTCGCAATCCTGGATGATGCGCGGCGTGACGAAGGGACGCACGCCGTCGTGGATGAGGATCTTGGCGTCGCCGGGGATTCCCATCTGCGCCAGGAAGCCGAGGGCGGCCCTCGTGCTGTCCGCACGGGTCTCACCGCCCGGGATCAGACCGCGCACCTTGTCGGCGCCCATGTCGTCCACGATGCGCTCGACCGCGGCATACACCTTGGGATTCACGACCAGCAGAACGTCGGTGATGCGCGGGCTGTCGACGAACGCCTCGATGCTCCACTCGATGACCGGCTTGCCCGCGATGGACACGAGCTGCTTGGGGTCGCTGGGATCGAAGCGCATGCCGAAGCCGGCTGCGAGGATGATGGCGACGACGGGGACCTGCTGTGAATCAGACATGGTTTTCATGCTAAGGCCTGAACACGACCGTCAGCAAACGCCGGAAGCCTCGCCGCGCGTGACGACGGCAAGGAAGCGCCCCTCGTGGTCCTTGTGCGCGAGATAGGCGCGGCGGTGCGAATACCACAGCGGATTCTCGACCGTGCACATGCTGTGCGACAGCGCGCCAAGGCGGTCGGCGAGCTCGGGAGCCCCCTCGCCGTCGCTGGCGCACAGCGCCATGAGCTCAGGGTCGTCCTCGAGGTATTTCGTGGCGGCGTCCACGCGCGGCTTGGCGGAGACGACCTGGCCTTCGCCGATGCCTTCGGCCGCGAGCGCCTGCAATGCGGCGGCGGCGATGTCGATGCCGGCCCCGCCGAAACGCGTCACGGTGCGGGTCCCCGGGAACTGCGCGTCGAATTCGGCGGCTATCTCGTCGCCCACTTCATAGCAGTCGCCGCAGATGCACGGTCCGAGCACCGCGCGGATGTGCGCGCGGTCGGCGCCCAGGGCCACCATCTGCTCCACGCAGGAGTGCACGACGCCACGCTGGAGTCCGCGACGCCCGCAATGCGAGGCGCCGATCACGCCGGCCTGCGCGTCTGCGTACATCACGGGCAGACAGTCGGCGCCGAGGATTCCCAGCGGTAGGCCCTCGTGGTCGGTCGCCTGCGCATCGGCATCCACGGCGTAGGTGTCGATGCCGTCGTCGGCCGCGGCGCCCGCATCGATGGCGATGGCCGAATGCACCTGGTGGACGAGGCGCACGGGGGCGCCGAGCAGCCGGGCGAGCCCACGCAGGTTCTCGGCGACGGCCTGCTGGTCGTCGCCGACCTTGCGTCCGAAGTTGCAGTTGCCCCATGCGCCGATCGACGCGCCGCCGAGACGGGTGGCGAAGCGCACGGTCACGCCGGGCGCCAGGGCGATGGGAATCGTGACGGGCGTGACCGTCCCGTCGGCGGACGCCGCCTCGGGGACGCCTGACCCGCCGGCCTCGATGCCGATGCTGACGTCAAGGTCGGCGCCGTCGGCGGAACGCACCTCGATGTCGGTCATCTGCTCACGCCATGCCCCCTGGGATGCGAAGGAACCGTCAGCCAAGATACGCCAGCTCCTCGTCGCTGAGCTTCAGGTCGCCGGCCTGGAGCGAATCCACGATGGTCTGCGGGCGGTGCGCGCCGGGGATCACGGACACGTGGTCGCCCTTGGCAAGCTCCCAGGCGAGCACGACGCGCTGGTAGCTCACGCCGTGGCTGGCCGCGACCTTGCGGAACGGGTCGAACTTCGTGTCGTCATAAGGGTGGCGGTAGCCTCCGAGCGGGCTCCAGCACACGAACGCCAGCCCCAGCTTGGCGCAATAGTCCATGGTGTCCTGGGTGTCGAGATGCACCGGGGAATACTGGTTCTGCACGGCCACGAGCTTGTCGCCCAGCACGCGGCGGGCGATGTCCAGCTGCTCAATGGTCACGTTCGACACGCCGGCCCAGCGGGCGACGCCCTGGTCGAGCAGGGCCTTGATGCCCTCGCAGGACTGCTCATAGGGCACCTCGGGGTCATGGCGGTGCAGATACAGCAGGTCGATCGCATCGACGCCGAGCGCCTGTGCGGACTGCTTGCCATACTCGATGATGTGCTCGGGTTTGCCGTCGCGCGGCCACACCGGTTTGTCACCATCCCACGCACGGCGCAGGCCGACCTTGGTGGCGACGAGCACTTCGTCGCGCGGGCCGTCCCACGTATCCAGCGCCTCGCGCACGAGCTTCTCGCCCGTCTGCTCCTCTTCGCCGGGCGTGTAATACGCCCATGCGGTGTCGAGATGGCGGCATCCGGCGTCGAGTGCCGCATGGATGGTTTCAATGCCCACGTCATGCCCGCGATTGTTCTCGATGGTCAGCGGCATCTCGCCCTCGCCGATGGCGGTGGTGGTGAAAGGACCGATTGTGCGCATGGGAATCGTCATGAACGCTCTCCTTGTGATTTGGTGGTGATGTGTCGTGGTGATGTGTGGTGTGCTTTGTGACGTGGTGTGCACCGGCGGGATGCGGCGCGGCGGCCGGGTCAGCAGGTGTGCGTGGCGCCGTGCATCGGTTTCCAGTCGGGATCATGCATAACCCGGCGCGACGCCATCCATCCCTTGAACAGCTCGAAGAAGCCAGGGACCATGTCGGCGCGGTCCACCGTGCCCAGGCGAAACAGCTCGAGCCCGAAGGTGCTCATGGTGCCGAGGGCGAAAAGGAACGGATGGAAATCGCCGTGCAGCTGCAGGTAACGCGCAAGGTATCCGCGGTTGCGCATGAGATGGTAGCGCTGCACGTTGCTCAGCCCCGTGATCTGGGCGAGGCCGGCGATGTCGTATTCTGTTTTCTCGCGGGTCTTGCGCAGCACCTTGGCCGGAATCATGATGGGGTTCGTGACCTTGCTGGCGCAGTATCCGTAGACCACGCCGTCCATGGTGATGAAGAACCGTGGGTCGGGCAGGCCGATCGCAGAGACGATGGAACGCTTGACGAGGGCGCCTTCGAAACTCACGACGTTGGTGACGCGGTACCCGGCCCTGCCGAAGCGCAGCGGCGACAACACCGGGGTGCCGAAGGCGACGTTGAGGTCGCGCGGCTGGGGGACGTCCTCGCCGAAGAAATCGAAACGCGCGCCCTGGATCACGTCATGCGCGTCGGTCCACGGCGCCAGGGTCTCCACGGCGTCGGGCAACACCGCCACGTCGTCGTCCACGAGCCAGAACCATTCGGCGCCGTCGCGGTACGCGCGCTTCATGCCCGCGTTGAAACCTGCGGAACAACCCACGTTGACGGGCTGGGGCAGATACACCACGCGTTCCGTCCCGTCGTCGGGTTCGCCCCAGGCATCGACGAGGCGCTCGCCGAAGTCGCGCACGCGCGTCTGGGTGTCTTGCGAATTCTCGTTGTCGACCACGTAGATGCGCCATGGATGGGTGGTGAGTTCAGCGAGGGAATCGAAGAGCTCGCCGAGCAGATGCTGGCGGCGATACGTCACCACCACGACGGCAAGGCGGCGTGCCAGGTTCTGCGCGGCCTCGCCGGACTCCGCACCATTGCGGGCCTTGGAATCATTGTCACATGCAGTTTCGGTCATGCCACCATTCTACGCAACGGGTCTACGCAACAGGCGCACCGACCGCCGCCTCCGGGCTCCCAGGCGCGTGGCGCGTGACAGGCCGCACCGATGCGACACCGCGTGCGAAACAAAACCAGACGCGGGGCCGGACCCAGTACGAACCCGACCCCAGCGCTGGCGGACGATTCGCCCCGCTTCCCCGCTGCGGAATCAGCGGACGGCGACCATGCCGTAGTCCATCAGAGCCGCGAAGAACGCGGTTTCGAGCAGGGCGGACGTGGCGTTGCCGCAGGTTGCGGGCGTCGACGTGTCGCGCACGAGCTTGGACATCATCATGGCGCTCACCGGCACGAGGTCGGCGGGAGCGCAGGCATCGGAGAGGAACTCGCGGAAGCGCGGGCCCATGACCGTCATCACGGCGAGGTGGTCCTGCGGCGACACATTGCCGCACAGCATGGCGTTCCAGTCTCCCATGAGCACGCCGACGACCTTCTGCATGATGGCGTTGGGGTCGGGACGCGTCTCGACAGGGGCCTTCATGGCGTCGTAATTGGCCAGCATGATGCGCGACAGGCTGTCGGCGTCGGCGCCCACAAGCAGGTCGTCGATGTCGCGCCCTTGGAACCACAGGCGCCCGGTGTTGTCGGGATACTGCATGACCGTAGGCGGCACCGCCGGCGTGGGTCCGGCATGGAACGCCGCGTATTGCACGGCCCAACCGGCAAACCCCGCAGTGTAATACGCCATCGCCCCCACCGGCACCCCTTGGGCGGTGGTCACATGGTCGGCGATGGCCCGGTACAGACGTTCGGACGCGGCGTAATAGGCGGCATAGGCGTTTTTCGACTTCGCCGCAGCGTACGATGCCGCAAACGATTCAATGGATTCGGCCATTCCTTGCTCCTTTCCCCTCTGGCGTTGCGCCGGAGGTCGTTCCGAATCGGCATGGCATCTCCCGGACGGACTGTGTCCGGGCTTCGTCCGATGCCATTATCGCATTATCTTCGCCAGGTTCTGCGTGGCGGCCAGGTTCTGCGTGGCGGCCAGGTTCTGCGTGGCGGCCAGGGGCTCCGCTCCATTGCAGGCCTTGGGACCGTTGTCACATGCAGTTCCGGCCATGCCACCATTCTACGCAGTCGGGCATGCGCCGGCCGCCTACCACAGGCAGACAATCGCGATGTAGTCCCAGTCCCCCTGCACGGCGATGTCCCAGTAACGGTACACGCGGTCGGTGAGCACCGTGGTCGAAGTCTTGCCGTTGTCCAGTTTGCAGGGAGTGTTCGTACTCCAATCGACTATCACCGTGGTTCCCTGGCCGCCTGCCGCCTTGTAACCGACGTTGGCGAAATGCTGGTAGGTGACACCCTGGCCGGGGCTCCTGGTGTCCACGCCCAAGTATGTGGCCTCGCCGGTCTGGGTATCGTACCTGAAGTACATATGCTTGTTCCTGTCCCTGATCGTCGCTTCGATATCGGCCTGGGAGGGTTTGTCGTACAAGGTCTCCACATGTACCACGGCGGCGTGCGCATTGCTCTGGTTCGCCGCCAAGCGCGCCGCACCCACCTGATGGAAATACAGCGGAATGCTCACGCATGCAAGGATTCCGACGATGATGACCACGACGACAAGCTCGACAAGCGTGAAGCCGCCTTGGGTCATGCCTTTGCCTCCACGACGGAAGGCCTGCATGCGGCGCCGCGCACCCGGTCAGCACCGCCCCACTCCGACTTCATCCCACAGAAGACATCCTGCCCATTGCATGGATACCCCTCCTCTCCGCGACAGATCGCACCATTGCGATTCCTTGTCGAATGACCCGAGGGTCCGTTTTCCGGCTCGGAACATATCTATCTCTAAGAGGGGAGTCTAGCCGCCATCGCTGCGTGCCGCAATTTGCCCCGGCCCCGGCATGGTCGTTGCAACGCCAGGCCATCGCATACGTCCGGCCGCGGGCGTCACGGGATCGGCAGGACGTGCACGAGTGTCATCGCCACGTACGTCCACAGCACAAGACCCATGACGAAGCTTTTGGTTTTCTCCCGGTTCGCGAACGACACCCCCAGCTTCGGTATCAGCAAGGCGAGAAGCGGCACGACGGGGATGAAATAGCGACTCTGCATGCCGTCCACGTAGTATCCCAGCTCGCCGAAACTCCACATGGTGTACAACGCAGCGAAGGTGGCGGCGGAATACCCCAGGATGGTCAGCACGGTGATCGTCACGTCGGCCTTCGACAGGCGCGGCAGAATCTTGTTGTTCATGAGCACGAGCAGCACCTCGGCGAGAAGGAGCGGAGCCATGACGGGCGCGGACAGCTGGGTGAATTCGGCGCCCGTGAAGAATCCGATGTTGCGTCCGGTGTTGTACCTGTCGCCGACGCAATCGAGAGGCGACAGGATCGTCACGACCATGCTCTGCAGCACCCCGATCGGATTGGCGAGGATGCCGTGCAGCGCGTGGTCGACCTGCGCTTTCGTCCCCACGATGCTGGGATTGATGTCTTTCGTCAGGAACCGCCAGAGCCCCCATGACAGGCAGACGGCGATTGCGGGCGCCAGGACCTGCCAGTCGAACCTGCGATGCCCTGTCTCGTCGCGCTTCACGTCGCGGGCGACGGGGACGAGGAGCAGCAGGAGCAGCATGATGCAGGTGGCCCTCAACTGCCCGAGCACAAGCGCCGACACGGTGATGAGGATCGTGGAGCGCTTGGTGAAGCCATCTTGGAAAATCCGGAAGATCTGCCCCAGCACGAGCAGCGTGAACGAATTGGTCATGGCATCCGCGGTGGGATACACGAACGACAGGAACACCAGAGGGTGGAGTGCCATCGCGAGGATGATCAGCCCGTAGTCCTTCGCAATCGCGAACCCCAGATAGACGAAGGCCACCGAGAAGGCCAGGGTCAGCAGGCTCGCCACATAGAAATTCCCGCCGCTGAAGATCGACGGCAGATAGGCAAGGGGCGAATTGACCGCCGTGTTGTTGAACGACTGGAAGGTACCGTCGGCGGCATAGCCGCCGTAGTCGCCCGAGCCCGACGGATCGGGGTCCGACAGGAAGTGGAAGCTCGCCACCTGCCGGGCGCGCGCCCATTGCGCTTCGAAATCGTTGCGGGAGGGATGGGCGTCGAAAAACACGAGTATGGTGCCGGCGATCAACGACAGCACCACGTAGAAGGTTCCGAGGGACGGACGAGGGATAACGACGTTGTTCAACCTTTTCAGACCCATTGCCCCACATTATCACGGCAAGCCGCGCGAGCCGGGAAGGAACGCGCGGGGAGACGGGACGGTGCCGCGGGCCAGGGACGGGGTGCGGGGCACGGGGCGCAGACGAGGCCGCGGATGGGTATAAAAAAGCGGGGCCTGCCGGCCCCGCCTGTCCCTGGTGCCGCCGCGCGACATTCATGCGGCGGCACCTGCCCTATGGTGCGAAGGCGCACCATAGGGCATCATGCGATCAGTCCTCGAACGGATCGAAGTCGCGGCGCACACGGCGACGCGGACGTTCGGAACGCTCCTGGCGCTCGGCGCGGTACTCGTCGTACTGGTCGTCGACGGCGTAGCGCGGGTTGCGGTCGTTGCGGCGTCCGCCACGGCCACCGCGCTCACCACGGTCGCCACGGTCGGAACGCTCACGGCGTCCGCCACGGCGGTCATCGCCGTAGTCACGGCCGCCGCGCTCGCCACGGCCACCGCGGTCCTCGCGGTCGCCACGGTCATAGGAACGGTCGTCGCGGTCGAAATCGTCGGAGTAACGGCCGCCACGGCGGTCGTTGCGGTCATCGAAGTCGTCGGAATCCTCATCGTCGTAACGGCGACGATAGGAACGGCGGCGGTCACCGCGGTCCTCGTCGTCGTAACGATCGGAACGCTCACGGCGTCCGCCGCGCTCGCCGCGATCGCCACGCTCGCGACGTCCGCCGCGCTCACCGCGCTCGGAACGCTCGGGACGGCTAGACTCCTGGTCTTCGAAACCGGGGATGGCCAGCGAGATCTTGCCGCGGTCATCCACGGACTGCACGACGACCTCGACCTCGTCGCCTTCCTTGAGCACGTCCTCGACGGCGTCGATGCGCTCACCGTCCGCGAGGTTGCGGATCTGAGAGATGTGCAGCAGGCCATCGGTGCCCGGGGTCAGGTTGACGAACGCGCCGAAACTCGTGGTCTTGACGACTTTGCCCTTGTAATGCTCGCCAGCCTGCGGGATGTGCGGGTTGGCGATCTGGTCGATGAGCTTGCGGGCGGCCTCGGCGGCCTCGCCGCCTTCGGACGCGATGTACACGGTGCCGTCGTCCTCGATGGTGACCTCGGCGCCGGTGTCTTCCTGGATCTGGTTGATCATCTTGCCCTTCGGGCCGATGACCTCGCCGATCTTGTCAACCGGCACGGTCATGGTGATGATGCGCGGCGCATACGGGCTCATCTCGTCAGGCTCGGAGATGCACTCGTTGATGACGTCGAGGATCGTCTGGCGAGCCTCGTGCGCCTGCTGCAGGGCGGCGGACAGGATCTCGGCGGGGATGCCGTCGAGCTTGGTGTCGAGCTGCAGGGCGGTGATGAACTCGGAGGTGCCGGCCACCTTGAAGTCCATGTCGCCGAAGGCATCCTCGGCGCCCAGGATATCGGTGAGGGTCTTGTAGACCATCTTGCCGTCGACTTCGCCGGACACGAGGCCCATGGCGATGCCCGCCACCGGGGCCTTGAGCGGCACGCCGGCGTTGAGCAGCGACAGCGTGGATGCGCACACGGAGCCCATGGAGGTGGAGCCGTTGGAGCCGATGGCCTCGGAGACCTGGCGGATGGCGTACGGGAACTCCTCGCGGCTCGGCAGCACCGGCACGAGGGCCTTCTCGGCGAGGGCGCCATGGCCGATCTCGCGGCGCTTCGGGGAACCGACGCGACCGGTCTCACCGGTCGAATACGGCGGCATCTCGTAGTTGTGCATGTAGCGCTTCGTGGTCGGGCCCGACAGGGCGTCGATCTGCTGCTCCATCTTGAGGGTGTTGAGCGTGGTCACGCCCAGAATCTGGGTCTCGCCGCGCTGGAACAGCGCGGAGCCATGGGCGCGCGGCACGATGTCGACCTCGGCCGACAGGGTGCGGATCTCGCGCAGACCACGGCCGTCGATGCGGTAGTCCTGGGTGAGGATGCGGCGACGCACAATCTGGCGCTGCAGCTCCTTGAACGCGTTGCCGAGTTCTTTCTCTTTCTCGGCGTCGTCCATGTCGGTGAACTCGTTGGCGAGCTGCGCGCGGACGCCTTCCTTGATTTCGGCGATGCGGGCCTGGCGCGGCAGCTTCTCGGCGATCGACAGGGCCTCGTCAAGGTCGGCGTGGGCGATTTCGTCGATGCGCTTGTACAGTTCGTCGGTGTACTCCGGGAAGAGCTGGAATTCCTTGGTCTCCTTGGCGGCGATGCGCTTGAGCTCGTTCTGGGCCTCGCAGATGACCTTGATGAACGGCTTGGCGGCCTCGATGCCACCGGCGACGACCTCTTCGTCGGGCTTGGTCTGTCCCTCGTCGTAGATGAGGTTCCAGGCGTTCTTGCCGGCGCCCGCCTCGATCATGGCGATGGCGACGTCGCCGTTCTCGACCACGCGGCCGGCGACGACGATCTCGAACACGGCGCGTTCGCGCTCGCTCCAGCGCGGGAACGCGACCCACTGGCCGTCGATGAGGGCCAGGCGCACGCCGGAGACCGGGCCTTCGAACGGCAGGCCGGAGATCATGGTCGATGCGGAGGCCGCGTTGAGCGCGACCACGTCGTATGCGTCATCGGGGTTGATGGACAGCACCGTCTCGACGACCTGCACCTCGTTGCGCAGGGTGTGCGGGAAGAGCGGACGGAGCGGGCGGTCGATGATGCGGCACGCCAGGATCGCCTCGGACGACGGGCGCCCTTCGCGGCGGAAGAACGATCCGGGGATCTTGCCTGCCGCGTACATCTTCTCTTCGACGTCGACGGTGAGCGGGAAGAAGTCGTAGTTCTCCTTCGGGCTCGAGCCAGCTGTCGTGGTGGAAAGGATCATCGTGTCGTCATCGAGATAAGCCGCCACAGCGCCGTCTGCCTGCTGTGCAAGACGGCCCGTCTCGAAACGCAGGACGCGCTTGCCTCGCGCGCCATTGTCAATTACTGCTTCTACTGCCTTGATTTCGGGACCCTCCACGGGTTCCTCCTTCTGTTGTGATATCTGCTACCTAATTCTTTTCTTCTATCCTCGGCATACCGGGCGCGACCTTCGCGCTGGGGCTTTCAATCATTCCTCACGGCGCCGCATACGTCCGCGGTGCCATTCCTCACGTATCATCCTCCGATATGCAAAAGCGCCCGAGCCATGACGACCCGGGCGGAAGATCTTAGTGGCGCAGACCGAGACGCTCAATCAGAGAGCGGTAACGGTTGATGTCCACCTTTTCGAGATAGCCAAGCAGACGACGACGCTGGCCAACCATGAGCAGAAGGCCACGGCGCGAATGGTGATCGTGCTGATGGGACTTCAGGTGCTCGGTCAGGTCGTTGATGCGCTTGGTGAGAAGTGCAACCTGAACTTCAGGAGAACCGGTGTCGCCCGGGTGGGTTGCATATTCGTTGATGATAGCCTGCTTTTCGTCGGTGCTAAGAGCCACAAGTCCTCCTTAAGAAACTTCGGCTGCGCGGTGCCACGGCCCCATGCCGTAGCGCTCTGTATCCGCGGGCGGAACACGCCAAAGAAATAGTATACAGCAGCGTGCGACTTTGTCCACTCGCCACGCTGTGGTCAGCCCTCGATGGAACGGGAGCCGTCGCCCTTCTGTTCCTTGAGCAGGTCGCGGATCTCGACGAGCAGCTCGAGCTGGGCCTCGTCGGGGGTCTTGGGGGATTCCTCTTCCTTGTCGTCGGAATCCCCGCCCTTGCCGCCGTCCTTGTGGAGCACCTTGCTCATGGCGTCGCTGCCCATCTCACGGAACTTGTTCATCGGCACGACGATGCAGAAATACACGGCGATGGCGATGAGCAGGAAGTTGATGATGGCGCTGAGCACCGCGCCGAAGCTGATGGTGGCGCCGTTGAACGTGATGCACAGCAGCGCGGACATATCCGGATGCCCGAAGATCATGGCGATGAGCGGATTGATGAGGTTATCCACGATCGAATTGACGATGGCGGTCACGGCGGAGCCCATGACGACACCGACCGCCATGTCAACGACGTTGCCACGCGACACGAATTCCTTGAAGCCCTTGAGCACGACAAAACCTTTCTAACAGACAGATGTGGTGCAGGCGGGGCAGGTTCCTACGATGATGCACGTGCTGGCACTGGCGCCATAGAAGATTCCCATTGCGAAACGGGCACGGGCGGCCTGCGCCCTGCACCACGAAATGGCAATTGAATCCTACCCCATTCCCATCCGCGACGCGGCGGCGGCAGCGGACACAGATCACAGACCTGGCGAAAATCCGTAGCAGGGGATTCCGCCCAGAAAATCTGGAGAATCTGGAGAACCTAGAGCAACCCGCCAGCGCCGCTCAGCACGGCGATGGCGAATGCGATGACCTCGATGGCGAAGTAGACGATCATCGCCACCCAATCCCGGGTCAGCGCATTCAGCGGCGAATCCTTCCGGACGAGCACCAGGGTGAGCACGTAGATCACCGCGAAGGCGCCCAGCCCCAGCACCGACGTGACGATGCCGACGTCGGCGGCGTTGGCGCACGACGACGCGCTGCCGAACACCGCATACGTGGTGAACCAGAACCTTGTCTTGAGCATGGCGAACCCCGCGATGAACTGCTCGCAGGCGAGCAGCACCATGAACAGCGTCGTCCACAGCGCCGTCGCCGAATCGAGGAAGGCCATGTACAGCATCACGAACATGAACGTGGTGACGCCCCACGACGCGAGCGCGATGCCCTGGGGCTCGAACCCGCCCAGCAACGACGTCATCTGCGCCGTGTGGTTCAGCGCCAGCGAGCGGCCGATGCCGTACGGAACGACGAGCACGACGAGGGCGACGACGACGAGGATGCCCAGGACGTGGGGACGTGAGTGACGCCTTTGGATGTCGGCGTACGACAGGCGTGATTCGATGTCGTCTTCCGACATGTCCGTTGTCTCGGACGTGCTGAGCTCGGCGGGTTTTTCCGAGCCGGAGGCGTCTGCAGCGTCGGTGCGTGCAGACTGCGCGGGCTGGGCGCGCTGGAGAGGCTGGGCGTGCTGCGTGACCGGAGCGGTGCGTGCAGACTGCGCGGGCTGACGAGCGGACTCATCCGCCGTGGTGTGGTCAGTCGCCTCTGCCGCCGTTGCCCGTTTCCCGGAACGCGCCTTCGCCATATCGAGCCCCTTTGCATGCCGGCGACGCGACAGAATCCACATGTGCGCCGCCTTGTTACGCAAGTACTGAAACATGATTCTACGAATCACAGCCTACCAACGGGTCGCAGGACCGCAATCGGCACACATTCCTTCCCCACCTTCTTTTCCACACATGGCACCGACGACCGAGCCGACGGCGCGTTCCGGAAAACTGCGTTCCATGCGGTAAGGAACCATCGCGCGGCGCGAATGGCGGAGCGGCAGACTTGGCAAGACGGCCGATTTATGTATAATGGTGCCTCGGACATTCACGGAGCCCTGCGCACCGTAGGTCTCGCGGGCGTAGCTCAATGGTAGAGCCTCAGTCTTCCAAACTGATTACGCGGGTTCGATTCCCGTCGCCCGCTCTTTTTCGGGGGTTTCGCAACCGCGCCGCTTTCGCCGTTTTCCATTGGAATTCCAAGGTTCCCAGACATTTCTTACATTTATTGGAACATCCTCAAATCATCACACGGCGGATGGCGTTGTGCAAAAAGGTGCAAAATCTCTTGTCGTGGAATCTCTTGTCGTGGGAAACTAACGCTTCTGCCAACAACCCCGCGACAGGTCCCGAGCCACAAACGGGATCCAGCCGAGCACCTTCCGCAGCCGAATCCCCCAGTGATGCCGACGACCTAGGCGCGATGCCGGTCCTCCCAGCCGCCCTCGGGAATGCATGCCCGCGGCTCTTCGACGATGAAACCGACGCGGGAAGCGATGAGCAGTGTCGTGATGTCCAACACGTACATTCCGATGACGAGTCCTAGGATGCGCATGGCCACACCGGACTGTCCAAGGCTGTCAACCGCAGGGTGAGAAGGGAAGATTCCAAGGTAAAGCCAGACCGCAGCAAGGGCCAGATCCACAATACCGGCTGCCGCATAGACCAGAATCGACGTCTTCGTTGTCTGACGTCTGCCTGTCTGAATCCAGGGATTCGCGATGTCAGAAAGCCACGCGCGGCGGCGGACCGCAATCGACGCCAATGCGCCTGGCCCTTGCCTCGTGGCCGAACCGTCGCCCAGCAGGTAGAAGCAGGCCGCGATCTCATACAGAAACCATCCGATGACAGGGACCAACGTGTTGTACCGCGCGCCCACATTGCTTCCGTCGTAGGCTTCGAAACCCTCGCAGTTCTTCTGGAGGCACAGTCCGAGGATCCCGAGAAAGGCCATGACGACGAAGAATCTGGCCATGACGAGGTCACGCAGAATCTCACTATTTTTCTTCGACTCGTTCACCCGGCCATGCTCAATGAGGACGTTGTCGTACTCCGGATCGTCTTCAGCCAAGGGCATGTCCCACGGGAGGATCGTCGTCGGCCGCCTCAAGGCACGTCCATTCATGCAACAGGATGGGCACGTCGCCTCGCACGCCTGATGCCAAAGATGGCAGCGCGGGCATTCGACATATGGGCCGCAGCCTGTGTCCTTCAAACCCTTGGACATGTGCAGCAATGCGAATGCCGCCGCCACCCACAGGATGTTCACCAAGACCAGCATGGCTGCAACCTCTCATCCAGCGTGAAGACACAGTCCAAATTCAGTTTGGCAATGTAGGAAGCACATGCTTCGTATGCCACGAAAAACGCTTCATATCTTAATCCCGTTGGCGGGTATTAAGCCTCCCACGCCCGCATAAGCCTGCCGCTTGTGCGACCAGAAAGGGAGGATATCATTGCTGCGACTGCCGCAGTCTGAGCGATGCCCGAATCGAAAAGGAGATTCAATTGCAAAACGCCTAATCCTATTTCCAGCAGACTTCCGCCAGATGCCAGAAAAGACAGAGTCACGCACACCACGTTCAACGCCGTTGACCGATTATAGTATGTCTTAGCCGAGAGACGGTCAACAAGCCTGTCGACTACATCATGCGCGTCTTCGTTTTCCAGATTCGCGTCTCCGGCAATATCGCTCAAAGACACGCGGATATCATTCAGAACGCTTGCTTGCAGAGTATCGGAGACCAGTGAACCGGTCGACAATGCGTTGTAAAGAGAACCCGCCACATCATTATCCGCCAGTCTCTTATAGACGCCAGTCACCGTATCGCCAGCCTCAAGAGCCCCGTCAATGCCGGATATTGCAGAAGACACAGCTCGCGGAGCGTCGGAGTAATCGGAAACGCGGAGGAATGAGTCATATACGTTCCTATCATCATTTGTAATCCAGTTCGCGTAATACGGTTCCTCATCGTTCGCCTCGCATGCAAGCTTCCTATACGACGAGGGGACATCCACGTAATGCGACAAGTACATGTAGACTGTCTCAGCGTCGATGCTCTTTGCATCTGAATCACGAAGCTTGTTGGCGGCAGCCACGGTTCTGGCGTGAATGAACCTGTCCGTGCTATTGCACGGATACGAATCGGCAAGGGCGGAATCCTTCGCTGGGGAACCCTCCTGACCAAGCCGTGCGGTCGCATCCTGGGCAAGGTTCCACAGCAGATCCGAATCCACGTCTACTTCAGGCAGATCAGACATCCCCATGCCAATTATTGCAAAGGACTGAGCCACATATTCCGCTTGCGCGACAAGCTCCTCTTCCGTCAAAGCCGGAGATTCCGCAGCATTGGCCGGTAAAACCAAGACACCCAGGACGCTGGCGATGACGGACATTGACATGAGGCGTCTTATGAGACGCCATGCCATCGGCGCTCCACCTCGCATTGATTTGCAGCTCCGATTGGTCATGTCCCTCTCGCTTTCAAACCATTCAACTCGATAATATTTATTGCAGGACGATAATACGACGAGTTCTTGATGGTTGCGTTCATCTGAGAATTCAGATTCGTACCGCCACTACTTTCCAGAAGCCCAAATTGCCACGCAAATCACGAAGAGGACAGCAGCCTCCATGGATTCCGCCGCAGTCCCCACCCTGCCTCTATTTGACTGCCGTCTTTCATGGTGAAGACAATGTGATCGCGGTCGTGGATGGTGATGTGGGCGACCATGGCGTGGAGGAGCGTGGAGTCGAACTTGGTGGCCAGCTGATCGCCGTGCTGGGCGAGGAGGGTGAGGCAGACCTCGTTCCGCCTGACATTTTGGAACGGTTCAACGGATCGATGCCATTGACGATATTGCCGCCCAGCATTGCCCGAGAAATGCCGCTTCCCAGGCTTTTCGTGTTTGGACACCAGTTTTTCTACGGCACTATGATAAAAACGCATAGGGCTCTTATCGTAGAGAACAGATGATTCAGCTGTATGGGGCGAACGACAAACACATCGCATCGGGAGGGATTGTGGATTGCATTCGTAGGGGGAAAGGCAATTTCAGAACTCGTTTCGAAGATCCGGGTGGCGTTTCCTTTTTGTAGACCACAGGGGTTTGCAGACCGCAAGGGAGTTCACGGCATTCCGTCGAATTCGTCATCACAGCCGTCAAAAGTCGCGGCGATGCTCGTTGCCGCGATGTGTTTCGTCACGGGGTTGGCCTGTGCTCCGGTTGCCGCGGCACAGGCGAATGAGACTTCAGAGCCATCGGACTCCGCCCCGCAGACCGTCGATGCCGGATCTTTGCCTTCGATTTCGGCAATCGGCCTGAATGATGCGGGATGCATCGAACCAACGAAAGCCGGATCCACCAATGGTACACGGCTGGTTGTGACACACGACGGCTCGACCCTGTACTCCATTTCGTCATCCCTCGGGAGCATTTGCAAAATAGACACCTCGACTATGGAAGTGGAGGCACGGGCATCGCTCAATCTCGGAGACACTTCTTCATACGACATCATCGAGTCGGTGCGTCTGTCGCCAGATGAATCCATGCTCATGCTGCCTGGGGGCCGACAGCATCGTCCGAACTGCCGACATGAGTGTCGTGTCGGTCCCGATGAGCGAAAACTATGATCTTTCCGCCGATGGTTCTTCGGTGACGTCTCTTGTCGGCGCGAATGCCGATGCCAAGGACACCAGCCCGTCGGCGGACCGGCGGTTCGTCACCTATTCGACAGCGGATGGATCGGAATTGAACACAGTGAACGTCACGCTTCCATGGGCGGCAAGGCCGAGCATGAAACTGGTGGGAGTGTCGCCGGACCACCAAACATGGTGCGTTTCCGTGCCCGAGGCCGAACCGGGCGATTCGCATTTCCGTCTGCTTCTTCTCGCTCCGGCAACTGGTGCCGTGACCGAACTGCCCGTCACATCAGCGGATTCCGACTATGGATACCTTTTCGGCGCTCTGCGGGTCGCGAGCGGCATGACGGCCAACGACAACGGGGCGAGCGGAGTGCCGCTGCCGTCTGATGTGCTGTATGTCACGGGAGCGAAACTCGATGATGGCAACGCTGTGGGACTGGTCTCAATCAATCTATCGACGGGGAAGCGGACCAGGTCGATGGAGACATGGCTTCGCCCCTCGCCTGATCCGGGTGCTGTCATTCGGATCGGGAGCCTCGGGAGTCACGGGCTACTCCGATTATTTGGTCGACGCTTCGGCCCCGCTGACGAACCTTGACCGCAACTGGGATAATTCGGTGATATCGGACGACGGGACCGCCGTCTATTGCGTGGAGTCGGACGGGGGACGCCATCGTGAAGCTGCCGATTCCGGCAGACGCCGGCACGTCTTCCCCGACGGCGGGCACCGAAGGATCCGATTCCGCCAAGGCGGACCCCGCAGGTGAGCCGACCAGGATACACGCGGGTGTCATCGTCGGCGCAGCGGTTGCCGCGACAGCGGCCGTTGTCGCGATTGTCGTCATGCGACGCCACAAGGCGGCGCACCACACGGCACGGTGACAGTCATCGTGCCGCGCCAGCGCCAAAGAATGCCGCCCGACCGCCTATCATGGACCCGTAACGACGACGCGAGAGGGGCACCGATGGAGGATCGCACGAACGAGGCAGGGAACGGCGGCGAGGCGCGGGGCAGCGTCCTGCAGGACGCAACGACGGGACGCGTCGCGGAGAAGCGGGCGCGCGCATCGCGCGGCCAGCGCATCGCCGAATTCGTCGACCGGTGGAAGGGGCACGGCGACGAGAAACAGGAGACGCAGAGGTTCTGGATCGACCTGATGGGGAGCGTGCTGGACATCGCCAACCCCACGTCCAAGGTCGAGTTCGAACGCCGCACGTCCAACGGCGGGTTCATCGACGCGCTGTTCCCCGACGCCCGGTTCCTCGTCGAGCAGAAGTCGTACGGCGTCGACCTCGACAAGCCGGAGCCCCGCCAGGGCAAGATGGTTACGCCCGTGCAGCAGGCGCTGCGCTACTCCGACAACATGCCCGCCAGCGAGAAGCCGCGCGCGCTGTGCACCTGCAACTTCGGCACGTTCCGCATCTACGACCTGGACGAGCACCCCCGCGCCGACCACGGCCCGGACGCCGAGTTCCGCCTCGAGGACCTCGCCGACAACGTGGGCACGCTCGACAGCATCTTCGACGAGCAGCACTCCCGGCTCATGCTCCAGCAGAAGCTGTCGATGGACGCGGGCGTGCGCGTCGCCCGGCTGCACAACGCGCTCATGGAACGCTACACGGAGGGCGGGCGCGAGGAGACCCCGCAGATGCACCACGACCTCGCCGTGCTCACCGTGCGCCTCGTGTTCGCCATGTACGCGGAGGACGCCGGGCTGTTCGCCGCGAACTCGTTCAGCAAGCTCGTCGAGGCCGAGGACGCCCCGCACCTGCGCGGCCGCCTGATTGACCTGTTCCACGCGCTCAACACGCGCCCCGGGGACCGCGACCCGTACCTGGACGACGAGCTCAAGGCGTTTCCCTACGTCAACGGCGGCCTGTACGCGGAGCGGATCGAGATCCCCCAGCTCACCGACGCCATCCGCGACGCGCTCCTCGAGGCATCCAGCGGATTCGACTGGAGCGGCATCAGCCCCGTCATCTTCGGCTCGCTCATGGAGGAGACCCTCAGCCACGACCAGCGGCGCCAGGGCGGCATGCACTACACCACCGTCAGGAACATCCACCGCGTCATCGACCCCCTCTTCCTCGACGGGCTCACCGCCGAGCTCGAACGGATCGAGCACGAGACCGTCACCGACCGCACACACAAAAAGCACCTGCAGGACTACCAGGACCGCCTCGCAAGCCTGCAGTTCCTCGACCCGGCCTGCGGGTCCGGCAACTTCCTGACCGAGACGTACCTGTGCCTGCGCCGCCTCGAGAACCGCGTGATCGCCCAGCTGTACAAGGACGACGGGATGTTCGACCTGGGCGACGCCCTCAACCCCATCAAGGTGAGCATCGGCCAGTTCCACGGCATCGAGATCAACGACTTCGCCGTATCCGTCGCCAGGACGGCGCTGTGGATCGCCGAGCAGCAGGCCCTCGACCAGACCGACACGATCGTGGGCGGGCAGCCCCGCCTGCCCTTGCACGACCACGGCAACATCGTGTGCGCCAACGCCCTGCGCTACGACTGGAACGAGCTCCTGTCCGGAAGCCGGTGCGACTACGTCATGGGCAACCCGCCTTTCATCGGCTATTATCTACGCACCAAGCAGCAGACAGAAGAACTTAAGCTCACTTGGGGGAAGGATTACGACGGGTACCTCGACTACGCCACGGGTTGGTACCGCAAGGCCAGCCAGTATCTAACCAAGCCTGGGGCTGAGTTCGCCCTCGTCTCAACTAACAGCGTCACACAAGGCGTAACCATGCCTATCCTATTCAAACCACTTGCCGCGGACGGATGGCGCATCAGGTTTGCACACCGCACCTTCGCCTGGGACGCCCAGTCCACCGACATGGCCCACGTGCACGTCGTCATCATCGGCATGGACAAGGACGACGACCGAAAAGTCCCACCCACCCTCTACACGTATAAGGACATCAACGGCGAACCTGCAGAAACGCATCCCGCGCACATCAACGGATATCTATTCAACTCCAAGACTCTTTGCGTTGAGAAACGCAGCCAAAAGGAAGGTGCTTTGGCAGCGGATTTGCAACTTTGCTATCTCGGCTCACGAGCCCTTGACGGCGGGCATCTAATACTCGCGGACGCAAACGAGTATCGGAAAGCAATCAAAGACCCGATTGCCGCGAAATACATAAGGGAATATCTCGGAGCAAAAGAACTAATTCAGGGCAAAGATCGCTGGTGCCTGTGGTTGGTCGATGCGCAGCCAAAAGAACTCCGAGAATCGGAGTTCATCAAGACAAGGGTTCAGGAAACTCGAGAATTTCGAGACAATTCCATCAAAACAGGTGATGTCTATAAGTATCGCGACACACCTTGGCTTTTCCGAGACAACCACAACCCGACTGAGCCATACCTTGCAATACCAAGAGTTTTCAGCGAAACGCGCGAATATGCAACCTGCGCTTGGCTCGCTCCGTCAGTGATTGCATCGGATCAACTATACGTAACTCTTGATCCAGAGGGTTTTGCTTTTGCCATCATCGAATCCACGATGTTCATGGCGTGGCAGAAGGGAATCGGCGGACGCCTGAAGTCGGACTGCCGCTTCTCCAACACCCTCGTGTGGAACACGCTGCCACTGCCGCCCGTCGACGACGCCACGCGCTCCGCGATCATCGCCGCAGGCAAGGCCGTCCTTGAGGCGCGCGCCAACCACCCCGGCTCCTCGCTGGCCGACCTGTATGACCCGACCTTCATGCCCGCCGACCTGCGACACGCCCACCAGGACCTCGACAAAATCGTCGACACCGCCTTCGGCGCCCGCGCATGGCTCCGCAACGACAACGACGCCCGCCTCCAGATCCTCTTCGACGACTACGTCAAACTGACGGCGCGCAAGGACTGAGGCGCGTCGCGGCATATGCGCCGTGCCGTCACACGAGGCGCCACGACAGACGGTGGTACGGCGTCGCGCCCCCGTCGCGTATGGCGGCGCGATGGGCGGCGGTGCCGTACCCCTTGTTGCGCTTCCACCCATACGCCTCCCACTCGGGATGGCGGTCGGCAAGCATCACCATGTAATGGTCACGCAGCACCTTGGCGATGACCGATGCCGTCGACACCACGGCGCAGGTGGCATCGGCCTTGACGCGCGTGGTCACGTGCGGTAACGCGAGGGACGCGCGATCCGCCATCCCGTCCATGACCGGGGTGATGTAGTCGTTCGGACCGTCCAGAATCGCCTCGAAGCGCGCCAGCGCAGGCACCGCACCCGAACCGCCGGCGGACCCGGCGCCCGCCAACGTCTCGTCCATGCCGGGCATGGCAGCGGCGGCATCCATCGGACCGATGCCTTCCCACACGGGATCCACCGGATCGACGCCCGGCACCCCCAGCTGCCGCTCGACCTGCACGATGCCGCGCATCGCTGCCAATCCCAGGCAGCGCACGATTCCCAGCTCGTCGATTTCTTCATTCGTGGCCGCGCCGACGGCCCACGCATCGCACCACCGCTGCGCCTGCGGCAGGAGTTCTTCACGCCGGTGCTCCGTGAGCTGTTTGGAATCGCGGATGCCTTCCACGGGTTCGATGCCGCGCATCAGCCTGTCACGGCTCACCGCCGCCACGCCCAGCACGACGGGACCAGCCAGACAGCCGCGCCCCACTTCGTCGATGCCCAGCACGAAATCCGCGCCGGAGTCCGCCAACTGCCGCTCCACGCCAAGCGTGGGATCGCTGTGCGTCATGAGTCGCTGCCCTGCCCATCCGGATCGGGCACATCGGCGAACACCTCGGGGTGGTCGCTCAGCGTGGTCATGTGCGAGAACGGGAAGTACACGGCCTTCGCCACGCCGACGACATCGGCGATAGGCACCAGACCGTCGTTGCCATCGGAGGTATGGTAACGGGAATCCGCAGAATTGGAACGATTGTCGCCGAGCACAAACAGGTTGCCGTCGGTGACCGTGACGGTGAACGGGAATTCCGACGGCTGGACGCCGCTGCGCAGATAGGCGCTTTCGTCAATGGCGACGCCATTGATGGTGATGGGGGACCCGGAGCCTTCGCAGCTCACGGTGTCTCCCGGCAGGCCGATGACGCGCTTGATGAGGTTATCGGATTCGCCATCGGTTTTCGTGGCGTTCAGCCAGTTGGCGGGATCACGGAAAACGATGATGTCGCCGCGCTTGATCTTGTCCGCGGACGCGTCGAGGCGGCTGGTGACCACACGGTCGCCCACGTCGAGGGTGTTTTCCATGGACCCCGAGGGGATGATGTACAGGCCGAAGAAAAAACAACGCAGGATGATGACGATGAGCACCGGCACGATGAGCCAGTGGAGAATCTCACGGAAAACGATGACCGCATTCGACGGCCCGCCGTCGCGCGCTTCGTCACGGGCGTCGGCGTCCTTGCCGTCGCCATGCCGCTGCGTCGACACGCCATCGCCTCGATCTGCGCTCATGTCACCCTCCTGATGCATGACATGCCTCAATGGGCTGAAAAGGGAAGGGGCCTGTCACCGCCACAGTGACAGGCCCCTTAGGTGGATCCGACCACGATTCCGTGGGCCAACCCACGCTCTTACACAAATGTTTCTCGAGCGTTTGCCGATTCAGATCAGGCGGCGGTGTTGTCACGGCGCTCGGCAATGCGAGCTGCCTTGCCACGCAGATTGCGCAGGTAATACAGCTTCGCACGGCGCACGCGGCCCTTGCGCACCAGCTCGATCGAATCAATGGCAGGGGAATGAACCGGGAAGCGACGCTCCACGCCGGTGCCGAAGCTGACCTTGCGGACCACGAAGGTCTCGCGCAGGCCAGAGCCCTGACGGGCGATGACGACGCCCTGGAAGGCCTGGATACGAGAGTTGTTGCCTTCCTGGATCTTGACGTTCACCTTGACGGTGTCGCCCGGACGGAATGCCGGAACCTCGGGGGCGTTTGCAAGCTGCTTGGCTTCAAATTCCTCAATGGCGTTCATATGTATCCTCCTGTACCGCCGCATACCAGTACATTCATAGAGCCAGAGAGGCACGCGGCCTCCCCAGCCTCAGTTATATCCCCTCCGGTCTGCCATCGGGGGCTTAGCCGATCCGCCGTGGATGACACGGCTGGACGCAAGGACGTGCGCCTACGCGGCGGCGCACAATCCGGCAACAGCAAAACACGACTATAGCACGACGCGGGTATGTGCCCCAACGGGCGCCGCCCGGCGCGCCCCCGGCGGGGAACGCGCCACGCCGTCGTTCAGGCGTTCAAGGCCTCGATATCGATGTCCGGATGCGTGATCTCCTCGACGTTGACGTCCTTGAACGTCACGACGCGCACCTTCTTGACGAAGCGGGACGGGCGATACAGATCCCACACCCACGCATCGGTGAGCTCGACGTCGAAATAGACATCCTGTCCGGCGGAACGCACGTTGAAATCGACGCGATTCGCCAGATAGAAGCGGCGTTCCGTCTCCACGACGTACTTGAACAGCTTGGAGACATCGCGGTATTCGCGGTACAGGGCGAGTTCGGCGTTGTTCTCATAGTCATCAAGGTCTTCTGCGCTCATCGTGCTCACCTTTCTCGATTGCGGTTCCGACCGAGGTTGCGCCACCAGGCGCGCTTCGTGCTCGACGAATTGGTCGCGTCGTCACTATACGCCCATTCCGTGTGCCCGCCCTGATGCATGTCATGCATGTCGGAATCCGCGCGGGCGTTCTCCGAGCTCAGTTCGCTCAGAGCGCTGTCAAGGGTCACGTCGCCGTCGGAAGCGGACGCCGGGTCCTGGGCCCGTGCATTGATGCGTTTGCGCGCCTCTTCCAACGTCTCATACTGCGCCGGCGCGGCATCCTGCGCCTTGCCGGCGGATCCGTCGGCGCCGTCCTGCGCGCCGGACTCCGCGGAATCGTGCTCGTCCCCGTCGCCGGAGGCGGCGTCCCGCGCGGCGAGCGCTTCTTTGACGCCGGGGTTGTCGATGATGTAATGGAGTCCGAAAGCGGCCAGCGAACGGATCGGGTCGTATTCCTCGGCGATTTCGTCATAGATGAGCATGTCGTGGTACTTGCCGTCGCGGCTGTTCCACAACGCGTTGCGCGAATGGCCGACGAGGTCGAACCCCAGGGACTCGTACACGCCGGAATTACGGGTGTTTTCGTCAGGCAGGCTCAGCCAGATGCGTTCAAGCCCCAGGCCGACGGGGGTACGCGCGAATCCGTAGGTCATGACGCGCGGCATCACGTCGCGGGAATACCCGCGGCCGCGGTAATGGATGCCGAGCACGACCTGCAGACGAGCCGAGCGCGACCATCCGTCGATGTCGACGAGGAACACCATTCCGATGAGTTTCGGCTCCCCGTTCTCGTCCTTCTCGGAATCCGACAGCATGGACCATGCCATCACGCCGCGGGATTCGGGGTCCGAAAAATCCGGCACGGACGACGTGCTGCCGCCCGTCCATGCGACGGAACGGGCCACCCATGCTCGCACAGCTGCGCGTTCGGCCATTTTGGATTTGCCGGTGATCGCCTCGGCGTCGTCAAAGGCCCGGACTTCCTCCATGAGTTCACAGTCCGCCCAGGTCGCAGGACGCAGACGGCACATCTCACCCTTGATATCAGGGATGGTGATAACCTCCGGGAGCTTGCGCTCCGTTTCATCCGCAGACGTGGACATGTGAAACCTCTCCCCTTCCATTTCTCAAGCGTCTTCCGATGGGACCGGACGGCGCGCATGCACATCGTCGCATGCAAGCCGTCGCTTCTTGCAAGAAATAGGATAGCCCCGCGGCTGCGCATTTTTAAGCGTACAGCGAACATCCACACGCGCAGTCCATATATAAGCGTCGCCGACGCACCGCCGACACGCCGACGACGCAGTGCCCATGCCGACAATGCAATGTCCATGCGCCGCCGTGCCAGGCACTTCGCAGGCCCTGCCCACGTGCGGCCGCCGCCGACGGTCACGTGCCAGCGGCGGCCGGATGCAGACTTGGCGCCCAACGTAGGGTCAGACCCGGCGCGTTCCCCACAATGTGGATGAGACGCGAAAGGGCGCCGCGGGAATCATCCCACGACGCCCATGATTGCGACCATGGACATGCACCGCGCTTGTCGGCGTGCTTGTCGGCGTGTGTCTGGGCGGAGATGCCGAACCGGCGTCAGCCCTTGATCTTCGCCATGACGAGGGCGCTCACCGCCTTGGCATCGGCCTGGCCGCGCGTCGCCTTCATCACCTGGCCGATGATGGCGCCCATCGGCTTCATGTTGCCGGACTTGAGCTTCTCGACGATGTCGGGGTTCGCGGCAAGTGCCTTGTCGACCTCGGCTTCGAGGGCGCCGGTGTCCTGCACGACTTCGTAACCGTGCTTCTTGACGACCTCGGACGGCGTGCCTTCGCCGGCGAGAACGCCGAGCACGGTCTTCTTCGCGAGCTTGTCGTTGAGCTTGCCATCGGCGATGAGCTTCTCGACCTCGGCGACATCGGACGGAGAGATCGGCATGTCGTCGAGCGACTTCTCCTGCTCGTTGGCGGCGCGGGCGATTTCGCCAAGCCACCACTTGCGGGCGCCCTGCGCGGTCGCGCCGGCCTTCACGGTGTCTTCAATGAGGTCGAGGGCGCCGGCATTGACGATGTCGCGCATGGCGTCGTCGCTGATTCCCCACTCGCTCTGCAGGCGGTTGCGGCGCTCGCGCGGCATCTCGGGCATCTGGGCCTTGATGCGCTCGATGTGCTCCGGCGTGATGTGCAGCATCACCAGATCGGGGTCGGGGAAGTAACGGTAGTCGTCGGCGTCGGTCTTGAGACGGCCGCCGGCCGTGGTCTGCGTGGCCTCGTCCCAGTGGCGGGTTTCCTGCAGGATCTCGCCGCCGTCGTCCAGAATCGCGGCCTGGCGACGGATCTCATAGGTCACGGTCTTCTCGATGCCGCGGAACGTGTTGACGTTCTTCGTTTCGGAACGCGTGCCGAGCGGCGCGTCGGGGCTGGGGCGCAGCGACACGTTCACGTCGGCGCGCATGTTGCCCTGCTCCATGCGGGCGTGCGAGATGCCGAGCGCCTTGACGATGTCGCGCAGCGTGCGCATGTAGGCGCCGGCGATCTCGGATGCGCGCTCGCCCACGCCGGTGATCGGCTTCGTCACGATCTCGATGAGCGGGACGCCTGCGCGGTTGTAATCGCACAGCGAATGGTCGGCGCCCTCGATGCGGCCGTCGGCACCGCCCACGTGCGTGTTCTTGCCGGCGTCGTCCTCGATGTGGGCGCGCTCGATCGGCACGCGGAAGATGCTGCCGTCGTCAAGCTCCACGTCGAGATAACCCTCGCCGTTCGTCGGCTTGTCGTACTGCGAGATCTGGTAGTTGCGCGGCATGTCCGGGTAGAAGTAGTTCTTACGCGCGAACTGGCTCCACTCGTTGATCTTGCAGTGCAATGCCAGGCCCAGCTTGATGGCGAAGTCCACGGCCGTGGCGTTGATCACGGGCAGGCTGCCCGGCAGGCCAAGCGAGACAGGGGTGAGCTGGGTGTTCGGCTCCGCGCCGAACTCGACGTGCGCCGGGCAGAACAGCTTGGTGTTCGTGCACAGCTCCACATGGGTTTCCAGACCGATGACCGGATCGTATTTCTTGACGGCCTCGGAGAACTTCATCAATTTTTCTGCCATTTTGTGTCCTTAAGCGTCCTTGAGCCTTGATTCAGCCAGCGTCAGTCCGCAAGCCACGGGGTTGCCATCTTGGTGAGGATGTTGCCACCCCACGTGTCTTCGAGCGCGGCCTCGAGCGCGGCGGCGGGCTTGTACATGGCCTCGTCGTGCTGCTGCGGAGCGAAGAACTGGAAGCCGACGGGCATGTTGGAATCATCCACGCCGCACGGCACGGAGATGGCGGGGACGCCGGCCAGGTTCGCGGGAATCGTGGTGACGTCGCCCAGGTACATGGCCAGCGGGTCGCTCGTCTTCTCGCCGAACTTGAAGGCGGTGGTCGGAGCGGTCGGGGACGCAAGCACGTCGACCTGCTCGAACGCCTTGGCGAAATCCTCGATGACGAGCGTGCGCACCTTCTGCGCGGAGCCATACCAGGCGTCGTAATAGCCGGCGGACAGGGCGTAGGTGCCGAGGATGATGCGGCGCTTGACTTCGTCGCCGAATCCGGCCTCGCGGGTGTACGCCATCATGTTGGCGGCGGTCTGGGGCACGCCGGTGGGCGGCATGACGCGCAGGCCGTAGCGCATGCCGTCGTAGCGGGCCAGGTTGGAGCTGACCTCGGACGGCATGATGATGTAGTACGCACCCAGGGAATACGACAGATGCGGCAGGCTCACCTCGGTGACCTCGGCGCCCATGGACTTGAGCTGCTCGACGGCCTCGTTGAAGCGCTTCGCGACGCCGGGCTGGAAGCCCTCACCGGTGCCGCCGATCTCCTTGATGAGGCCGATGCGCACGCCCTTGAGGTCGCGCTTGAGGCCTTCGCGGGCGGCCGCCGCGACCGGCGGGACCGGCGCGGGGATGGACGTGGAATCGCGGCGGTCGTTGCCGCCGATGACTTCATGCAGCAGGGCTGCGTCGAGCACGGTGCGGGCGCACGGACCGATCTGGTCGAGGGAGGACGCCATGGCGATGGCACCGTAACGGCTCACCCCGCCGTAGGTCGGCTTGACGCCGACGCTGCCGGTGAACGAGGCGGGCTGGCGGATCGAGCCGCCGGTGTCGGTGCCGAGGGCGAGCGGGGCTTCGTACGAGCTCACAGCCGCCGCGGAGCCGCCGCCCGAACCGCCGGGCACGCAGTCCTTGTTCCACGGATTGTAGGTGTTGCCGAACGCGGAGTGCTCGGTCGAGGAGCCCTGCGCGAACTCATCGAGGTTCGTCTTGCCGAGGATCGGCATGCCGGCGGCCTTGATCTTCTCGATGACCGTGGCGTCGTACGGCGGCACCCAGCCTTCGAGGATCTTGGATGCGGCGGTCGTCGGGATGCCCTTGGTCACGATCATGTCCTTGATGGCGATCGGCACGCCCGCCAGTTCCGGCAGGCCTTCGGTGTCGCCGGCGGCCAGCTTCTTGTCGAAGGCGTCGGCCTGTGCCAGCGCTTCGTCGGCGGCCACGTGCAGGAACGCGTGCATCGTGGGCTCGGCGGCCTCGATCACATCGAGCTCGGCCTGCGTCAACTCGCGGCTGGAGACTTCCTTGTTCCTGATTTTCTCCGCCATCTGCGCGGCGGTAAGCTTCACGAGTTCATTGCTCATCGTTGTCTGTCACCTCTCGCTTATCGCCATCATTCGCCCAGAATCTGCGGGGCGACGAACATGCCCTGGTCGGTCACCGGACCGCCGGAGAGGGCTTCTTCCTGCGTGAGCGGAGTCTCAGCGACATCCGGGCGCAGGTACGCCTCGAGCGGAACGGGGTTCGCTGTGGGCTTGACGTCATCGGTGGCGACCTTCTGGACCTCGTCGATGGCGTCGGCAATGACGTTGAGCTCGCCCTGCATGCGGGTGATTTCCTCATCGGACAGAGCGATCCTGGCAAGATCGGCCAGGTGCTCCATTTCTTTACGTGTGAATGTTGCCATGCCTTTAACTATATGAGTTCAATATGACACTTCCACGGGTCCGTTCCACGGAAGGGCGCGATGCGGACCGGCGGATGGACGGGCGGACGCATCGTCGCGAAGGGAGTGTCGGCAGGACGGCGGCTGTGCAAAGCGGTAGGCAAAGCGGCTGCGCAAGGCGGCTGCGCAAAGCGGCTGCGCAAAGCGGCGCGGCCGCCGATGACGGCGCCGCACCCCGCAAAGCAGCAGGCAGCGCGGCCGCTGATGACGGCGCCGCCCTGCAAAGCAGCAGGCAGCGCCGAACGTTATTGGCCGGCCCTGTTACGCCGCGCGGCCGCCGATGACAGCGTGCTGTTGGATCCAGGCATGCATGGCGACGGCCGCGGCCGCGCCGGCATTGATGGAACGCACCGAGCCGAACTGCGAGATATAGACGACGTCGTCAGCCAGTTCAAGCGCCTGGCGGGACAGTCCGGGCCCTTCGGCACCGAAAAGCATCAGGCAGCGCTCCGGGAATTCATAGGTTTCCATCGGCACCGCGCCGGGCACGATGTCGAGCGCAATGATGCGCGGCATGGGCAGCCCCGCCTCGGCGGATTCGCGGCGGACGTCTTCCACAAGCGCGCCGACGCTGGGATGGTACTCGACATGCTGGTACAGCTCCGTCATGAGCGCGCCCTTGCGGTTCCACTTATGGGGGCCGACGATGTGCACACGGTTGGCCGTGAAGGCGTTGGCCGTCCGCACGATCGAGCCGATGTTGAAATCATGCGTCCAGTTCTCGATCGCAACTTCGAAAGGATGGCGCCCCTGGGCGTCCAGATCGGCCTTGATGGCCTCGACGGACCAATAGCGGTAACGGTCCATGACGTTGCGACGGTCGCCGTCGCGCAGCAGCTCGGGGTCGTAGCGCGGGTCGTCGAGCGGCGCGGGGGCATCGGGGCGCTCGACCGACCATGGCCCCACGCCCACTTCCCGGAAGTCGGCTCCGCCCGAGGCGATCACCTGCTTGGTGAATTCCGAAGGCTCATGCATGTCGGCGGCCACCCGTCACTTGCCCTGCGCGTCCACATCCAGTGCGCGCAACGCCGATTCCTCATAGACTTCGACGAACGGAAGCTCCCTGTGCGAGCCATCGGCGATGTTGGTCACATTGACGGTCGGCTGTTCGCCGTCCTTCGCCGGCACGCCTCCCACGAGAGCGGCGATGGCGACGGCTTCGCCGCCCTGGGCGTCGATGATGGAGAAATCGAGGTCAAGCTCGTTGCCGTTGCGTAGCGTCACCAATGACGACGTCTGCACGTACGACTTCTCGGACAGCCACGCGTCAAGCAATATGACGCGCTTGCCCTTGATGGACGGACCTTTGATGGACGGGTAGACGAAATCCATCATGAAGGCGTCGAGCTGCTGCCCGCGCGCAGCCGCGGCCTGCAGCATCGCGGACGCAAGCGGCACGGCCGCCGCGGTCAATGCGCCGACGGCGTCGAAGTCATCGAGGCCGAAACCCTGCTCCTCCAAGGTGTCGAGAAGCACATGCCCGGCGAGCTGTCCCCCGTCGTGGTCGAAGCTGATGGAGTACAGCTCGCTGAAAGGTTTGCTCTTCACCTCGCGCGCGACCATGTCACGCAGCCTCAGCTGCGGAGGGCGCATGTCGAAAGAATATCCCTCGGTCACATCGGCGCTGCCGGTTGCTCTGAATTCCGAACTCATGGCTCTACCCTACCGCAGGCCCTGCACCCGCCCACCCGGAAGCAGGCTGCGGAGGAGACGGGATCCGTGCATCGCCGCCGGCCGCGGCGACATCCGTTCCAGTGCCGGCCGCAATGGCGGTCGCATCGTCGCCCCGGCCTCCCCCGTTTCCGTCGGGCTCCCCGGATCGCGCGAATTCCGGAGCGACGAGTTCCCGCACATTGACGTTTTCGGAGTCCAGGGCCTCGACCTCGGGGACGACCACATCGGGGTCGATGTCTTTGAACTTGCGCGCGGCGCTCAGAACGCTCCCCTCGAGCGAGCCCACCATCACGTTGTAGTTCTTGACGGTGCGGGTGATGGAATTGCCCAGCTTCGTGGCGTTCGCGCCCAACGTGGCGATGCGCCCGTAGAGTTTCTTGGACTCGTTGAGCAACTGTCTGGCGTTTTCGGTCACCCCTTGCTGCTGCCATGCGTAGGCGACCGACTTGAGCACCGCCCACAGCGTGGTGGGCGAACACAGCGCCACATGCTTCGAGAACGCATAGTCCATGAGGTGCGGATCCGCTTCGAACGCCGCCTGCAGCACCGATTCGCTGGGGATGAAGGCGATGACGAAATCGGGCGCCTGCGGCATCGAGGCGAAATACGCACGCCTGTCGAGCTCGTCGATATGGCTGCGGACGGCCTTGGCGTGGTTTTCCAGCAAACGCTTTTTCTCGGCAAGCTGCGCCGGGTCCGCCGAATCCGGGATCGCGCATGCCCGCTGGTAGTCGTTGTACGGCGTCTTAGCGTCGATGGGGATGCTTTTGCCCCCGGGCAGGTACACGACCATGTCGGGGCGCTTCCTCGCGTCGCCGTCCTGCAGCTGCACCTGCACATCGAAGTCGACGTGCTGCAGCAGCCCGGCGGACTCCACGATGTTCTTCAGCTGTGCCTCGCCCCAGGCACCGCGCACCTTGTTGTTGCTGAGCGCAGACGCGAGGGACTCCGTCTGCTTGCCGAGGCTCGTCTGCCGCTGTTCCAGCACCTGCAGGCTCTTGTCGAGCGCGCCCATCTCCTGCTTGCGGGACTCCTCCATCTGGGCGACCTTCTGCTCCAGCGTGGCCAGATTCCGCTGCACTGGCGCGAAAGCCTCCAACAATTTGGCTTCGCCGTCTTTCTGGGCGCCTTGCGTGCGCAAGGCAAGCTGGTGCCGCTGATCGTCTTTCGCCCGCTCCGCCGCGATGCGGTCGTTTTCCTGCTGCTGCAGACTCGCGACCAGATTGCGCATGTACGCGAGCTGATTGTCAAGCTGCGCCTTCGCTTCGGCACCGGCAGCGACCTGGGCGCGTGCCTCCTCAAGCTCGGCACGCGCGGCCGGATCTGCGACTTTGGGCGCGGTGGAGCGCCCGGCCACGAAACCGACGACCAGAGCCAAAACCACCAACACGATGAGTACGATCATCTCTCCGATTTGCTCGAACATATGTTCGATGATACACTGTGTCCACCACAGGCAAAACGCACGGCGTGCCGTTTTCGCCATGAGCGAAAATCCAGAACGAAAACCCAGGGCAACAACCAATGGATTCCTTGAGTTTTCACCATGCCGCCACGGCCGCGAATCCGCGGTACGGTGCGGCCATGACGCGACGACATGCGGCCACGGGACGGCCGCATCCCGATACGTCTTCGAAATCCCCAGCAAGAAGAGAAATTAAGGGTTCTCTTTTCTTGACAAACACGGTAGGTTATGTGTCGGAATTTGGGCACGCGGGCGTTTCCACGCACCGCTGCACAATCACCGTCACCTTCCAGACGGCCGGCACGAGGCGCGATGGCCCCGGGCCGCCGTCACCCAGGATTCGCGGACTCCGGCCCGCGAACGCCACGCCATCGGACAGCCACGGCCTCGCCACGAGGCGCCGGGCTGGGAATTCGCCATGGAGGAGGAATCATGGGCACGATAGGCATCATCGTCATTGCCGTTCTCCTCAGCATTGCCGTTCTGTGGTATTTCTTCGGAAAGCGTCAGGGCAGCAAGGCAGAGGTCAGCGACGGGCACCAGCGCATCACCGTCACAGTGCAAGGCGGGTATTCCCCTGCGGCCATCGAGCTGCAGGCGGGAATCCCCACAACGATCACGTTCGACAGAAAAGAGACGGGCGAGTGCACTTCGCACGTCGTCTTCTCGGACCTTGGCATCGACGCCCACCTTCCCGGGAACCAGCGCACCAACGTTGAGATCCCCGCGCTCCCCGCAGGTGACTACCCCTTTGCCTGTGGCATGAACATGGTGCATGGGTCGGTGCATGTCACCGACGCCGCCGATGGAACCCCGGCAGACGCCTCGGCACGGCACAACGACGCCGCGCAGACGGCGTCCGATTCGACTCCTGCCGCGAGCGCGCCGGAGACTTCCGGCAAGAAGGCGGACCACGGCGAGCGCACGACGCACGACGCCGCATCGGACAGCAACGAGGCGGCCGACGAGAAATCCAGCGAGGCAGCCGATCTGAAACGGCGCATCGCGGTGGGCGCGGTCCTCACCATCCCCGTTTTCGTCGTCGCCATGGTCATGATGGCCGTCGACACGGGTTCCTGGCCGATGTGGCTCATGAACCCCTGGTGGCAGTTCGTGCTCATCACTCCGGTCATGTTCTACTGCGGCTGGCCGATCCACCGCGTGGGGTGGCTGGCCATGGCCCATCGCTCCCCCGAGATGAACTCGCTCGTGACCCTGGGCACCTTCGCCGCCTATATATACAGCGTGGTGGTGTGCATCGCCCCGAACGCGCTCCCCGAAGGCTCCCGCGAGCCCTATTTCGAGTCCGTGGGCGTGGTCATCACCTTGGTGCTGGTGGGCCGCCTGCTTGAGGCGAAAGCGCGCGAAGGCACCGGCGACGCCGTGTCCGCCCTCATCGGGCTTCGCCCCAACACGGCACGCAAGATCACCGACTCCGATGTGGCTTCGGGCGTTTGGAAGCTGCCCGGGACCGGTGTGGAGGCGCCGATCGATTCCCTGCGCCCCGGCGATCTGTTCGTTGTCGCGGGCGGCGACCGCATCCCCACCGACGGAACCATCGTCGCAGGCACGACGCATATCGATGAATCCATGGTCACCGGCGAATCCAAGCCCGTCAGCCGCACCGTCGGCGACGACGTGACCGGCGCGACGACGACGCTCGACGCGCCCGTGGTGGTGAAAGCCACCAAGGTGGGCGACGACACTGTGCTGGCCCAGATCATCGACATGGTGTCTCGCGCCCAGGCGACGAAGGCCCCCGTGCAGCAGCTGGCCGACAAAATCGCCTCGATCTTCGTGCCCGTCGTCATCCTGGTGTCCGTCTGGACCTTCGCCATCTGGTTCTCGGTCGGGCCACAGCCACGGCTCGCCCACGCCCTGGTCACGGCGGTCTGCGTGCTCATCATCGCGTGCCCGTGCGCCCTCGGTCTCGCGACGCCGCTGTCCGTCACGTCTGGTCTGGGCCTTGGTGCGCGCAACTGCGTGCTGGTCACTTCGGCCAGCGCTCTGCAACGCGCCAAAGACATCACGACCGTCGTCTTCGACAAGACCGGCACCATCACGCGAGGAATCGCCAGAGTCCGGGACGGCGGCGCCCCCACGGATGACATGCCCCAGCTCGACTACGGCGACGACCCCGTCAAAGACGGTTCCGCAGAGACGATCGCGGCCTTGCGCGCCCAAGGGGTGCGCACCATCATGCTCAGCGGCGACACCGAGGAAACCGCTCGCAAGGTGGCCGATCAGGTTGGCATCGACACCGCCATCTGCGAAGTCAAGCCCGACGGCAAGGCATGGTGGATCGAACGCATCCAGACCGAGGCCGAAAACGCCGGCCGCCCCGGTCTCGTCGCCATGATCGGTGACGGCATCAACGACGCCCCGGCCCTGGCGACGGCGGACATCGGCTTCGCCATGGGCACCGGCACCGACGTGGCGATGCAGTCCGCCGACATCACGCTGATGAGCGGTGACCTGTCCGGCGTCCTGACCGCCATGAACCTGTCCCGCGCCACGATGCGCAACATCCGCGAGAACCTCACGTTCGCGTTCATGTACAACATCATCGGCATCCCGCTGGCGGCGGGCATGCTCTACCCGGTCACGGGCTGGCTGCTCAGCCCCATGATCGCAGGCGTCGCCATGGCGCTGTCGTCCGTCTGCCTCGTCCTCAACGCCAACCGTCTGCGCAATGCGCGCGTCGCCGCCGATTTGTCGAACGCGATGCCCCAGCATTCGCAATCCACGGTTATCGTTGATTCCCAAGAAACACGTTCACAGAAAGGCACATCCATGTTCCACTTTGGTTCAGCGAAGAAAACGGAATCCACTTTCGTCGACCCCGTCTGCGGCATGACCGTCGGCGCCGACTCGCAGACCGCCGATTACAAGGGCACGACCTATCATTTCTGCAGCACCCATTGCGTTGACGAGTTCAAGAAGAACCCCGACCAGTTCATCAATGCATAAGACCCTGCGCTGAAGGCAGCAGCCTCAGCGAGCCATCCTCACCGTGCGGCGCGGCAGGCGGACCAATGACCGCCGGCCGCGCCGCACATTCATATCCGGGCATGCACACCCCAGCCGCGCAACAGCAGGCCGGCGGGCCTCGGATGCCCCGCGCCGACATCGGCGGCTCGCCCACTTCCCCACATACGCGGCGAAAGGTCCCGACTACATACGAGTCTGCGATCAGGTAATTCCACTTCCCCACATGCGCGACGAGAGACCAGGGGCCGGGGCCAAGGCGCGAGCGCGTCCGGCACATCCCCGCACGCGCGGCGAAAGGTCAGATGGCGCGCCCCATGCTCCGTGAAAGACCGGCGGACCCCAGGTGTTCCCTGCTCCGATATCGCCGACATGATGCAGATTGGCACAAAATACGGTTTATAGGCCGTGGCTTTTCAATCCTCATTCAATGACGCTAAGGGGCATGGCAACCTCAGAAGAGCACATGGAGAAACGACAGGAATTCGGTCTTGCTATTCGCCAAGTACGCCATCAGCAAGGCATGTCACAAGAACAACTCGCACTGAAGTCAGGCACCGACCGCTCATACATGGGTCGCATCGAACGCGGTGAGCAGTCACTGACACTCGACAAAATGTGGGATATCGCGGATGCGCTCGACACCGACCCCGGCCGGCTCATCGACCTCGGAATTCACACGAAGAACATGCCCAAGCACAAGCATGACAGGGAAAGCCTGCCCGATATCTTCGCCGATGGCACGGGCGACGCCCCGAACGACGGAGATGCTGCCGGCACCGATGCCGCCGCGCAGGAATCGGGCACCGATGCCGCCGCGCAGGAATCAGGCACCGATGCCGCCGTGCAGGAATCAGGATCCGATGCCGCCGCGCAGGAATCAGGATCCGATGCCCCGATGGTCAACGTCCCCGATTCCGAGGAAACAACGCATCACAGGTCGGGACCGCACAGGGGCGACGAGGCACAGGATACTGCCACGGACGCTTCAAGCCCGAAACAAGTCTGAGCCAGGAACAAGTCTGAGCCAGGAACAGATCCGAAGAAATCGCCACGATCGAGGCTGCACATCGGCCGATTTCAACGCCGATCGCGACTTGGCTCCTTCGCTTTTTGGTTATTCCTCGTTCATGGCTGCACCTCGGCCGATTTCAACGCCGATTGCGGCCACGGCCTCGGCATGGTCCAGCGTTTCATCCACACGGCACGGCACCGCTCGCGTCATGTCCACAGATACCACCCCGAAAAACACCCGCGGTTCACCCGCCCGGCACAACGCCGCACGCGTCATGTTCACGTATGCCAGCTTCAACAAGCACCAGCGGCTCATTCGCCCGGCGCTACGCCGCCCCCGAAAAACAAATGTGTGCCGCCGCGCCCATCGCGCGGCGGCACACACCGGTGCATCGCACGGCATTGCCATCGCCCTACCGTGGAATCATCGGGCGATCGGCTGCGTCACTTCTCGGACGTGCCGGAGCCATCGCCATCTTCCGACGTCGCGTCTCCGTCAGACGAATCCGGGGAATCCCCCTCATGCCCGTCGTCGAGCACCTCGCCATCGATGACGTCGTGGTCGCCGGACCCCAGAGAGCCCTTGTCCATCGCGAGGATGCCGTCCGACCCCCACGAGCTCAGGCTCAGATGGTCGCCGCCGATATAATCCACCATCACGGTGTCGCCATCGTGCACCTGCCCCGACAAGATCATGCGGGCAAGCTGGTCCCCGACCTCGCGCTGCACCAGGCGGCGCAGCGGACGGGCGCCGTACGCCGGGTCATAGCCGGTGTCGGCGAGCCAGTTGGCCGCGGCGTCCTTGACATCGAGCGTGATGCGACGGTCCTTGAGCCTGTCCATGACCTGCTGGATCTGCAGCTTCACGATTCCGCCAAGCTCGTCGCGCGTAAGCGGGTCGAACATGACGATTTCATCCAGACGATTGATGAACTCAGGCTTGAAGTGGGCCCGCACGGCATCCATGACCGCGGTCTCCTTCTCGTCATCGTTCAGCGTCGGGTTGGCGAGGAACTGCGAACCCAGGTTCGACGTCATGATGAGGATCGTGTTCTTGAAGTCCACGGTCCTTCCCTGGCCGTCGGTCAGACGGCCGTCGTCAAGCACCTGCAGCAAGATGTCGAAGACCTCGGGATGGGCCTTCTCGACCTCGTCGAACAGCACGACCGAGTACGGACGGCGACGGACGGCCTCGGTGAGCTGCCCGCCCTCCTCGTATCCGACATAGCCCGGGGCCGCGCCGATGAGGCGGGAGACGCTTTCCTTCTCCATGTATTCGCTCATGTCGATGCGCACCATGGCCTTTTCGTCGTCGAACAGGAAGTCCGCGAGCGCCTTGGCGAGCTCGGTCTTGCCCACGCCCGTGGGCCCGAGGAACATGAACGAACCGGTGGGGCGGTTCGGGTCGCTGATGCCGGCGCGGGAACGGCGCACGGCGTCCGAGATGGCCGCAATGGCCTTCTTCTGCCCGATGACACGCTTGCCCAGGTAGTCCTCCATGTGCAGGAGCTTTTCGTTTTCGCCCTGCATCAGGCGGCCGACGGGGATGCCGGTCCACTCCGACACAATCTGCGCCACGGAGTCGGCATTCACGCGATCGGGAACCATCGGCGCAACGTCGCCGGATCCGGTCTTCGCCTTGCGTTCGGCCTCCTCGGCTTCCTCGATCTGCTTCTGGACGGACGGGATGTCGCCATAACGGATCTTTCCGACCTGGGTGTAGTCGCCCTCGTTCTGCGCCTTCTGCGCCATGGTCTCGAGTTCGTCGAGCCGCTTGCGCAGGTCGCCGACCTTGTTGCGCCCGCTTTTCTCGGCTTCCCACCGCGCCTTGAGCCCGCTGAGCTTTTCGGTCTTGTTGGCGAGTTCCTCGTTGAGATGGTCGAGGCGGTCGCGAGACTGCTCGTCCAGCTCGCTTTCGGCCTTCTTGGCGGCGTCGTCGTTCTTGGGGTTGCCCAGCAGGTACTGCTTCTCCATGGTGAGACGGTTGATGCGACGCTGCAGGGAGTCGATCTCTTCCGGACTCGAATCGAGCTCCATACGCAGGCGCGCTGCGGCCTCGTCCACCAAATCGATGGCCTTGTCAGGCAGCTGGCGCCCGGTGATGTAGCGGTTCGACAGCTGCGCCGCGGCGACGAGCGCGTCGTCGTCGATGGTCACCTGATGGTGGGCCTCGTACTTCGGCGCGATGCCGCGCAGGATCGCGACGGTGTCTTCGACGCTCGGCTCGCCGACGTACACCTGCTGGAATCGACGTTCGAGCGCCGGGTCCTTTTCGATGTATTCACGGTATTCGTCAAGTGTGGTCGCGCCGATGAGGTGCAGTTCGCCACGGGCGAGCATCGGCTTGATCATGTTGCCGGCGTCCATGGACCCTTCGGCGGAGCCCGCGCCCACGATCGTGTGGATCTCGTCGATGAACGTGATGACCTCGCCGTTGGAGTTGCGGATCTCGTCCAGCACGGACTTCATACGTTCCTCGAAATCGCCACGGTACTTGGACCCGGCCACCATCGAGCTCAGGTCAAGCGAGATGAGGCGCTTGTTTTTCAGGCTCTTCGGCACGTCGCCGGCGACGATGCGCTGGGCGAGGCCTTCGACGACGGCGGTCTTGCCGACGCCCGGTTCGCCGATGAGCACAGGGTTGTTCTTGGTGCGGCGGCTCAGGATCTGGATGACGCGGCGGATCTCGTTGTCGCGTCCGATGACAGGATCGAGCTTGCCTTCCTTCGCGCGCGCGGTGAGGTCGGTCGAGTACTTCTCGAGCGCCTTGTAGTTGCCATCGCCGCTGTCGGACGTGACCTTCTGGTCGCCTCCGCGCACCTGCGGGATGGCCTTGCGCAGCGCGTCGGCGCTCACGCCGTGGCGCTGCAGGATCTCCTGCGTCTTGCTTTCGACGCGCGCCATGGCGATGAGCAGATGCTCACCGGTGACAAAAGCGTCTCCGTTGCGCGTCATTTCCTCCTCGGCGGTGGTGAGCACGCTCTGGAGCTGACGGCTGGGCTCAGGCTGCGTGGTGCTGCTTCCCGTTGCCGACGGCAACGAGGCAAGGGCGCGGCGGATGTCGGCGCCCACGGGCTGCGGATCCACCGCAACGGCCTGGAGCAAGGCGGTGACGGGGCTGTTTTCCTGGCGCAGAAGGGCGTCGGCGAGATGCAGGGTCTCAATCTGCGGATTGCCGGCCGCCGAAGCGCTTTGCACCGCGTCGCTCAGCGCCTCTTGAGCCATTGTTGTGAACTTGGCTTCCATAATTCTTCCTTCGCGGGGTTCGTAGATGGTGCGAACTCCCTCGTTCATGTTTTCTACGGTCATGCGCGGAACGGGTGTTGTGCGCGGCATGCGCAGGCAACGGTTTCGCGTATCTGATGACAAGGATACATCGAAACTTGAGTCGACGCTACTCAAGTTTTGAATTTCGCTGACAGCATGAAAACCGGCAACGGGAAACCGCAGCAACAACCGACAAACCAGAAAGGACAGCATATGACCACCATGGCCACCATGCCGAACCCCGCCGCCACGCCGGGCTCGCCAATCACCGATGCCACGTCGCAGAACGCACATCCCCGCTATTTCAGCGAACCCGAGTTCAAGAAGCTCAAGGGCGACAACAAGAAGCTCATGATCGTCCCCGGCGCCAACCACACCGACTTGTATGGCAACACCGACAAGATCCCGTTCGACACGATCGAGGAGTTCTTCACGAAGTACCTGGTGGCGTAAGGCGTCCCGCAGGGCCTCTCCCCGCGGGCTGCCCTGCGAAACCGATGCGACGGCGGTCACGGCAACGGACATGGCCGCCGTTCCGCGTCATGGCGTCACGAGAGGAAATCGCCGTCGTAGAGGTCGCCGGTCCGCGGGGCCGTCGACAGCGCTTTGCCGTCGGCGTCCACATAGGCGCCGGCCTCGTTCTGGAAGTCCAGCCACTTCTGGCCCGCGTCGGCATCCAGCGAACCGAGCGTGAAACTGCCGTCGGCGATGGCATCGGGGTCGCCCCAGTACCGGTCGTCCACGATCTCTTTCATCGAGGCCTTGGCCAGGTCGATGTCGATGTTCGCGTCCGCGGCCTCGTCCACGAGGATCTGCGCAGCGTCGTCGGGATGGGCATAGGCCCACTCGTATCCCTTCTGCGTCGCCTGCACGAAGGCGCGCACGGCGTCGGGGTCGGAGTCGATCATCGACTGGCTCGTGATGATGCCGATCTGCTGCCCGTTGCCGGGCACGCCGTAGTCATGTTCCCAGAAGCATGTGAGGGCCGGGCCGTCGAGCCGCGACTCCACACCCTCCCACGTATCGTAGAAACCGCCGAAATCGGCCTGCCCTCTGGTCATCGTCTCGAACGTCGACGTGCCGACCATGACCTTGTCGAAGGTCCCGGTGCCGCCGTCGGTCTGGATCATGCGGCGGATCACCGCGTCGTCCTCGGACGATCCGAACGAGGCGAAGATCTTGCCGTCGAGGTCGCGCGGACGCGTAATCGACGTGTTGGAAGCGAGGGCGCACCAGACCGCGCTCGGCTTCTGCTGGACGTCGAGCACCATCTTGTTCTGCGCGCCCTTGGCGTTGGCCGAGGCGACGTTGTTGAGGGTGCTCAGCGCGAAATCGGCGTTCCCCGCGTCCACGGCCTGGTCCGCGCCGGCCTGCGACGTGGCGAGGATGTCGACGTCCAGCCCCGCGTCGGAATACCAGCCCTTGGACAGGGCCACGTAGACGCCCACGTGATTCGTGTCAGGCGCCCAGTCGAGCATGAAGGTGACCGTGGCGCGGGCTGAATCCGTGCTGGCCGACGAGCTTCCGGGAAGCGAGCATCCGCCGAGCGAAAACACCATGGCAACAGAGACGAGGAATGAGATGAGTGCAACGATGCGCGTGCGGAGACGTGCCGCAGAACGCGCAGAAAGTTTGAATCCGGGCATAGGACCTTCTGAGCTTGTTCGCTTCTAGCCAGCGCGCTCTACGCGACGGCAGCCGGAAGAAGCGATAGGTCGCGGCCACGGTCGCCCCGAAGAAAGCACGCGGCATGCCAGCGCTTCCTTCAACGAGCCGTTCCATACTAAAACACGGCACATCGACATGCCAGAATCCGCGCCGCGCCCCACGGCCGTGCCCGCGCGCACCTTTCACACATGCCGTTCACCGTGCTGCCCCCGCGTCGCCGTTTCAGGTATACATTGGCATCAACGGTTGCATCGCCGCCACCGGAAGAGACCAAAGAAAGCAGGCATCCATGGGTGAGACCATCGGCAATTTCACGCTCGACAACGACACTTTGATGCGATACACGGGGCACGACAGCGGCGTCGTGCTGCCCAGCGCAGTGACGGCCATCGCGCCACATGCCTTCGAAAACTGCACCTCCCTCAGGCACGTCACGTTTCCCGCCGGGATCGAAGCCATCGGCACCGAGGCCTTCCTCGGCTGCTCAGGGCTCACCGGCATCTCCCTGCCCGGCCACTGCCCCGCCCTCGACGACCGCGACCTGCTCGATGTGATCTTCCGCGGGTCTCCCCTCGGCCCCGCCGAGCTTGACGAACTCCACGCACGCAACCGCGACCTGGCGTCCGGGACCGAAGCGTCCGCCGACCACGATGCGGATTTCGACATCGCGGACGGCACGCTCGTCCGGTATCTGGGCAACCGCGCCCACGTCACCGTGCCCGACGGCGTCATCCGCATCGGCGAAGGCGCGTTCAGCGGCGACAAACGGCTGAGCATCGTCACGCTCCCCGACGGCCTGCGCTCCATCGGCGCCCACGCCTTCGCCAACTGCGAATCCCTGGCGTTCATCGACGTTCCCGAAGGCACCGAGGACATCGGCGACGGTGCGTTCTTCGGCTGCACCGCGCTCAATGCGGCGAACCTGCACCGCGGCGTCCAGAGCATCGGCCTCGAGGCGTTCTGGTGTTGCTCCGAGCTGTGTGACCTGTCGCTCGACGAAGGGCTCCGCACCATCGGCACCAAGGCCTTCGCCGGATGCACCGCCCTGTCCTCCCTCACGCTTCCCGTCGGACTCGAATCGGTCGGATACCGTGCCTTCTGGGGCTGCACTGCACTCACCGACGTCACGGTGCCCGAGGGCGTGCAGGCCATCGGCACCGATGCGTTCAAGGCCTGCGACGCGCTCGAACACATCACCATCGAGGGGTATTGCGCCGCCTTCGACGACCGGGCCCTGCTCGACGAGATATTCCGTGACTGCCCGATCCACGGCTCCGAACTCGACCACATCCACGACCAGATGCGCGACATGAGCGAAGGGCGGCCGGCGCCTGCGCCGAACCCCAGGAATTTCATCGTCGAGAACGGCACCCTGGTGCGTTACATCGGCCAGCTTTCCCATGTGACGTTCCCCGTCGAGGTCACCGCCATCGGCGACGGCGCATTCGCGGGCAACCAGACGATGGCCATCGTCGAACTTCCGGATTCCGTGACGAGTATCGGAATCGGGGCGTTCCGCGACTGCGTCTCGCTCGCCACGGTGACGCTGCCGAAAAACCTGCAACGCATCGAACACGCCGCCTTCAGCGGCTGCATCTCGCTCGACGAGATCGAGATCCCCTCGCACACCCGGTCCGTCGGCTCCAGCTCGTTCCGCGACTGTGCGTCGCTGGAACGCGTCGAATTCCCCAAGGGCGTCGAGCACCTGGGACGCAGGATCTTCGAAGGCTGCCCGCGGCTCACCGACGTCACGCTGCCCCAAGGGCCGCAGGACATCCCCGACAGCGCCTTCCGCGGATGCGCCGCGCTCGCCCGCATCGACCTGCCCAAGGGAATCGTGCGAATCGGCAACGACGCCTTCGCCGAATGCACCGCCCTCACCGGCATCGACCTGCCCGAAGGAACGGCCGTCATCGGCGTCAAGGCCTTCGAAGGCTGCGCCCTGAAGGACATCCGTCTGCCTCAGACCGTGGATTCCATCGGCGGCGGGGCGTTCCGCAACTGCCGCGAGCTCACCGACGTGCGGTTTCCGCGCACCATGCGCGCGCTGGGCCCGGCCGCTTTCGAAAACTGCGGCGTGACGACGGCGAACCTGCCCCAGGGGCTGCCCACCATCGCCGACCGCACCTTCGACGGCTGCTACGCGCTGGCCTCGGTCGACATTCCCGCAGGCATCACGTCGGTGGGCGCCGAGGCCTTCGCGGGCTGCACGACGCTGGCCTCCATCGACCTGCCCGACGGAGTGCGCTCCATCGGCGACCACGCCTTCAGCAGCTGCCACGCCCTGACCTCGGTGCAGCTGCGCCCAGGCATGGTATCGATCGGAGACAACGCCTTCTGGGGCTGCTCTTCGCTGACGCGCCTGGCGCTTCCCGATGGTCTGCAGACCATCGGCGGCAGCGCGTTCTGGGGATGCCTGTCGCTGACCGATGTCGAGATTCCGCACGGCGTGACAGCCATCGGCGAGCATGCCTTCGAGGGATGCTCGTCGGTGTCGCGCATCAGTCTGCTGCCCGGTCTGGTAAGCATCAGCACCAAGACTTTCGCAGGATGCGGCGAACTGACCGAGATCACGATCCCCGGCGGCGTGCGGTCCATCGGCACCGACGCGTTCAACGGATGCTTCATGCTCGGCACAGTGAGTCTGGCGGGATACACCCCCGCGCTCGACGACCGGTCGCAGCTCGACAGCATCTTCCGCGGGACGGCGCTCACGGACGCCGACCTCGACGCCGTGTACCTCCGCGACCGCGAGCTCAGCGCAGGGCGCCCCGCCCCCGCGCCCAATCCCATGAACTTCCTCGTCACCGACGGCGTGCTCACCGCCTACATCGGCCCGCTCACCCACGTACGCGTGCCCGTCGCGATCACTGACGTCGGCACCGGCGCGTTCCGCGGAAACAAGGCGCTGACGATCGTCACACTCCCCGATGGCGTCCGGTCCATCGGCGCGGAGGCTTTCGAAAACTGCCTGTCGCTCGCCAGCATCACGCCTTTCACCGGATTGCGCGACATCGGCGTCCGCGCGTTCAAGGACTGCGCGGCGCTGACGGACTTCACCCTGCCCGACGGACTGGAGGTGATCCACGACGAGGCGTTCGCGGGCTGCACGACGCTGACGTCCGTGTCGTTCGGCGCGGGACTGACGACGGTGGGGACGCGCGCGTTCGCACAGTGCTCGGCACTCGCCGACGTGACGATGCCCGCCGGCGTCGCCCACATCGGCTCCGAGGTCTTCGCGGGCTGCCCGTCGTTGGTGCGTGTCACGCTGACCGGCTACTGCCCCGCTTTCGAAAACCGCGATGACCTCGATGTCATCTTCGACGGGTCGGGGCTCACGCACTTCGACCTCGACGAACTGCACAAGCACAACCAGCGCATCAAATGAGGCCGCGGCTGGCATCCTGCCGAAACCACGGCCTCTCGCCCCGGGCCGCAGGGACCTCTCCCTTGCGGCCCGGCGACGCACCCCGGTGTCACTGCGATACGCCGGGTCTCACTGCGATACGTCGAGCCCCAGCAGGTCGTCGATTGTCTCGCGGCGGATCATCACATGCGACCCCTCGTGGCTCACCGCCACCACAGCGGGGCGCGGCACCTGGTTGTAGTTGCTCGCCATCGTGCGGCCGTAGGCGCCGGTCACCGGCACGGCGAGGATGTCGCCGCGCTGCACATCCTCGGGCAGCTTGCAGTCGTGCACCACGATGTCGCCCGACTCGCAGTGCACGCCCACCACGCGCGCCCGGACCTTCCGCTCCGATCCGAAACGGTTGGCCAGCTCGGCCTCGTACTCCGCGTCATACAGCGCCGGACGGATGTTGTCCGACATGCCGCCGTCCACCGACACGTAGGTGCGCACGGTCCCATCGGGCAGCCGCACCGGCTTCACCGTGCCGACGCGGTACAGCGTCACGCCGGCCGGCCCCACGATGAAACGTCCGGGCTCGAAACTCACCACGGGCGCGGGCAGGCCCTTCATGATCTCGGCGGTGAACGCCTTGGCGATGCGCTTGAGCGTCGCCGCGACGTCCATGCTTTCGTCGCTGTCGAGATACGGCACCGAGTATCCGCCACCGAGGTCGATCTCAGGCAGCACATAGCCGTCGGTGGCGTACAGCGTCTTGCGCAGCAGCAGCACGCGGCCGACGGCCTCCACGAAGGCGTCGGCGTCGTGGATCTGCGAGCCGATGTGCGAGTGCACGCCCACGAGCTCGAGCCATTCCGACCGCTTGAGCACATCCTTGAGCGCCGCGATGGCGGGGCCGTCGGCGAGTGCGTTCATGGCCTTCTCCAGCTTAGGGTTGCGGTCCTTCTGGCTCGGCGGAATCGCATACAGGGAATTGACGCGCGGCGCATCGTCCGGCTTGGAGGCCGACGCGTGCTCCACTTCGTCGGGCAGGTCGTATTCGCCGGTGAGCACGTTCGCCGACTGTCCGGCGGGCAGCAGCGCGACGCCGAACTTCTGGTCCTCGTGCGCGGTCGAGATGTATTCATGACCGCCGGCGTGCACGCCCACGGTCACGCGCAGCATCACCTTGGCGCGCTTGTTGTGCGCACGGGCGATGCGCTCCACGCGGGCGGCCTCGTCAGGCGAATCCAGCACGATCTTGGCGAAATCGTTGTCGATGGCGAGCGCGATCTCTTCGTCGGACTTGTTGTTGCCGTGCAGCACCAGGCGACGCCCCGGCACGCCGGCCGCGAGCGCGATGCGCATCTCGCCCATCGAGCATGTGTCGATCATCATGCCCTTGGATGTGACGATGCGGCAGATTTCCTTGCTCAGGAACGCCTTGCCCGCGAAGCTCACATGCGTGATGGTGTTGGGGAACGCGTTGCGGGCGGCCGTGACGAAATACTCGGCGCGGTGCGCCACCTCGTCGGTGTCCATGATGTACAGCGGGCTGCCGTACTGCGCGACGAGGTCGGCGGAGTCCATGGCGTGGAACGAGATGTTGCCGTCGGAATCGCGCCTCGTGGCGTCAGGCCACACCTTGCTCATGCGCAGGGCCTGGTTGTTGGCATATCCCGCGGGTTTGTCATTCTCCATCATGATGGTCTCCTTCGTCACATCTTCTCGGGCGCCGTCACGCCGAGAAGATCAAGGCCGTTGGCAATCACGCGCTGGGCGGCGTCGTTGAGGCACAGACGTGCGGCGGCGCGGGCTGGCTCCGGGTTCTTGGCGATGGCGAGCGCCGCGACGTCGGCGGCGTCGCCCTGCTTCTCGGCGTCCGTGAGCTCCATGGGCACCACGCGCTCGGCGGCGTACCACTTGTGGTAGCGGCCCGCGAGCTCCTCGAGGTAATGCGCCACGCGATGCGGCTCGCGCTCGTCGCCGGCCTGCGCCAGCATGGACGGATACAGCGCGATCTGCGCAAGGAGCTCGCCGTCGGCCTCGGTGTCGAGCAGCGACAGGTCGGCGCCGTCACGGGTGATCCCGGCCTCGGCGGCGTTGCGGTCGACGTTCTTGGAGCGCGCGTGCGCGTACTGCACGTAGTACACGGGATTGTCGTTGGAATGGCTGGCGAGCAGGTCCAGGTCGATGTCGACGGACTGGTCGTAGCTGGTGCGGGCCAGCGAATACCGTGATGCGTCGACGCCGATGGCCTCGACGAGGTCGTCGATGGTGACGACGTTGCCCGCGCGCTTCGACATGCGCACCGGCTTGCCGTCCTTGATAACGTTCACGAGCTGGCCGATGAGAATCTGCATGTTCTCGCCGGGCTTGTCGCCGAACGCGGCGCACATGGCCATCATGCGGCCGATGTAGCCGTGGTGGTCGGCGCCCAGCATGTAGATGGCGATGTCGGCGGGGTCCTCGGCACGGTGGCGCTTGTCGTAGTAATACGCGATGTCGGCGGCGAAATACGCGTAGTTGCCGTCGGACTTAATGATGACGCGGTCCTTGTCGTCACCGTACTTCGTCGAGGCGAACCAGGTGGCGCCGTCCTTTTCGTAGATGTCGCCCTTGGCGCGCAGCAGCGCGATCGCCTTGTCGACGGAACCGTTCTGGTACAGGCTGTTCTCATGGAACCACACGTCGAAGTTCACGCGGAAGTCCCTCATGGACTGCTGGATCTCGGCGAACATCATGGGCACGGCGCGCTTGCGGAATTCCTCGCGCTGCGCCGAATCGCCCTCGGCGCCGTCCTCACCGGTGACGCGCGGAAGCGCCAGCACGTCCACCCCGTCGGTCTTGGCCTCGTCGATCACACGCTGTGCGATTTCGTTGATGTACGCGCCCTTGTAGCCGTCCTCCGGGGTTTCCTCGCCATGGGCGGCGGCGACGAGGGACTTGGCGAAGCGGTCGATCTGGGTGCCGTGGTCGTTGAAATAGTATTCGCGCACCACCTTGGCGCCGTTGGCCTCGAGCACACGGGCCATGGAGTCACCCACGGCCGCCCAGCGGGTGCCGCCGATATGAATCGGTCCGGTGGGGTTGGCCGAGACGAATTCGAGGTTGAGGGTGCGGCCGGAAAGATGCGTGTTGCGGCCGAATTCCGCACCCTCGTCAAGCACCTGACCGACGACCGCCGCGGCGGAGGCAGAATCGAGCGTGATGTTGATGAAGCCGGGGCCCGCCACTTCGACGGAGGCGATGCCGTCGGCCTGTCCGAGGCGGGCGGCGAAAAGCTGCGCGAGGTCGCGCGGCGGCATGCCGGCCTTCTTGCCCAGCTGCATGGCGATGTTGGTGGCCCAGTCGCCATGCGAGCGGTCCTTGGGGCGCATGACGACGATCTTGGCAGGGATCATGTCTTCGGCGAGCTGGCCGGCTTCGCCCGATGCCGCCATGTCATGGGCGGTGCTGGAAATAATGTCTGCGAGTGCTTCAGGATTCATTCTTCAAAGTCTAGCGAGGGCGTTGCACAAGTCACCCGCAGGGATTCATGCACGGCGCCGCCAGGGCGCGCCGCCCGGGAGGCACCACGCCGTCACAGCTCGACGTCGTGCTTCGGATGCCGCGCACGCCACGCCTCGCGCGCGTAGTAGAAGACATAGCACAGCGCGACGGCGGGCACCATCATCACCAGAGTGGAGCGCTGCGACGGATCGGCGGCCACGAGCACGAGCGACAGCGCGCACAGCACGAGAGCCACGATCGGCACCACGGGGTATCCGGGCGCGCGATACGCCAGCGTTTCGGGGGATATGCCCTTCGCCCGCATCTCACGGTGGAACAGGATGTGGCAGACGGACACCGAGATCCACACGAGCAGCGTGGACAATCCGGACACCGCCACCAGCACGAGATACACGGTGTCGGCCGCGACGACGCTCGACAGCAGCGCGAGCAGACCTCCGGCGAGGCTGATGAGCACGGCGAACACCGGCACGCCGCGGAAGTTCGTCTTGGACAGCGACCGGGGCAGCATGTCTTCCTTGGCCAGCGACCACACCATGCGCGAGCACACATACAGGCCGGAATTCGCGGCCGACAGCACGGCGGTGAGCACCACGGCGTTCATGATATCGCCGGCGAACGGCATGCCGATGCTTTGGAACACCAGCACGAACGGGCTGGCGTCCACGCCCGCCTCGCGCCAGGGAATCAGCGCGCCCATCACGGCGATCGAGCCGATGAAGAAGATGACCAGGCGCAGCACCGTGGTGCGCACGGCCTTGGGCACGGCGACCTGCGGGTCCTTGGTCTCGCCCGCGGCCACGCCGATCACCTCGGTGCCCGAGAACGCAAACACCACGGTGAGCAGGGTCGAGAACACCGGAAGCACGCCGTTGGGGAACAATCCGTCCGCGGTGTAGTTGCCCAGCAAGGGCGCGGACGTGCGACCGGCGATCGGAATCACGCCCACGACCGCGAGAATGCCGATCACGATGAACGCCAGAATCGCCAACACCTTGATGCTCGCGAACCAGAACTCCGCCTCGCCGTACATGCGCACCGACAGGATGTTGAGCACGAACACCACGACGATGAACAGCGCGCTCCACACCCATGCCGACGAATCGGGGAACCACCGCTGCATGAGCAGACCGGCGGCGGTGAACTCCGATGCCAGGGCGACCGCCCAGTTGAGCCAATACAGGATCGCGATCGTGAAGCCCGTGCCGGGTCCGATGAAGCGGCGTGCATACAGATGGAAACTGCCGGCGTACGGCATCGCCACCGACAGCTCGCCAAGCGACAGCATGACGCAGTACACCAGCGCCGAGCCGATGAGATAAGCCAGCACGGAGCCGAACGGGCCGGCCTGGTTGATGGTGTGGCCCGAGCTCAGGAAGAGCCCGGTGCCGATGACGCCGCCCAGCGAGATCATGGTGAGATGGCGCGACTCCATCGTGCGTTCGAGCTGGTCGTGCACGGTGCCGCCGTCATCCGGATCCGGAGCACCCGCCTCACGACGGGTCCCATCCACCTGGGGATCCGTCGTGTGCCGGGAATCCGCAGAAGCCTTGCGCTGGGCCATATGCCAACCTCCAAAGTCAATGCCGTGCCGCATATACCGTAATGCCACGAGCAGATATCGCGTGGAACGGCGGCGCCGCAGTCAGCTCCGGCCGGCCGTCTGGACGCCGTTCACTCGGCGGCGATGGCGTCGATCTCGACCAGGGCGCCCGTGGGGAGGTTGTTGCCGCCGAACGCGACGCGCGCCGGCTTCACGCCGGTGCCGAACACCTTGGCGTATTCAGCGTCGATCGCCTTGAAGTCTTCGACGTTCTTCATGTAGATGGTCGCGCGGACCACGCGGTCGGTTCCCAGACCGGCCTCGGCGAGGATGTTGGCGATGTTCTTGACGGACTGCGCGGCCTGCTCGGCGGCAGTGTCGCCCGCGAGCTTGCCGGTGGCCGGGTCGATGCCGAGCTGGCCGGAGACGAACACGAAGCCGTTGGCGCGCACCGCCTGGCTGTATGCGCCAAGGGCCGCGGGAGCGTTCTGGGTTTCGATTGCTTCAAGTTCTGCCATGATGTGACCTTTCATCGTGTGCATGCGTCTCGCGTGCATGCCATCGTGTGCATGCGTCTCGCGTGCATGCCATCGTGTGCATGCGCATCGTGATGCGCATGAATGCAGCGGCCATCCGCGCATCCGATGCCATTATGTCGCACCACGGCAGTGCCGGCGGCGCACGTTCCGCCACTCGACCGCGCCCAACGCCTGCGGCAAGCCCCCCGGCGCCACGGCGTCCAGTCCGCCCCCGGCCTTTGAGGAAAACCGACCGCAGGCAACAAAAAAGCGGGGCCGAAGCCCCGCCGATGGTGGGTCTAATGGGATTCGAACCCACGACCTTCTGTTCCGGAGACAGACGCTCTATCCACTGAGCTACAGACCCATGCCCCGTCCATGATACCCGCAATCCGGATTTTCACGAACGATTCGCGACGGCGTGCCGCGCGGTGCGCACGACGGTGCAATTCCCGGGCGCGGCGCAAGCGCAATGCCGGGCGCGGCAGTCGTCAGACGACCGCGATCAGTACATCAGCGTCGCCAGACGGCGGCGCGCTGCGGCGACACGCGAATCGGTCGCATCGGGGATCGCGAAGTATTCCAGCAGACGCGTGCGCACGGCGTCGCGGTCCTTGGGATGCGTGGCGAAGAAATCAAGCAGGCGGTCGAATGCATCGGAAATCTGCCCGCCGATCATGTCGACGTCCGCCACATCGAGCTGCGCGTCGACGTCATCGGGGTTCTTCGCGGCGGCGGCGCGCACGGTGCGCACATCCGACGAACCGTTGCGCGCCAGCAGCAGGCACTTCGCGCGCTCCCTCGCGGCGCGGGCGTCCTGCGGATTGCGCTCGACCACCTTGGCGTATTCCTCGGCGGCACCCGAATAATCGCCCTGCTGGGCCAGTTCGTGGGCCACGCGATGCTCTTCGGGGATCGGCTCTTCGGTCGGCTTGCCGTCATCGTCCGAGGCGTCATCACCGTCGCCCGTCATGGGGGCGGTGCCGGTGATGCCCGCCTGCTGCGCGACCTGCAGCAGCTTGGGCACGACCTGCTGTTCGATCTGTTCAAGCTCGCTGTCGCCCGGCACGCCCTGCACGATCGGCATCGGCTGTCCGTTGAGGATGGCGAAAAGCGCCGGAGCGCCCTGCACGCGCAGCGCCTGCACGATCTCGGGGCTTTCCTTGGCATCGACGCGGGCAAGCTGCATCTTGCCCTCCATGCCGTTGACCATGTCGCCGAGGCGCTTGGCCATGGGGAAGCAGCGGTCGTCGTCCGTGAGCCAGACGAGCAGCAGCACAGGGAACGTCGCGGACGTGCGGACCACTGCCTCGAAGTTCGCCATGGTCACGTCGATGACGTATTTGCCCGCCTTGGGGGCGCCACCGCCTTCGCCTTCCTTGGCGTCGACCTTGTGTTTGAGCGATTCGAGGTCCACCGCGCCGTAGAGATTCATGCCCGACAGATTGCGTTCATTATTAGCCATATTCCTATCCTTTCGCGCATCTGCGCGATGCGCAAGCCCGTTCGCCGACAGCTGACAAAGACCACGCGGGGACGGGGCAGACGAAAGGCCCCGCCCGGTCCGAAACCGGATGCGGAGCCTCGTCCATCGATCAGACCGCCTCTGCCTTCACCGGCTGGCGTTGCGCCCCGACGGCGCGGATCTGCTGGCCGGAATCGGCCGCAGGCACATACAGGGCCACCGTGTTGACATACGTCACCTTGATGCTGTTGGTGGCCTCCGTGGCGCCGAACAGCGCCTTCTCGGCATCCGAGGCAGGCAGCGCCTGGCGGTTCTGGTCAAGCGAGCGCGTCCACACCGAGTCGATGCGTCCGACCACGAGCTCACCGCCGTCGGCCGTATGCATCACCTGTATCTGCGAGTCATCGGCGGTGAATTCCTCGGTCTGCGAGAACTGCACGCCCGTGTCATCGAAGGTCTGCTGGATCTTGGAAGACACCGAGCTGATGTTCTGGCGCAGCTGGTCGTCTTCGAACAGGCTGGCGCTGGCGCTGGAATCGCCGTTCTGCAACACGTCGGCGTACTGCGTCAGGGCGTCCTTCGGCGTCAGCACGAATCCCGTGTCGTCGGCGCCGCCCAGCAGGTTGCCGTCGACCGAGAACGCCGGCATCTGCACGTTCTGGAACAGCGGGCACACGCCCCACAGCTTGTAGTCGCTATGCGCGGAATCCTGCGTCATCACCAACAGACGCTGGGACTGCTGGTCGCTTGTCGTGGTGGTGATGGTGAAGATGGACCGCGGCCACGACGTGGTGATCGGCAGATTGATCTGCGATGCCTCGGAAGGCAGCTCGATTGCGTCATCCGCGTTGCCAGTAAAGGCATACACGGCGATTTCGCTGGTGCGGATGTCAAGTTCGGGACCGCTCACCCGCGAGGAGAGCTGCGAGGCGTCCTTGTTTTCAGTCGCCGAATTGACGACGTCGAGAATCCGGGCGCGGATCTGCTTCTCCTGGTCTTCGGTCACCGGAAGCTGCACGGTCACGGCCGGCGTGGCCGTCGTCTCGGACTGCACCGTCGGCAGCGGTTCGGAGCATGCGCCCATCGATCCGAGCAGCGCTGCCGCGACACAGACGGCGGCAGCCTTGCGCATCATGGATGTATGAGTCCTGAACGTCATGGTCACTGCTCATCTCCTTGAGGGTCGTCATCGCCGTCGCCATCCGTTCCAGGCGTCTCCGCGGCTTCGGCGGAACCGGAAGCGGCATCGGCGTCCGTTGCATCGGTCGGCTGGTGCGGTCGGAACTTGTCGTCGGCGAGATAGCCTTCGTCTGCGGAATCCGCGACATAGCTCTCGGCGCCCGGCGTCGGGTAATCCTGTGCCCCGGTCTCATGCATCGGCCCATCGGCGGCATCCGTGGCGGATCCGCCATCGCCGGGCTCCGCCGCGTCGGAACCAGCGGCCGTGCCGGTTTCGGCGGCGACGGCAGCGCCGTCGCTCCCCGCGGCGGCGTCGCTGGCGCTGTCGGCGGTTCCATCGTCGTCAGCGGAATCCCCGCCGTCGTCCCCGATGGTGGCTGCGACGTTGCTCAGCACCGCATCGGCCGCCAGATCGGGGTTTTCGCTCTGCAGCTGGTTGAAGTAATCGCGGAAGTCCGCCACGGAATACGACGCCGTGGTCTCGCCCAGCTGATCCTTGATCTCGACGGCCTCGCCGTCGTTGACGTCGACGAAGTTCACCGGTTCGCCCGGCTCGTCCTCGCCTTTCTCAGGCTGCGGCCTGTCGCCTCGATGGGAGCTGCGCTCCCTGCGGCGCATACGCATCATCACGGCGGTCTGCTCCCATGCCGGGGGCTCGTCGTCATCGCCTTTCGTCGTCTCTTTCGAGAAGAGGAAGATCGCCAGCAGCGCGAGCAGCACGAACACCGCGGCCACGACGAAGAACGGCAGCGCGTAGTTCGGCACGGAATCACGGTGCCAGCTCAGGGTCACGGAATACGGCGCACCGGCCGCGTCCTCCATGCCCGCCTTGTCGGCATCGGTGGCGATGACCAGCGTGGAATCCTTGGCGAGCGCGCTTTGGTCAAGTTCGATCGTGCCGGTGCCGCATGTGGCGCCAATCCACATATCCGAGTTCTGGGGCACCATGTTTTGCACGTCCTGGGATGTGTCGGCGTCGCCATCGGCGGACTGCTGCATGGACAGCTCGCTCCATGACTTCATGCCATTGATTTGAGTGCGATTCACCCCCGCGACCCACGCGCTGGCATCGGAGCTCTGCATCACCTGCGCGCAGATGACCGCCGAGGAGTCCTGCGAGGTCACGGCGACATGCACGTCGTCATCGACAAGCTGCAGCACTGCTGATGCGATGGTCGAATACTGCGTCGTCACGTCGGACGCGGTGGCCGAGATATCGTGCTGGGGCTTCCACACGGTGGCGTTGAGGATGCCGAAAATCAAGACGATGACCGCGAGCGCCGCAGAAATCGGCGCCACGATATGGCGCATCACATGTTCGCGCTGTTGCTGGCGCTTGATTTTCTTCTTCGCCTTGGCTTCCTCGCTCGTGCCATCGTCCGGGGCGTCGGCGCCGTCTTTCTCGTCGCTGTCTTTCTCATCGCTGTCTTTTTCGTCCGCCGAATCCGCGTCCAGCGCAGGGGATTCGTCGGTTGCGTCGGCGTCCCCGGCCGCGGATGCGGCATCGGCGGATTCTGTGGCACCGGTCTCGTCGGTTGCCGCCGCTGCGTCCTCGGCACCTGCGGATTCCGTAGTTTCGGCGTCTTCAGCGTCGGATTCGGAATCCTCCCCGATGCCATCGGGCACAGCGGCTTCATCAGCGGCTTCATCGGAGCTCACGAGTTCGGTCGCGCCATCCACAGAGACGACCGGCGTCGCCTGGTCGCCGGAGACCGCGGAATCAGACGTCGTCTCCGCGCCACCGTCGGCGTCGGCCGCCCCATCCGTTCCGCTGTCCATTGAGGCAGGCGCGGATGCGGGCATAGCCTGTGCATCCGCCATATCCGTCACGTCTGACGTATCCTGGCCGGACGGCGTGGAACCGACGGCCGTGGGATTCCCTTCGGCAGCGTCGGCGTCTGCGGACGGCATGTCCCCGACCGGTCGGACCCCTGCGGCGGCCAGCGCACGCTCCGCCCGCTCCATGCTTTGTTCCGCAGTCGGCCGCGGCGGCATCCCGTAGCCCTGCGTCTGGCCATACGCCCAGTCCTGCCCGGACGGCTGCTCCTGGCCATAGGCCTGCCCCGGTCCGTCCTGCCGGTTCGGGTCATACGGCTGCGGCTCCTGCGCCGCGTTGAAATCGATGGGCGGAGGCACCGGCAGCGGCGCCGGCGGGATCTGCCGCCCGTCCTCGTCGTCCCCGTCCCTCGCGGCGTCCGTTTCCCCTTGCGGGTGTGCGCCGGGGAGGACATTCTGAACCTCGTCTGGCTGCTGGGTGAGGTCCATGGTCTGCGAAATTCCCGAAAAGAAATCCTGCGGTTCCGACACCATCACGCCGCTCATGCCTTCCTGTGCATGGAAAGCCTGGGCGATTTCACGACGCCTGTCATCATCGACATCATCGATTCCATCAGGTTCGGCCTGGGGCGCCGGCTGCGTCGGCGCAGCGGAAACGGATTCCGGATGCACGGACATCGTTCCCACGACGGACGAATCAAAAACAACGCCATGAAAAGAATTGGCGACCTCGTCTGGTTGGGTGTCGTCATCGGCGCGGGAAGCGCCGGGAGCATCATCCCAGTAGATGCCCTTGCGGCCGATAAGGTCGTCGGAAACATCGTCGTTCGTATTCATTTCATTCATAACTGAAGATTTTACCAACGACCATCAATCTTGTGTATCCGAAGCAGTGATGCGCCAGCGGTCACACGTTCGGGCAAGACATGGACTAGCATTTTGCCTATGAGACACATCGAGACAAACCTGAAGCGCGTCGTCGCCGTCCTCTGCGCCGTCGCAATGGGAACAGGCCTCACCGCTTGCGGCAATTCCACCAGCACGACCCAGCCCACCGTCCAGACCAGCCTTACCCCCATGACGGGCGTGACCGCCGAAGGCGCCTTGGGCAGCAAGCCGACCATCAAGTTCGATTCCCTGCCGTACACCACGCACAACAACCAGTATGCGATTCTGCAAACCGGCGATGGCGACGTCGTCGCCGAGAACCAGAACGTGTGCCTGCAGAACCTCGTCATCAACACGGATGACGGCAGCGAGCTCGATTCGTCGTGGGACGACGACCCCAAGGACTGCGCCGTCATCTCCAGCTCGACCATGGGTCCCGACTATCTGTATTTCTTTGTCGGGCAGAAGGTGCACACGACCATCGCGCTGAGCTACAACCTCGATGAAACGTCCACCTCCACGGGCTCGACCTCCGCCACCGGCGCGACGGCCACCAACACCGCGGACCGCCTGGGCGGCGACTTCGCCGACCTCTTCGGCCGCAGCCTCGCGGGATCCGGCACCGCCGACCTCGGCGACCTGCTGCGCGCCAATGACATCACCGCCCAGACCGCCGCCGACGAAACGTCGTCGTCCGACGCGACGTCCTCGTCATCCGATTCGTCGTCCGATTCGTCGTCCGCCACGAACACCCACTACCTGTGGGTCTTCACCATCATGTCGGCGACAGACGTGCCCACCCACGCCGAAGGCACCGAGGTCACGGACCTTCCCGACGGCCTGCCCACGGTCACACGCGATTCCTCCACCGGCAAGCCGTCCATCGACATGAGCACGTATGACGCCAGCAAGGTCGGCGACGACCTCGTGACGCAGACCCTCATCGAGGGCACCGGCGACGAGGTGGCCGAGGACCAGACGGTCATCGTGCAGTACACCGGATGGCTCACCGACGGCACCCAGTTCGACAGCAGCTGGGACAACGGCAAGACCTTCACCTTCACCTTCGACCAGGTGGTCACGGGCTTCAAGGGGCTCATCGGCAAGAAGGTGGGTTCGCAGGTGCTGCTCATCATCCCGCCCGACCAAGGCTACGGATCGCAGGCCACCGGATCGATCCCTGCGAACTCGACGCTGATCTTCGTCGTCGACATCCTCTCCGCCTCCTGACGGAGCGATCCGCGGACGGCACAACCTGCCTGCTCCACGCGAAAACCATATGGGAAGGACCCTGGCGGCCGATGCCGCCAGGGTCCTTCCCATTCCGGCTTGCGGCGACGGCTTACGCCCGTGTCCGCGGCAGTAGATCAGAACAGCTGCAGGTCGTCGATGTCTTCGTCGTTGCGCCGTTTCATGTCGTCGTAGTCGAGGATCATGCATTCGAAGCCACGTTCCTTGGCCAGCACCTGTGCCTGCGGCGTGATTGTCTGGGCCGCGAAGATGCCGCGCACCGGTGCCAGCAGCGGGTCGCGGTTGAGCAGGGTGCAGTACCTCGTGAGCTGCTCCACGCCGTCCACTCCCCCGTGGCGTTTGATCTCGATGGCCACGTGCACGCCCTCGGAATCCTCGGCCATGATGTCGACGGGACCGATGGCCGTGGGGAATTCGCGGCGGATGAGCTTGGCGCCTTTGCCGATGCGATCGATCTGTTTCGACAGAAAGTTCTGCAGATGGTCCTCCACGCCGTCTTTGACCAACCCGGGGTCGGTGCCCAGGTCGAAATCCTGGTCGGAATACACCGCATAGATGGCGATGGTGAGGATGTCCGGGCCTTTGTCTGCCACCGCACGCAGGAACTTCACCGGTTCCGATCCGCTCGGCGATGCCGATGAGCCGTCGGTTCCGTCCGCATCGCCCGGCGCGGCCGCGCCATCGGCGGCATCGTCGCCGTCGGTTCGCGACGCCTGCTCCGAACCGGGACACACCATCTCGACCCCCGCCGGGGCGTCATCGGGATCGTCATCCACGTAGGTGTCGCGCACCAGCGAGTCCCAGCGCTCGCTGTCCGGGCCGTAGTCGCGCAACGTGCACGGCGCGGCCATCCAGTTGAGTGGCTTGTATGACCCCAGCTCTGAAAAGATCAGAACGCTGGAATCGGCCTTGATGAGGATGACGCGCTTCGCACGCGGCAGCATGGCGTCGAGACGGCCTGAATACACCGCCGAACATTCAGCAACAATGATTCGCACATAAGCAGTATAAAGAGCGACGCCTGACGTGTGGCGCGGGGCGCGTGCAGGGCCATGCCCCGCGTCACCCATGTGTCCCGTGGGCGGAGGGTCGCGCCCCTCGCCTTTCAGTCCGTCTGCGCCGCCGCGCGCTCCGCCGCCACGGCCGCGCGGTACTCGCGCGCCTTCGCCTGCCAGTAATCACGGTCGGCGTCGGTGATCGCGCGCACCACATGGCACGGGTTCCCCACGGCCACGGAGTGCGACGGGATGTCCTTGACCACCACGCTGCCCGCGCCGATCACCACATCGTCGCCGATGGTCACGCCGGGGCAGATGACGGCGCTGCCGCCGATCCACACATCGCTGCCGATGGTGATCGGCTTCCCTCCTTCGAGGGCCTCGTTCCTCACGGACGCGTCAATCGGATGGTACGGCGTGTACATCCCGATGCGGGGCCCCAGAAACACGTTGTCACCGATGCGGATCGGCGCCACGTCCAAGAAAATGCAATCGCAGTTGGCATAGAAGTTGTCGCCCACGACGATGTTGCAGCCGTAATCGCAATGGAACGGCGGCTCGACCCAGATTCCGGACCCCGCCCCGCCCAGAAGTTCACGGATGACGCGCTCGCGTTCGCCGAAGGCGTCGTAGGCCGACGTATTGAACTTCTGCTCCAGCCTGCGCCGGCGCAGATTCAGTTCCTCCAGCTCCGCGTCACGCGCGATGTACAGTTCGCCACTCACCATGCGGTCTTTTTCACTCATGTCTACCTCAGTCCTGCGTCCGGTTTCGGGGAGGCCGCGGTCTCCACGGCCCCCGGAAAGCGCAAAAGGGCGGAAAGCCTCAGCTCTCCGCCCTCAGCATGTCACGCGATGCGTCTAATTCGTCGTTTCGGTCTTGCCTGCGTCTGCATCCGCGTCAACATATTCCTCGTCTTCGCTGGACTTATCGACCGCGATAGTCAAGGTGTTGGAATCGAAGGCTGCAAACCCATCAGAAACCGTAAAACGGTGCGTATGGCCGCTCGTGCTTTCCGCACGCACATCGCCATGGTCAATCAGTGTCAGCACCGGTTCGTGGTCAGGCAGGATTCCCATCTGGCCAGCGGATGCCGGGATGTTCACCGAATACGCCGTGCCGTGCCACACAGGGTGGTCGGCGGCGACGATATTGACTTTGATGGTGGGTTTCTCGTCAGCCATTACGCATCAAGTTCCTTCTGCATGTCGTGCCACTTACGCTCGAGGTCCTCGATGCCACCGATGCCGGAGAACGCCTGCACCGGGACTTCATCGTAGACGCCGTCGCAGATGCGGGTGAAGGCCTCGATGGTTTCGTCAGCCGGCACATAGGAACCGGGACGGCCCGTGAACTTCTCGGCAACGTAGAAGTTCTGGCCGAGGAACTGCTCGATGCGGCGTGCGCGCGCAACGATCGTCTTGTCCTCTTCGCCGAGCTCGTCGATACCGATAAGGGCGATGATGTCCTGGAGTTCCTTGTTGCGTTGCAGAATCGCCTTGACGCGGTTCGCGCAGTCGTAATGCGCCTGGCCCACGTAACGGGGGTCAAGGATTCGCGACGTCGAAGCCAGCGGATCCACGGCGGGGTAGATGCCCTTGGCCGCGATGTCACGCGACAGCTCGGTGGTCGCGTCCAGATGGGCGAAGGTCGTAGCCGGGGCCGGGTCGGTGTAATCATCGGCAGGCACGTAGATTGCCTGCAGAGACGTGATCGAGTGGCCACGGGTCGAGGTGATTCGCTCCTGGAGGGCGCCCATCTCATCGGCCAGGTTCGGCTGGTAACCGACGGCGGACGGCATACGGCCGAGCAGCGTCGACACCTCAGAACCTGCCTGGGTGAAGCGGAAGATGTTGTCGATGAACAGAAGCACGTCCTGGTTCTCGACATCGCGGAAGTACTCAGCCATCGTCAGAGCGGTGAGCGGAACGCGCAGACGGGTCCCCGGGGGCTCATCCATCTGTCCGAAAACAAGCGCGGTCTTGTCGAGAACGCCTGCCTCCTGCATTTCGCCGATCAGATCGTTGCCCTCACGGGTACGCTCGCCGACGCCTGCGAACACGGAGACGCCGCCGTGGTTCTGCGCCACGCGCTGAATCATCTCCTGGATCAGCACGGTCTTGCCGACGCCTGCGCCGCCGAACAGACCGATTTTGCCGCCCTGCACGTACGGGGTCAGCAGGTCGATGACCTTGATGCCCGTCTCGAACATCTGGGTCTTCGGCTCGAGCTCGTCGAATGCCGGTGGGTTGCGGTGGATGGGCCAGCGCTCGGTGATGGTGATGTTCTCATCGGGCTTCTTGTTGAGGATGTGCCCGGCGACGTCGAACACATGGCCCTTGGTCACATCACCGACCGGCACCTTGATCGGGCCGCCGGTGTTGGTCACGGAAGCGCCGCGCACGAGGCCGTCGGTCGGCTTCAGTGCAACGGTGCGGACGATGTTGTCGCCCAGGTGCTGCTCCACTTCGAGGGTGATCTCTTTCAGGGTCTCGCCCTCCGTGGTGCCCACGTTGTTGATATGCACAGTCAGGGCGTCGTAGATGTCAGGCAGATGCCCGACAGGGAATTCGACATCGATGACTGAGCCCTGGACTCGAACAACTCGGCCTTGTGCTGCGATGGCGTCGTCTTGCGCCTTCAGCTCGGCCACACTTTCATTCATAGCCATGGCTTTCCTATTCTTCAGTGGTATTCAGTGCGTCGGCACTGGCGATGATCTCGGTCAGTTCCTGCGTGATGGCACCCTGGCGAGTCTGGTTCAGCTTTCGCGTCAGTTCGTCAAGGAGCTTATCGGCGTTTTCCGTGGCCGTGTGCATTGCGTTCTGTCGGCTTGCGGTTTCGGATGCAGCTGCGGTGAGCAGGCACTCGTGGATGCGGGACTGCACGTACTTGGGGAGGACCTTGTCGAGGACCTCCTCGGCGCTGGGCTCGAACGAGTACAGCGGTGCCGTGAATTCCTTCTCCGCTTCGGCCTGTTCTTTAGCGGTGGCCGTTGCCATGTCGATCTCTTTGTTCACGACCTCGACGGGAAGCATGCGCAGGATGCGCACCTTCTGCGAGACCATGTTGATGAACTCGGTGTAGACAAGGTACAGCTCGCTGACGCCGCCATTTTCGCCAGGCGCCATATAGGCGTTGAGAAGCGTGCTGGCAATCTCTTCGGCAACCCTCACGCTCGGTTCGTCGGTGTGGCCTTCCCACGTGGCCTTGATGTCGCGGCTGCGGTACTTGTAGTAGTTGACACCGCGGCGGCCGTAGACATACAGCTCGGGGATCTTGTTGGCTTCATCGAGTCGCTTGAGCAGGTTCTCGGTCTCTCGCAGGACGTTGGAGGTGTAAGGGCCGGCCATGCCGCGGTCGCTGGTGACAGCAAGCACCGCGACATGGGGATTCGGCGTCTTCTCCTTCTTCTTGACGAGGGGATGATCGAGCTTCGTGTGGGCCACGAGAGCAGCCAAGGCATCCTGAATCGCATCTGAGTACGGCTTCGCACCGAGCGCAAGGTTGCGGGCCTTGGCGATGTGCGAAGATGCAATCATCTCCTGCGCGTTGAAGATCTTCGACAACGACTGCGTGGAGGCGATGCGTGACTTATATGCGAGTTGGGAAGCCATGATCAGTCACCAGCCTTCTGGGACTTCTTGGACTTCTTCTTGTGACGGACGATCTTCTCTTGCTGGACCGCGGTCTTCTCTTCGGCCTTGTCTTCCTTGTTGACAAGCGGGGTTCCGTCGAGCTTGACATACGTGTCTCGGTACGCATCGACTGCCGCGTCCAGGGCCTTCTCCGTCTCCGGAGTGAAGTCCTCGGTCTCGGCGATCGTCTTGATGACATCCGTGTTGTGGTCGACGTAATCCAGCATGCCCTTCTCGAAGCGGAGGACGTCGCCCAGCGGCAGGTCGTCCATCTTGCCGTGCGTGCCAGCCCAGATGGAAACGACTTCCTGCTCGGGGCTGTACGGAGAGTACTGCGGCTGCTTGAGCAGCTCCATCAGGTGGGAGCCACGGGTCAGCTGGGCCTTCGAGGCCGCATCCAGATCGGACGCGAACATGGCGAAGGACTCAAGCGACTTGTACTGGGCGAGCGAGATCTTCAGCGTGCCGGAGACCTTCTTGAGGGCCTTGGTCTGCGCGGCGCCACCGACTCGGGAGACCGAGATGCCGACGTCCACTGCAGGACGCTGGCCGGCGTTGAACAGATCGGACTGAAGGAAGATCTGGCCATCGGTGATGGAGATCACGTTCGTCGGAATGTAGGCGGACACATCGTTCGCCTTTGTCTCCACGATCGGCAGACCGGTCATGGAGCCACCGCCAAGGTCATCGGACAGGCGGGCGCAGCGTTCCAGCAGGCGGGAATGCAGATAGAACACATCGCCCGGGTAGGCCTCGCGCCCCGGCGGGCGGCGAAGAAGCAGGGAGATCGAACGATATGCCTCGGCCTGCTTGCTCAGGTCATCGAAGACGATGAGCACGTGCTTGCCGTTGTACATCCAGTGCTGGCCGATGGCCGAGCCGGTGTACGGGGCGATGTACTTGAAGCCAGCGGAATCGGAAGCGGGGGAAGCCACGATCGTCGTGTATTCCATGGCGCCTGCGTCCTGGAGGGCGGCGCGCACGGAGGCGATGGTGGAGCCCTTCTGGCCGACGGCGACGTAGATGCAGCGCACCTGCTTGGCCGGGTCCCCGGTCTCCCAGTTCTTCTTCTGGTTGATGATGGTATCGATGGCGATTGCCGTCTTGCCGGTCTGGCGGTCGCCGATGATCAGCTGACGCTGGCCACGGCCGATCGGGGTCATGGCGTCGATGGCCTTGAGGCCCGTCGACAGCGGCTGGTCCACCGGATGACGGTGCATGACGTCAGGCGCCTGGGCCTCGAGGATACGACGGGATTCGCACTTGATCTCGCCCAGGCCATCGATCGGCTCGCCCAGCGGGTTCACCACTCGGCCAAGGTATCCATCGCCGACGGGCACGGAAAGCACTTCGCCCGTACGACGAACTTCCTGACCTTCTTCGATGCCAGCGAAATCGCCAAGGATAACAACACCAATCTCGCGGGCATCGAGGTTGAACGCCAAGCCCAGCGTGCCGTCAGCGAACTTCAGCAGCTCGTTGGCCATGCATCCGGGAAGGCCCTCGACGTGCGCGATTCCGTCGCCTGCAGTCCTCACATATCCGACCTCTTCGGTCGGCGTGTCCGAGGGCTTGTAGGAGTCGACGAATTCGTCTAGCGCCCGACGAATCGTGGTGGGATCAATGGACAATTCAGCCATAGATCACTCCTTTTCCTTCGTTTACTTTCGTTCTTGAAAACTCTTCGTGTTCGTCTAAGCAACGCTGCGCTGCAGCTGGTGCAGCTTCGCGACCACCGTGTTGTCGATGACCTCGGCGCCGTATTGGACGCGGATGCCACCGAGCACGGACGGGTCGACCACAGAATTGACATGGACCGGACGCCCGAGCTTCTTCGAATAGATCTGAATGATTCGCTTTATCTGGTCTATCGACAGCTCCACCGCAGATGTGACCGTGACGACGGTCTCTCCGCAATGTTCCGATATCTTGTCAATAAGCCACTGAATCGTGTAGAGATAACGCCTGTTGCGCAAGTTCCTCGTCGCCCGCTCCGCCAGAAGAAGCGTGATGGAATCGAGCTGGTCCCTGTCAAACAGGTGGTCCAGCAAGGCCACGCGCCTCTCCGGGTCGATCTGCGGATCCGAAAGCTCGGATCTGAGCACAGACATGTTGAGCAGCGCCGAATGGATCTTCGCAAGTTCAACGGCGACCTTTCCGGTGCATCCGCGTGCGTCAGCCTGATACAGCTGGGCATCGATGGCAAGGTCTTCGGTCGCGTTGGCGATATGCGACACACGGCTCCAGCGGTGAGAGACAAGGTCGGTAAGAATATCGACAGTCAGCGGATCGACGGAATCGTTGACGATGGCTTTCAGAAGCGTGACCTTTGCATCGGTATCACGCGAGGGATCAGTCAAAGCCCGCTCCAGTCGAGGCGTGCCGTCGAGCACGGCGCAGAAGTCAAACAACTGCTGCGCGATGTCTCCGGCCTTCTCGCCCTTGGCTTGAAGCAACGGGGCGTATTTGGCGCGCACCGCGGCCTCGCTGGTCAGTGAAGTCTCTCCACGCATTCCGTCACCTCCTTACGTTTGTCTCTTCGTTCTGGTGGTTTCAGTCTTCCTTGGACTCGTCCTCGAGGTCTCCGAGGACGGAATCGATCATGTCGGACTGGACCGCGTCGGATTTCAGTTCCTTGCCCAGGATCTTGCCGGCGAGAGCCACCGAGATGGTGCCGACCTGACCCTTGAGGCTGACAAGCGCCTGCTGCTGCTCCGATTCAATGGAACGCTGAGCGTTGGCCGAGATCTGGGCGGCCTCGCTCTCTGCGCGCGACCGGGCATCGGCGATGATATGCGATGCCTCGGCGCGGGCGTCGTCGCGAATCTTGGAAGCCTGCACGCGGGCCTGCGTCAGCTGATCCTCGTACTTCTTCTTGGCCTCCTCCGCCTCTTTCTCAGCGGCAGCGGCCTTGTCCATGCCGCCCTGAATCTTCTCGGCGCGCTCGTCGAAAATCTTCTGGAACCTCGGCAGGAAGAACTTATAGAAGAAGACCGCAAGGATGACAAGGATGATGAACGACCAGAAGATGTCATACGTCTTCGGAATGAACAGGTCAATTCCATTGCCGTCAGCAAGTGTCGTCATGCATCCCTCCTTTCCTTATCTCATGCCTTATTTGTTCCGCGCGCGGATGGCGCGGCGGCTTTCGGCTTCGGTTCCTTCTCTTAGCTCTTCATGATGAAGGCGACGAAGCCCAGGAGGGCGAGCACCTCGATGATGGCGAGGCCGATGTACATGATGGTGTTGAGCTTGTTGGAAAGCTCGGGCTGGCGAGCGGTGGATTCCATCGCCTTGCCGAACATGATGCCCAGACCGATGCCGGGGCCGATGGCCGCCAGACCGTAACCGATGACGGAAAGATTACCGGCAACCTCTGCGAGGGTAGTGAGATCCATTGTTTTTCCTTTCTTAACGCAGGCTGATCACCTGCTCTAAAGGTTCATAGTTTGGGTTATGAGTTGGTTCCGCGCCTGATGTGGCGTGGTGAACTGCCTTTACTCATCCTCCGGATAGCTGCTGTTGATGTAAACGGCAGTCAGGACAGAGAAGATGAATGCTTGCAGGGCCGCGATGAAGATCTCGAAGGCAGTCATCAGGAATCCGAACAGGAACCACAGGATGCCGACCGGCATCATGGCAGCGTTGTGCACCTGGATGATGTACCAGTCCGTCATCACCAGCGCGGTGGCAAGGGTCAGATGGCCCGACACCATGTTGGCGAAGAGTCGAAGCGTCAGGGCGCCCGGCTGGATGACGGCGATTTCGAGGAACTTGATCGGGGACAGCAGGATGTACACGGGCCATGGAACGCCCGCGGGGAACAGCTCCTTCTTCAGATACTTCCCGAGGCCTCCGTTGGAGCGGATGCCGGAACGCCAGTACTGGACGAGGGTCCACAGGGCAAACATCAGCGGCATGGCGATGGTCGCCGTCGCCGCGATGTTGAATCCCGGAATCACGCCGCAGAGGTTGAAGCACAGGGCGGTGAAGAAAATCGTGCAGCACATGGGCACGTAGCGCTTGCCGCGCAGCTCGCCCATCGTGGAATACACCACGTTGTACTCGACGAATTCGATCATCCACTCAACGAACCCCTGCCAGCGGCCGGGGATCAGCTTCGCCCTTTTCGCAGTGATGCCGAACACCAGCAGGAGGACCACTGTCATGATCGCCCTGATGAGGATGATTCGGTTCATTGCAAAAGGCGTCCCCTGGAAAAGTATTTCCGGGGGAAGGAAGTCATCGATGGAAGGCAGCTCCGAGGGCCCGTCAGCCAGGGTGAGTCCACCCGCGGCCGTCAGGACGCTCAGTCCGACAGAACCTGTCATATATGCCTCCTACCTCTTTTGACAGATGTAACTATAGCCCCGTCGCTCGTCACATAGACGAAAAATATGCATAACCGAATTGTGACCATTTGCGAAGGCCACGTGAAAACGATACGCGAAGCGTAGTGTTCCAGCCGCTTTCAGGCTATTTGCAGTCGAGGCCGACCGCCACCCCCGATTTCGAAAAAGGTCGGCCGTCTCGCGGTTCGTGATGTCCCACTGTCGGAACAAAGCGTGATGGAACGTTGCTGTTGCAAGGTTTAGCAAGGCCTGTGGCGGCCGAGCCAGTCCAATGCCCACGGAATGGACATTGTGATGCCCACGTGGTGGACTCTCGAGCCCCGCGTCGCGGAAGGCGGTTCGGCGAGCGTCCCGCCGCCGGCGGTCGCTCACCCGATGCCAGAGACGAGGCTTTCCGAGACATGTCGAGCCTCGGACGGGAGGGCCAATTTTCAGCTGTGGGCGAACACCCTGCACTCGCGCCCCCTCGGTTCACTCTGCCGAATCTCTCCGCGGGATGGCCCCGCCGAATCGGCGCGTCGGACGACCCCGCCGGATGGCCTGCGGTCGCGTCATGTCACCCCAACGCCCAATGCAGGCGGCAATACAACGCAAGCCGCAAAAAACGCATGCCGCAAAAAACGCATGCCGCAAAAAACGCATGCCGCAAACAACGCATGCCGCAAACAACGGCAGCGAAAAACAACGGCCGGCCGACGAATCGTCGGCCGGCCGCTCCAAGGCGCTTCATGACCCGTGCGACCGCCGACCGTGCATCGACGGCACCGGGACGGCGCATCAGCGAAACTTCGGCACCAGTCCGTACCCGTCATGGTCGAACGGCGCGAAACCGTCCTTGCGCGGGGCCTCGGGCGCATGGCGCAGGCTGCGGTCGGTGCCCAGGCGCTTCTCGCGGCGCAGGGTCGGAATCTCAGACAGGTCGTACGGCGTGGTCTCGTAGATCCAGTTGATCCAGTTGCGCCACAGCAGGTTGGCGTGCGCACGCCACGAAAACACCGGCTCGAGCGACGGGTCGTCGTGCGGGAAGTAGTTCTTGGGGAAGGGCACGTTGTCGAGCCCCTTCTTCATGTCGCGCTCGTATTCCTCGGCGAGCGTGCGCTTGGAATATTCCCAGTGGCCGAGCGCAAACACCTCCGAGAAGTCCTTCGTCGACAGCAGGCCCGGCCCGGAATCCGGCCCCCATGTGAGGACCTGCAGATCCGGATTGGCCTTGATATCGTCTTCGTCGACCGACGCGAGACGGGAATGGGGCTGCAGCAGGATCTCGTCGAACCCGTTGGTCAGGAAGCAGTATTCGTCCATGAGGTACTGCGGGAACACGCCGAAGATCTTCTTCGGCTCGAGATGCTTGCGCACGCCGTAGTGGTAATACAGGCCGGCCATGGCACCCCAGCACAGATACATCGTGGAGAACACATGGGTGGATGCCCAGTCGAGGATCTCCTTGAACTCATCCCAGTAATCGACCTGCTCGAACTCGAGATGCTCCACCGGAGCGCCGGTCACCACCAGCCCGTCATAGCAATTGTCGCGGAACGAATCGAGGGTCTCGTAGAACTTGATGAGGTGGTCCTTGCTCACATGGGTCCCCGTGTGGGTGGACGTGCGCATGAAGTCCACGTCGAGCTGCAGCGGCGATTTCGACATGAGGCGCAGCAGCTGGGTCTCGGTCTCGATCTTCTTCGGCATCAGATTGAGCACCACGAAGCGCAGAGGACGGAAGTCCTGTTTGTCGGCCTCGGGGCTTTCGAGGGCGAAAATACGTTCGGCGTCAAGCACGCCGCGTGCTGGTAACCCCATGGGAATCTTGATAGGCATATCTTCATAGTAGTGGCTCGCGGTATCTTTTCGCCAAGAGCAAAAAGACGCCATTCCACGACACGCCGGGTTGACAAAAGCCGTCCACCCATTAATATTGCGTAATGCTGCATAAGGCAGCCGACGCGGGGTGGAGCAGCTCGGTAGCTCGCTGGGCTCATAACCCAGAGGTCCATGGTTCAAATCCATGCCCCGCTACCAATGCGACCGAGGCGATAAACATCGCCTCGGTTTTTTCGTATCCGGATTCCGTCGTCTCCCCAAGCGCCGTTTCGCCAATGCACGACCCGGCTGCACGGCGTTCCCGTCGCACGCCGACCCGGGCGCCCCGCACGCATCCCCACGGCCATCTCGCGGCCGCCTCCACGGCCATCCCACGATCGCCCCGCAGTCATCGGCCGTCACAGCGCCACGCATTTTCGCACACCGTCCGTGTGCCGTCGACCATGCAATCCATACCTTATATATGTGTGTCTGTATGCACATCCGCATTCGGCAGATGCAGACACGGCGACGCGACGCGTCCAACGTGTCCAACGTGTCCAACGCGCCCAACGCATCCACCACTCAATCCACGCACGCGAACGCCGCGCACACAGCAAACGGCACATGGGGACGGATTCCCATGTGCCGTTGCGTGGTTTCGCCATGATTCAGCGCACGCCGTCGCCTGGGGCTCAGCGCACGCCGTCGCCCGAGGCTCAGCGCACGTCGCTCGAGACAGTGCCGGCATCGGCGCGCGTGAGGTTCATCGGATCGAGCACGTCGTCCAGCACCTCCTTACGCACGGTGCCTTCCTCGGCGGCGACTTCCTTCACCGTGCGACCTTCGTGCAAGGCGCGCTTGGCAACGTGGCATGCGCCCTCGTAGCCGAGATAGCCGTTGAGCGACGTTGCGATCGAAGCGCTGTGCTCGGCGCGAAAGCGGCCGAGTTTCTCGTTGGGTTCGATGCCGTCGACGCAATTGACACGCAGCGTGTCCATCGCCTTCGCCAGCACGTCGATGCCGCTCAGCAGCACATGGACGGTCACGGGCTCGAAGGCGTTGAGCTGCAGCTGTCCGGCTTCGGCGGCCGCCGTGACGGTGGCGTCCATGCCGAAGATCGTGAAAACACTCTGGTTCACGCACTCGGGAATCACCGGGTTGACCTTGCCCGGCATGATCGACGAACCAGCCTGGCGCGCGGGGATGTGGATCTCTTCAAGTCCGGACTGTGGCCCGCTCGCCAGCAGGCGCAGGTCGTTGCAGATCTTGCCCAGGTGGACGGCGAGGCGCTTGAGCTGCGACGAGATGTCGACGAAATCGGCCATGTCGCTGGTCGCGGCGATCGGGTCGTTGGCGGAACGGATCGAGAGGCCAGAGACGTAGCTGAGCTTGCGCACCACGAGCCCGCGGAACCGGGCGTCGGAGCAAATGCCCGTGCCGATCGCGGTGCCGCCGAGGTTCACAACGCGCAGTGCGTCGGACTGCACCGACAGCTTGGCGAGGTCGTCGTCCAGAATCGAACCGAAGGCGCCGAATTCCTGGCCGAAGGTCATGGGCACGGCGTCCTGGAGCTGCGTCCTGCCCAGCTTGACCATGTCAGCCGAGCGGCGTGCAAGTGCCTGGAACGACATGGACAGCGCCCGCAGGCTCTGCATCAGCGGCCTCAGGGCGAAGATCAGCGCGAGCCTGCATGCCGCCGGATACGTGTCGTTGGTGGACTGCGACTTGTTGACGGTGTCGTTGGGGTGGATCACGGAATAGGTGCCTCGCTCGTATCCGCCGATTTCCAGCGCACGGTTGGCGATGACCTCGTTGACGTTCATGTTCGTGCTGGTGCCGGCGCCGCCCTGGAGCACGTCCACGGGGAACTGGTCGTCGAAAGCGCCTGCGAACACATCGCTGCAGGCGCGGTCGATGAGATCGCACTGCTCGGCGGTGATGCCGCCCAGCTCGGCGTTGGCGCGGGCGCATGCCTGCTTGATGAGCGCGTAGGAGTGGACGAGCACCGGATGGCTGCTCACCGGGATGCCGCTGACCGGGAAGTTCTCGATGGCGCGCTGCGTGTGGATGCCCCAGTAGACATCCGCCGGCACCTGCTTGGCGCCCAGCGAATCATGCTCGACACGCATGAGCCGATTGTCATTGGCATTCCATGCAACCTTCGGCTCTTCATTGTCCTTCGATGTCACAGTTGTCGCCGCCATCTGCTTGTTCATTGAGTTCCTTTCCCTGTCGGGTCGTTGCATGTGACCGGCTGGCCATCACGCAATCGAGAGTAGAAAAGAGATTCATCGCTCACAAGACCACGAATTCCTTGACTACCCAAAGGTTTTGCCTATAGCAAAATGACAATAAAGCCGTAACGCGGATTATGTAACCTGTCTTCGCCATAGGCGTGATGCGGATTCCGGCGATGGAATCCGCCTGCGCGGTCCAGACCGCGGACCAGCCGACGCCGCAGCGAAAGAAGACGATGCACCATGATGACGCTCACCCAGGTCCAGGCGTTCTACCACTCAGCGACGCTGGGATCCTTCACCGCCGCCGCGGATTACCTATGCACGACGCAACCCACGGTGTCGGAACAGGTGCGGCGCATCGAAACCGAATACGGCGTGTCGCTTTTCGTGCGAGCCGGACGCAAGCTCGTGCTCACCACCGCCGGCAGCACGCTGCTCCCGTGGGCCAAGCGCATGCTCGACGGCGAGATGGGCGGCGACATCGCTCTGCGGTCGCTGGTCTCGGGCGAAAGCGGCACCGTGTCGTTCGGCATCCTTCGCAACGCCAACTACTACGGGCTATCGGACCTGGCGGCGGATTTCATCCGCATGCACCCCCACGTGCGGCTGAGGCTCGTGGGGCAGAACTCCTTCGAAGTCGCCGACGCCGTGCGCTCGGGCGAGCTCGAAGGCGGGCTCCTGTGCCTGCCCGTCCCCGTCGACGGACTGTCGACCATGCTCATCATGCAGCAAGAAATCGTGTGGGCGAGCAGCGACCCCGAGCGCTGCGCCACGCCCATGCGCGTCGAAGACATCCCGGCGCGCCCCATCATCCTCTACGACGCGCACCACGGCTGGAACGACCCCTCGCGCCGCCAGCTCGCTCAGCGCGCCCAGCTCCGGGGCGTCACCATCGAGCCTCAGATCGAAGTGGAATCGGTGAACTCCGCGGTCGCCCTGGTGGCGAACGGGCTCGGCGACACGCTGCTCCCCCGCGCGGTGGCGGACTCACCGTCGTTCCCCAGCAACATCCACACGACGCCTTTCGACCATCCGCTGTTCGACACTTTCGCACTCGTCACACGCAAAGGTTGGGAGCTCTCGCCCATCGCACGGCAGCTGGCGGGGCTCGCCGTTGACCGTCTGTTGTCGACTGCATCGCGCAACGATCAGATTCTGACCCGGCAGACGCATGCAAACTAGCCGAGGACGGCACAGGAGCCAGCACAGGGACAGGCGCACGAACCGGCTGGCACGGCGCGCCGTCGCGTCATGCCAGCCGCAGCCCCGCGGATACCAGGCGCAGCCGGTCGTCAGGCGATGACCACCTTGGTGCCGACGGCGATGTTGTCATAAAACCATTTGGCGTCGGACACCGAAAGCCGCAGGCATCCATGGGAGGCCGGGTGCCCCAGTTTCTCGGCCTCGGAGACGATATAGTCCCCGTTGACGTCGGTGGGGACGCTGTGGAACAGGTAGTTGCCCTGGAAACCGACCCACCACTTGGCGCCCATCTTCTCGTTCTTGTTGTAAAACGATTCGCCGCGCCCGTAGATGTAGTACGTGCCGGTCGGCGTCGTGTTGTCCATGCCCGACGAGCAGATCATGGTGTAGATGGTCGTGTCGCCGCTTTTGATGTAGACGCGCTGGTCGGTCAAGGAGACGCTGACGTTGATGTCGGAATACTGCGACAGATCCGGGTAGTCCCCGCCCGTGGCGCCCTGCCAGTCAATCGCCGCAGCGGCGGACGAGGCGTCACCCGATGAGGCGCCGGCGGAGGAAGCGGAAGAATCGGAAGAATCGGCGCCGGACGCGGAATCGGACGCCTTCGCGTCAGCCGACGCAGAATCCGAAGGGGATGCGTCTGTCGCGACCTGCCCCTCGGCTTGCGCGGCCTTCGCGGATTCGCCATAGTGCGCCGTGCGGTTCGCGGCATTCGCAGCAGCGGCGGTCGCCCATCCGATGCACAGAAGGAGGCAGATGGCAGCCGCGACCCAAGGGACCAAACGAGCCAGAACCGTGGGCTGCTGCGTCCGGGATGCATGCCGCTTGTCGCCACGATGCGACCTGCGCATCGCCTCGGGCTGGCCGTTCTCCTCGGGACGGGCATGCCGACGAGACGATGCCTTCGCGGAAGGCCACTGCGACCGTTTGCTTCCTTTGCCCATCAAACCTCTATCCGTTGTGATATCCGACGCAGGGAGCGACGGCACACGTCCCACCGCAATGACCCGAACGTTATCGCAAACATCATAGCAGTCGACGCGAAAGACCGCGCTGTGACGTATCCTAGAGAGGAAACCCAGGGCTGGCCTGGGCTCACCAAGGAGAAAACAATGGCAGAAACTTTCGACGTCGTCGTTGAAATTCCTCGCGGCTCGCACAACAAGTACGAAGTCGACCACGAGACCGGCCGCATCCGTCTCGACCGCACGCTGTTCACCTCTATGCAGTACCCGGATGACTACGGCTACATCGAGGGCACGCTGGGCGAGGACGGCGACCCGCTGGATGCGCTCGTCATGATCCCGAACTCCGTGTTCCCCGGCTGCGTCATCGAATGCCGCGCCGTGGGTCTGTACCACATGGTCGATGAGGCCGGCGGCGACGACAAGGTGCTGTGCGTGCCCGCCGACGTGCGCTTCGACGACATCAAGGACATCGATGATGTCTCCGAGTTCCACAAGAAGGAAATCGACCACTTCTTCTCGCAGTACAAGGCTCTGGAGCCAGGCAAGGAAGTCAAGCCGGGCTCCTATTGGACCAACGCCGCCAAGGCCGAGGAAGAGATCGTCGCCGCCCGCAAGCGTCTCGCCGATTCCGAGAAGTGAGCCAAGCGCCCGCTGCACCAGCTGATGCAGGGGCCGGCGATACAGAACATGAAAAACCGCATCCCCCGGGGTGCGGTTTTTCTTATGCCGAGCGGCGCGAATCAGCCCATCGAGCGCCTCGCGAGGCCCAAAACGGCCCCGAACCGTCAGATGACGAGCAGAACCCACGAGGCGATGGCGACCACGGCCCCGTAGAGCATCACGGGCATCAGCCCCCAGGCGATCCACACATGGCGGGTGGCGTCCGCGGCACGCCCGCCATCGGTGGGGATCCGGGCATAGTCCGCAGGCGACATGCGCACGGCCCACAGCACGCTTGCCACCCCCAGCAGGACGGGAACAAGCGCCATCACCACCGCCGTCGCCCAGCCAACAGCGGGGTTGGCTGCCATGACCGCACCCAGCCGATGCACGGCGGGTGCGACGCTCCACCCCAGCGCACACAGCGCGAGAAGTCCGGAGAACAACGTGGTGGACATCGAAAAGATCATATGCGCGCGGTCGGCGCGAAGCAGCTCGTAGAGAAAGGCGACGAGCACCAGCACCGCGGCCATCGAGACGAACCATGGCATCCATGCGGCGTCGCTGTCGCACACGAGGCTGAAGGCGATGCCGCATGCGCCCGCCAACGCCGGCATGATGCGGGCGATGGCCGACGAGGGCGTACGCACGGCGAACGGATACGCCGCGATGAAAATCGCGATGAACACGCAGGCGCCAACCGCCAGGATCCACGACGGACCGTCGGACTCGGCGCACGCACACCACAGCCCTGCCATGCACAGGTAGCCGACGAGCTGCATCACCAGCACGCGCACCGCCACGCCCTTGTCGCCAGCGGCCGGCGCGGAAGGCTTGGCGTCGCCCGCCGCACTGCCCGTCGTGGCAAAGGCCCCGGCATCGGTCTGGCTGTGGCCCTCGTGCGGTTCGACCTGCTTGTCCATTGCTCCTCCTTGGCCACGTGAAGCCTCTCGCGCACGTCCCACGGACGACCCCGTCCATGGGACGGCATCCGCATCCGCACTTCGGGACATCGCTTCGAGACAACTTTCAGTGAACGCCATGCGAACTATCCGCGAACAATCGTGACGTCGTTGATGCGCTGCGTTGCGTCACCCAACAGCTTAGCCTCTCCCCTGCACACAGCTTGCCGCGCGTGGCACCGCGCCGCAATAGCATGCGCGGTTTGCATGAAACGCCTGAACCAAACCGCCGAGGTAAACGTCGCGTTAATAAACTGTGCAACATTCCGATAACGTCGGCGTGATTAAACTGGGTCACATCTGCAATACATAGCAGAACATCACTGTACTGTTATCATCCGGTAGCAGCACAACATCCACGCGAAAGGTACGGCTGTGACAGATCTTACCTTGATGACGAATGCCGAGGATCCTGCATCCGTCCTGCCGTCACTGGCATTGCTATCCCATCGCGTGCGCGTACTTGCGTTGGACGCAGCTTCACTCGTTCGCATGCCCGAGTCGACGATTCTGTTCCTCGATGCACGAGACGATCTGGCAAGTGCGCGCACACTCTGCCGCCTCATTCACGCGTCGGGCCTGTCGACCCCGATTGTGCTGGTGCTCACCGAAGGCGGTTTCACCGTCGTCAACGCCCAATGGGGCATCTCTGACATCCTCATCGCATCGGCAAGCCCAGCCGAAATCGAAGCGCGATTGCGCCTCATCACCGAACGCGGCCGCGCCACACCAGTGCAGGCGAACTCCGAACGCGGCGCTTCCACGTTCGACACCCCCGAAGGCGTCATTCGCTGCGGAGACCTCGTGGTCGACACGAACGGCTACACCGCAAACCTGCACGGCAAGCCCATCGACCTGGCCTACAAGGAATTCGAACTTCTCAAATACCTCGTCATGCACCCCGGCAGAGTCTTCACCCGCGCCCAGCTGCTGCAAGAGGTGTGGGGATACGACTACTACGGCGGCACACGCACCGTGGACGTGCACATACGTCGTCTGCGCGCCAAGCTCGGCGGCGAATACGAACACCTCATCGGCACGGTTCGCAACGTCGGATACCGTTTCGATCCTCCGCAGGGCGCCGACGAATCCGACGCCGATATCCCCGACGACATCGAGTAAGACCTCGTGGCCAGGCGTGTGTGGCACACCGGGACAAGCGTGTGCACATGCCTGGCCCGGTGCGTGTGCACACGCCACGCACCGGCCCGCGCACACGGATACGATGGCAGGTATGACACGCGAAAGCAAGCAGGCCCGCATCCAGCGAATGCACAATGAATACGCCATTCTGTGCGACGTGTATCCCGCGCCGTCGTGCGCACTCAATTTTCGCAACCCCTTCGAACTGCTCGTCGCCACGATGCTCAGCGCCCAGACCACCGACAAACAGGTCAACAAGGTGACCGGCGAGCTTTTCGACCGATACCCCACGCCCAAGGCGCTGGCGAACGCCGATGAGCGCGACGTGGAAGGCATCATCCATTCCGTGGGGTTCTTCCACACCAAGGCTCGTCGCGCGATCGCGCTGTCGCGAGCGCTACTTGACGATTTCGCCGGCGAGGTGCCGCAGACGATGGATGAACTGACGACGCTTCCCGGAGTCGGGCGCAAAACCGCGAACGTGGTGCTGGGCAATGCCTTCGGCGTGCCGGGATTCCCCGTCGACACGCATGTGATCCGCGTGACGGGACGTCTGCGCTGGCGTTCGGACTGGCGTTCCGCAAACCCCGACCCCGTTACGATCGAGCGCGAGATCTGCGCCGTGTTCGACCCGGCGGACTGGACGGACCTGTCGCACCGATTAATCTTCCACGGGCGCGACACCTGCCATGCGCGCAACCCCGAATGCGCCGTCTGCCCGTTGGCCGGGACCTGCCCGTCCGCCGGCATCCGCTGACCTTCCTTCGAGGCACGCCGCCATCGCCGAACCGGACCGCATGCGCATGCACATGTCTGCATTCCATTCCGCATACCCGCCCATGCCCATGCCCACAGCCGTCGCGTTCATCTCCGGTCCATCCGGCCTTGGATTCGCTCACTAGACTGACAGCTATGAGCAATCCCGAAGGTCACGATTCATCCGCTCCCCGCCCCGACGAGGCGGACGCGAACGCCCCGCGGCGTTCCGACGCCCCGCGCCACCACAATGGCACGCGGTCCGTTCCGAGATGGGTCGTCTTCGTGACATGCATCGTCGTGCTGAGCCTCGTCGCATGGATCCTGTGGACGCGCGTCATCTCACCCGCCGACAACACCAAGCGGCAGGACGCAGGTTCCACCGTCTCGATAGCCGTCGGCGACATCCCGCAATCCCTCGACCCGGCCACGGCGCCGGCCTCGAAATACCTCGTCGGCAATGTCTACGAGACGCTGCTGTCGCGCGATGACGACAACAATCCCGCAGCCGGCATCGCGACGAGCTGGGACGAATCCTCCGACGGACTCACCTACACGTTCACCGTGGGCAACGGCATCACCTTCTCGAACGGCGATGCGCTCGACGCCTCCGACGTGGTTTGGTCACTGCAGAACATCATCCAGAACGGCCAGGGAAGCGCTCTGGGATCCGTTGCCAGCGTCTCGAACACCGATGCCACGACCCTCACCATCACGCTCGCCCAGCCGAACCAGACGCTGCTGTGGCAGCTCACCGGCTCCGCCGGCATCGTCTGGGACCAGGAATCGCCCGATTCGCCCATCGGCTCCGGCCCCTACACCGTGGGCGGCTTCGCCCCGGGCGCCTCGCTGCAGCTGAAGCCCAACGCCTCGTATTGGAACCGCGGCGAGGACTCGAACGTGCCCCCGTCGGTGACCCTCGTCGCCTATTCCGACGGCCAGACCGCCGTCGACGACCTCAAGGCCGGCACGATCCAGGGCATCCTGCCCGTCGACGACTCCCTGGCCTCGACCCTTGACGGGGCCGACGGCATCACGACCACCACCATGCAGTCCACCATCAAGGTCGCGATCGCTCTCCATTCCGGCGGGGAGTCGTATTTCGCCGATCCGGCCGTGCGTGAGTCCTTCCGCATGGCGCTGGACGAAGACTCCATCGTGAAAGCGCTGGGAATCCCCTTCACGCGATTGTCCGGCCCCATCGCGCCCCTCGACCCCGGCTACGAGGAACTCGCCGATGCGTGGGGTTTCGACCCAACCGGCAGCCAACGCTGCTTCACCCACATACGACGCCGCACCATCGAATTCGTCTACCGCAGCAGCGACTCGGCGCTCGCCGACCAGATCACGGCCAATCTCACGTCCTCGTCGTGGGCCGTCACCCCCACCGAATTGTCCGACGCCGATTACGAGCAGCGCGTCGTCACCGACAGGGATTACGACGCGACCATCACGACCTTCGACGGCAGCCGCGACCTGGACGCCATCTCGGAGCCGGGCAACATCGCCGACTACACGAATTCCGACGCCGACACCGAACGCGCCGCCCTCGACGCCGCCACCAGCGACGAGGACTACGCCGCCGACGCAAAGGCACTCGCCACGACGATCAACAACGATTCCTCATACGACTGGCTGTACGTGCGCACTCCCATCGCCGCGTTCGCCAACGGTCTGTCGGGCGCCCCGGCGCTGTATTCCACCGACCGCGTCGACCTGAGCGGCCTGCGCATGGCCTGACAACGCCCTCGCCGCGCCTCGCCGGGGCGGCGCTCTGGCAGCGACGCGGCATGCAAGGTCGGGCGCGGTGCCACCATGCGGCGAAACCGTTGAAAATTCCGCGATATGTCATGATGAATCCATAAACTAACGACTATGGCTGATAAAAAAGAATCCATCACAGCGAACCTGACCCCGCTGCCCGACCACGTGGGCGTCGAGGGCCTCGAAGACAAATGGGGCAAGGCCTGGGAAGAGTCGCAGGTCTATCGTTTCCGCAACACCCGCGACCGCAAGGCCGTGTACTCCATCGATACGCCGCCGCCCACCGCGTCCGGCCATCTGCACGTGGGCCATGTTTTCTCATACACGCACACCGACATCATCGCGCGCTACAAACGCATGCGCGGCTTCGACGTGCTGTATCCGATGGGCTGGGACGATAACGGCCTGCCCACCGAGCGCCGAGTGCAGAACTACTACGGCGTGCGCGTCGACACGTCGCTCAAGTACGACCCGAATTTCAAGCCTCCGTTCGAAGGCACCGAAGGCAAGAAGATTTCCGCCAAGGACCAGGTCCCTTGTTCCCGCCAGAACTTCATCGAGCTGTGCGAGAAGCTCACGCCGCAGGACGAGGCCCAGTTCGAGAAGCTGTGGCGTGCCCTGGGCCTGTCGATCGACTGGAACCAGACCTACAACACGATCGGCATCCACGCCCGCCGCGTGGCCCAGAAGGCGTTCCTGCGCAACCTCGCGCGCGGCGAAGCCTACCAGAAGGAAGCCCCGGGCCTGTGGGACGTGACGTTCCAGACCGCAGTGGCGCAGGCCGAGCTCGAAAGCCGTGAATACGACGGCTTCTACCACCGCGTCGCGTTCCATTTCGAGGACGGCACCCCGATCTACATCGAGACGACCCGCCCCGAGCTCCTCCCCGCCTGTTGCGCCCTCATCGCGCACCCTGACGACGAGCGCTATCAGAAGTACTTCGGACAGTACGTCTATTCCCCGCTGTTCCACGTGAAGGTGCCGATCCTGGCACACAAGGCGGCGGAGATGGACAAGGGCGCCGGCATCGCCATGTGCTGCACCTTCGGCGACGTGACCGATGTGCAGTGGTGGCGCGACCTGCATCTGCCAACCCGTTCGATCATCCAGCGCAACGGCCGCATCGCCATGAGCGAGCCCGACTGGATCACGGATGACGAGGGCATCGGCCTGTTCAAGCAGATCGAAGGCAAGACGACGTACACCGCCCGCCAGATCATCGTCGAGGCCCTGAGGCAGTCCGGCGACCTCGACGGCGAGCCGCGTCCGACCAAGCGTATGACGAACTTCTACGAGAAGGGCGACAAGCCGCTCGAGATCGTCACCTCGCGCCAGTGGTACCTCAAGAACGGCGGCACCGACCCCAAGCTCAACGCCGAGCTCATCGAGCGCGGCAAGGAGCTTGACTTCCACCCCGACTTCATGCGCGTGCGCTACAACAACTGGGTGCAGGGCCTCAACGGCGACTGGCTGATCTCCCGCCAGCGCTTCTTCGGCATTCCGTTCCCGCTGTGGTACCCCGTGAATGCGGACGGCACCACCGATTACGAGCATCCGATCACACCGAAGGAATCCGCGCTCCCCATCGACCCGACGCAGGACGTCCCTGCCGGTTACACCGAGGAGCAGCGCGACCAGCCCGGTGGCTTCACCGCCGAGAAGGACATCATGGACACGTGGGCGACGTCGTCACTCACCCCGCAGATCGTGACCCACTGGGGCGAGGACGGCGAGGACGGCTTCTTCAACGCCACGTTCCCGATGGACCTGCGCCCGCAGGGACAGGACATCATCCGCACCTGGCTCTTCAGCACCATCGACCGCGCGCATCTCGAAAACGGCGTGCTGCCGTGGAAGCATGCCACGCTCTCCGGATGGATACTCGACCCCGACCACAAGAAGATGAGCAAGTCCAAGGGCAACGTGGTCGTGCCGAACGAGCCGATCGAGAAGTACGGCGCCGATGCCGTGCGCTACTGGGCCGCCTGCGCACGTCTGGGCGTGGACGCCACATATGACGAGGGCCAGATGAAGATCGGACGCCGCCTCGCCATCAAGCTGCTCAACGCCACCAAGTTCGCCCTGGCCATCGGGCGCGAAGACGAAAACCACCATGTGTCCGAGCCCGCACAGGCCGTGTGGGACCCGGCGAACGTGACCGTGGACCTCGACCGTTCCACCCTGGCGGCGCTGTCCGCCGTGATTCGCGAAGCCACCGATGCCCTCGAGAACTACGATCACGCCAAGGCGCTTGATCTGATCGAGACGTTCTTCTGGCAGTTCTGCGACGATTACATCGAGCTCGTCAAGAACCGCGCCTATGGCACGGCCGACGCCACCCAGCAGGTTCCGAGCGCCGAGGACGTGCTCTCCGCGCGCACCACGCTCGGCATGGGCCTTGATGCATTCGCCCGCCTGTTCGCGCCGTATCTGCCCTATGCCGCGGAAGAGGTGTGGAGCTGGATGCACGCCGAGGGCGGCTCCGTGCACCGCGCCCCGTGGCCGGACGCCGATTACTACGCCGCATGCGCCGGCAAGGCCAACCCCGACCAGCTCACCTGGGCGGGCCGTGCGCTCGCCGCGCTGCGCAAGATTAAGTCCGAGGCGAAGGTCTCCATGAAGACCCCGATCCTCAAGGCCGACATCAACGTGGATCGCGAGGGTGCAGGGTTCGTCAAGTCCGCGCTCACCGACATCGCCGAGGCGGGCCATGTGACCGGCAAAATCACCATCAACCCCGTCGTCCACGCCAACAACGAGGACGACGACCAGATCACCGGCGTCAAGATCGTGTCGAGCGAACTGGGCGAGGCTCCTGCGAAGAAGCCGAAGGCCTGACCGACTCGTCGGCCCCGAGGATTCGGGCCGACGGGCCATGCGCCGCACAAGCCATGGAAAAGGGACCGCACCCGATGGGGCGTGGTCCCTTTTCCATAACGGCTGTCTGCAACCAAGACGCCTGGCATACGGCATGACGCGCCATTGCGCCGACAGGCGAGACGCCAGACGGACGGCGACGCTCAGGCATAGACGTCGAGCACACCGGGGTCGCCGCCGGCTTCGGCGATGCGCTTGTGGCGTTTCTTCGCTTCCTCCACCACGAACTGCTTGTACATCTCGGCTATCTGGGTGTCGAGCCCGGAATCCCGCGCGATGCGGCGCAGCCGTTCCAGCTGCTGCTCCTCGCGCTGCAGGTCCGCGGGCGCGAAACCGGCCTGGGCCTTGAGCACGCCGACCTGCGACGTGGCCTTGAAACGTTCTGCCAGCAAATGGACGACGGCGGCATCGATGTTGTCGATGGTGGCGCGCAGGGCCTCGATCTTGCGCACGGCGTCGTGCGTTTGGGGAGTGTCCGCATTTTCAACGGTGGTGACCCGCTGATCGGCGTCACCGTTCATCTGGGAAATATCATCGTGGCCCGCAGGCCAGCCAGCCTTGCTCGTTTCTGTGCTCATACGGTATAGCCTACTCACACCATTCACAAGCCCGGTTTCCATTCCATGCCTTGGGCTGCGTAATAGTCATCATCGAGAATGGCGATCCGCGGGATTTCAGGTGACCCGGATACCGAACTACGCATGGGCGTCGCCAGCCCCCACCGTCCGCAGTCCCTGGGGCACGATATGCGTAATGAGGATGACGAGGCGATTCCTTGACAATGATGTCATCCAGTCGATGAGCAAATCACTCGCCTCGGCATCAAGACCGTCAAAGGGCTCGTCAAGCAACAAGACGGGCCGGTCGCTCTGAAGCGCGCACACAAGCCACGCCTTGCGAAGAGTGCCTGTGGACAGTTCCGATGGGATCTTTCGCATATGGGGCGCGAGACCGAATTCGCGCGCACGTCCCAGCGCCGCGGAAAGATCGGATCCGAAACGCGACGCACAGAGCAACACGTTGTCCCGCACCGTCATATACGGCACGAGCTGAGGCTGGGTACGCACCAGCGTGACGTGCTGCAACTGCCGGGCAGGCGTCAGCGGTGCGCCATTGAGCGACATATCACCGCCACGAACCGGCAGGAACCCACTGAGCACCTCGAACAACGTTGATTTGCCGGTGCCATTCGGCGCATCCAGGCGATACAGGCCTGGCCCCGTGAAATGCAAGGAGATATCGTCGAGCACGTTCCCACGGCCGCGGTAGCCTGCGCTGAGCCGCCGAATATCAAGCTCGATGCTCGTGGTATCCTGCACATTCGGCATCTGGTTGTTCCCATCATCGGATGGCACAGCGTCCAAACGACGGATTGTCATACGGCACATGCCAATCTCCTTTTCCATATCAACGCGCACCCACCGAGCAGAGCAGCCACGACGCAGCACGACGCCATGGGGAATTCCATGCATAATGCAACGGAACCTTCGCTCAGCGCGAGGCTGGACAACGACACCAGCAGCATCGTGCTCATCCTGCCCTGCTCCCGCACCGCAAAAAGGCATCGCCCAGGCAGCAGCACACCACGGGGAGCACCGTGATGCGCAACGCCAGCCACCAAGGTATACGCACAAGCAGCAGCACCGCAGAGACCGCGCACAATCGTGGCAATGCGCACAACAGCACAACCGCACAAACCTTGAGCGCAATCACCGTTGCAAGTGACTTTGTTTTA
>DEKK01000018.1 GCA_002353815.1 Bifidobacteriaceae bacterium UBA2724 | reverse complement strand
GAGCCGACCACCGAGCCGACCACGGAACCCAGCACTGAGCCTTCCGAAGAGCCCGGCACGGAGCCGACCGCGGAACCCAGCACTGAGCCTTCCGAGGAGCCGACCACCGAGCCGACCACTGAGCCTTCCGAAGAGCCCAGCACCGAGCCGACCACGGAACCCAGCACCGAGCCCTCCGAGCCTTCGGCCCCATCCGAGTCCACCGCGACGCTGACGACCTCTTCCGCCGTGTACGGCGACTGGGGCACCGGCGCCATCGGTGCCATCGAGCTGCGGAACTCCACTTCCTCCGCGTGGAATGACGGCTGGACCGTGGAATTCGACACCACGGGCACCATCGACAACATCTGGTGCGCACAGATCGTCAGCCACACGGGCAACCACTATGTGGTCAAGAACATGACGTGGAACGCCACTGTCTGGCCCGGCCAGACCGTGAGCTTCGGATTCATCCTGAGCAAGGATGCCTCCACGTCTGCGGCCATCACCAACGTCACGGTTCGCTGATCCACGAGCGGCGAACCGCGACCGCCGCTCGTGGCCGCGCATCCCTGGTGGGGTCGCGTGCGGCGGAAGGGCCAGGCGCCTTCGGGCGTCCGGCCCTTTATTGTCCCTACCTCTGCGGGGGCGCTCTTGTCGGCCGCCGCGCGGTATCCTTGATGGGTTGATAGAGATGACAGACCGGCGCTGGTTTTGCCGATGGGGCGAGAACTACCGCCGGACGGTTGGAAGGGAAACGACGGCATGGCTTCCCAAGGCTTTGGCGACGGCGTCACGCATGATCTGGGCGTGGACGCTGACATGATTCTCGGCACGGACGCTGCAACGGACGCAGACGATGCTGGGCGGCAGAGCGACGATCCACACAATGACGATTCCCGGGACGCCGCGCCGGCCGGAACTGCCTCCTGCGCCGCGAGAGCGCAGGAGGGAATGCACGTCGCTTCGCTCCGCATGCGCCATTGGCTGTCGGTGCGCTGGGTCCTGGTCCTCGTCTGCTGCATCGTCGCCCTGACGCTCGAGGTCTTCGGCTTCAACCATTACTTCTGGTCGACCATGGGGTATCACAGTATCGACAACCCCGCGGCAACGGTGGAGGGAAAGACGCTCGTCTACGGCAAGACCTACGCCTCCACCAGTTCGATCACCGTCGACATCTATCCCGGCGGCGACGACAGCACCTTCGTCGACGTGGACTCGCTGGACCTTTCGCTGGTCCTGGACGTGCAGGATGAGGGGGCGGACGTCGATATGGAAAGCGACCGCCAGTGTTCCCTTCTCGAGGCCATGACCGTGTATGACGAAGGCGACTCCACGGGGTATTCCACCGACACCTCCGCCAGCCAAACATACGGGACGCCGTCGGTCATGGGGCTGACGCCGCGCCTCACGTGTCCTGCGGTGCCGGAATCGATGTACCGGCCGCTTCAATCCTTCGGCAAGGTGAACCGCATCTCGCTCCAGCTGCAGAACATGTCGTCGTACACGATCATGACGGTGAATTCCATCACCCTCAACGAACACGTTCCCATGCGTTTCAACGTCCTGCGGTTCCTCTTTTTCTTCCTGCTTTTCGCCGCGGCGGCCTGCATGTTGACACGGAAGAGCACGACGATCGGCGTGTTCCTCGCCGCTACCCCCGAAGGCAGAGGAACGCACGGCTCCGCCAGACGCGGCGACGGGGCGCGTGACGATGCCGCGAACACCATGACACAGCGGCAGGAGATCTGGTTCACGCTCGTCATGGTCGCCGTGATCGCCATCGTCGCGTTCTTCCAGATGAACGCCGTGGACGACTCGGACACCCAGGCGCAGCAATACGGCTACGGCAACCTCGCGCAGTCGCTTGTCCAAGGGCGACTAGACCTGTCTGTCGACTCCGGTGCATCGGCGGGGCTGATGTCTTTGGCGAACCCCTACGACCCGGGGCTGCGGACGTCCGCGGGTGTGAGCTACCCCGGGAACACCGCGTATTTCGGAGGCACGTTCTATCTGTACTACGGAATCGTGCCGGCATTGCTGCTGTTCGTGCCGTTCCGCCTGCTCTTCCTCGGTGACATGCCCCTCAACATGGCGCAGACCTGTGTCGATGTGTTCCTTGTCATCGGCGCGTTCCTGCTCGTCAACGAGTTGCGCACGAGACTGTGCGCACGCATGCCGTGGGGGCTGTTCCTCATGGTCGCGTCCGTCGCCGCGCTGGCTCCGTCCACCGCGCTCATGGCGGCGCGCGCATCCGATGAATGCGTGGCTTTCGGTTCCGGACTGGCTTTCGTGACGTGGGGCCTGTGGCTGTGGCTGCGGTCGGTGCGGGGCGTGGATTCCCGGGGTCGTGGCCTGTCGGTGTGGCGCGCGGCCCTGGGGTCGCTGTGCATGGCGCTGGCGGTGGGGTGCCGTCCGACGATGGCGTTGTACAGCCTGCTCGCGTTCCCTGTTTTCTGGCGGGTGCTGGTGCGCACGCGGTCGAACTGGTGGCGCGTCCTTCTGGCGGTGCTGCCGTATGTGCCGGTGGCGGCGGGCCTCATGTGGTACAACGCGCCTCGTTTCGGCTCTCCGTTCGAGTTCGGCGCGAGGTACCAGCTGACGGCTATCGACGCCTTGCACCAGGGCGTGCACCTGTCGCGCGTGCCGCTGGGCCTGTGGTACTACCTCGCCAACCCGGTCGTGTTCCTCTCGGAGTTTCCTTATACGGTGTCCACCGACGTGACGACGAGCTACGGCGGCGACATTCAGGTCGGTCCGCAGATGGGCGGCGCCCTCGTGCTCATCCCGCTGCTCGTGGTGCTGCTCGTGCCCCGTGTGGTGCGGCGCGCCCCGCGCAGCCGCGGCCTGCGTCTGTGGTGCGAGGGGTGCGCCCTCGCCATGGCGTCCTTCGATGCCATGCATGACGGCATCATCATGCGCGACCAGCTCGACCTGCGCCTGTTCCTCGTCATCGCCGCCGTCGCCGCATGCATGGAATGGCTGCAGGAATCCGCCGAATGCCAGGACGAGGTCGCCGCCCTGCGCCGGTACCGCATCATCGCGGTCCTGTGCATGGTGACGTTCGTGATGTGCTTCCTCACGCCGTTCTGCCCCTTCGATTCCGTTCCGCTGTACATGCCGAACGAGCGGCCCCTGTTCTGGTTCAGGGCATGGCGCTTCTTCGACCTGATCAAGTTGTGATCGGCAGGTGCGGTATGAAGCGACATGCGGATGACCCAAGGCAATCCAACGGACGTCAGAACGGAGAGAAGACGATGAACGAGACAAGACACGGCAGGCCTGCGGCGTGGAGTGAGGCCATGTCCGGCGCGGCGATGCGCTGCGGGCGATGGTTCCGCCGCCATGCGCGGGTGCTGTGCATCATCCTGCTTGTGGCCTGCGCGGTGGAGGTCTTCGGATTCAACCACTATTTCTGGTCCACCATGGGAAGCACGGCCATCGAACAGCCGAAGGCGGTGCTCGGCGATGGCAGCGACCTCAAGTACGGCACGACGTATCACTCCGATGACGGGATCGCTCTCACCGTGTACCCGACGTCTGACGCCACGGGCGCCGTCGATGTAGAATCCATCGATCTCAAGGTTTCGCAGACGGCGGAGGATGGCGACGGCGAAACGGTGGAATACAAGCCCTACGGCAGCGCCACGGAGGATGGGACTGGCACCGGCGGCAAGTCCCTTCTCATCATCCCAAACCCCACTTACGACTCGTGGGACAACTGCCATCTCACCGAGCGGATCACCGTCTATGACGAAGGCCACGCCGAGGGTCACGCGGTCGGTCCCGTGGACTCCGGCACCTCATCGTGGAGGGGCATGAACGCCAACGGCCTCGATGACGACGGCGCCCACGTGGTATGCCCCGCCGTGCAGTCGAGCATGTACCGGTCGCTGAAGGCGGCGGGCGCGGTGTCGAAGATCGAACTCGACTTCCATGATGCCGCCACCGCCGACCTCTCGCTGCGCATCGACTCCATCACCCTCAACGAACACGTGCCGATGCGGTTCAACATCCTCCGGGTCCTGCTCATGGCCTTGGCGACGGCGGGGCTTCTCTGCCTGTTCGAACGGCGCTCCGACAGGATCAAGTCCTTCGTCGTTGGCATTCCTCCCGTCGATACCGGCACGCGTCCGAGCGACGACGGGGCGACGCAGGCTCCGGCCGCAGAGAGGGGCGGACAGGTCGACGGGAGCCGTGCAGGCGGCACCGCGCTCGACCTCGAACCGCAATGGCGCATCGTGTGGGCGCTGGTGTTGCTGGGGTCTCTGGTCGGGGCCGTGCTCCTGCAGATGCAGGCGGCCGAGACCTGTGTGTTCCCCACATATTCGCAGCTGACGCATTCGCTGACCGAAGGGCGGATCGACATCGACTATCCCTGGGGAGAAGACAAGGCCGATATCATCCGCGGTATGTCCAATCCGTATGACACGGGGGAGCGCTACAAGCTTGCCGCGCCTCTCCTCTATGACATAGCGTTTCACGCGGGCAAGTTCTACCTGTATTTCGGCATCGTGCCGGAGCTACTGCTGTTCCTCCCGTGGTATCTCCTCACGGGGATGGACCTTTCCAGCACCCAGGCCCTGTGCGTCTTCGACGTGGCGCTCGTCATCGGCGGGTTCCTGCTCGTCAACGAGCTGCGGCGCCGCCTGTGCCCGTCGATGCCGCGCGGGCTGCTCATGCTCCTCAGCGTCATCGTGCCTGGTACGATTCTCAGCTTCACCATGAAAACGGCCTCGGTGCATCCGATCGCCAACATCTCCGGACTGGCTTTCGTGTTCTGGGGCCTGTGGCTGTGGCTGCGGGCGGGGCGGGGCGTGGATTCCCGGGGGCGTGG
>DEKK01000016.1:307401-362108 GCA_002353815.1 Bifidobacteriaceae bacterium UBA2724 | reverse complement strand
TTACAGGTAGCCGATAAACGCCCCAGACCATTCGCCCATTTCCACGGCGAAGCGATACCTCAACCGGGCTTCGCCGAGAAACACGCCTTCGCACAGCAGGGGAATCATCACCGTTGCGAAAAAAGCGCATGCGGATGCGACCCCAAGCCGGCCGCTTGGCGAAAGCGCCAGGGGACGGAAAGCGGCAACGGTCACGATAGCCGCCGCAGCCAGCGCATACAGTTGATTTGCGGCTCTGCTCAGCACCCAGCGCGCCATGCCGATGCCCGCCACAGGGAAGAACAGCCGCGAAGAGGGCGCCGGCCGCACTCGAGCGTCTGCCCCTGCGCCATCATTCGATTCGATTTCCTCAGCGGCACTTTCGAAATCGCCTGCCGCACGGCGTTCTTCAACCGGTCCTCGTGCAAAATCCTGGCGTGCTATGGGCACGCGACGAAGCGCTGAACACATCACGCACGCACACCACAGCACACCGCCCGCCGCCGCGATGCCACTCACCACGCACACAGCAGGTTGCGCAAGCCATGCATGAAGCGTGCCGAGGAACGGCAGCGCCATGAGGCTTTCCCAGACTGCGGCGCCGAACGTCGTCACATCCGACGAATGATTCACCACTGCCTGGATCACGGGGACGGCGCCGAGGGACAGAACCCCCAGACAGCACCCCATGATCAGCATCGCGCAATACCGAAGAACCAGCTGCAAACCGGGATAGCATCTCAGCGCCGACCTGCCTTGAAGCCAACCGCTCTCCACGCGCATCATGAACGCATACACGCTCGCGCCAATCGCCACGAGCAGCGTCACGCCTGAGACATCACTCACCGACAGACGCGTATGGAAAACGCCCACACACACCGCCAGCGGAGCCCACCACCATGCGATGCCGATGAGCAGAGGCATGAGCACGGTTGTCGCGAATGCCTCACGCGCCGAAATCGCAAGCATCCGCCAATTGTTGGAATGACTGCCGGTGAATCAAACGTGCCGCGAAGCCCAAGGACGCCGCTACAACGCCAATGGGAAGAGCCCAGCGCTCGCACAGATACCGTCTGCGCTCCGTGGAATCAGATTCCGCCTCCGGATCGCCAACCGCGAGCTCGTTTCCCTCAGTATCCTTAAAAAAGCTCAATCGCAATCACTTCCAGTACTGATGCCGTGAACAACGATGTCATTGACATCAGAAAAAGCACCATACAATCGTGCGCTCCTGCCTCTTAGTGGGGGAAACGCACTGCCGGGTTCCCGGCCGGTGCCATGTGCGGCGCATCTCGCGTCGCCAGCCGCCGTTTCCGCTGTGTCGCAAGGCCCACGGATGGATTACCGCTTGCTCGGTTCCCACGCCCATCCTTTCGATCGATGCTCCATTACCAGCCGTCTCAACATGAGACGATGCTTCACGTTATCACGACTTTTGGGCGTGTCACAACCATGTCCAAACGCTGCGTTTACACAATGAGGGAAAATTCTTCCCCTGTGCCTCCGGTCCGCTCTTCTCACCGCCTGCCGCGGCCTGTCAACCCTCCATGCGATACTCACAGATGTCCAACACCCGGGCGCCCCAAAAGGGGCTGAGATCAGGATGACATCCTGAGCACCGGCCGAACCTGTCACGTCAATGCGTGCGAAGGAAGTGAGTGGCTTCTTATGCCTATTCAGCAGTTCCCCACATCTCAATTCGGTTCCGATTCCATCGATTCCACGTCGCCGGACGTCGCCCAGGCCCTGGCCGCGTTCGAAGCGGCGAAATCCGTAGTGGACGCCGCCGACGACCCGACGCCCCATGAGTGCACCTGCGGCGCCAACGGCATCGATCCCGCCGACGCCAGGCGCTTCGCCAGGCAGCATATGGTGGACGACCAGGCGCGGGGCAGCTCGCGACGCGACGCCGTGCAGAAGCGCATCACACGCCGCGTGCATTTCGACAACCAGTTCGGCAGCTACGACCTCGACGTGCCGTTCACCGAGATCAAACTCAGCGACACGCCCAGCTTCACGCTGGGCAACGGCGTGACCATCCCGTCACGCCCGAATGCGCCGTTCTATGACTACAACACCGAAGGGCCGCAGGTCGACCCGAAGGACGGCGTGCCTGCCATCCGCCTCGGCTGGATCGCCGACCGCGCCGACGTCGAGGAATACGAAGGCCGCGCCCGCGACCTCGCCGACGACGGAAAACGCGCCGAACAGCGCGGCGCGGCGTCCAAGGAATGGCGCGGAGCCAAGCGCAAGCCGCTGCGCGCCGCCACCGATCCGGCGACGGGACGTCCCGCGCACCCCGTGACGCAGATGTGGTATGCGCGCCATGGCATCGTCACCCCGGAGATGCGATACGCCGCCGAGCGCGAAAACTGCGACGTGGAGCTCGTGCGTTCCGAGCTCGCCGCCGGACGCGCCGTCATGCCGCTCAACATCAACCATCCCGAGGCCGAGCCGATGGTCATCGGAGAGAAGTTCCTCACCAAGCTCAACGCCAACATGGGCAACTCGGCCGTCACCAGCTCCATCGACGAAGAGGTCGCCAAGCTGCGCTGGGCCACGAAGTGGGGCGCCGACACGGTGATGGACCTGTCCACGGGCAACGACATCCACACCACGCGCGAATGGATCCTGCGCAACTCCCCCGTCCCGATCGGCACCGTGCCCATGTACCAGGCCCTCGAAAAGGTGCAGGAAGACCCCACGAAGCTCAGCTGGGAACTGTTCCGCGACACCGTGATCGAGCAATGCGAGCAGGGCGTTGACTACATGACGATCCACGCGGGCGTGCTGCTGCGCTACGTGCCGCTCACCGCCAACCGCGTGACCGGGATCGTCTCCCGCGGCGGCTCCATCATGGCGCAGTGGTGCCTCACGCACCACAAGGAAAGCTTCCTCTACACGCATTTCGACGAGCTGTGCGAGATCTTCGCCAAATACGACGTGACGTTCTCGCTGGGCGACGGCCTGCGACCCGGCTCGCTCGCCGACGCGAACGACCGCGCTCAGTACGCCGAGCTCATGACGCTCGCCGAGCTCACGCAACGCGCCTGGGACCACGACGTGCAGGTCATGATCGAAGGCCCGGGCCATGTGCCGTACGACACCGTGCGCATGAACATCGAAATCGAGAAATCGCTGTGCAAGGGCGCGCCGTTCTATACGCTCGGGCCTCTCGCCACCGACGCCGCACCGGGCTATGACCACATCACCTCGGCCATCGGTGGCACCGAGATCGCGCGCTACGGCACGGCCATGCTGTGCTACGTCACGCCCAAGGAGCACCTCGGTCTGCCGAACAAGGACGATGTGAAGACCGGTGTGATCACGTTTAAGATCGCCGCGCATGCCGCCGACATCGCCAAGCACCATCCCGGCGCCCGCCGCCGCGACGACGAGATGAGCCGCGCGCGCTTCGAGTTCCGCTGGGACGACCAGTTCAACCTGTCGTACGACCCGGACCGCGCCCTGGCGTATCACGACGACACGCTGCCCGCCGGCGCTGCGAAGAACGCGCACTTCTGCTCGATGTGCGGCCCGAAGTTCTGCTCGATGGCGATTTCGCAAAACATCCGCGGAGAATTCGGCGACGCCTCGGCACAGCAGAATCTCGTCGATTCGATTTCGACCGACGCCACGGCTGGTGTCTCGGCGGGCGTTTCGTCCGGCATCGTGACGGGCACGCCCCACGGCGAGTTCCGCAAGACGAACGCCGCCTGACACAGCCGCGAACAACACACGTGCGGGACGCGCCCTGCCCGGCGCATCCCGTTCCCCTTGGGATTCCAAGGGTTCAAGGCCTGCGGGGCTGCCCTCCTGCAGGCCTTTATCTTTGTCTCTGCGCCGAGCCACGCTCCGCACATCGCCGCGATTCGTGGCATACGCCGGGACGCTTGGCCGAGGCGGCGCCGCCCCATCACAAGCAGGTACGGACAGATGCAAAAACGGTTCAGGTCCCATGGCGATATCAGCCATGGGACCTGAACCGTTCAATGATGGTTGGCGTCAACGGACGCAATGCCGCTTCGCCGGAAGCCGCAATCCGGAGCGCCGTGCACGCAGTGCGTCAGACGGCGCCCATGCGTCCGTTTCAGACACCGGCGGCAGCGGCAGCCGTCGCAGCCGGCACCTGGCCGGTGGCGAGAGACACCAGGAAATCGCGGTTCGTGGGCGTGCGCTTGAGACGCGGCACGATGGTGTTGTATGCCTGCTCGGGCTCCATGCCACCCAGTGCGCGACGCAGACGGTAGATGATCATGAGCTCCTTCGGGTCGGTGATCAGCTCTTCGCGTCGGGTGCCGGAGGCATTGATGTCGATGGCCGGGAACATGCGCTTTTCGGCGAGATCGCGCGACAGGCGCAGCTCCATGTTGCCGGTGCCCTTGAATTCCTCGAAGATGACCTCGTCCATCTTCGAGCCGGTCTCGACAAGCGCCGACGCGATGATGGTGAGGGAACCGCCGTTTTCGATGTTGCGGGCAGCGCCGAAGAATTTCTTGGGAGGATACAGCGCCTGCGCGTCCACGCCGCCCGAGAGGATGCGGCCGGATGCCGGTGCCGCGATGTTGTAGGCGCGGGCGAGGCGCGTCATGGAGTCGAGCAGCACCACCACGTCCTGCCCCAGCTCCACCAGGCGCTTGGCGCGCTCGATGGCGAGTTCGGCGACGATGGTGTGGTCGGACGCCGGGCGGTCGAACGTCGAGGAGATGACCTCGCCGTGGACCGTGCGCTCCATATCGGTCACCTCTTCGGGTCGCTCGTCGACGAGCACCACCATGAGGTGCACCTCGGGGTTGTTGGTGGTGATGGCGTTGGCGATGCGCTGCAGGGTGATCGTCTTGCCGGCCTTAGGCGGCGACACGATGAGTCCGCGCTGCCCCTTGCCGATGGGCGCGCACAGGTCGATCATGCGGCCGACCAGCTGGGTCGAGGTGGTCTCCATCCTGAGACGCTCCTGCGGATACAGCGGGGTGAGCTTGTTGAACTGCGGGCGGTGCTGCGCGTCCTCGACCGGCATGCCGTTGATGTCATCGAGCGACAGCAGCGGCACGAACTTCTGATGGTTGTTGCGACCGTTGCGGTTGTTGGCGTCGTTGGAATTCGCACGCACCTTGCCATGCACGGCGTCGCCCTTGCGCAGGCCGTACTTGCGCACCTGGCTCATCGAGACATACACGTCGTTGGGGCCGGGCAGGTAACCGGAGGTGCGGATGAACGCGTAGGAATCGAGCACATCCACGATGCCGGCGACGGATTCGAGGTTGTCCTGGTGCACGCGCGGCTCGCGCTCAGTGCGGGGACGGTCGGCGAAGTCCGAACGGTCCTGGCGGTTGCGGTCCTGGCGATTCATGCGTCCCGGGCGCTCGTTTGCACCGCGGTCGTTCATCGTGCGCTCGTTCAGGCCACGGCCTTCTCGCGCCCCACGGGAATCGCGGCCCCTGCGTGCGGAACGACGCTCTGCGCGGTCATCCCAGCCGTGGCGGTCGTCCGATGCAGAGGAATTCTCGTCATGCGCCGCCGAATGGTCCGGAAGATTGGCGAGAATGCTGTCGAGGCTCGAGATGGAGGATTCACGACGCTGGGCATCGCCCCTCATCTCAGTGCGGCGGCGACGGCGCGGAAGGTCGAGGTCGAGGTCGAGCTGACCGGGCTGCACCTGGCGAGGCGCCTCGTCGCGCACTTCCACAACGTGGTTGCCGTCGTTGACACGGCGAACGCCCATGCGTCCGCCCTCAGACGCGCGGGCGTCTGGGGCGCGGCGGGAGCTGTCGTCGCGGACGGCGTCGGCGCCGCGGGAATCCGCGGTCGCGGCGCGGCGGATGCCATCAAATGTGCGGATGACGGACTGCCCGGGTTCGCGGACCGCCCTGCGGTTCACGCGGTTCACCGCGGGCTGCGGAAGCTCGATGACGGGAAGCTGCTCGACCTTCGGTTGCGCGGACGGGGCAGGCTTCTCGCCGTCCTTCGTCTGACGGATGTGCTCGATCAAATCGTATTTGCGCAGACCCGTGATGCCCTTGATTCCCATATTCTTTGCGATAGTGCGCAATTCGGCAACTGTCTTGGATTCAAGATCCTGGCTATCAGCCATGCTGTACCTTTCTATATTCCCAAGCGCAGAAGGCATGATGAATGCTCAAACTTGCTGGAATTCACAAGATACTGAGAACACCGTGACTTCAATGAATTCCATTTTCAATGAATTCCATGCTCTCAACGAAGTTCGAAACCCCATGGCGCCGATTCGCATAGTCAAGTCAGCCCGTTGAAAAAGAATCACGAGTCGGTGGGAATCGCACCAAGATTTCTAAACTTCTTAAGACAATACAAGAAAGGCTGGACGAGCGCAAAACGCCACGCCGCGCAAACGCAAACGAAAACAAAAACGCGCCGCCAGGAATCGCGGGGATCCTAGGCGGCGCGTGTCTAACGCTCAGGCATCATGCCACGAGGTGGCATTTAGCGGCGATGGGCGCGGTAGAACTTGATGAGGCCCTGAGTGGACTGATCCTGCGCGGCCAGAGCGTTGTCATCCTGCGAGATGGCAGGGGTGATCTGCTTGGCGAGCACCTTGCCGAGCTCGACGCCCCACTGGTCGTAGGAGTCGAGGCCCCACACCGTGCCCTCGACGAGGGTGATGTGCTCGTACAGGGCGATGAGCTCGCCAAGTGCGAACGGGGTCAGGTCGTCACCGAGGATGGAGGTCGTCGGACGGTTGCCGGTGAAGCAACGGGCCGGCACGACGTCGTCGCGAGTCTCGCCATCGGCGCGCACCTCATCGGCGGTCTTGCCGAATGCGAGGGCCTTGGTCTGGGCGAGGAAGTTGCCGAGGAACAGCTCGTGCACATCCTGGTCGCCGTCCTTGGTCGGGTTCTTGGTGTTGACGAACGCGATGAAGTCGGCCGGGATGAGGCGGGTGCCCTGGTGGATGAGCTGGTAGAAGGCATGCTGGCCGTTGGTGCCGGGCTCGCCCCAGAAAATCTCACCGGTCTCGGTGGTGACGGGGGTGCCGTCCCAACGCACGGACTTGCCGTTGGACTCCATGGTGAGCTGCTGCAGGTACGCCGGGAAGCGGTGCAGGTACTGGTTGTAGGGCAGCACGGCGTGGCTTGCGGCCTTGAAGAAGTTCACATACCACACGTTCATGAGACCCATGAGGGCCACGACGTTCTTCTCGAACGGGGTGGTGGCGAAGTACTCGTCGATGGTGTGGAAGCCGCGGAGGAAGTCCTCGAAGCGTTCCGGACCGAGCACGACGGCGAGGGAGGTGCCGACTGCGGAATCGACGGAGTAACGGCCACCGACCCAGTTCCAGAAGCCGAACGCGTTGTTCGGGTCGATGCCGAAGGCGGCGACCTTGTCAAGGGCGGTGGAGACGGCCACGAAGTGCTTGGCGACGGCGTCCTTCTTGGACTCGTCGGAGCCGTCGATGGCGCCCTGGGACTGCAGCTTGTCGAGCAGCCAGGCGCGGGCGCAACGGGCGTTCGTGAGGGTCTCGAGGGTGGTGAAGGTCTTGGACACGATGATGAAGAGCGTGGTCTCCGGGTCGAGGTCCTTGGTCTTCTCAGCGAGATCGGTCGGATCGATGTTGGAGACGTAGCGGGCAGAGATGCCGGCGTCGGCGTAGGCCTTGAGGGCTTCGTACGCCATGTTGGGGCCGAGGTCGGAGCCACCGATGCCGATGTTCACGACGGTCTTGATGGTCTTGCCGGTGACGCCCTTCCATTCGCCGGAGCGGACCTTGTTGGCGAAAGCGTAGATGCGGTCGAGGGTCTCGCGCACGTCCTTGACGGTGTCCTGGCCATCGACGATGTACTTGCCCTCGTCTTCGACCGGACGGCGGAGCGCGGTGTGGAGCACAGCACGGTCCTCGGTGTTGTTGATGTGCACGCCGGTGTACTGCTGCTTGATGCGCTCGTCGAGCTTCACGTCCTTGGCGAGGTTGGCGAACAGCTGCAGAGTCTCGGGCTTGATGAGGTTCTTGGACAGGTCGAAGTACAGATCGCCGGCCTGGAAGCTCAGCTTCTCAGCGCGCTTCGGATCCTCGGCGAACCACTTGCGGAGGTTGATGCCCTCGGCCTGGAGTTCGTCGTAGTGCTTCTGCAGGGCCGACCAAGCCGGGGTCTGCGTAGCGTCGATAGGAGGATTGATGGCCATGATATGGTCCTTTCCTTTGTTCCTTTGTGATTCGTCGGTTTTGCAACCTTGAAGTTCCGTACACAAATCTACTCAGACAGCGGACAGGCGACCCTTCCAGCGCCGTGGACCGTGGACCCACGGATCCGCCCAGCTCGGCGTTGGCACGGGCGCACGCGCAAAGCGTCCGGCGGCCGCGCCGGACGGCCCCGCCGCGGCCGCCGTCACGGTCGCGGCGTCGCGATTCACAGGATGTCGTCGCGGCCCATGTCGGCGATCTTGTTGACCATGTCCTTGACCTCCTGGCTGCGGGCGCGGGGCGCCACCAGCAGCGCGTCGGGGGTGTCGACCACGACCATGTCGTTGACGCCGAGCAGGGCGATGGTGCGCCCCGCCTCGGCGACGACCACGTCGCCTGCGGAATCCATCTGCACCAGGTTGGAGGAGTCTCCGAGGAGCTTGATGTTCTGCTCGTTGCGGCTCGGCAGCAGCGCCGCCAGGGAGTTGAAATCGCCGACGTCGTCCCAGCCGAAGCCGCCGGGCACCATGGCGACGCCGCCCTCGGCCGCAAGCGGCTCGGCGATGGAATAGTCGAAGGCGATTTTCTCGATGGCGGGCCATACCTCACCCATCACGGCGGCGCGGCGGTCGGTGTCCCATGCGTCCGCGATGCGGGCGATCTGCTCGGCCATCTGCGGCTTGTATTCGCGCAGTCGGGCAAGCAGCGTGCCCGCGCGCATCACGAACATCCCGGCGTTCCAGCGGTATTCGCCGGTGATGAGATACGCCTGCGCCGTGGCGGCATCGGGCTTTTCCACGAATTTGCGCACCTTGCACGCGTCCGGGGCGTCGGGCACCTCGGCTCCGAGCGGCTCGCCCTGGCGAATGTATCCGAAGGCGGTGGACGGACGCGACGCCGCAATGCCGATCGTGCACACATACCCCGCGCGGGCGGCCGCGACGGCCTGACGCACGGATTTCGCAAAGGCTTTCTGGCCCCGGATCACATGGTCCGCCGCGAACGAACCGACCACGACGTCCTCACCGTGGCGCCTGGCCAGCACCGCTGAAGCAAGGGCGATGGCGGCCGTGGAGTCGCGGCCGACGGGCTCAGCGAAGATGTCGGCGTCGTCCAGCGCGGGGATCTGCTCGCGCACGGCGTCCACATGGCGCTCCCCGGTGCTCACCACCACGTGCCCCTCCCCTGCGAGCGCGGAGAGGCGCAGGTACGTCGATTGGATCAGCGTGCTGCCCGCGCCCAGGAAGTCATAGAGGAACTTCGGCCTGTCCTTGCGGCTTATCGGCCACAGGCGCGAGCCGACGCCGCCCGCCGGGATGATGGCATAGAAATCGTCAATCTTGTCTCCACACATACCGTTATCTTCTCACACACCGATGCCACCAATCGCCACCCCCCGCGCACCGCTGCACCATGGAGCGACGGCAGCCGCGCGGCTCGGCGCTTTCGCACGGGAACCGCTGCATCCCCGGGGGCCGGCAGGACGGCCGCACCCAATTGGACAAATGGGAAAAATACTGTATGCTACATAAATTGTGCAAAGCGCTCACGAGGCGCGGAAGCGTGCCACTTTAGCTCAGTCGGTAGAGCGGCTCACTCGTAATGAGCAGGTCGACAGTTCGATTCTGTCAAGTGGCTCCTGGAATCCCGGCCGTATGACCGGGATTTTTCTTTGTCCCTGCCTGTGGGCGCCGCACAGTGCGCCGCGACGGCAGGCCACGCGCGAGTGGCGGAACTGGTAGACGCGCAGGATTTAGGTTCCTGTGTTTTCAACGTGAGGGTTCGAGTCCCTTCTCGCGCACGATTTCGACAAGCCCCGCGCACGTTGCCATGCAGGGTTTTCCGTTGCGACTGCAGGGATTTCGGGGGTGTGCTGGCAGTCACGTGAAATCAAGCGGAATCACGCCGAATAACGCCAATTCATGGAAGAACGTGGGCAAAATGTGGGCATCGCCTCCGATTCCGCACCCAGGCCACGACGCCGTGCCGGCGCACGCTGCGCGTGGCGAAAAGTACACTGGAGACATGAATGACAACCGCACCGCCGCGGACGACGGCGTCCGCCCGAACGACGCCAGCGAGCCCACGCACCCCGACGCCGCAGCCCCCTGCGCGACTCCGACGGACTTCGTCACATCCGAGGGGATGTTCGACGTGCCCCGTTTCCACGCCGCGCTCGACGCGTTGTTCGCCGCGCATCGCACGGACGCGGTCGAACAGTTTCTTCTCGATGCCCTTGCCGAAACCGACGACCTGGGCGATGCACGCGGGCGTCTGTCCGTGCTCGCCGAGCTCATCGGCTTCTATCGTTCGCGCGGGCGGCATGCAGAGAACCTGCCGCTCGTGCAGCAATCCATCGAGCTCGCGCTGTCGCTGGGGCTCGAAGGCACGCCGGAATTCACGACCACGCTGATCAATGCGGCGACCGAGCTGAGAGCCGCGAAACAGTACGACCAATCCGAGGACCTCTACCGCCGGGCCATCGAATCGGCGGCGTCCACGCTGCCTGCCACCAGCCACGACCTGGCGGCGCTCCACAACAACCTTGCGCTGCTCTACCAAGAGACCAACAGGAACGACAAGGCGATCCCCGAATTCGACGCGGCCTTGGAAATCCTGGAACGCTGCGGCGACTCTGCCGTGGACGTGGCCTCCACGCATTCCAACCTCGCCTTGACCCTGCTGGCGCTGGGACGCTCCGACGAGGCCCTGGACCATGCCCGCGCCGCCGTGCAGGCGTACGCGGACCCCTCCATCGATTCGGCGCACGAAGCCGCCGCCGAGGCCACGCTGGCCACCGTGCTGTTCCGGCGCGGCGAGCTTTCCGGTTCGCAGGCGCATTACGACAAGGCGCTGTCCATCATCCGCGAGCGCTACGGCGAAGACAGCGAGTATTACCGCGTAACGAAAGACAACAGCGATGCCGTGCGCGACGCGATTGCGGCGACGGCGCACGGGGCGCACGACGGAACGGCACCGCACGTCGCAGATGCTGACCCGCACGTCGCCTCGTCATCAGCGGACGCCGCCGACGACGATTCCTCCGCCACTCCCGCCGAGCCCGCCGCCGGCAGTTCCGCCGACGCAACGGTCCGCACGGCGCACGTGGTCGATCCCATGACGGGGCTCCGACTCGCCCGCGCCTACTGGGAGGAATGTGGCAAGCCGCTGATCGAACGGTCCTATGCCGGTGTGCGCTCGCGCATCGCGGCGGGCCTGGTCGGCCATGGCTCCGAATGTTACGGATTCGACGACACCATCAGCCGCGACCACGACTTCGGGCCGGGATTCTGCATCTGGCTCACCGACGACGACTACGCGGAATTCGGAGAACGGCTCCAGCGCGACTACGACGCGCTGCCACAGACATTCCACGGATTCGGCCCGCGTCTGGAATCGGACCACGCCGGCAAGCGCGTGGGGGTCTTCCGCATCGGCGACTTCTTCGAATCCGTGACGGGATTGCGCCAGGCGCCCGACGACGACGCGCTGTGGGTCACGCTCGACGAGCCCACCCTGAGCGCGGCCACGAACGGACAGGTGTTCGCCGACCCGGTCGGGGCCTTCAGCCACGCGCGCCAGGCGTTCAAATCCATGCCCGAGCGCGAGATCCTGCGCCGCGTGTCGCAACGCCTCGGCATGGCATCGCAAGCCGGGCAGTACAACCTTCCACGCATGGTGCAGCGCGGCGACATGCCTGCGGCACGGCTGTGCACCGCGGAGTTCTGCACCGCGGTCACCTCACTCGTCTTTCTCGTGAACAACCCGCTCACGGTGGGATACATGCCGTATTACAAATGGCAATTCGCCGCCCTGCGACGCCTGAGCTCCAGGCCGGGCATGCGGCTCACCGGCGTCTGCGCCGAGCTCGAGGCGCTGACGGCCTGCGATCCAGCGTCCCCGCACGCCGCCACGCTCGTGGATTCCGTCTGCCGCGAAATCACCTACGCGCTGCTCGACCTCGGCTGGACCCGGTCCACCGAGACGTTCCTCGAATGGCAACGTCCGTACGTCGAGGAACTCATGACGACGAACCCCTGACGGCCCAGAGCGCCGCGGCCGACCGCCGGCCCCTGACGCTTCAGACAGCGTGCGTGCATCAGACAGTGCGCACAGCCGGCGGCATGCACACCGCCCCGCGGCGGCCCCGCGCACAACAGCCGCCGCACACCGACAGAAAGCAGGACACATGGCATCGCATAACAGCACCGACATGCATAACAGCACCGACGCGCAAGCCGTCAGCGACCTCATCGAAGGCATCATCGACGCCGAATGGAGGCAGTTCCAAAACGTCAACAACGAAGGCGGGCGCGCCGCATGTCAGGGCAACTGGCCCACGTTCCACCAGATGCGCATGAGCCAGTTCCTCACCTGGCCCGCCGCCCTGCTGCGCAGCTACGACGCCGACCTGAACAACGCCGCGGCCGACGGCCGTAACCTCATCACCGAGAAATACGCGCGCATGATGGCCTCCACCGACCCCGGATATTACGCCGCGAACCTCGAGGGGCACCTGCCGCGTCTCGACGCCAGGCGCGTCAAGCAGCAGGAACGCATCATCGCCCGCCAGGTCGCCTGGGCGTCGGATTTCGCGACGCGGTATCCCAAGCTCGGCGCCGGGATGCGCCGCATCCACACCAGCGACGACACCCGCGATTCCACGAGTTTCGAGACCTATCTGCGCGGCGAGCTCAGCACGTATTCGCAGGGCACGCTCGACCTGTACGAGTGGATGATCGGCTCGTATGCGGACGCGGGCGCCAACATCACCGAGGCCACCGTGCTCAACACGGTGCTGCTCGCTGGCTTCGATTCGCTCGACGACGCCGAGGCCGCGCAGGCGGCCTCCGACCGCTGACCCCGCGTCTCCGCGTCTCCGCGCAAGCATCCCCGCCTCCACGCAAACACCCCCGCCCCCTCGTCCCTCGCCCCGACCGCTTTCCCTGCCCCGTCATACGGTCGGCATTCCGGAACGGTGTCTCGGCGCCACAATATGACACTCCGATTCGCACACGCGCTCCCAGAAAAACAAGCATTTCCAAAGACATCGGGGACGCGCATTATTTTTTTCATGGAATTTCGTCCATTTTCATTTTCAAGTCGAATCTCGTGAATTACCATGATTTTCAGCGACTGAACGAGCTGTCAGGGAGCTGTCAACGATGACTGGCATGTTGCCGCCACCAGCCGGGCCAGCCGCGCCGAGGTGCGAATTTTGCGCGTCCGCACCGAAAAGAAGCAAAGGAGAAACGACATTGTTCACCAACGACTATGTCAAGCGTGTGTATGAGCAGGCCGAGCGCCGCGACGGCGATCAGCCCGAGTTCCTTCAGGCCGTGCGCGAGGTCCTCGAGACCCTGCAGCCGGTCGTGGAGGCCCATCCCGAATATGAGAAGAACGCCGTCCTCGAGCGTTTCATCGAGCCCGAGCGCGTGGTCAAGTTCCGCGTCGCCTGGGTGGATGACGAAGGCAAGCCGCAGGTCAACCGCGGCTACCGTGTGCAGTTCAACAGCGCCATCGGCCCCTACAAGGGTGGTCTGCGCTTCCACCCGTCGGTGAACGAGTCCGTCATCAAGTTCCTCGGCTTCGAGCAGATTCTGAAGAACTCGCTGACCACGCTGCCGATCGGCGGCGGCAAGGGCGGGTCCGATTTCGACCCGAAGGGCAAGTCCGACGCCGAGGTCATGCGTTTCTGCCAGGCCTTCATGACCGAGCTGTGCCGCCACATCGGCCCTGACACCGACGTGCCCGCCGGCGACATCGGCGTGGGCGGCCGCGAGATCGGCTATCTGTTCGGCCAGTACAAGCGCATCCGCAACGAGTATTCCGGCGTGCTCACCGGCAAGGGGCTGGAGTTCGGCGGATCCCTCGCCCGCACCGAGGCCACCGGCTACGGCCTGTGCTACTACACCGAGGAAGCGCTCAAGACCCTTCGCAACGACAGCTTCCAGGGCAAGACCGTACTCATCTCCGGTTCCGGCAACGTCGCCATCTTCGCATGCGAGAAAGCCACCCAGCTCGGCGCCAAGGTCATCACCATGTCGGATTCCAACGGCTACGTCGTCGACCCGAAGGGCATCGACCTCGACGTCGTCAAGGACATCAAGATCGCCCACCGCGGCCGTATCAAGGAATACGCCGAGCGCGTGCCGGGCGCCGAATACCACGAGGGTTGCTCCGGCGTGTGGTCGGTCAAGGGCGACATCGCCCTGCCGTGCGCCACGCAGAACGAGATCGACGGCGCGTCCGCCCAGAAGCTGGTCGACAACGGCGTGACCGTGGTGTGCGAAGGCGCCAACATGCCGTCCACCCCGGAGGCCATCGAGGTCTACCGCAACAACGGCGTGCTGTACGGCCCGGCGAAGGCCGCGAACGCCGGCGGCGTCGCCACCTCGGCGCTTGAGATGAGCCAGAACTCCCAGCGTCTCAGCTGGACTTTCGAGGAAGTCGATGCCAAGCTCCACGACATCATGGTGGGCATCGTGCACAACTCGCTCGACGCCGCCAAGCGCTACGGCCATGAGGGCGACCTCATGCTCGGCGCCAACGCGGCCGGCTTCGAGAAGGTCGCGAACGCCATGGTGGCGCAGGGCATTCTCTGACCCATCCCCTGATCCTCGCGCCGCGCAAAACGCCGGCACACGCAGAGGGCCCCGTTCCCAACCGGGAACGGGGCCCTCTGTTATTCGTTATCATCCGCTCTTCGCAGAACCGCCGCCGAGCGATGTCGCGCCATCACACACCGTCACGCGAAGCGCTGCAACTCGTGGCGCACCATGCGCAGCCTGGGCTCAAGCTGGTCATCCGGCACGGCCTTCGCCATGTCGCACGACCCGCTGGCATCCGCGGTCTCGTAGAACCACAGCTTGTAATCGAGCACGTCGAGGCTCTTGCGAAGCTCGGCGATCTCCTCGACCACATGCTCGCGCTGCTTGCGAATCAGGTCGAGCCGCGCGCCGATCGTGGAATCACCCTCGCCGCACAGATCGACGTATTTCTTGATGTCTTTGATCGGCATGCCGCCGGCCTTGAGACATCCGATCACGTTGAGCATCTCCATGTCGGAATCGCAGAAGATGCGGGCGCCGCCGGGGGTGCGCTCCACGAAAGGAAGAAGCCCTTCCTTGTCGTAGTACCTCAGCGTGGACGTGGCCACGCCCATCTTCTCGGCCATCTGCCCAATCGTGTATGTCGCCATCGCAACCTCCTTATGATGCGACCCGCCGACGCGTCCGGCGGACCGACGCCGGCCGCAAAGCCGATCAGACCTCGGAGACCTTGACGAGCGCCTTGATGACGCGGCGCGCGTCCATGTCGGCGTAAGCCTGCGGAATCTCGTCCAGCGCATACGTCTTGGTGAACACATGGCCGGGGTGGATGGCGCCGGAGAGCACCTCGCGCAGCAGACGCCGGCGGGCATAGGTGCGCACCGGGGCCGGGCCGCCCTTGATGCCGATGTTGCGGTAGAACGTGGCGTCCGCCGGGATCTGCTGGTCATGCGGCAGACCGACGCGACCGATGACGGCACCGGGGCGCCCCACCTGCAGCGCGGTGTTGAAGGACTGCGAGGAACCGACGCATTCGAGCACGGCATCGGCACCTTCGCCCGTGAGCTCCATGATGCGCCTGACGGCGGCGTCGTCGCGCTCAGGCACGATGTCGGTGGCGCCGAATTCGCGTGCGACGGCGGCGCGATCCTCATGGCGGCTCATGGAGATGATACGGGTGGCGCCCAGCAGCTTGGCGGAAAGCACGCCGCACAGACCCACGGCGCCGTCGCCGAACACGACGGCCGTGTCGCCGGGCTTGACCTCGGCGCTCACTGCGGCGTGGAAGCCGGTGCCCATCACGTCGGAGAGGGTCAGCAGGTCGGCGAGCATGTCGTCATCGAAATCCTTGGGGCTTGCGGGGGCGCCCGGGATGTCGCCCTTCGCGAGCGCCTCGGAGACGTTCACCAGCGTTCCGTTGGCATGCGGCACATGCAGGTATTCGCTCTGGCAGCCTTCGCCTTCGGCAGCGCCGAAATAACCGCCGTTGGGGCAGCTGGACTCGAAGCCGGCCCTGCACGCCGCACACTCGCCGCAGCTGATGGGGAACGGCACGATGACGAAATCGCCGGGCTTGGCGATGGCCACGTCCGCCCCGACCTCCTCGACGACGCCGATGGACTCATGCCCCATCTGCGTGCCGTTCGGATACGGGTTGATGCCGCGGTACGGCCACATGTCGGATCCGCACACGCAGGAGCGCACGACGCGGACGACGGCGTCTCCGGGGTTCTTGACGGTGGGCTTGGGACGGTCTTCGACGCGGATGTCACGCGCCCCATAAAAGATGGTTGACTTCATTGTTGCGTTCTCCTTTGATCCAGTGGTTGTGCGGCGGTCCGCCGCGCATCGGCCGCGATGGCGATGCAGGCGGGCCGCCGTTCCGCGCCAGGTCGCCCGGGAAGGACGGCACGGCGCGATGTCGTCGGCGTCGGCCGGTGGGCCAACGGGGCGTCAGTTGTTTTCGTTGAGCTTCGCGTACGCGTCGGCGTCGGGGAACTCAAGCCAATCCACAGCCGAGCCATCGTCGCCCAGCGGGGTGATGGCGATGTGCGTCATGGTGGAGTCGGTGGCGGCGCCATGCCAGTGGCGCATGTTCGGCGGGCAGACGACCACGTCGCCGGCGTGCAGCTCGCGGGCGGGCCGGCCCTCCTGCTGCTCCCAGCCGTGACCGGCGGTGACGAGCAGGATCTGGCCCTTGGGATGCGTGTGCCAGCGGTTGTAGCATCCGCGTTCGAAGGTCACGTTGCCTGCGCCGCCCGCAGGCAGGTTGCCGAGCATCTGCAACCAGGCATGGCCGGTGAAGTTCGGGCCGTCGGCCGGGTCTCCCAGCGGGAACGGGCCGTGGAGCGGCGCGGACTCGGTGGCGTCCTCGCCATAGACCTTGCGCACCAGGCCGAACGCGCTCCACGCCTTGGGCCAGCCGGCGTAGAAGCTCAAGTGGGTGACGAGCTCGACCATCTCGTCGCGCGTCACGCCGTTCTTCTTCGCGAGGTTCATGTGCGATTCAAGCTGCGGGAACAGCCCCTGCGCCATGAGCGCCGCGCAGGTGATCATGCTGCGGTCATGGAGCGAGAGCGAATCCTCGCGGCTCCACACCTCGCCGAAAAGCACATCGTCGTTGAGATGGGCGAAAACGGGCGCGAGGTCGCCCAGGTTGTCGCGTCCCGCGGTCTGTTTGATTGCCATGGTGGCTCCTTTCATCAGCAGCCGCCGCGCGTCGGAAGCTGCCGTGTCTCCGTTGCCGGAATTGCTGTCTGTTCGTGGTCTGTTGTGTTTTTCGAACCGTTCGATTAACCCTAAGAATAAAAATTGAAGTTCACTTTAAGTCAAATACACAACACACCCTAGGAGACCAGCAATCAAGCCATTTCTTCAGATGCTCCACAAAGCCCCTCCACGGGACTTCGCGCTCAGCGAACATGTCCGCCCCGCTCCGGCGCGGCACGGTACAATATGGCTCAGAAGTGACGCGACGGACCGATGGAAATCCTCATCCCGATGGACTGCGCTCCCGGCGGACGGCCGCTCCGCGCGAATGCGCCGGAGGCCGGATTCGGGACGTCGCCGCGGAGACGACGTGCAAACCACGGTCGTACATGAGAGAATGCATTGGCGTGCGCGCACGGGCCACTCACGCCGTGGCCCGTGCATATGCGGTCGAATGGCGTCACGGGGAATAGAGTTGAGCCTATGCGTAAGAAGAAGAGCGTCTGGATCACTCTCGCGGTAGCGATTATCCTGTTTGTCGTTTTTTCGCTGCTCGGACGGGTCATCGCACCGAGCTGGGTGCCCGAAGACTCGCAGGCTTCGGTGACGCTCGACAGCACCGACACCTCCATCGCCGCCAACGGCTCCACGCCGCTGCCCATCGGCACCTATGACGTGAAGGAAGAGACCATCACCGTCAAGCTCACCGACGACGTCTACATCAACGCGATCGTGAGGACGCCCGTCGCACCGACGCATCCGGACGCCGAGCATCCTAGGCTGCCCGCGCAGATCCCCGGCTGCATGTTCATCACCGGGGCCGGGCTGGCCAAGGCCACCGACGTGTACGGCGACATCGCATGGGACATGGCATCCACCGGCGTCGCCACCGTCGTGCCCGACAAGCGCATGGACACCTACACGTGGCAGAAACGCGACTACGTGGGCATGGCGCACGACTATGAGAAGACCCTCGACGTCCTCGAGTCCTGGAGCCACGTCGACCCGAACGGCGTGGGGCTGTACGCCGAGTCGGAAGGCACCTGGATCACGCCCATCATCGCCAGCGAGCGCAGCGAGGTCGCGTTCTCGATCCTCGTGTCCGCGCCGGTTTTCACACCCCGCGAGCAAATCACCTACGCGATGGACGATTACTTCCGTGTGCTGAACGTGCCGTATCCCACGAACCAGATCACAAGCCGCGTCACCACGCTCGACATGGGATCCATCGGTCCCGACTACGCCGACTTCGACGTGTCGCCCTACCTTGCCAAGCAGACGCAGCCCACGCTGTTCGTCTACGGCACCAACGACCTGTCGATGCCCACCATCGAGGCCCCGCAGACCGCCCGCAAGCTCATGGCCGACAACGGCAACAGCAACACGCAGGTGCGGTACTACAAAGGCGCCAACCACCAGATGCGAGTCGGGGACGCCAAGGCCAACAAAGACCTGCCGCTCGCCGACAACTTCAGCCGTGACATCTCCTGCTTCGCCCAGAACGCGAAGGCGTCCACCACGAAGGGCTGGGAGACGCCCCGGGTCGCAGGCGACGGCCAGCCGTGGCAGGCGAGCGCCGTCCACACCGACCTGTCAAGCAACGGCATCGGCGGCGGACTCATCCACTCCGTGCCCCGTCTCGCCGTCATGCAAATCGGCGGACTGCTGCTGCTGATCCTGAGCGTGCTGCTCATCCCCGTTCTCCATGCCGCCCGCCGCCGCCACATCCGCCGCGAAAACGCCATGGCCCAGCTTGCCGCGAACGCGTCGCCCGACAGCGTGACGACCGGCAACATCATCGTCAAATACGACGTCATGTCGAAAGAAGCGCGCAAGCGCCCGGGATTCGCCAAAGGCATGGCGCAACGGCTCTGGGCATGCAGCTCGGCGACATTCGCCACCACGCTCGTGTGGCTGGGATACATCGTGTACACGGTGCTGGGAGTGTTCAAACTCACGGCCAATTCGACGCTCATGGTGGTATGGCAAAACGGGGCGCGCGTGCTTGTCGCAATCTGCACGATTATGCTCGCCAACCTTCTGGTCCATTGGGTCGGCACCGACATCAAGCACCGCCAGAACCCGTTCGAACGCCCCGCCGTCGCGGGCCGGGGCCACATCCTGTGGATCTGCGTCTATATGCTGGGCATCATCCTGTGCTTCGTCATGTTCATGTACTGGGATCTGTTCCTCATCTGACGAAGCCGTTCCTCTCCGGGCCGGGCTGCGCCTAGCGCCACCGCCCGGCGAGCGGCCGCTCTGCCCCGCAAAACAGCCGCAAACACATGGGGCTCCGACCAGCCGCACGCCGATCGGAGCCCCATGGTGCATGGCGGACAGGGCGGGATTCGAACCCGCGGAACTTTCGTTCAACGGTTTTCAAGACCGTCTCCTTCGACCGCTCGGACACCTGTCCATGTTTGCCATCCGAAGTGAACGCGCACCGACGCGCGTCGCAGGTCTGACGGCACTCACCCGATTATACACAGCCGCTTCCCAACGCGGCGACGCGCCACCCGGCGCATGCACGCCATCGAAGTACCGCACTGCATGCCGCAGTCGAAGACTCGAGCGCTTCCGCACGCTCATCGCCGCGCATCCTCCATGCCCCCAGCCCTCGCCTCCGTACTCATCGCCGCGCGTCCGCCGACCCTCAGCGCCGCCCCGACAGGAGCGACGCCCCGTGCCTTATGCAGCCGTCACAGCGTCGCCATTGGCATCCTCGGCCGTGGAATCCACGCCGATACCCGTCGACGCGCCGCCGCGCAACCGCGCCATCGCCGCAATCTGCTCATGGCTCAGGGGCTCCATGACGCCCGTCGCGTCGCCTTCGGGCAACGACGGCACCCTCACGATGAGAGCGCGCGGCTCGATGCCGAAATGCACGTACCGCGTCTTGCCCAGGATGTCGCCATCGACCTCGGCGGTCTGCGGGTGGTCCAGCGTCAGTGTGGCCTCGAGGCCCTGGAACTGCTCCACCGTGGAATTTGTGCTGAACGGGCTCTGCTTGGCTTTCTTCACCACGGTCTGGTGCACCACGTCGCTGAAAAGATTCATCCAGCCAATCATGCCGCCGCTCGTGTCAATCATCTCGAAGTCGAGGCGCCCGTCGTCGAAAATGGCCTCGGGCATCAGCGAGAACCCCGGGATCTGCCCGCAGTTGCCCGCCATCATCGTGCGGAACTGCAGGTCGGCCTGCATGTGCTTGTGCCCTTCGGTGTCCACGAACGTCACCGTGCCCTTGGCCTTTTGCTGGAACAGGTGCTTGATGGCGCCCGCGAAATACGCCAACCAGCTGATGCTTTTCTTCAGCTTGGGGTTGGTGTCGTCGATCATGTCGCCGTCGAAGCCCACTCCGGCGATGATAAGGAACGGGTGCTTGTATTCGGGCGTGGAGGAATCGAGCAACTGCATGTAGCCCACGTCCACGGTGCGCGAGCCATGCGACGTCGCCACCGCCATGGCCGCCCGCAGGTTGCCGAGCGGCACCCCGATGTTACGTGCGAACAGATTGCCCGTACCGATGGGCACGATGCCCATCGCATGCCCCGTGCCAGCCATGGCGCGCGCCACCGTGCGCACCGTTCCGTCACCGCCGACCGCGACGACCACCTGGGCCCCGCGGTCGAGTGCCTCCTGCGCACAGACGCCGCCGTCCCTGTCGAGCTGGGTCTCGATGATCATCGGGCGCGGGATGTGGTGCTCCGTGCAGTACTGTTTGATGAACTCGCGGGTCATCTCGGCTCCGGGCTTCGACGGATTGATGACGAACGCGTAGCTGCCACGGCTGTCATCCTCCCGCCCATGCGCCTGCCTCACCTGGCGTCTGCGGTACGACGCACGCACGACAAGCGCCAATGCCACAATGGCGATGAGGCACAGGGCGACAACAATGATGACGTTCCATGGACTAGACATACCTGACATTGTGTCCGAACCACGGCGAAAGGTGAACGCCGCGTGACAGAATTCCGCGAACTTTGCACATCGCGCCTGAATGCCGTTTCCGCGCGGACGCATGTCTGGCAAACACGGTAATTTTGTGAATATGCTTGATATCAATTTCATCCGCGAACATGCGGATATCGTTAAGGATTCCCAGCGCAAGCGCGGAGAATCTGTCGAACTCGTCGACGAGGTGCTCAAGTCCGATGAAGCGCGCCGCGACTCGCTGCGCCAGTACGAAGAGGCCCGCGCCGCGCAGAAAGCCAAGGGCAAGGAAGTCGCCTCGGCTCCCGCGGACCAGAAGGCCGCGATCATCGCCGAGACCAAGGCCCTGTCCGCCAAGGTCTCCGAATACAAGGACGCCGCCGACAAGGCGTCCGAGGAATACACCACCGCGATGTGGAAGCTCTCCAACATCGTCGAGCCCGAAGCCCCCGAAGGCGGCGAGGACGACTATGTCGTCGTCAAGAAGGTCGGCACAATCCGCGATTTCGCAGCCGAGGGATTCGAGCCGAAGAACCATCTCGAGCTCGGCGAAGGCGTCGCGGGAATCGACATGAAGCGCGGCGTGAAGGTTTCCGGCTCGCGCTTCTACTTCCTGCGCGGCGACGTGGCCCGCATGGAAATCGCCATGCTGACCATGGCCTTCGACCAAGCGCGCGGACACGGCTTCATCCCCACCATCACCCCGACGCTGGTGCGCCCCGAAGCGATGGCGGGAACCGGGTTCCTGAACTCCCACGCCGACGAGATCTATCGTCTGCGCGAGCCCGACGACCAGTATCTCGTGGGCACCTCCGAGGTCGCGCTCGCCGGCATGCACGCCGACGAGATCCTCGACCTGTCGAACGGCCCGCTGCGTTACTGCGGTTGGTCGAGCTGCTACCGCCGCGAGGCCGGCGCCGCCGGCAAGGACACCATGGGCATCATCCGCGTCCACCAGTTCGACAAGGTTGAGATGTTCGTGTATTGCAAGCAGGAGGATTCCCGCGACCAGCACAAGCAACTCCTCGCCATGGAGCAGGAGATGCTCGGCAAGGTCGAGGTGCCGTACCGCATCATCGACACCGCCGCCGGCGACCTCGGTTCCTCCGCCGCCCGCAAGTTCGACTGCGAGGCATGGGTGCCTACCCAGGGCCGTTACCGCGAGCTCACGTCCACCTCGAACTGCACCGAGTATCAGGCCCGCCGCCTCAACATCCGCGAGCGCACCGAAGAAGGCACGCGCGCGGTCTCCACGCTGAACGGCACGCTGGCCACCACCCGTTGGCTCGTCGCCATCCTCGAAAACCACCAGCACGCCGACGGTTCCATCGACATCCCGCAGGCCATGCGCCCGTACATGGGCGGCCAGGAGGTCATCGAACCCCACGCCTGGGAGGCATGATTCCCCGCTGACGCTTTTGGCCTTCCGGCATCACGCCGGCCGGCCGAAGGCAGTCGCCAGATACGATGAGGCCCCGGAACGCCACCGTTCCGGGGCCTCATCGTCGCTATGCATCCGCGCCTATGGGCGCCGATCACAGCAAGTCGAGCAGCATCGGATCGGCAAGCGCGATCACTGCCTTGCGTGCATCCTCCGCGGTGCGGGCATCGAGCGCGTAGGCCGCCATCTGCTGGCAGGTGCCGAAGTCATGCATGCGCAGGGCCGCGCGAACGGCGTTCACCTTGGTGGGAGCCATGGAGAGCGACTGCACGCCCAGACCCGTGAGCACGAGCGCCATGAGCGGATCGCCGCCGGCCTCGCCGCACACGCCCACGTGCTTGCCGGTCGCGGCGCCGCCGTCGCAGGCCGCCTTGATCATGTGCAGCACGGCAGGCTGCCATGGGGTGAGCAGGTTGGCCAGCTCGCCGTTGAGGCGATCGGCCGCCATCGTGTACTGCGACAGGTCATTGGTGCCAATCGAGCAGAAATCCACCACCGACAGGATCTGTGCCGAACGGATGGCCGCAGCGGGAACCTCGACCATCACGCCCACCTTGGGCAGGCCGTACGAACGGGCCTTGCCAGCGAACCATTCGGCCTCGTCCACCGTCGACACCATCGGGGCCATGACCCACAGGTCGCCGCCGGTCTCCTTGTATGCGTTGGCGAGGGCCTGCAGCTGGGTGTCGAGCAGGTCCACGCGGCGCATGCCGAGGCGCAGACCGCGCACGCCGAGGGCGGGGTTCTCCTCATGCTCCTGGTTGGCGAACTTGAGCGGCTTGTCGGCGCCGGCGTCGAGGGTGCGCACCACCACATGGCGGTCGCCGAAGGCGCGCAGCACCTTGGAATAGGTCTCGGTCTGCTCCTCGAGGCTTGGGGCCTCGTCGCGGCCGAGGAACAGGAACTCGGAGCGGAACAGGCCGGATCCCTCGAGGTCGAACTTCGCCGCGTTGAGGGCATCGTCGACGGTGCCGATGTTGGCGAGCAGCGCCACCTTGTGGCCATCGCGCGTGGCGCCTTCGCCGGACGACCCGGCGAGTGCGCGGGCGCGGCGCTCGGCGCGGTCCTTGAGCTGGCTCACCTCGTCGCTGGTCGGAGACACGATGACCTCGCCCACGCCACCGTCGATGGCGACGGTGTCGCCGGAATTGATGGCGTCGAGCGCACCCTTGGTCTTGACCGAGCACGGGATGCCGAGCTGGGCGGCGAGGATGGCGGTGTGGCTGGTCGGTCCACCTTCCTGGGTGACGATGCCGAGCACGGTGTCGGGGTGCAGCGTCGCGGTTTCGGCCGGTGCGAGGTCACGGGCGACGATGATCACCGGCTCGGTGATATCGGGCACGCCCGGGGCCGGCAGGCCGCGCAGTTCGGCGACGAGACGGTTGCGCACGTCATTGATGTCGGTGACGCGCTCGGCGAAGTACCCGCCGAGCTTGCTGAGCTTGGCCGCGTATTCGTCGCCAGCGGCGGACACGGCGTGGGTCATGCCCTCGCCGGCCTTGAGGTGCTTGACGATGCTCTTGAAAAGCCCCTTGTCGCCGGCCATCTGGGACGTTGCGTTGAGCACTCCCCTGGACTTCTCGTCAGTCGCCTTCTCGGCGCGAGCCTTGAGCTGCGCCACGACTTTGTCGCGGGCCGCCTCGAGACGTGCGGTGTCGGCCTCGACATCCGTGCACTTCGGCTCGTTCTCGTCGATGCCGGGAGCCTCAGTCACGAAAGCGACCGGACCGGAGGCGGTGCCTGCGCACACGCCAATGCCATGAAGAATCTGATGTTCGCTTGCCATTTTCACTCCATTGCGGGATCGGCCGCGCCGCGGTCAGGCGGCCCTGTGCCGATCCGATAGTGTGTATGAATTTCTGCGTGATTGCGGGGCACGGGCGTTCCGTACCCCGACGGCGCCGCGACGCGCGTTCTCGACCGGAGCGCACTGGTTTTTCCAAGCATCCGGAATGGGACGTTTCCCCGCGCGGATTCCCGGCGCATGTCTCATGCGATGTCCGTGCGGGAATGTCGTCGTGCCGTTTGCAGGACATCTGTACCCGATGCCCGCCGTCAGGCATCTGCGAGAGACATCCGTGGAACGCCGCCCGCCGGATACGCGGGCGGCATGAGTCAGGACGGCGGACCGTCCAGAGCTGCGTTCAGCGGATGACGCCGCGGTTCACTCGGCGTCGAGGTCGCGGGTCAGCATCTCGGCGAGCTCGTCCATCGCGGCGCCGGCGGAATCATCGTCGGTGGAGATGGTGACGGTGTCGCCGCCCTTGACACCCAGCGCCATGATGTCCAGGGCGCTCGTCGCATCCGCTTCCTCGCCGTTGAAGGTCATGGTCACGTCGATGCCCTTGTCGTCCACAGCCTGCGCAAACAGCGCGGCGGGGCGAGCGTGAAGGCCGACGGAAGCTCCGATAACAGCAGTACGGGTAATCATGATGGTTTTCCTTTCTTCTGATGACGCCATGCGGCGTCTGATACATAGGTATGGAAGGTGAGTGTGTGATGTGGCGTGTCTCGCCAGCCGGCGTGGTCACAGTCGGCGTGGTCACAATCGGCAGCGTGCCACAGCCCAGTCTTGATAGGTCGCACGGGAACGGACGCCAGCGCTTCCGTCAGCCAATCCACCGCCGATGACTGCGCACCAGGCGGTGCAGCTTCGCGAACCGACGTCGGGCATCCGGATGGGTGCGGAGCACGCAGCGCGATGCCGCACAGCACAGATACTGCACAGCGCGATGCCGCACAGTTCGGGAGCCGGAACGGCATCACCAGCCGCAAGCCGGTCACAACGGCGACATGTCAGCGCGTGCCATGCGCCGCATCCCGGGCATCGCCCGCGACACGCGCCACATGAAGCGCCATGTATGACAGCTCGTCTTCCGAAATATCGGCGCCGAACCTCAGCTCTATCACCGCGGCGCACTCGCCGGCGCATTGCATGGCCTCGGGGAAAGATTCCCGAATCGCCGCAACGATCGCCGAAGGCTCGCACTCCAGCTGCTTTCCCTGATGGATCCGGACGAACAGATAGCGCATATGCGTGATGAAACGCGCCACGTTCACCGATCCCCTGTCAAGGCTCACATCAAAACGCTTTTCAATTATGGAGAGCACTTGCTCGATGACACCCGTCATCTGGTAGGTGTACGACAGGTCGCCGCTGGAGAACCCGGCGTTGACCAAGTGCAAAGCGAAGGCGACGGCCTCTTCGTCGCGAAGCGGCGTATCCAGCCGGGAATTGACCTGGGCGAGGAATTCTTTCGCCTGGGAGTATTCGACCGGATACAGGTTCTCCACCTCCGCGCGAAGCGGATACTCCACGTGGGCGCCTTTCGCCTCCATCATCCGCGCGCCGTTGATGTGATCGGCAAGTGCGACCACCAGCGAGGGACTCGAGTCAGCGATTCGCGACTGCCCGATCGCCGCAAGGCTTTCGGACGCGACCTGGACCATCTCGGGCGGGATCCCCGCCAGCATCTGGGCGATGTGGTCGGGATCCCTGCCGTCCGTGGGCACAAACACTTTGACGATTTTGCGCGGATCAACCGCGTCTCCAGGGTGGGCTTTGAATCCAAGTCCACGGCCCGTGAGCACCACCTCCCCTCCGGGAGCGATGTCCGTCGTGCCGTCCTGTGCCAGCACGACGTTGTTGTTGAATACGCGCAGGATCCGAAGATTCTCCGCATTTTCAAAAGTTCGGGTCACAGATTGAGCCAAGGGGCGATCCGCCATGTCCCACGTCCTTTCCAGAACAGATCGCACGCAGCACATGGCGGAATCCCATAGCTCAGTGCGTGATACCGATCACAGAATCGCCAGTCTTGACATCCGCGCCCGTGATGGGTTTGACACCGGCGAGCTTCTTGCTGTTCGTCACAAGCACCATCGTGACCGTGGGATGTCCGGCCTCCTTCACCTTGTCGAAGTCGACCGTGGCCAGAAGATCGCCGGCGTTGACACGCTGTCCTTTCGTGACTGCGGCGGCGAACCCTTCACCATTCATCTTAACCGTGTCGATGCCGATATGCACGAGCACCTCGACGCCGTCATCGGTTTTGATGCCGTAAGCGTGGCCGGTCTTCGCGACGGTCTTGAGGACGCCTGAGACAGGGGCCAGAACCTGGGAGCCGATGGGGTTGGCGATGCCGAGGCCGTCGCCGAGGGCCCCGGATGCGAACACCGGGTCACCGCTCTCAGCGAGGGTCACCGTGTGTCCGGCGATCGGCGCGAGCACCGTGGTGGTGGGTTCGGCAGGGAGCGAAGCCTGCGCGACCTGAGCGGCCGACGCCTTGTCGGCGACAGCGGTTGCAACGGGCGCAGCGGCAGGAGCAGCGGCTCCGGCCGCCTTGGCCTGCTCACGGGCGATGCGGGCCTGGGCCTCGGCCTTCTGCTCCGGGGTGCGGTAGTCGAACGTGGCGACGAGCACGGCGGAGACGACGAACGCGACCGCGATGGAGATGGCGTACACCCACATCTGGTTGAACACCGGGATGGTGAGCAGAGAGGTGAAGGCGAAGGCCGTGGTGGTCACGCCATGCACGACGGTGCCGTCAGCGAGGGTGGCCGGGAAGAGCCAGCCGAGGATGGCGATGGTCAGACCGCCGGCGAAGCAGCCGATGAGCATGCGCTTGTAAACGTTCTTGTAGCGCAGGTGGATGCCGTAGAGGGACGGTTCGGAGACGCCGCCGAGGAGGCCGGCCGCGAGTGCGCCGCCTGCGGTTTCCTTCATCTGCGTGTCCTTCTCGCGGATGGCGATGATGAGCACGCCGAGGGTGGCACCGAAGCATGCGAAGTTCCACGTGCCCATCGGGCCCTGGATGAAGTCATAGCCCAGCGTGTCGATGTTCATGAGCATGAGGGCGTTGAGCGGCCAGTGCAGGCCGAGCGGCACAAGGAACGGATAGAGCATGGGGATGAGGATGGCGAAGACGAACGGCGCGTGCGTGTTCATCCACGCGAGGCCGACGCCCAGGCCGTTGCCAAGCCAGACGCCGATGGGGCCGATGAGGAAGGCCGTGACCGGGATCATGATGACCATGGAGAGGAACGGAACGAACACGAGCTGCACGGAGTTCGGGATGATCTTCTGCAGACCCTTGTAGACGAGCGCGAGCACCGCGACCATGAGCAGCGGCACGAACACGTTGCCCGAGTAGTCGTTGAGCTGCATCGTGAGACCGAACACCTTGGTGGTGCAGGACTCAGTGCCCAGCGTGGCGTTCGTCACGCAGCTGAGAGTGCTCTTGACGGCGTCATGGCCGGCGGTATCGGTGCCGAAAATCGAGGCGTACTTGTCCGGATTGGCCAGCGCGAGGAACTCCGGCGTCATGATCGCGCCCATGATGGCGGCGCCGACCCACGGGTCGACCTTGAGCTTCTTGGCGCCGTTGTAGGCGATCATGATCGGAAGGAAGTAGAAAACGCCGCGGTACATGGCGCGGCAGAAGAGCATCGTCGACGACTGCGTTTCGCCAGTGACCACATGGCAGGCGATAAGCACGTTGATGATGGCGATGATCAGCGATGCGCCGAGAAGCACGCCGATGATCGGGCGGAAGGAGTCGGAGAGGAATTCGAAGAAGGAATCCACCCACTTGTTCTTGCCCTTGGTCTTGGCGCGTTCCTGCGCCTTGACCTGATCGTTCGTCAACTCGCCGTCGGCGTCGTCCTCGACTTCGCCGCCCTTGACGTTGGCCATCTCCGGCAGCGCCATGATGTCGTTGTAGTACTGCTCCACGCCGCCGCCGATGACGACCTGATAGGCCGTGTCGGACTGCTTGACAGCGGCAAGCACGCCCTTGATGCCTTCCAGTGCGTCCTTGTCGGCCTTGTTCGCGTCTTTCAACGTGAAACGCAGACGTGTCGCGCAGTGCGTGAGCATCGTGATGTTGTTCACACCACCCACGCCCTTGACTATCGCTTGTGCGATTTCCTGACTCTTGCCCATCCGAATCTCCCTTGACTTAGTTATGGGACCTGGCTTAGTTATGGGACCACGGCTTCATTGCCAATGGAACGGGAAAACAAAAAGACCTGGGAAGCATGCTTGTGGATTAGACACGAGGAAATACTCATGCTCGCAATGCGTGCATCCCAGGTCTTGCCTCGTCTTCCCCGAGTAGCAACCCTGCCGTTTGAGTGAACACGATATAACCTTTCACAGGATTAATCAAATCGGCTTGTCGTGGCCGTGTCATCGCAGTGTCGCAGCCGGACCAGCGCCATGTCCCAGCGCCATGCCCCAGCCATCTCGCCGCCGCGGAAGGTCGCCCCGCGGAAGCGTCCGCACTGTGGAGACATGGCGCCCCCAGCCGGCCGAAACGTCATGGAACCGTGGCAAACTAAGACGTATGGTTGCAAAGAATGCGGGATTGCCCGCCACCGAAAAAGATCTGATCAATGTCGACGAGGTTATCGGCAAGTACTATGACCTCGTCCCCGATGTGAACGTGCCCGAACAGCGCGTGAGCTTCGGAACCTCGGGACACCGCGGTTCCTCCCTCAAGACCTCTTTCAACGAGGCCCACATCGTCACCATCGCCCAGGCCATCGCGGAGAACCGCAAGGCCGCAGGCATCACCGGACCGCTCTACATCGGCCGCGACACCCACGCCCTGTCGCTGCCGGCATGGAAGACCGCCATCGAGGTCCTCGTCGCCAACGGCGTGCGCGTGCGCATCGATTCCCGCGACGACTACACCCCGACCCCAGTCGTGTCGCAGGCCATCCTGACGCATAACCGCGCGGCCGATGGCACGCAGCGCTTCGATGGCGACGACATCGCCGACGGCATCGTCGTCACCCCGTCCCATAACCCGCCGACCGACGGCGGCTTCAAGTACGATCCGCCGACCGGCGGCCCGGCCCCGGCCGAGACGACCAACTGGATCGCCAACCGCGCCAACGAGCTGCTGCCGAATTGGAAGAACGTCAAGCGCGTTCCGTTCGAGCAGGCCATCAAGTCCGACCTCATCGAGAAGTTCGACTTCCGCCAGCACTATGTGGACGATCTCGGCAATGTCATCGACTTCGACGTCATCAAGTCCTCCGGCGTGCGCCTGGGCATCGACCCGCTGGGCGGCGCGTCCGTGAACTACTGGCCGCTCGTCAACGAGGTCTACGGCACCACCATCGAGGTCGTGCGTCCGCAGGTCGACCCGACCTGGCGCTTCATGACCATCGACCACGACGGCAAGATCCGCATGGATCCGTCCTCTCCGTACGCGATGAAGGGCCTCGTGGATTCCCTCAACAACGGCGCATGGGACAAGTACGACCTCGTGGGCGGCACCGATCCCGACGCCGACCGTCATGGCATCGTGTGCCCGAACTGGGGCGTCATGAACCCGAACCACTACATCGCCGTGTGCGTGGAGTACCTGTTCGGCAAAGACAAGGACGGCAAGCCGAACCGCCCGGGCTGGCCGGAAGGCGCCGGCATCGGCAAGACGCTTGTGTCCTCCAGCCTCATCGACCGCGTGGCCGCCTCCATCGGCGCCAAGCTCGTTGAGGTGCCCGTGGGCTTTAAGTGGTTCGTCGACCCGCTGTTCACCGGCAAGGTGGCGTTCGGCGGCGAAGAGAGCTCCGGCATGAGCTTCCTGCGCAAGGACGGCCGCGTGTGGACCACCGACAAGGATGGCCTCATCCCCGACCTGCTCGCCGCTGAGATCACCGCGAAGACCGGCAAGAACCCGGCCGAACTGCACAAGGACCAGGTGGCCCGCTTCGGCGAGAGCTGGTACAAGCGCATCGACACGCCGACCACGCTCGAGCAGAAGCAGAAGTTCGCCAAGCTCACCGGCGACGATGTGACCGCCACGAAGCTCGCCGGCGAGGACATCACCGCGAAGCTCACCAAGGCTCCGGGCAATGATGCGCCGATCGGCGGCATCAAGGTGACGACGAAGGACAACTGGTTCGCCGCCCGTCCGTCCGGCACCGAGAACATCTACAAGGTCTACGCCGAGTCCTTCGAGTCTCCCGAGGCCCTTGACAAGGTGCTCGCGGAGGCCACCGAGGTGGTTGACAAGGCCCTCGCCGAGTAAGCCGGCTCGCCTGAGCGCTTTAGAAAGCGCGACTTAAGCAAAAGGTGCCGTGTGGAGAAATCCGCACGGCACCTTTTGCTTGGGAACGGTGACCCGCGAAGGCTGTTCTTTTCTCGGACCGCCAGGCATCGGAGGGCCCAAGCCGTCTTAAGGAGTCACTGGTGGCCTCTTAAGACGGCTTTCTTGCATTCTCTGGTGTTTCCGGCGGGAAAGCCGCCTTCAGAGGTCACTACCCTTCCACGAGCTCGCTCAGCTCGAGCCATTCGGCCTCCAGACCGTCTTTCTCGTCGGTCACGGCGGCGCGCTGCTGGTTGAGATCATTGAGACCCTCATAATCCGAGGGGTCATGGGCCGCCATCTGCGCATCGATATCGGCGATCTGCTGCTCGAGCTTGCCAAGCTTGCGCTCAATGGCGCTGATGCGCTTGCCCGCCTGGTACTTCTTCTGACGCAGCGCCTTGGCCTCCTCGGGAGTCAGCTGCGGCGCGGAATCGTCGGAATCAGCAGAACCGGCTGCACCGCCTTTCACGCCACCCACGGAAGTCGACGCATCCGCGCCCACCTGCGACGACAGCGACTCCCCCACGCCCACGCCCGCCGAACGCCTGCGGTCCATGATGTCGATGTAATCCTGCACGCCGCCGGGCAGATGGCGCACCTTGCCGTCGATCAGCGCGAACTGCTCGTCGGTCACGCGTTCGAGCAGATACCGGTCGTGCGACACCACGATGAGCGTGCCCGGCCAGGTGTCAAGCACGTCTTCCATGACAGCGAGCATATCGGTGTCGAGGTCGTTACCGGGCTCGTCCATGATGAGCACGTTCGGCTCGTCCAGCAGGATGAGCAGGAACTGCATGCGGCGCTTCTGCCCGCCCGACAGGTCGGCGATGGGCGTCATGAGCTGCGCGGAGCTGAAGCCCAGGCGCTCCATCATCTGCCCCGGCGTCGTCTCTTTGCCGTCCACGATGTAGCTGGGCTTGTATCGGCTCAGTACCTCTTTGATCTTGTATTTGCCGAGTTTCTCAAGCTCGTCGAGCTGCTGCGACAGCACGGCGAACTTCACGGTCTTGCCGATTTTCACATGGCCGAGCGTGGGTTCTATGGAGCCGTCGATTAGCCCCAGCAGCGTGGATTTGCCCACGCCGTTGGCGCCGACAATGCCGAAGCGGTCGCCGGGGCCTATCAGCCACGTGACGTCGTCGAGCACGCGCTTGCCGGTGATAGTGCGGGTCTGCGCGGCGGCCGTGTCGGGGCCGATGGGGTTGCCGTCCTTGTCGAGCGGGCGTTCGGCGGGATCCACCGCCACCTGCACGCTCACCGCATCGGCCCCGAGATCGGCGGGGTCGGCGGCGGGCCAGATCTTGGTGACGTTCACGAGATCCACCACATCCTTGCCCAGGCGCGACGTGGCCATGGCCTTGAGCTCCAGCGAATTGCGTACCGGAGGCACGTCGGCGATGAGCTCGCGCGCCTGCTTCACATGGAACTTCTGCTTGGTCGAGCGGGCGCGGGCGCCGCGCGACAGCCAGGCGAGCTCCTTGCGCGCGAGATTGCGGCGCTTGGTCTCCATGACGTCGGCCTGGCGGTCGCGCTCCACGCGCTGCATGATGTAGGCGCTGTATCCGCCTTCGAACGGCTCGATCACGCCATCGTGCACTTCCCACATGCTCTCACACACCTCGTCGAGGAACCAGCGGTCGTGGGTGACGATGAGCAGCGCGCCCTGCCCCGCCGGCCAGCGGTTCTTGAGATGTTCGGCAAGCCAGTGGATGGTGAGCATATCGAGGTGGTTGGTGGGCTCGTCCAGGGCGACGATGTCCCAGTCCCCCACCAGCAGACGCGCCAGGTCCACGCGGCGGCGCTGTCCGCCGGAAAGCTCGCCGATGCGCGCGTCCAGACCGATGCCCGAGAGCAGGGTTTCGACGATTTCGCGCGACCGCGCGTCCGCCGCCCACTCGTAGTCGGCACGCCCTGCGAGCGCCGCATCGCGCACCGTCGCGGCGTCGTCCAGGCGGTCGCGCTGTTCCAGGATCCCCAACGTGAGACCGTTGCGGCGGGTGACGCGCCCCTCGTCGGGCTCCTGCTCGCCGCTGAAAAGCTTCAGAAGCGTTGATTTTCCATCGCCGTTGCGACCGACGATGCCGATGCGGTCGCCTTCGTTCACGCCCTGCGTGACGTCAGTGAAAATATCCTTGGTGGCGAAAGACAGCGAGACGTGCTCAAGTCCAATATCAAAAGTAGGAGTGCTAGGCATAGTGATTCATAGGATACGTGGGCGGCGTGACCGCCTGCGCTGCTACACCGCCGCCGCACCGCCGCCACATCTCCCTCTTCGGCGGTGAAAAACACCGCCGAAACCCCAAATACACCACCTCCACTGTCATACCCCCACACCCCACCGCGCATCTACCACCTCGGCGGTGAAAACCACCGCCGATATCCCAACTACACCCCAGAGCCACCGCATCTCCCACACCCCACCGCCGCATCTCCCACCTCGGCGGCGAAAAACACCGCCGAAACCCCGCCTGCGCCGCCGCACCGCCGCCGCACCGCATCTCCCACACCCCACCGCCGCATCTCCCACCTCGGCGGCGAAAAACACCGCCAACCCCCAAAAAACAACACCTCACCGCCACAAATCCTTCGTCACCGTCATCACCCCCAGCCCCATCTTCTATTTCTTCGGCGGACGGAGCCGGAACTCCGTGACACGGCGCCGACGTCCGTCGGTCAACTGCATACTCGTCAGCGGGGCGCTCAAATACACCGTTCTGCCCAATCGCTTCCCAATCGCCTCGGCCACGCGCAGAGCAAGCATCTCCCTCGAATCGACATCCATCATGTCGTAGTTCATCACCGAAATAACCGTCCACCCTTCGCTCTCCAAGTCGCGCCGCCGCTCAACATCCGCGCGCTCCTGCTGCCCATGCTGCGCACCGTCGTACTCGACGGCCACCTTGACCTCGGGATACGAGAGGTCGAGGAAACACCTGCGTCCCGACCGCCTCACCGTCACCTCGTGGTTGACCTCAGGACACGGCAGCCCATAGCTCATCAGCATCAGCCGCAGATCGGTTTCGGGAAAGGAATCCGTGTCGTCGCGCATCAGCTGCAGCGCGCGACGGCACTTCCCCACGCCGGCAGGCACACGCGCACGCCCCTGCGCTTGCACGGTGTCCATAAAATCGCCGAAAAGCGATTCCATCCCCTCCCGCGTGTACCACTTCTGGTACGCATTACGGCGCGTCATGGCATCGCCCAGGCGCACTAGGCCATCCACGGATAGCTCGCGCGACAGCATGAACCAGACCGTTATCGGGTCGACGCAACGCAGCCCCGCCACGTCCACATCGCGATGCGGGTAGGTCCACGTTTCGTACGTGACGCCGCGCTTTGCATACCGCTTGTTCCGGGAATCGACGACCACCACGACACCCCGATCGTGAATATCGCGCGGAATCTCGATGCAACACAGCGCCAGCGCCGTCGCGCCGCCGAAAAGCACGGGCTGTTTGCTGTGCGCCATCACGGCCTCGCACTGCGCTTTGGCTTGCGAAAAAAAGGCGAATCGCCTTGGAATCACTAGGCTCGAACTGCTTCGAAGACTGCGTTCTCACCGCCTTCGCCACGAGCCGCGAATACTGCATGTACCGTTCCATACGCAAAGAATACCGTCCCCGTAATTGTCGCGCGACGGTCCTGCGGATGCTGGGGATAACTAGATGCGATGGGTGTGGAAATGCGGCGGCGGGGAATATGCAATTGTCGCTTCGGCGGGGCTTTCCACCGCCGAAGCAGAAAATACGACGGAATCGAATTCGCAATCGGCGCCTCGGCGGGGCTTTCCACCGCCGAAGAGACAGATGCGGAAGGCGGGAGAGGAGATTGGACAGAGAGGAAAAGCAAATACGACGGGATTGAATCGACAATTGCCATATCGGCGGTGCTTTCCACCGCCGATATGGGAGATATGGCGATATGAGGAGGAGAAATACAGAGGAGGGAGCGGAAATGTAGCGCCACACCGTGTCCGGCCTCACACCGCGCGCCGCGCCCGGCGCAGTGCACTCAGCTGATGACGATTTTCTTTTTCTTCGGCTTCTTCCGGTCGAGCGTCCTGGCGTGGGTGCTGCATCGCGCCGCGAATCCTTCGAACACCGCGGTGGCGAACGGCTTGATCAGCGCGTCTTTCTCGGGGAATTCATCGCGCATCTGGGAGACCTGCGACTTCTTGAGGTCCTTCACCATCTCTTTTTCGCTGAGCCATTCCTCGAACAGCGTCGGCGTGACCTCGAGGTGGAACTGCATGCCCAGGCCGGTGCCGAACCGGAAGGCCTGCACCTTGGTCAGGTCGGATTTCGCCAGCGGCGTCGCGCCTGCGGGCAGCGTCACACAGTCGTTGTGCCAATGGAGCACGGTCGCCTTCTTGCCCCACATCGGAAGGAACTCATGGCTGTTTTCCAAGCGCGTGACCGTGCCGAACCCAATCTCCGGCGCCTTGCCGGGCTTGAGTTTGCCGCCCAGCGCGGTCGCCATAATCTGGTGGCCGAGGCAGACACCCAGAACCGGCTTGCCGGCGACCATGGCGGCCTTGGCGAGCTTCGCCTCGACCTCCAGACCAGGATACTTGTCAAAATCCAATGCGCCCATGGGGCCGCCCATGAGCACGAGTCCCGCCAGTTCGTTGAAATCGGGCAGATCCGCCGTGGGCTTCGAAATAATCGACGTCGTTACATAATCCAGGTCGCACGCTTCGAGGGCGTCTACGATACGACCGGGCCGCTCCCAGGGAGCGTGAGTCAAAATAAGCACCTGTGGCTTGGACATGACTTCATTGTGACACGGATTATTTACGAAATACAACCGAGCCGCCGCGCCAACGCCCCTCGGTCCCCGCTGCCGATGTCACGCAACGCAAGTAGTCTCGGCTTTATGAGCACCAGTGAAAACACCACGACGCAGAAGGTCTCGACAGCGGCCGCAGACCTGCGTTTGTACGACACCGCAACGCATTCCGTCACGACGTTCGAGCCCATCAAGCCCGGCGAAGTGAGCATGTATGTGTGTGGCGCCACAGTGGATAGCTCTCCGCACGTCGGCCATCTGCGCGCCGCCGTGGATTTCGATGTGATCCGTCGCTGGTTTATCAAGCTCGGATACAAGGTCACGTTCATCCGCAACGTCACCGACATCGACGACAAGATTCTTGACAAGGCAGCCGCCGCCGGCCAGCGCTGGTGGGCGCGCGCCTATCATTACGAACGCGAGTTCAGTCATGCGTACGACACGCTCGGCGTGATTCCGCCCACCTACGAGCCGCGCGCCACCGGCCACATGAACGACATGATCGATTTGGTGCAGCGCCTCATCGACCGCGGCCACGCCTACGTGATCCCCAACCCCGACGGCACGCCCAGCGGGAACGTGTATTTCGACGTGCCGAGCTGGCCCGAGTACGGTGCGCTCACCCATCAGGAAAGCGGCACGAAGGCCGCCGACGAGGATGCCGAGGTCGCCGACCGCATGGGACCGTCCGTCGACGCGACCGCCCCTGACAAATACAATCCGGTGAACGACGCCGATGCGTCGCCCGACAAGCACGATCCGCGCGACTTCGCCCTGTGGAAGGCCCCCAAGCCGACCGATCCGGCCGACGCCCGCTGGAAGGCGCCGTTCGGCACGGGACGCCCCGGCTGGCACCTTGAGTGCTCCACGATGTCGCACCGCTATCTTGGCGACGAATTCGACATCCACGGCGGCGGCCTCGACCTGCGCTTCCCCCACCACGAGAACGAGATGGCGCAGTCCCGCGCGGCCGGATGGGGCTTCGCGCACCACTGGATGCACCTGGCATGGGTGACCGCCAAGGGCGAGAAGATGAGCAAGTCGCTGGGCACCGGACTGTCCATCCAAGCCGTGATGAAGAGCCACTCCGCGTGGGCCGTGCGCTATGCGCTGGCGTCCGCGCACTACCGCTCCATGCTGGAATGGAGCGAGCAATCGCTGGTCGAGGCAGAGTCCGCGTATGAACGCATCTCGAATTTCGTGCAGCGCGCCGGCGAGGCCGTGAGCGCCCAGCCTACGTCCGAGGCGATTGCAGCCGTCACCGCCGACCAACTGCCCGCCGAGTTCGTGGAGGCCATGAACAACGACATCACCACGCCCACCGCCCTCGGCGTGGTGTTCAGCACCATCCGCAACGGGAATTCCAAGCTAGCCGCTCTCGCCGCCGGCGACGAATCAAGCCGCGACGAGGTCGAGAAGGCGCTGCTGGATGTGCGCGCCATGCTCGATGTCTTCGGCCTCGATCCGCTCGCCGAACCGTGGGCGTCGAATGGCGGCGTCCGGACGGGCGGCGCGACGGCCGGCAGCTCCGACGATTCCATGCGCGAGATCCTGAAGTCGCTTATCGAGGAGCAGCTCGCCAAGCGCGAAGAGGCCCGAAAGACTCGCAACTTCACGCTGGCCGACTCCATCCGCGACCATCTCAAGTCCATCGGCGTCAGTATCGAAGACAAGCCCCACGGCCCGTCGACCTGGAAGATCGGCTAAGGTCTGGGATCGCAGACCCTTGGCGCGAGGTATCGGACTGCACAGGCGAGCGAACCTGCGGGAAAACAGACCTGCGGGCGGGAAGACCTGCGGGCGGGAAGACTGGAAGGAAAGCCTGGGAAGAAAGAGTAGAAGCGGTCCAACCGACCGCGATCTCCGATGGCGCCGCGCCGCCCAAGGATCCCGAGCCGGCCAAGAAGAAGATCGTGGACAAGGTTCAGGTGAATTGCTCTGGCTCGGTCGGCGCGAGCTACTGCCCCACAGGGGAGAAGCTGAAGCTGTACGCGCGTCTGCACTCCGAGGATCCGGCGGACAACATGAAGACGGCGAACAAGCCCAGCAGCAGTGAGTCGGATTCCTTCGTCGAGGAGCAGGTGTGACGGACGTGACGCTCGAAGCCAACTCCGACACGAAGAACTACGACGTGGAGTTCACGACCGACCAAAGCCCCCGGCCCCAATGCCACCGGAGCCGACGGTCCCAAGTCCCCCGTTCCCCGAAGCCAGATCATTCCAATCGGCGTCCTCGAAATCCGGATCCGCATCATCGGTCTCCTCAGCGGCGGCCCCAGGGCTCACAGTCCACGGCAATCCTATAGCGTTCAACGCCGCCGCTTCCTCACGGTGCCGGGCGGCCTCTTCCTTAGACGCAGCAGGAAAATCCTCGCCAGGCTTTTCCCACGTCTGCCGTATCTCGCGCTTCATCCGCTCGCGTTCGGCAAGCTCAAGCCTGTTCCGGCTGTCGACCTGGCCGCCGGACATGACATCGACGGGAGGACACCCCATCCATTCTTCGATCTCGTCAAGCCCCATGCTGCATGTGTCGGTTTTCCTGAATTCCTTTTCTCTCTTCTTCATGCAATCATCGGCCACTGCGTCCTTCCCCATGTGACGCACGACAGCTGAAAGAAGGCAATAGGCAAGTGTCACGGCGATTCCGGCGGCAAAAATCATGTGCCCATCCGCAGTTACGTAACCCCCCCACCAGCCGACAAAGTAGGCAATCACAGTCGTTATCAACAGCACAATCCACATGGCGATGCCCATGAAAAAACTTCCCCGCCACGCACGAGCCCAGATATGCGCCGTACTTCGGTGCAACGATCTCATCGACGCCATCCCTGCGCGTCCCGTACGCGCCCTCCGGATCCTGCGAGCGGGGATGCATGGGGTCAAGCCCATGCCATGTTTCGAACCACTTCGCCACCGTGTAGTGGTCTATCTGCTTCTTGAACGCCTCGGCACTTTGATATTTCGTGCTCTTGGGCAATTTTATCTCGATGTCATACTGCGCGTTCTTTCGCATATCCGCAGTGAAACCTTTGGAGCGGTAATCAGCCTGTGCCGTCTCCACATCCTTCGCAGACCGCGATCCCAACCGGCAGGCCAGCACCAGAGCCACAAAAATGACCGCAAAGACACCCCATGTCCACGCCGTCGGACCATCACAGCCGCGCGACATCGCGCATCCGATGACGACCAGCACATACAACGCCAGCTGCAGTCTCTGGATAGAAGTCGTCATCGGCGACGTATTGAAGGCTCTTTCCTCGGGAAGAATCACTACCATGCCGTCTTCAACATGGTAGTAAGGTCTGCAATGGCGCCCCTTCAACAACGTATTCATGGGCTTCAACCTAATGGCACGAAATGACAAAGCCGCCGTCAGGGCAGCCACGCCAACCGCGACCGCCGCGCTACCCGTCGGCGGCGTGAAGATGTGGCGAGGAATCTGCAACTGCCACATCGGCGGTGCTTTCCACCGCCGAAGCCGAAAATACAACGGACACGGTGCCGCGATCGACACATCGGCGGTGCTTCCCACCGCCGAAGGGGCAGATATGACGGCGGGGAGAGGGAACAACGGCATTGAATTGGCAATCGGCGCGGCCGCCATGCCCCGGCCTCCGGTCACGACCGGAAACGCGCGTCGCCACCGCGCCCGGCATCGGCATGCGGCCCGAACTTTTCCCACTCGTCCGCCTCGCGCAACGGCTCCTTCACCTGCCACTTCGCGCGTTCTTCCTCCATGCGGCGCGCGCGGACGGAAAGCTCAAGTTCGTTGCGCTCCTTCACCTGCTCCCTGTCCTTCACATACATGGGTTCGGCGTGCATCCACCGTTGGATTTCACCGACCGCCATCGGAATTCCTGCACGAAAATACTGCTCGGTGCACCGCTTTGCCGCCCGGAGGCACAACGCACGAATCACCAGAGCGACGATTGCGAGCACCGTCAAGATGCCGCCCGCGATGCACATCGTCACCAAGACGCCGCCGCTGTCCAGACCATTGGCCGTATACCGCACCGGCCTATGGCCGTGGGAGACGTAGGAATGGACGCGGAGATCGCAAGGACGGGACCAATTCCAGCCTGTTTCCAGCGCCTGCGCGTTCAATCCGCCGTGAGTAAACAGGGCAAACGGAAAGCCGGGCACGCGGGCAACCGCCATGGCAGCAGCTTTGTATTCGCCGAAAGATCTGCTGATCAATCCTCCCGCAAGCCCCATGATGGGAAGGGGGAAAAACCCCAAGAGAAAGAGCATCGCGCTCATCAGCGCCCAGTACTGTGCTGCACATGCCGGGGCCGTCCCCATGGTCACGCCGTCTTTGCGCTTCAACAGGTACTTGTTGTCTTTCAATTCCTTCACATCCTTGAGCCGAAGCGAAGGATCCAGCCCGGGCCAACGCGAGAACCACTCGTCCACCTCGCGCTCAGAGAGTTTGTTCTTTTCCGCCGCGGAAGGGCGCAGCTGCTCCAGGTCTTTCTCGGCCGAATCACGCATCTCGGTCGTGTAGCCCTTTGTGGTGTAATACCTCACGCTTTTCTCAAGGCGTTCAGGGGTTATTTCGCCAACGAAGGCGGAACGGCCATACACAATGAACAGGAGCAGAAAGATCGCCCAAAACACCCACGTGCCCGACGTCACGTGGCCGCAGATCAGCACATAGCCGATGATGCACGGGATCCACACCACACAGGCGACGATCCAGGAGACAAGAATGATGTTGTGGCTGCTCTCCCGGACCTCCTCAGGCGTCGTCGCGACCAGACCGTCCTCCACGTGGTAGCACAATCCCAAAGATCTCAAAGCCATAATGTCGAATATACCCCGACGGTTTCTGACACCACGCGATTCCACGGTTTGCACGCGACGCGTTTCGTCCGACGCAAAGTGACGGCCAGACACCACGCGATTCCACGGTTTGCAATAGACTATGAAGCTATGACAGCTTTCAGTTCACTCACCGATCGCCTGACGGGCGCGTTCAAGAACCTGCGCTCCAAAGGCAAATTGTCGGAATCGGATATCGACGGCACGATTCGCGAAATCCGCCGCGCCCTGCTTGACGCTGATGTCTCGCTCGACGTCGTGCGTTCCTTCACGGCCCGCGTGCGCGAGCGCGCCCTCAGCGAAGAGGTCTCCGAATCGCTCAACCCGTCGCAGCAGGTCGTCAAGATCGTCAACGAAGAGCTCACGAACATCCTGGGCGCCGGCGTTGACCGTCCGCTGCATTTCGCCAAGAACCCGCCGACCATCATCATGCTCGCGGGCCTTCAGGGCGCCGGCAAGACGACGCTCGCCGGCAAGCTCGGCTATTGGCTCAAGGATTCCGGTCACACGCCGCTGCTCGTCGCCTGCGATCTGCAGCGACCGAACGCAGTGACGCAGCTGCAGGTGGTCGGCGAACGCGCCGACGTGCCGGTGTACGCTCCGGAACCCGGCGTGCAGACGAGCAGCTCCGATGTAGTCGCGCCTGGCCAGGCGACCGGCGACCCGGTCAAGGTGGCCCGCGATTCCGTCGAATACGCCAAGAAGAAGCTCTACGACGTGGTGATCATCGATACCGCAGGCCGTCTGGGCGTGGACGAGGAGCTCATGCAGCAGGCCCGCGACATCCGCGATGCCGTGAAGCCTGACGAGATCCTGTTCGTCATCGATGCCATGATCGGCCAGGACGCCGTGAACACCGCCAAGGCGTTTGACGAAGGCGTGGACTTCACCGGCGTCGTGCTTTCGAAGCTCGATGGCGACACCCGAGGCGGCGCGGCGCTGTCCGTCGCCAGCGTGACCGGCAAGCCGATCCTCTTCGCGTCGACAGGCGAAGGCCTCAAAGACTTCGAGGTGTTCCACCCCGACCGCATGGCCTCCCGCATCCTCGACATGGGCGACGTGCTCACCCTCATCGAAAAGGCGCAGCGCGAGTTCGACGAGAAGCAGGCCCGCGAGACCATGAACAAGATGTCGGAGGGCCAGTTCGGCCTCGACGACTTCATCCAGCAGCTGGAGCAGGTGCGCAAGCTCGGCTCCATGAAGAAGCTGCTCGGCATGATCCCCGGCATGGCGCAGTACCGCCAGCAGATCGACGCGCTCGACGAGCACGAAATCGACCGCACCGAGGCCATCATCTATTCGATGACCCCCGAGGAGCGTCAGAACCCGTCCATCATCAACGGCTCCCGTCGCGCGCGCATCGCCAAGGGCTGCGGACGCACGGTTTCCGACGTGAACAACCTGCTGCAGCGCTTTGAACAGGCGTCGAAGATGATGAAACGCATGAGCTCCGGCCAGTCCAGCATCCTCGGCGTGCCGGGGCACGGCACGTCCAGGAAGAACGCCAAGAAGGGCGGCAAGAAGAAGGGCAAGAGCAAGTCCGGGAACCCGATGAAGCGCGAGGCCGAAGAAAAGGCGCTGCGCGCGAAGCTCTCCAACAAGGGCGCCGCGGGCGGCTCCGCATTCATGAAGCAGCCTCAGCAGCCGTCGCTGGAGGACCTGCAGGCCCAGCTCGGCAATCTCAACGGATTCATGGGCGCCTGATAGCTGTCAGTCACTGATAGCCGTCAGTCACTGCCGCGACCGACGGCACGCGCAGAGAAGGGCGAGCGTGGTGATGCACCGCGCCGCCCTTTTGTTATGCCTGGCGTTCTGTCTGATGTCCGACGCTGTGCCGGGCGTCAGAGGTTGAGAAACAATGCAGGCGTCGCACCTGGCGCCGCTCAGACGTCATGCTTGGCGCCATGTCCAGCGTCGTGCACAACATCACGACAGGAAACCGACCCTGGCGAGAACCGTGCAGGCGTCACGCTGCCGGAACCATGACGGCCGTAAAACAATTCGTGGAGATACATGAAAAATCCGCGAGAAGCACACTGACCGGATTCCTGCGGCGGATGACGATGGGGAAAGGCGCGGATACGGCTTTTCTGGCTTCCGCGACCGATGCCCGAGATCCAGTCGCCCTTCCGCTGGGCTTGTAATCTGGTATCCGATGGCAGGAGAGGAGGTCGCATGGCCAAGCGCACATCCGCGCATACATCGTCGCGCAGCGCGTCCTCGTCGCACGCCAAAGGCACACGCACCGCGGGCACCACGCGGCGCCGCGCCGCCACACCAACTCGCACCACTACGCCAACTCGCGCCGCCACTAAACGCCGCACCGCCACCGACACATCACAGCATGCCGCGCCCCACGCCAGCACCGCGCCCCACGCCAGCACCGCGCCCCACGCCAGCACCGCGCCCCACGCCAGCACCGGAACCCGCACCAGCGCCCATCCCCGCAGCGGCGCCCATCCCCGCAGCCGTGCGGCAAACTCCTCTTCCGGTGCGCACACGGTCGCCCGGCGCACAGCGACGCCCTCCCCCGTCTCCGCACATTCTTCGAGCAAAGGACACCGTATGTCGGCAATCACCGTTTTCCTGTGGATTCTCATCGTGCTTTTTGCGGCGTGGATGGCGATGCGATTCCTGCCGTCGTCGCTCGACCACGGCACCGCGGTGCCAGACATGACGGCGCTCGTGACGCTGCTCGCCATCCCCCTGCTCATCATCGCGGTCTGGGCGTTGGCGCGGCGCTCGTGGGCACAAGGCATCTGCAGCGTCATCCTGGTGCTGCTCAACGTGACTCTGTCGGCCGGATATTTCTTCGCGCTTCCCGATGGCATCAACCGCCTGCTCGGCCAACCTGTGCAATCGACCGTCACGGCCGACGAACTGCACACCGCGCAGGCCGCCTGCTCCGCGTCCGCCGACGACGAAGCCTCCTCGCGGTGCATCCGGATCATGACGCTGAATTCCCGATACGGCAAGGCCGACGCCAGCGCAATCGTGCACGCGGTCAAACAGCACGGCGTCACCGTGCTGGCGTTGCAAGAGGTCAGCGATGACATGCTCGCAAGCCTCGAGAAATCGGGAATCGGCGACATCCTGCCCTACATGACGCGCGGCGAGGCGTCGCAGCTCGACAACGGCGGGTTCAATGTGATTTTCTCCCAATCCCGCCCCACGGCGACCACAGAGAACGCCGTCAACATCCGCACGGCGCACGTGCCGCAGATCACGCTTGACATACAGGGGACCGCCGTGCGCATCGCCAGCGCACACACCGCGTCCCCACACCGCGGCACCGACCGCTGGCATGACGGCATCGAGGATCTCGCGGCCCTCGGAAACAGCGATTCCTCGACGCACGGCACGCCCAGCATCGTAGTGGGCGACCTCAACGCCACCATGTCGCATCCATCGTTCCGCGACCTGCTGGTCAACGGCGCCTTCACCGACGCCTCGTATGAGCTGCACAGCGGCACGCACCTGTCGTTCCCCGCCTCGTGGTTCTTCACGCCGTCGCTGCTGGAGCTCGACCACGTGCTGCACACCGACGGCGTCACGACGGCCGACATGACCTCCGTGACGATTCCGCGCACCGACCACCGGGCGCAGATCGCAACCCTCTACGTGCAGTGACGGACCGCCGTGCGGCGCATCCGCGCGCTCCCCACAGGCCGCGTCGTCACGCCAGGCGCACGGCGCGTCCCCCGGGGCGGAGTGGCGCAAATCGAGGCCATAGCATATAATTCCATCTGTTATCCGTGCGTCCGGGGCCCTCTATACCGTGCGCATGGGAGCAACGCGACCAGACGTTGCCGTGCCCCACACAGCGATGTCTGCTAGCACCCCAATTTATAAGGAGAGCCATTTTGGCAACCAAGATTCGTCTGCAGCGTTTCGGCAAGAAGTTCTATGCCTTCTACCGCATCGTGATCATTGATTCTCGCAAGCAGCGCGATGGTCGTGCTATCGAGACCATTGGCACGTATGATCCGAACACGCAGCCGTCTACGATCAAGATCAACTCCGAGCGCGCTCAGTACTGGCTCGGCGTTGGCGCACAGCCGACCGAAGCTGTCTTCAAGCTCCTGAACATCACCGGCGATTGGCAGAAGTTCAAGGGCCTCCCGGGCGCCGAAGGCACCCTGAAGACCGTCGAGGAAGGCCCCGACGCAGCCGCCCGCGTGCAGGCTGAGGAAGACAAGGCTCAGAAGCTCAAGGCCGCCAAGGCCGAGGCTCAGGCCAAGGCCGACGCAGAGGCCGCTGCCGCTGCCGAGGCTGCCGAAGCCGAGACTTCCGAGGACGCTCCGGCTGAGGAAGCCGCTGAAGAGAAGGCCGAGTAATCATGCTTGCCGAAGCAGTCGAACATCTGATTCGCAACATCGTCGATTTTCCTGACGACGTGTCCGTCAAATCCCACGAGAACGCCCGCGGCGAGCTTCTGCGCGTCCGTGTGAATCCCGAGGACATCGGCCGTGTCATCGGCCGCGGCGGTCGCACCGCGAACGCGATCCGCACCGTGGTGCAGGCACTGTCTGACCATCGTGTGCGCGTCGACATCATGGATGTTCGCCGCTAGGCACAGCCCGATTCTCCGTTTTTTCGGATTGTCTGGTTTTCAAACCCCGGTTCGCGCCGGGGTTTCTTTGTATCGTAGAGTCAACAGACGTATTCCCGTCCCAAGCCGCAGCCCCGTGCCGCGGCACACGCCGACGCCGTCTGCGACGTACCCGCCGCCGCGCGTCACTTGCAAGGAGACTTATGACCGACATGACGCAGACCCCCGACACCACCCCCGAACCGGAGATGTTCCGCGTGTGCCGCATCGGGCGCGCACAGGGCCTCAAGGGCGAGGTGAACGTGACCGTGTTCACCGACGAGCCGGAGTGCCGTTTCGCACCGGGCGCGGTGCTCTATGACGCCAAGGGGAACGAATACACGGTGATTCGGTCGCGTACCTTCCGCGAGCGCTGGATCGTGCTGTTCGAGAACGTCACCGACCGCAACGCCTCGGAGGCTCTCAACGGCACGGAGCTTTTCTGCCCTGCCGATTCTGCGGAGGAGATGGAGGCCGAGGACGCCTGGTATCCCGAAGACCTCATCGGCCTCGACGTGTATGTGGGCGACAGCATGGAGACCGCGCGCAAAATCGGCACGGTCGCCGATGTGCTCGACTCCCCCGCGCAGTTCCTGCTCGAAGTGCTCGAAGACGCCGACGGCAAACGCGCGCTCGTGCCCTTCGTCGAGCAAATCGTGCCCGAGATCGATCTCGAGAACAATGCCGTGCGCCTCACGCCGCCCGACGGCCTGCTGTAAGCCGCCGACCGCACACACGCCTGCGCAACCTGACCGGCGCCAGGATCACGCCTTTCCATCCCCCTTCTTGGAAGCACCGCCAATCACATACCATGCCCCTTCGCGTTCCACGCTTCGCGAACGCCTCCACAGCGACATGGCCAGATAGCCCATCGTGAAGCCGACGAGATTCGCGATCACGTCGTCGATGTCGCACACCCCGAGGTGGAACGCATACTGCCCAACCTCCATCGTCACGATTGCACCAATCGCAGTGCCGTATGCGACACCGGCGTTGTGAAGGGAATACGCCATCAGCCCCATGGGCACGAACACCAGGATGTTGAAGAGCACGACGGCCGGCGAATACTGCAACTGGTCGACGATGCCACCTGGGTTGAAGTTGACCGCCTGCACCCCTCGGCTCTTGAGCATGATTGCGGCAACCGCGGCAATCACATAGAGCCAGCTCACCGCCGTGATGAAGGCGACGTTCACACGCCGGTTCACACACTGGAATGCCACAAGCGCGCACGTCAGCGCGCAGACGCTGATGATGGCAAGCATCACGAAAGGATTGCTCACGATCATGGTGAGCCGGTATCCCAACATCAAGGGCAGATAGCGGTCTCCGATGGGGACCAGCAGGAACCAGAAAAACCACCAGGCGATCACGAATGTCGCAATGCCAGCCGCCCATGGCTTCCATCCGGAAGCAGAACCACGGTTATGAGAACGCGACATGATTTTCCCTTTCAAAAGAGGACTCCTTCGGAAGAGAGCTCAGCATCCAGCCGCGAAGACACTGTTAAACCCCAAAGAATCAATTCAGCCTGCGTGCATATGCCACATGTCGGATGCGCCCAGACATGGCAAGCGCTGGCAACGCTGGAAACGCTGGCAAGCGCATGCGTTTTCTCGCGTTTTGCTCTCCCTGTGTCCGGCATGAATAGTTGCTGGACAATTGCAGGGTAGCAGAAACGGATGCAACACAGGCAGATTCCCGTAAGCGCCCTCGGGGAGCTCATACTACGGAAGGGGTCGGGAGCAGGTCCGTCTGTCCCCTCTTCCTGTCCCTTTCTCTTCCCTCTTCCTGTCCCCTCTTCCGAGCTCATACGGCACGGGCGGGAGCAGCGCACACGGAGTCACGGGCAATGTACAGGGTGGTGATAAGCCTTGTCGCCGGCACAGGCAACGCTGCCGAAGCCGGTACGGAACCAGGGGTGCCGGGGCGGACGGAGCCGCGGGAGGTGGCACTGGAGTCCGCGGCATCGGCATGTTCTACAAGTGTGAGCATTTCGAGCGCCGCGGTTTCGCCCATGACGGCCACCTGCTCGGAAATCACGTTGATGCGGGGGCGGTAGACAGAGAAGGTCTGGATTTCATTGAACGAGACTATCGACATGTCGCGCCCAGGTTCGATACCGGCGGCCACAAGGTACGGCAGCGTGCGCAGCGTGGTGGGAGAATGCCCGAAGAGCAGCGCGGTGGCACCGAATTCCACGGCATCCCGCACGGCAAGCCCAGGGAGTTCCGCAGGACTCGAGGCAGCGCGAACGAGAATGTTGTCTTCGCCAAAAAGCGGCGCCGCCACGGCGCGGAACACGTCGCACCGTTGCCCCAGCGTCGGCGATATCGCCGTCGGGCCTGCGATGAACGCCACCTTTGCGTGACCATGGTCACGGATATCGCGCAATGCCTCGCGCAAGCCGGGTTCGGGGTCTGCAAGCACGCGAGGGACGTGGTCGAGCCCTGCGATCGTGCGGTCTGCGAACACAAGCGGCACATCGTTGTCAAGAGCCGCCTTAAGCCCGGGCGTTGCGTGCGCCGTGGGGACGCAGATGATACCGTCTATGCGCTGGGTTAACAGGGTGCGCAGAAAAGCATCCTGCCTCTTGTCATCATTAAACGACGATCCGATGAGCGTGGCATATCCGTGCTGCCACAGGGTGTCTTGCACGACGGAGACGAAGGAGGCGAAGAAATCGTTACGGATCTGCGGCACAACCAGACCGACTGTGTGGGAATGGGATGACCGCATGGCGCGGGCGCGGGAATCGGGGATGTAACCGAGCTTCTCGACGGCCTCGTCGACCTTCTGGCGGGTCTGCGGCGACAGCCGCCCTTTGCCGTTCAGCACCTGGGACACTGCCGATACCGAAACGCCCGCGGCTTTCGCGACGTCGCGTATGGTGACCTTCTGCGCCATCCTGTGGAGCCTCCACAAATTCTTCGTGTGCGATCAGGGCGTTCGGTTGTCGTCGTGCGGGACCTGCGCCGTCGCTGCCGCCATTCGTACATGTCGGCAGCTCCAGAGGTCCCGGTGGGCCGGTCACAGCCTCGCGCCTCTCGTAAACGCTCTCATGAAACGTTATATCGTTTTATGATAATACAAAGTGCCCCGGAGGCGACGGGGCCGTGCAGGATGTGACAATCCGGGAGAACCCCGCAGGGCGGGGCATGCGCCACGGCTCCAATCGAGGGGACTCCGTAGAGTTGAAGCGTGCTTATCGATATCGTCTCCGTGTTTCCCGAATACTTCTCGGTGCTGGGTCTGAGCCTGCTTGGCAAGGCGCAGGACAAAGGCCTGGTGGAGGTGCGCGCCCACAATCTGCGCGACTGGACGCACGACGTGCACCATTCCGTGGATGACACTCCCGTCGGCGGTGGCGCGGGCATGGTCATGAAACCGGCCGTGTGGGCGGAATGCCTTGACGACCTGCTCGGTCTGCCGGCGTGCGACCTGCCTGGCGTGAGCGCCACGGCGGAGCTGTGGGACATGGAGTCGAACCACACTGAGCGCGGGGCTGAGGCCGGCGCGGACGACGATCCGGGTGCCGGCGGCGATGCGGCCGGTGGCGATCCGGGTGCCGGCGGCGACGATGCCGACGACAACGCGACCGGTGGTGATGCGGCCGACAACGCTGGTGCCGAGGTCACCGATACCCCCGCGGCCGGCGGCACCGTGCTGATCTTCCCCAATCCATCTGCCCCGCTGTTCACTCAGCGCGACGCCACCGAACTCAGCCATGCCGCGCGTCTCGTCTTCGGATGCGGCCGCTACGAAGGATACGATGCCCGGATTCCGCGCTATTACAAGGCCCGCGGGGTGGACGTGCGCGAGTATTCCATCGGCGATTACGTCCTGAACGGCGGCGAAGTGGCGGTGTCGGTGATGCTCGAGGCCATCACCCGTCTGCTCCCCGGCTTCATGGGGAACCCGGATTCCATCGTCGAGGAATCCTATACCGGCGACAACGCGCTGCTGGAACATCTGCAGTACACCAAGCCCACCACCTGGCGCGGCATCGACGTGCCGGCCATCCTGACCAGCGGCGACCACGGCAAGGTCGACAGATACCGGCGCGACCAGGCGCTTCAGCGCACGTCGGAGATACGCCCGGATCTCATCGAAAAACTTGATTGCAGGGCCCTTGACAAGGCCGACCGCAAGACCCTGGTGTCGCTGGGATGGGAAGTGAGCGGCCGCAATCCGCGCAAGCTGAATTAGCGCGGGCGCCGACCGGGAGGGACCGTCCGGAACGCCGGGATGGCCGCAATCCCCATCGCCGCGCTCCGCATGCAGCAGGACTATTCCACATGCCGGCAGGGCCACTCCAACATGCCGGCAGGGCCACTCGGAACGGAACGCCGGAACCGGCTGCCTCGCCACACCGACCGCGCTTGGCGCTCAACGCCCAGCGCTCGTTAGTATGGCTTATTCGCCTGCCTCCGCAACGCCCCACCGTCGGAGGCGTTGCTGTCATCGGCACCTTTGCCATCGGTCTCCGCACCGGCGGCGTCGGGCTCTTTCTCGATATAGAACACCTCGGTCTCGCCGTATTTGCGGCTTTGCGACACATACCACCCCTGCGGCGCCTGCGCGGGATCCGAGCGCCCGGACCTCTCCAGCACGACCACGCCGTCGTCCGCCACCACGTGGTTCGCCGTCAGGGCGCGCAGCAGCGCCTCGCAGTCGGCCGTCTCATAGGCATACGGCGGATCGATGAACACCACGTCGAAGGAGTCGCCGCGTCCAAGCGCGGAATCCACGTATTTCTCGGCCCTGCCCCGCACCACGCGGGCGCTGCACGAGCCGTCCCAGGCCTTGGAACGTTTGAGAGAGGCGAGCGTCTTGCCAATGAGGGCGGCGGCGGGCCCTGCGGATTCGACGCTCACCAGCGCCGAGGCGCCACGGCTCAGCGCCTCGAGGCCCAATGCCCCGGTGCCGGCGAACAGATCGAGCACGCGCGTGCCGTCCAACATCCCCCAGGATTCCAGATGTGAGAAAATCGCTTCCTTCGTGCGGTCGGTGGTCGGCCGGGTCCCCGACTTGGGAGCGTTGACTTCCTGCCCTTTGAAACGTCCTGAGATGATGCGCATAGAACCATTATGGCGCACACCACGCAATGCACAATGTGCAACGCCCGCGGCGTGCGCCACCGTGTGCCGCACAACGCACAATGTGCAACGCCCTTGGCACGGCGCACGGCTGCCTAATTCGCCGCCGCCTCGGTGGAGCGCATGAAGTCGAACACGGCGCCGGCAAGCGCGACGTTCCCGCTCACCGTGGGGTCGGCGGCAAGCACGTCCTCGGCATCGGCACGCGCCTGCTCTATCACATCGGCGTCGTCGACCACGCGCAGCAGCTTCAACGAGCTCTTCCTGCCAGACTGCACATCGCCCAGCACATCGCCCACGCCGCGCAACTCAAGGTCGGCCTGCGCAATCTGCGCGCCGTCGGTGGACGACCTCACGACGTCGAGCCGCTGCATGCCCAGGGAGCCTTCCTGCGCGCGGGTGATGAAGAACGCCCAGCTTTTCGTGCCGCCGCGCCCCACGCGCCCTCGCAGCTGGTGCAGCTGGCTCAGCCCGTATCGTTCGGCGTCGAAAATCACGATGTTGCTTGCCTGCGGCACATCCACGCCGACCTCGATCACCGTGGTGGACACCAACACCTGCACGTCGCCGCGCGCGAACCGGTCCATCACGTCGCGCTTGGTGGCGTCGTCGTCGCGCCCGCTGAGCGTCGCGAATTCGATGCCGCGGAACTGCGGCAGCGCCATGAGGCGCGCGGACATCTCTGCCACGGAATGCAGGGGAGGCGCGGCCTGCTCGTCGTCCGGCATGCCGTTGCCGTCGAGATCGGCCTCCGGAGACACGGACGCCGCCTCGTATCCCTCGTCGAAGGAATCGGCGTCGTCGTCGATGCGCGCGCAGACGATGTAGGCGCGCTCGCCTGCGTCGATGCGCCGGCGGATGTGCACGAACAGCCTCGCCATCGTATGGTTGTCCGCCTCGTTGACCACGACGGAGGTGATGGGCTTGCGCCCTCCGGGCAGTTCGGTAAGCCACGAGATGTCAAGGTTGCCGAACCACGTCATGGCGGCGGTGCGCGGGATCGGCGTCGCGGTCATGACGAGCATGTGCGGCGTCGGACCATCGCCGTTCACCAGCGCCTGACGCTGCTCGACGCCGAAACGATGCTGTTCGTCGATGACCACAAGCGCCAGCCTGGGCGCCTGGAAGCTCTTGGAAAACGCGGCATGCGTGGCCACGATCAGGCACGGGACCCCACTCGCCGCCGTCGCAAGCACGCGCCGCCGCTGCGCCAGCTTCATGCCGCCCGTGAGCAGCACCACCGGCACGTCCTTGGCGCCCGGCACGGTCGCGAGCATGCGTTGCGCGCTTTCGTAATGCTGCTCGGCGAGCACCTGCGTGGGCGCCACGAGCACGGCCTGGTAGCCGGAGCCGATGGCGTTGAGCATCGCCGCCAGCGCCACGACCGTCTTGCCCGAGCCGACTTCGCCCTGGAGCAGGCGCTGCATCGGCCACTTCTGCGCCATGTCGGCGTCGATGGTGTCGATGACCTCGCGCTGCCCTTTCGTGAGGCTGAACGGCAGGGAGTCGATGAAACGGTTCTCCAGCGAATGTTCGGGGTGCTCCGCGGGCGGCAGGCAGACGTATGCGCTGCTTTCGCGCGCATTCGCGCGTTCTTGGAGCAGCGACACCTGCGAGACAAGCGCCTCCTCGTAGCGAAGCGTGGCGAGGGCGTGGGAAAAATCATCCACGGTCTCGGGATTGTGCATCGCAGCGAAAGCCTCGGCGCGGTGCATGAAGCCGCGATCGGCGCGAAGGCCCTCGGGGATGATGTCGGGGATCACCGACACCAATGCCTGCACGTCCAAAGACACCGGGCCGGCGGGGGCCAGGGGGTTCTTCTCCTGCGGCGCAGCAGCGGCGGCAGTCGCAGCGGTATCGGTGCCGTTTGCCGTGGCATCGGCGCCATTCGCGCCGCCGTTCACGCCGCCGTCCGGCGCGCCGCCATCGGAGGCACTCGCCGCAAGCATCTGCAAGGCGCCGAGAATGGCATCGTGCACATGCTCCGACGAGATGCGCGACGAGGCATGATACACGGGCTGGGGACGCGCGACGCAGTCCAACGCGGTCGCAAAATCCGGCGCATCCGCACGGAACCCCTGCCCCATGGGAATCGGGACGCCCTGCGGATCGCGTGGCTCGATCACCAGTACGTCGGGATGCGTGAATTCCAAAGAATCGTTGTATTCCCTGGGCTCACCGCTCACCACCACGTGCATCCCCTCGGCCAGGCGCAATGCCAGCCAGTCGATGTAATGCTTCTTATAGCTGAAAAACACGAGGGTCGCGACACCCGGATACCGCACGCCCGGCACCTCGTCGTCACTGACCGTCACCACGGCGCGGTGCCCTCCGCGCTGCATGGGATAGACCGAGAAACGCCGCACGACCGCGGGGAACGCCACCATGGAACCCACGCGGGCGTCGCGGATGGATCCGATCGCCACGGCGGGCGTCACACGAAACGGGAAATACTCCAAAGCGTCCCTGACGGTGACGACCCCCAGCGATTTCAGCGCGCTCACCCGGCGTTTGTTTGAGATAAGGGACGCCATGGCAGTCTCAAGCGTAACTTTCATGCGAATCCCCCATTCGTTCGTGCGATAGCCGGATACTATCTACAGCCTAATCGAGCACGGCGGCTTTGACACGTAGCCATCCTTCCGCACGCGTGCCCTGCGGCTGGTCCGGCCATCCCATCGCCACGCACGTCCTCCACCTGCCGACGTGCCGTGTGGCGTCCTCCACCTGCCGACGCGACGTGCGCAGCGCCTGTTTTCTCGCCTGCATCATTCACCCGTGCCATTCGCCCACCTGTGCGTCATTCGCCCGTGCATGGCACACATGGCACGCCAATGAAAAAAGCCCCGGGAAACCGGGGCTCAAAGCGTTATGCCGTTCAGTCGGTTCACGCCTTCGCGCGCTGGATCTTGCCAGCCTTCATGCAGGACGTGCACACACGAACCTTGACGGTGGTGCCGTCACCGGCATCGGTGCGAACGGTCTGAAGGTTCGGCAGGAAGCGGCGCTTATTACGGATGTGGGAATGGGAAACGCTGAAACCGGTCTGCGGACCCTTACCACACACTGCGCAACGAGCTGCCATGATGGACTCCTCTTGTTAACCTTACGAATCCCGCGCCCAAAGAATCCTTTGGACACGCAACTTCAGCACCATACCTCAATTTCGCCAAAACCGCAAATCGTGAGGCCTCGGCGTAGTGCCGCACGCGCAATTATCACAAAAACTCCGAACGAATGCCAGCGTCGTCCGACAAAGCACTGCTAGAAATGCATTAGAAGCACATCCGGCATCGCCCGCGGAACCCCGGCGCCACGCGGCGCGCACGAGCGCCCGCCCCCGGCGACAACCGCCCAGCCACCACCCGGCGACCACCAGCCTGACAGGAGACCCCATGATCCTCGCATTACCCACGACGCACCCGACACCGACGCAGCCGGCCACCTTCGCCTCGCCGTCCGAGACCTTGCTGTCCGACGAAGCGACCGACGTCATCACCAACAACGTCGTGGTCGCATGGCTGGTCGCCAATCTGAACCGCATCGTGTTTTTCATCGTCATGGTCATCGTGACGTGGATCATCGCCCGCATCGTCAGATCTGCGCTCACCAAGGCGCTGGACAGGTCGAATATCCCCAGTGCCTCGATCTTCGTCAATTGCGCACGGCTTCTCATCTGGTTCCTGTTCCTGCTCATCGTGCTCAAGCCCGTGTTCGGCGTGGAGCCGACCACCCTGGTCACCGCGCTGGGCGTCAGCGGCATCGCGCTGTCGTTCGGTCTGAAAGATACGATCTCGAACATCATCGGCGGATTCGGGCTCATGATGGGCAAAGTGGTGCAGCCCGGCGACCTTATCAGCGTGAGCGGCTACACAGGGCGTGTCAAAGACCTCACATGGCGCAACACCATCGTGGAATCGCGCGACGGCAATGAGTTCTGGATTCCGAATTCCGTGCTCAACACGGCGGGGCTGACGAAGATGACGGAGGCGAACGAGTCGATTGTGACACTCGATTTCACCGCGCGCGGCGACAGGGACCTCAACGACACGGCGCAGCGCATCGCCGACGCGGTCGAGAAAGGCACCGCCGACCTGCATCTCGAGGGGCATCCGTGCATCGTCAAGTACACGGGATTCTCGCCGTACGGCGCCGAGGGAATGGTGCTGGTGTTCGCGCAGGACGGCCTGCTGCCCTCGACAGTGCGCGACACGGTGGCGCGTTCCATGAACGGTTTGGATTGCCTCGTGCTCGACGGCGCTGCGTCGGTGGATGCTAGCGCGCCCAGTGACCACGATGCCGCGCGCGGCGCCGGCAACACGGCCAAAGACTAGCCCCGGCACGATTCGCGAGTGCGACCGCGCCCCGAAGGCGCATATCCTTGCACCCTCGACCGCACATACACCCCAAACCCACAGCGCACACGGCCACAACCGACCCCGAGGGTGTACAGCCCCGCACCCTCGACCACACATACACCCCAAACCCACAGCGCACATGGCCACAATTCCTGTCGAGGGCGCACACCCTCGCACCCTCGAC
>DEKK01000016.1:268039-307333 GCA_002353815.1 Bifidobacteriaceae bacterium UBA2724 | reverse complement strand
ATTCCTGTCGAGGGTGCACACCCCCGCACCCTCAACGGCACATACACCCCAAATCCACGGCGCACACAACGACAACCGCCCCCGAGGGTGCATATCCTTGTACCCTCGGGGGCAGTTACGAACGACCCGCATCGGCAGGTCTCAGGCGCCACGTCTCAGGCCCAGCCCAGTCAACCCAGCCCAGTCGACCCAGGTTTCGCGCACAGTCGACCCAGGTTTCGCGCCCAGTCGAGCCGGGTCTCGCGCCCAGTCGAGCCGGGTCTTGTGCCTCGGCCGCAGGCCTTAATCGAGGATTCCCTCGATGAGCGCCTCAATCAGCTCGGCGTAGCTCATGCCACTGGCCTCCCAGGCCTTGGGATACATCGAAATCGGCGTGAAACCGGGCATCGTGTTGATCTCGTTGACCATCACTTCGCCATCGGGCTTCACGAAGGTATCGACGCGGCTCAGGCCAGCACCGTCCACCGCGGTGAACGCACGCGCCGCTACGTCGCGCACCTTCTGCAGCGCGTCCTGCGGCAGCTTGGCCGGGACCTCGACGTGCGACGCCGTGGCGTCGGTGTACTTGCTGTCGAAGTCGTAGAACTGGTCCTCTTCGTTCACGTGGTCGAGCACGATTTCGCCCGGCCAGCTCGTGCGCGGCTCGTCGCCCGGACGGGGCGCGAACACGGCACATTCGATCTCACGCGCCGTGATTCCAGTCTCGATAAGCACGCGCCAGTCATGATGGCTTGCCTCGAACACGGCGGCCGCGAGCGCGGCGGGGTCCTCGTCGTCCACCTTGGTGACGCCGAAGCTGCTGCCCGCGCGAGACGGCTTGACGAAGACTGGATACTCGAGCCCGCCGTCGCGCACGGCCTTCACAAGCGCGTCGGCATCGGCGGCGAACCCGCTGGTCTGGTCGTAGCGGCGCGTATCGAGGGTGATGCCCGGGGCAACGGGAATTCCCGCGGCCTGAAGCAGGATCTTGGTGTAGTGCTTGTCCATGCAGCCGGCGGACGCGAACACGCCGCAGCCGACGTACGGCACGCCCATCATCTCGAGCAGGCCCTGCACGGTGCCGTCCTCGCCGTAGGGGCCGTGGAGCACGGGAAACACGGCGTCGATATGGCCGAGGGAATCGAGGTTTTGGCTGGCGCCCGGAGTGAAGAAGCCTTCGTGCTCGCCGATGAGGAAGCCGTCGCGCCCCTGGCCGATGTTCAGCACCACCGGACGCGACTCGGGTGTGATCTCGACGGTGGGCATATGCGCACCGTCGAGCTTGAAGCTGCGCGGATCCGTGCCGCCGTAGACCCAGTGGCCGTCTTTCGTGATGCCGACCGGGACGGCCTCGAACTTGTCGTTGTTCCAGGCGTTGAGCACTCCGGCCGTGGACACACAAGAGATGGAGTGCTCGTCGGCGCGGCCGCCGTACAGCACCATGATTCGCTTCTTTGCCATGTGGTTTCCTCCGGTCATGGTCTTGTGGGATCCGGCCGCCCAGGATGCGCCCTGGACCGCCCGGGTTCACGTTGCTTGCGAAGTCGCGGCCCGCGGCGCGGCGACGGATGGGACGCGCGCTTCGGCCTGCGGCATACGTTTCGTATTATCGACCGCGTGGCAGACGAATGGACGCCGTCCGGGTCACTACGGTCCGGGCCGGCGATTCACCCCATCGAAGCGCTCCGCCGAGCCATCGCGCAGACGGCTCGGCAGTCCGGCGCACAGACGGCCCAGCGCTCCGCCGTCCGAGTGCCCCGGCATGCGCCGGCTACTCCTCCGACACCTCGTCGGAGAACAGCTCGGAGAGCATCTGCTCGCACGAGATGCCTTCGCGCAACACGCGGCCCATGGCGCTTGCCAGCGGCGTGGGGACGCCGTAGCGGCGCCCGAGCTCCACGACGGCATCGGTGGTGGCCACGCCTTCGGCGACGCCGTTGCTGACCTTGGTGGCTTCCTCGACGCTCATGCCCTTGCCAAGGTTCGCACCGAAGGTGAAGTTGCGGCTCAGGGTGCTGCCGCACGTGGCGATGAGATCACCCACGCCGGCCAGACCGGAGAAAGTGTTGTCGTCGGCACCCGCGGCGCGTCCGAGGGCGCGCAGCTCCGCCAGCCCGCGCGTCTGCACCATGGCGGCGGTGTTCTCGCCGTATCCAGCGCCGCGCACCATGCCGACGGCGAGGGCGGTCACGTTCTTGAGCGATCCGCACATCTCGATGCCGATGACGTCGGACGAGACGAAAAGATGGAAATACGGCGTGGTGCCGGTTTTCGCGACGAAACGGGCGGCGGCGGGATTCTCGCTGGCGACGACCGCCGCGGCCGGCTCGCGTGCGGCGACCTGCTTCGACAGGTTCGGCCCGGACAGGCAGGCGAAGCGATCGGCGGGCAGGTCGAGCGCCTCGCGCACCACCTCGTCCATGCGCTTGTTGCTGCCGCGCTCGATGCCCTTCATCAGCGACACGACGATTGCGTCGTCGGGCACGAGCCCCCGGAACTGCTCGAGGGCGGCGCGCGCATGCTGCGCGGCGATGGTCACGATGATGATGGACGCGTGCGCGACGGCCTGCGCACGGTCGCCGGTGGCGATCATGGAATCAGGCAGCCTGTCGACGCTAGGCAGGCGCACTTCGTTGCGATGGTCGCGGTTGATGCCTTCCACGATTTCCGGTTCGATGGCCCACATCGTCACATCGTTGCCCGCATCGGCCATCACCTGGCCGAACGCGGTTCCCCACGCCCCGGCACCCAGCACGGTCACATTCGTCATTGTCATTGCTCCTTCGCATGCCGCGCCTGCACCGCGCGGCTCTGTGCATCCTATACTGTCAGTCCTTACCCGTTGACCTTAGTCCCGCGCGCCGAGCTTGTCACGGCGGGCGGCGTCCTCCAGGGTCGTGGGGAAATACTCACGCGGCACGCGCTGCATAAGACGGTAGTCCCACACGCCCTCGGCCGGCGGCTCCTCGCCGCGAATCTCGGCCTCGTCGCGCTCCAGCACGGCGCGGATGCGGTTCGTCAGCACCTCCACGTTCACGGCCGGCGGCTCCTCGCCCCAGTCCTCGCTGCCTTCGAGCAGATCGGCGTAGTCCAGCCGGTCGCCGTAATGCATCACCACGTTCTTGCGTGGCCACGGCAGCAGATGGTTGATGCTCGCGGCACCCCACGTGACGCATGGGAACAGCGGCACCTGACAACCCAGGCGGCGGCTGGATTCGAGCGCTATGTACGCGGCGCCGTTCTTGCATGTCATGGGCCATTTCTTCGGGTCTCGCGTCAGCGTGCCCTCGGGCCACACGGTGAGCGGCCGGCCGGACGTGACGATGGAGATGGATTCCTCCTCGATGGCCCTGGCCTGCCCCGAATGGCGCTTGACAGGCTGCATACCCACGGTTTTGAGGCCCCAGCCCACGATGGGCCAGTGCGACATCTCGGCCTTGGCCATGAAGCGCGGGCGACGGCCCTGGTCGAACAGGCCGATCATGGGAATGAACACGTCATACAGCGTGATATGCGTGCATGCGGTGATGAAGGGGCCGGTTTCCGGCACGTTCTCGAGGCCCCATGCATAGTTTCGCGAATGCGAACGCAGGTCACATTTGACGAGGTCGCGCAAAACGGCGGTCTGGCGCGGGTTCTGCGCCTGAATCTCCGCCTCGTTGTCTTTCCTGGGCCCGCACGGGTGGATGTTGCACGGATTGACCAGATGGTGCTCGCGTCCCAGGCGCTCGACTTGCTCGCGGCTCAGCGGCGTCACGCTGGAGCGCGGTGACGGTTTTCCTTTGGATGCCATGCCCTCTATTGTGCCATGCGGCCGGGAAGGCGGTTTTGTGCCGCCGTCCAAAGCACAATTGCCCCGCCCCGGCTACGCCGCTGCGAGCCCGGACAGGCGGGATTCAGCCCACCGCCGACCCACCGCCACAAACCACACCCACCCTCTCGGCGGCGAAAACACCGCCGAAACGCCAAATACCCATCCATCGCCCTACAGCCGACGTTTCCGTTCGCTCTCGGCATATTCGTATTGACTTCGAGCTGACTTGAAGTTTTACCTTTGACCCAGACAAGCAATCCGACCGAATAATCCAGAAAGGACCATCATGGCAACAACACTTGTCACCTATTTCTCCGCCACCGGAACCACCAAGCGCGTGGCCGAACGCCTCGCCAAGGCCATCGGCGCCGACCTCGTCGAGATCGAGCCGGCCGAACCCTACACCGCCGCCGACCTTAACTGGCGCGACGACGCCAGCCGCAGCACCCGCGAGCACCGCGACCGCTCCATCCGCCCGGCCCTGAAGACACCGATTGACGTAAGCGGCTACGACACGATTTTCGTGGGCTACCCGCTGTGGTGGGAGACTGCTCCGCGCGTCGTGCGCACGTTCCTCGAAAGCCAGGACTTCACCGGCAAGGCCATCGTGACCTTCGCCACGTCGTCCACCAGCGTGCGCGGAGCCGACGGCACGCAGCTGCACGATTCCGCCCCGAGCGCCGATTGGAAGCCCGGCAAGCGCGTGGCATCGAACGAATCCGAGGCATCCCTCGCCGCGTGGGTCACGTCGCTCGGCCTGTAACCCGAGCGCAGCCGGTGCGGGCCCGACGCCCGGCATACCCCTGAGCACCCGGGCACCTCGGCGCCGGCCCCCTCGGCGCCCCACCGCAATTGCCCTTTCGGCGGTGGTTTTCGCCGCCGAAAGGGCAATTGCAGATCTCGCGCCCACCCCGCGCCATCGTATTCCCCACATCGGCGGCGAAAAACACCGAAGCGATAATCCCGTATAAGCAGGTGACGGCACTCTGCGCTCACGATGAAGATTCGGAATAATGCGTCCTGAGGTACGGAACCGCTATCTATGAGCATTATCATTGGCGAAGTGAGGTTGTACTGGCCCACCTAAACCCCGCCCGCCAAAGCACAAGTCGACCACGTCGCTACGTCGGAGTCTTCGGCACGGTGGCAAACTATAAGGCGCCAGTGAGAAGGGACGAATCAATGGCCAGCACGATGAGACTCGGCATTGTTGACAATGATCGATTCGCATTGATTGCGCTCACCGGTTTCATCAAATCCCAGTGCCCGGAGATCACGGTTGAATGGTCAACGGACCTACCGGAACGGGCCGTGAATCTCTGCAGATCCCACGCGACGCGTCCAGAAATCATGCTGGTGGATATGTCCATGGGAGACCCCGATGGGCCTACGACCATGAAACAGATCCGGCTCCGTGACGATTCCATCATTCTTATTGCAATGACTTCTTTCACCATCGATGAATACCGCGACGATGCACGCGATGCCGGAGCACAGGCGATTGTTGGGAAAGGAGACACGACACAAATCATCGAAGCGCTGCAATTCTGTCCTACAGGCGACTTCTCAAAAGCACGACACCTTCCGCCCGAGCAGATATTCTCATCCGCCCAGGAGTCATTCCGTTTGCTTGCATCGCGGAAACCTACAGGATTCGAACTGCTCAACGACACGGAAAACTCCATGATCGACATGTGTCGGCGAGGATTGTCATCTCAACAAATCGCCGACAGAATCGGGGTAGCTGCCTCGACCGTGGATACCCATCTCAATCGCGCCGCCAAAAAGCTTGGCGCGCACAATAGAATCGAGTTGGTCTCCATGTGGATGGAGCACAAGGCAAGAGGCCATTGACATCCGTCGACTGGCATTGCAACGGATCCGGCCAGCACAGCAAAAGAATCCCGGTCCCTTTGTACGCCGGGACAGGCAAGGTAGGAAAATGACCACGACCGACGAAAATAGGCCCCGCGGAAGCAGCAAGCGCAACGAACAACAGGCCACTCATATCTGGACCATTCCTGCCGACGATGCTCTACCGAATAGAACGGGAGAAGCGCAACCGCCAGCCACTGCAACGCGCCGTCTTCCATCCAAACAGTTGGTCATTTTCATTCTGTCGTGCACGGCATGCGCCATGGACATCTATACCGTCTTCGAACCAGGCGCCCCAACCCTTCCTGCACTGCTTGCCCTACTTATTACTTGCCTTCTCACTCTCGCAATTCCGTTGAGTCCGTTGGCCATCGGCATAACACTCATGCTGACATACAGCATGGTCTCGTTAACGCATACATCCATGGGCATCGTCACCTTGACGATGCCGGCAGGATTGTGGCTGGCTACAGGAGTGGTGTTCAGCAACGCATGGCTATGGTTCGCCGCGCTGATTGGCGTGGCAACCGTCGCCTTGAATTACATTGCGACACGCCTTGCCTCTGGAGACATGTCAGCTTTGGTCACCGTCTGTGCTTTCATGGCCCTTGCAGCCGCCGCCGGGCTGCTTATCCAAGCCCGGGAAGTAGCCGCCCGCCGCCACGCTCGAGAAGAACAGGCACTTCGCGACAGGGAAAAGGCAAAGCGGATGGAACGAGACATCTCGCTGGCACGCCATATGCATGATTCGCTCACAAATGATCTGACTTCCATCATCATGGTTTGCGAAAGCGAAAAGACCAACGAGGATTCCCGAAGCCACAGCGGAGACGCAGCATCGTGGAGCTTCGTGAAAGACAGGGCCATAAATGCACTCGCATGCGCACATCAAGTCATCGACGTTCTACGCTCGAGCGAGCTCGGGAAGGCCGCCCCTCTTCCCGAACAAAAGCACCGACAATCCGAGGACATCCGTCTACTGCTGCGCGAACGCCAGTCCGATCTCAGGAAAGAAGGATTCGAAGGCACGGTTTCTCTATCCATCGTGAATGATAGTGCCATGCCAGCGCACGTCTTTTCAGAGCTGGACGACCTCCTCAACGAACTGTTCAACAACATCGTCCGCCACTCGGCACGAGGCGATGACGGATATTTTCTCTCCGTTGCCGTTGAAGATCACATCATCGAAATAACCGAAATGAACAAAGTCCTAGACACGGGAAGCAACACACGACAGGCTCGAGGCATAGTTTCAGGCCGCGGTCTGTCCCTGCACCGAAAGACCATCTCCGCGTTGGGCGGCACTCTGCGCACCACCATCGACGACAGCACGTGGACCTGCTACGCCACTCTCCCCCGGAATCCCAACGGCACTGATGGCGCAACGCAACATAATGCTATTTAATGAAGCTGATACGAAGTCGCGGAACGACGACGAGCCACAGCGCAAGCATGACAACCGCCAGACCGACATTTGACCACAGCGTAGGCGAATACAACGTCGCAGCGACATCAGGATCCTGCGGATCCCACATCATGATCGGCATGATATTCGCATACTGGCTCACGCCATTGAAAGCCGTGTTATAGCCAATGCCCCATGTCAAATCGGGCCTACTCGTACTCATCGTTTTGAACAATGCCACGCCTTGCCCGACAGTTGCAGCAAGGTACACAATAGTTGCCGCAATGGCGGCAAGACTAGTGCGGCGGATATGCCCTGCAAAAGCGCTAATGCACAGCGCCAACAAAATGAACGCCACGATGGATGCACTGCGTGAACAAATCCAGAATGCAAGCTGACCAGGCTGAAGCGCTCTCTGGCCGGTCGAAGGCACATCTATCAACCGGAAAGGGGCATCAATCATAAAGCAGATCCAAATCGCCAATCCCCAAGCCACGGCAAGGGGGACGGCCCCGGCAAACCTATTGCCACGCGCAAGCAACAGCAGATAATCATTGCCACCATTGAAGCATCGAAAGATGCGCACGGCGGCCACGCCAACGATTGCACACCAAGCAAGCAGATGCACCATCGAGGCGACGAGCGTCACCGATGACCATTTCTCGGCATATGCAGTGGTGGAAATATCGCAAACCACAATAACCGCAAGGACGCAAACGGTGAACGGAAGAATTCTGCGAATCTGAATGATGATGTCCTCACGCATTGTTGAACTCCTTCATTGTGTCTTTGAACGCTTGCTCGAGACTTCCTGATCGTTTCCTGAGCGATGATGCATCGCCACTCGCAATGATGTGCCCTGAATCGATCATGACCACGTCGGTGAAGATACGTTCTACTTCGGAGATGATGTGCGTGCTCAGCAGGACGGTCGCGCCACGGCGTACCTCCTCCATCAGGATATCGAGGATCTTGTCACGCGTATATGGGTCGACGGCCGCCAATGGCTCATCAAGAACGTACAACGGGCAGCGACGGCTGAATGTCAGCACCAAATGCGTTTGCTCCCCCATGCCTTTGGAGAGAGACCCCACGGTGGCATTCAAAGAAAGTCCCAGTTTCGACAAAGCCTCCTGGGCCTTGGCCTCATCAAAATCTGAATACCGCGAGGTAAAAGTTTTCACCGCATCACGAATCGTCAGGAACCCATACAGATACGAGCGATCGGGCATGAACGACACATCAGAGACATCCGGCGCGGTAATCGTACCGGAGAACCGCATATCGAACCCGCACAGAACGCGCATGAACGTCGATTTCCCCGCTCCATTGGGCCCAAACAGACCAATAACTTTCCCGCCCAATGGCATATCGAGGTTCACATGGTCCAACGCATGCACCCGGCCATACGACACACACATCGTCGAAGCGCACACGCCCATCATCAACACGTCGCGTTCCCATCGGTTCACTCTCCAATCAATTTAATCGCAGGAGCAAGGAATGAAACACAAGTTGCTATCACGACTACCCAGCTCACACCATCGATGATTTTCACTGGCTTGGGTGCAATACGCATCGTGCGAGGTTTGTCCCACCCCATCACCGAGAACAATGCCTTCTGCCCATCCGAATCAAGTAGCGGCAGCGAATTGCAGAAGACTCCGAGTAGCAAGTAAAGAACTCCAATCTGAATGCTTGCCGATTGCAGCCATACGGCATTTACGATATACGTCGCGAAAAGCATCAGATAATTAATCAGCAGACCCGACACATGGACGGCAAACTGGTCTCTTGCCGCAAGCAGCTTAACATGATTCATTCTTACATATATCGCAGGAAAGACGAAGTAATTCATCTTTATTCCCACACCAGCAGGCCTTCTACCACATTTTTGCAGTACAAACATATGGCCGAATTCATGCACAGCAACCGTAATCACACCCAAAACGAGAAGTACGCCTATTCCTTCTCGGGATATAGGGAAACGGGTCTCATGAGAAGTGACAAGGATGACGAACGCTGCAACGGTTCCGAAAACCAGCAGCACCAGAGAAATAGCAAAATTGGTTCCCGACATACAGGCACGCAAGGGCGCCCATTTTACATTCGGATGCCATTCTTTCTCCGGCACCTTAAACAGTTTTCCATCCGTTTTGCGCAAAATCACGATTGCATCATTACGCTTCACCAATTCATACGAATCATCGACAAAATAGTACTCACTATGCATCACAGGAAAATCCATTTTGCCTCCCCACCCCTATCGGGGCAGAATCACCAGATTGCACTTGTTCCCGGATATAGCAAATGGCGAATCGAGCAATATCTTCGTCACCGAAAATCATTCGACACAAATCACAAGAATTCACAATCTGTACGTCTCCGGTAACAAGACCTTCCCTCCTGCATTCCATCAAGAGATCGCGGAAACCGACCCTCTGAATGTAAGCAAGAACTTGATTATGAGTTAATCGCCGCTCTGCTTCATCAACAGATAGAGAATCAACAGAGCCCAACGACAGGCACGTGGAAGCAATGGCCGGTGAACAGCATGGATAAACTTTCCCATCAAAATGGTACAAGAGTTCGAACGACGGGCAGCGAAGGGATTTGTCATCTTCAGCGCTATGCCGAAACAGCTCATTACCTGGCAGTGAAGAGGCTTGCCCAACTGGCACGACTGGGAATCGCGTGACAGGAACGTTAAAACCCATCTCGTCGAGTTCTTTAATCAGGTTCAGTCCATCTTCACTTTTCGTAACAGCCATATTGATCGAACACGGAATGCCGAATTCTCGATTCGCAGCAAGTATTGTGATTATTTTGCGAGAGGCTACATACTTCTGATGGAAATAGTCATAGCTAATTGTGAGCCGAGAGAGACCGGACGATTTCATGTCTGCAAGATATGTCTTGGCAAGCCTATCGGAAACTCCCCAAAAGCCATTGGTAACCAATGTTGTATGAAGTCCGCCAGACGTCGCCTTTGCAATCATTGAAAGGACAAGGGGCTTTCGCAGGAGCGCCTCACCGCCAGTGAAACTGACGGAATCAATGTCGTCCCGCGTTATGCATTCGTCTACGATCCTCGCTACTGCATCGTCCGAAAGGCGATCTTGGGATTTCGGGCCGCAAGAAAAATAACAATGCTCACAACGAATCGGACAACGGCTATCTACCGCTATCGCAACGCCAGTCACTGGACCTCCTAATAGGACAAAGAATGATGCTCCGCCCGTCCTTTGTCCTGAAAACTTTCCTTGCAACAGACGAAGGAAGAACGGAGCATTATCCTGCTAATGTGTATGCTTTCTAGAAACCGATCAGCCACCTACCATTGCCGCCACCGACGAAATAGAACATGTCATCCTGGTCAGCAAGTTCAATCAGCTGATTCTCATCTTCAAGTTCCAGAAGTTCATTTTCCAAAGAGGTCATCTCTGTTCCTTTCCAGTAATTGACCTACGTTTTAATACATATCGATCCCCTAACGTGAGCACATCAAGCCGTAGCGGAAATACTGGCTTCTGTAAAAAATCCTCGACACCAGACAAATCGCAGACATAGCACTTCTATGCCAACTTCTCGGCGGAAACCATATACCTGTGCATCTCGGTTCGCCTCGCCATCGCGCACAGCCTCAGTTTCTAATTCATCGTGTGCGATTGCCCTTTCGGCGGCAGAAACCACCGCCGAAACGACAATTACATACCCCGCGCCACCGCATTCCCCACATCGGCGGCAGAAAACGCCGCCGAAACGCCAATTACACCACCGGCCGCATCGTATTCGCCACTTCGGCGGCGAAAAAACACCGCCGAAGTGGCGAATACCAACCGCCGCGCCGGCAGCGCACCGATGGCATCCCCGCCGCCAGCGGCATCCCCGCCGGCACCTCAGTGACTGCTGGTGAGCAGCATGAGCAGCAGGAACACCAGGATCCACAGCAGAATGCCAGCAACCGCGCCGCCGTACCTCAGCCACGGCACGAAGAACCTGTCGCTGTCGCGGAAACAATAGCTTCCGCGCCCCTCGCGTGGAATAAGCACATGCACGAGAAGCCACAGGATGGGCTTAAGAAGAAGTCCGAACGGCCCGAAGACAGCCCAGAACACCACCGAACTGAAGCCCGGCGCGAACTCCAGCGGAAAGCGCTGCTGGTACCCCTGCCCGGGCGCGCGGCGCAACGCAACCTCGTCTTGCGCCAGATACCCAATCGACACAAACTTGCCGGATGACGCACCATTGGAATCGTCAAACTCCACCCGGACGTTCTCGCCTTTCGAAGGCGTGCGCGACAGCTCATCGAGCGGATCCTCGGGAATGATGCGCGCCCGGTCACCCGAAATCTGGAGGAGGCATCGAGTCCCGTGGTCGACGGAGGAATCGTAGATATCATACCGGTCAGGCAACGGGGTTTTGCGATAGAAAATGCGGAAATCGCGATTCCTGCCATCCTTCGGACACTCAAAGAAATCCACGGAGCGCCCCGGTTCCCACTCCTTGACCATCATGTCGCCACGCTTCACAGCGGTGAGCACGTCCTTCTCCGCCATGATGTCTACGAATTCATACGACCGTTTGAGGTCACTCGCAGCCACGCGGCGCACGTTCATGGCGATCTCGCGCGCATCGCTCAGCCGAGCGCGTTCCTCCATCGTCAGGTTGGGGTACTGCGCCCACTTGAACAGCGGAATGGTGAAGACCACGAACACGCCCACGATCACCGCATAGATGAAGGTCAGTAGCCGCTGAGTTGTGGGGAAGTTCATGGCCGACGGCACAAGCACAGCCGCGACGGCAAGGCATACAATGGCGACGACCGCGCACCATACGCCGAGACGCACATGACGCGAGTGCCTGATTGTCTGCACGGTGCCGTCGATATCGACCAGCCCCGAGTTCGTCTCGCGAAGCTCGTTGTAGTCCAACACCTTCACTGGCCAGTCAGCGGGATTGTCGGCGGCGTCACCGCCATTCCATAGTCCCCCTGCCGAAACGCTACTCAATTTCCGCGCCGAGGGCACGGAGCTTGCCGCGGAAGTCGGCGTAGCCGCGGTCGATGAGGGAGATGCCGTGCACCGTGGAGGGACCGGATGCCGCGAGCGCCGCGATGAGGTGGCTGAAGCCGCCGCGCAGGTCGGGCACGTCGATGTCCTGGCCGGTCAGCGGGGTGGGTCCGAAAATCACCGCGGAATGTTCGAAGTTGCGCTGCTGGAAGCGGCAGGGCAGGGAGCCGAGGCATTCGCGGTACAGCTGGATGGTGGCGCCCATCTGCACGAGGGGCTTGGTGAAGCCGAAGCGGTTCTCATACACGGTTTCGTGCACGATGCTCAGGCCGTTGGCCTGCGTCAGCGCCACGACGAGCGGCTGCTGCCAGTCCGTCATGAAGCCGGGATGCACGTCGGTTTCGATGGCCACGGGCTTCAAATCCCCGCCCGGATGCCAGAAGCGGATGCCGTCGTCACGCACCTCGAATTCGCCGCCGATCTTGCGGAAGACGTTGAGGAAGGTCATCATCTCGGGCTGCGTGGCGCCCTTGACGAAGATGTCACCGCGCGTGGCAAGGGCGGCGGACGCCCAGCTCGCGGCCTCGATGCGGTCGGTCAGGGCCGTGTGCTCGTAGCCCTTGAGCTTCTCCACGCCCTCGATGCGAATCGTGCGGTCGACGTCGACGGAGATGATGGCGCCCATCTTCTGCAGCACGCAGATGAGGTCCATGATCTCGGGCTCGATGGCGGCGCCGGAAAGCTCGGTTTTGCCGTCGGCGAGCACCGCGGCGAGCAGGGTCTGCTCGGTGGCGCCGACCGAGGGGTACGGCAGGTGGATCTTCGCGCCGTGGAGGCCGTCGGGAGCCGTGATGTGGATGCCGTCGGCGTGTTCCTTGTCGACGGTGGCGCCGAGGCGGCGCAGGGTCTCCAGGTGGAAGTCGATCGGACGGTCGCCGATGCGGCAGCCGCCGAGCGATGGAATGAACGCCTCGCCCAGACGGTGCAGCAGCGGGCCGGAGAACAGAATCGGGATGCGCGAGGAACCGGCGAGCGTGTCGACGTCGGCCACATCGGCCAGGTCGACGTGCGAGGCGTCGATGCTGACGATGCCGCGGTCGCCGTCGAAGGTGACGTTCACGCCATGCAGACGCAGCAGGTCGGAGACCACGCGCACATCACGGATCTCGGGCACGTTCTTGAGCACGGAGGTACCGGGCGCCAGCAGCGCCGCGACCATGGCCTTGCTCACGAAGTTCTTGGCGCCGCGAACCTTGATCTGTCCGCTCAGCGGCTTGCCGCCGACCACTCGAAGCTCGTCGCCTTCAGACTTGATGTCACTCACTCTTCGTCCAATCACTCTTGCTTGTCTGGGAACTTGCGTCTCAGAACCCTTCTCGGGTCCGCTCCGCGCACCGGTACACACGACGCGCACCATATACGTTATCGCTCACACTAGTTTGCCATGCGCCATGCGTCGGTTCGGTGAAAACCGCACGAATTGCTGTGAGCTTAATCACCCAACCGTTCCGCGGCACCGCTCCAAGGCGGCGGCACGCGGGGAACAATGAGGGGGGGCTCGGAGCGCACATCGGCGAAATCATCGTTCATGTTTCGTGCTGCGTTGCCGACAGGCGCACATAACCCGAATGCTGCATCGTAAAGCGGATTTTCGATGCCGGGTAGAACTCATCGGCTTTTTCGTATGGCATTCCTTCGGGGCCAAAAGACAGCCTGCGAATTCTCATGACCGGCTCCCCGGCTGCGAGTTCAAGCCTGTCTGTTAGTTCGCCGTCGGCGGCAATCGCCTCGATTGTTTCCTCAACTCGCTCAAGCACCACGCCATAGTCATATTCGAAAATATGGTAGAGAGGCAAAGTCAGATCACGTGACAGAAGTCCAGGGAACATACCGGCCGGCAGAACATTCACCTCCACCGACAACGGGGAACCGTCACCGATCCTTTGCCTTACGATTCTATATACCAGCGATTCGGAGTCCAGATGCAGTTGCCGCGCATCTGCAGGCGATGCCGTGGTCAAAACCGCCGACAGCACATGGGAAGAAACGAGCATCCCCTGCCGTCGTGCGATGGTGGGCAACGATTCCACGGCGTTGACGTTGCGTTCTATTCGCCCATCAGACACGACCACGCCTCCGCCACGACCGATTTTGCGCACTATTTCGTGGGTGCGTTCCATGATGTCGAGGGCACGGCGCAACTGGGAACGAGACATGCCAAGCGCATCGCTGAGCGAACGTTCAGACCCAAGCCTTTCCCCGACCTCATACCCTTGTGAACGAACGAGCGCCCGCAGCCTTTCCACAGTCGATGCAACATCGCCATCCGGCTGCGCAGGCATCACGTCTTCGCCGCCCCGGCGACCCCGCACGTGACCGCCGCTTGCGGTGCTTACGCACGCACTCATATTCCACCGCCCTCCATGCCAAGTGCTCGCACAGGGCAAACCCCGCACGGGCACCTGGCATTGTAGGTCGGGTTGATTGCGCCGAATCAAATCATTCGACGGCGCAATGGTCGGCGTACCGCAATGATTGGCGACCCGCTACAGTCCCAACGCGGCAAGCGTTGCCGTGAACCCTTCGATGAACCAATCGACGTCGTTCTCGCTGAACACCAGCGGCGGCCTCAGCTTGAGGATGTTGCCGAAGCGACCGCACACTGACGTGAGTATGCGGTTGGCACGCAATTCCTCAAGAATGTCCAAGGCGGCCTGCTGGTCGGGCTGTTTCGTTCCCGGCTTGACGATTTCGCATCCGATGTAGAGTCCCGCACCCCTCACGTCGCCGATGCAGGGGTGCTGTTCTTTGAGGTCCAGCACGGCTTTCTTGAAGATGGCGCCGACTCGCTTGGCGTTGCCCATGGTGTCTTCGTCGCGCATGACGTCAAGCACCGCCTGGGCAGCCGCCATACACACGGGATTGCCTCCAAAAGTGTTGAAATACGGAATGGATCCGGCGAACGGCTCGAGGACCTCATGACGCGCCGCCATGAGAGAGGTTGGCAATCCGTTCGCCATGGGCTTGCCGGAAGTGACGATATCCGGCACGATTCCCTGACGGCCGAATCCCCAGAATGCGTCGCCCGTGCGAGTGAAACCGGGCTGCACCTCGTCGGCTATCCACACGCCGCCAAGTTCGTGCACGGTGTCGATGACAGGCTTGAGGTATCCGACGGGATCGGGGTACACGCCATCCGAAGAAAAGATGGAGTCGGCCAGGAACGCGGCGAACTTGATGCCGTGGCGGTTCATGTCAGCCACCGCCTCGCGCACCTGCCCCGCCATCCAGTTGCCGAATTCCCCGGCAGTGCACTCGGACGCAGGCTTGCCATCGACCGTGAGGCGATAAGTGTCGGGAGTCGGCACCATACGCATCGTCAGACCCAATGTCTGTGCGGTTCCCAATGCCGGCGACAGCTTGGACGTCAATGCGGAATTGCCATGATACGCCTCATGGGTCACGATGACGCCCTCGCCACCGGTGTAAGCCTGCGCCACACGCACCGCAAGGTCATTGGCCTCCGACCCGGTGCATTGGAACATGATGCGGTCTATCTCGTCCGGCATCGTGGACAGGATGTCGTTCGCATACCTGAGGATGTTCTCGTGCAGGTACCGCGTGTGGGTGTTGAGCTCCGACGCCTGCTTCGCAATGGCATCGACGACCCGCGGATGACAGTGCCCCACGGACGCAACGTTGTTATAGACGTCGAGGTACTCCACACCGTCCGCATCCCACAGATGGGACCCCCGGCCCTTCACAAGGTGCACCGGCTTGCGGTAAAACAAGCGGTATGCCGGTCCGAGGACCTCACGCTCCTGTGTCAGCTTGCGGGTCTGCGGGTCGAGCGCACCCGCCATCTCCGGACGGAAGCTATTGGTATCCATGATTGTTGATCGAGTGGCCATTGTTGTCTCTTTTTTGTGGATTTCTTTGGATTATGAACTATGAATTCCGGCGTGGATTCCCAAGACTTGCAGTTTCGGGTCTCGAGGTTCCGGGTCTCGCGACCTTTAGGATCTTGCGAATTCCGCCGTCTGCCGCAGCCGCTACACCCCTCCTCTTCGTCGGCGGTGCGCGATACCGGCGCCTGCGATGCCGATAAGAACAGCACACCCCGCTGCAGCAACGCATCTCAGGCCAGTCGCCGACCTGCGCAGCGCATCGCCAACGCTTGCCGTGCTTGCAGGAAGCACCTGCGCGGCGCATGCCCTGATTCGTGCACGCACAGGGTGATGCACAAGATCCGCGTATGTCAACAACGTGGTGTCATACCCACGCGGATCATCCTGCCTGAAAACAAACAGTCGAAGTGCATGGTCTTCCGGTTTGGGCCCGTAGGAGCTGAATCCGCATGTGGGCGAATACCCCAGGTCGATGCCATCGACAGAACCGATGATGGTGTTTTTGTGATCGTGCCCGCTATACAGCGCGAAATACCCATCCATATCACGCAGTGCAGCGAATTCACCTGTATCGCGAGCCGAGCAGCACGGTCCTTCACCAAGCGCAGTGCCAGGCCGGCACACATCCGGGTCCGGCACAAAATAGGAGCCTGCGAAGGGGCCGCTTCCTTCGACCGCATGGGGTGTGAAGGCACTTGCACGGCGAAGGCACCGATAGATTTGCTGCGGCGGGATGTGCTGGAACGCAATGCTCGGCACTGCCGCATCCTTTCCACCGAGAGATTGCCGCATTCCACGCAATTGCTTCTGCGCCTCAGGCAGCCATTGCACCGCCGTGTCTGACGGAGCGCCATACCCGCCTGCGTCATAGTCGCCCGAATTGACCAAGACGATTCCCAATGCGATGTCTTGCCCGTCGTTGCTCAACACGGGAAGGGCGAAAGTGCCTGGCTCGCACACAATCGCCTGCACGTCCTGTGATGCTCCGTCACCGTCCTTATCACCATCAGCCGCCGGGGGATTGAGACATCCGGGGAATCGCCGATACATCGCATCCTGTTCATCCACGCCTATGCCGCATTGGAAATCATGGTTACCGTAAGTCGCGGCAAACGGTATGCCGCGCGACACGATGGGCTCGAGGAATTGCACAAACGATGCCATCACCTTGGATTTCGTGCGGCGCAGAGCTGCGGAACCGTCCCCCTGACCGCGACGGTCGAATCGCATCCACGCATCGCTTCTGCCATCCAGCGCCATCTCTGCACGCACCCCCAGCGGAATGCCGCTACCGGGATGTTCCCCATGGCGCGCCGTGAAGGTCTCGACGAAAGCCGGATCATACCCGCGAATCTGATCCCCCGTCAGCACCACAAGGTCGGGATCAGACTCCTCGATTGCAGCATCGATGAGTTCCAGTGCATCCGGGCTCACATCCGGGCCATCCTGCACGTCGGCGAGCTGAAGCACACGAAACGTGCCATCGTCACGAAACCGCAGCCTGTGCAGCGGCATGCTTGCGAAGTGTTCATCATGCGCCATTGTCGCCATCCCCTTTCACCGTCCTGGCATCCTGCGCCCAGCGCAATTCGATGCGTTCGGCCATCACGGGTTCGGGACGGATGGAAACATGTACCTTGCGACCTTTGTCGATGTTGTTGCCGGGAGCGTGCTGCGATGTGATGCGCACGCCATCGGCCACGGCCGTCGTGCGGGTGAAGGAGCCCAGATACGATGCGGATTCAACCGTGCATTCACCGTCGGGACTTTCGGTAAACACAACGTTCTCCGGACGGATGAACACCTTCACCAAGGTTTTCGCGGGCAGGTGCACAAGCAGGGGCAGCGTCTGCCCGCACACCCGCACAGTCCCGTCAGCGGCGACCACGGTTTCCACAACGCTTGACTGCCCCACGAAATCCGCCACGAAAGCCGTGGCAGGCATCTCGTACAGATCTTGCGGCCGACCGATTTGCTCGATGGCGCCATCGTGCATGATGGCGATACGATCGGCGACCGCGAGCGCTTCCTCCTGATCATGGGTCACGAAAATCGCAGTAATACCGAGCTGTTGTTGCAGCAATCTGATTTCATCACGCAACTGGACGCGAATCTTGGCATCCAATGCCGAAAGCGGCTCATCCAGCAACAGGACACGCGGATTGGTCACCAACGCCCTCGCCAAGGCCACGCGCTGCTGCTGGCCTCCGGAAAGACGGTTGGGAAAGACGTCGGCGTATTCGGCCAGCCCCACACGCTCGAGCATCTTCAGCGCACGTCTGTTGCGCTCGTCCTTGCCCACCCGCGACACCTTGAGCCCGAAGGCGACATTGTCGCGAACGGTCATTGTGGGAAACAGCGAGTAATGCTGAAAGACCATGCCGATGCCGCGCTTGCGGGGAGGTTGCCGCGTGATGGACCGTCCGCCGATGGTGATGTCGCCACCGGATATCAACTCAAACCCCGCCAGGCATCTCAATGCCGTGGATTTGCCACATCCCGACGGTCCGAGCAGACACACCATCTCGCCCTGTCCGATGGACAGATTGAAGGAATGGAGCACCTCCCGATCGCCATAGGATTTCGTAACGTTTGCAAAGACGACACCTGCGTCCGATTCATTCTGAGGCGTCCGCCCCCGTGCGTCTTCTTCTGTCATGACGTTTCCTTTCTGCACAATCGCCTTATGCATGGCGCGATTCATCCGAAACATCCGCGCTTCCTGCGGCCTCTGCGACTTCCGCTGCTTCCTGTCCTTGGGGAATCCGCTTGCGCCCGCCAGTTCCGTGACCGGGACGCCGTTGGGCTCCCGCACCGGACACGAGGAAGAGTGCGACGAAAGTCAATATCAGGATGATGAGCGTCACGACGACCGACAGGTACACGTCGCTTTGGGAGATGACTATGAGATCTGTTTGCAAGGTCTCCCTGTTGAGCAGGGATGCGATGGTGAATTCACCTAGGGAAATGGCTGCCGTGATGAGAGTGCACGACACAATGCTTTTACGCAGCCCAGGCAACAGGACGCTCCACAGGGTGCGAAGCCATCCGGCTCCCAGCGATTCCGCTGCCTGCGTCAGTGTCGCCGCGTTCATTCCCATGAGATCAGCTTCAATCGTGGTGTACACGAAAGGAAGGGAAATGATGCCGTAGGCGAAGGCAAGCGTCCACTGGCTTGTGCTGATCCACTGGTAGATGAACGAAAACACCGGTGCGTATCCCACAACAAGAATGATCGCCGGAATGGCAATGGGCAGAAGCATGAGCACACGCATCCATCGCCGTGACCGGGGAAATCGCACATCGAGTAGCACAAGCGTGGGAATGACCACAACGTATTCGATAGCGATGGTGACGAGGACGATGGCCAGAGAATTGCCCAGCCCTCTGTTCAGCATGCGCAGAGCCCGAGGTGCGGCAGACGAGAAGAGCTCCGCCCAATGCGATGTGGTCATGCCACCGTCCGTGGATCGGAAGCTGAAATACAGCATTCCGATGACGGGCAGCGCTACGAGAAGGAAGAACAATGCGAGAATGATACGCCGAGCCGCCAGGGACGGCCGGTCGTATCTCGACCATGCGCCGTTCTGTATCGTCGTGTATTCCTCTTTCTCGGCGTTGCCTGCCGCATCTGACGCAACAGCGGCAACGGCATGATTTACTCCAGCCATGACGAGGCCCTCCTTTCCAACAAGGCATAGGCGCAGATGACCGCGACCATGATGATGAGCATGCCGGTGGCCAACGCCCCCGCCGCCCCGGCATTTCCCAGACCGGTTTCGCTGATGAGCGCGGACCTGACCTGAAGGGGTGCTATCTGCGCCCCCTGGCTGATGAGTGCCGCCGCCGTGGCATACGCCGAGAACGAATTGGCGAACAGAAGCAGGAACCCTCCCATGAACGAGGGAAATAGCACGGGGATAGCGACGGAACGCCAATACACCCATCTGCTTCCGCCAAGGATGGCCACGGCTTCGGCAAGATGCCCGGGGAGCCGCGACATCGCCGGATAGAAGCTGATGACCATCAGCGGTATCTGAAAGAACAGGTACGGGAGAATCAACCCCTGCGGTGTATACAGCCACATTCCGTTGCGGTAGATGTCCACATGCGCAATGTTGCGCAGAGCGAGGGTGACGAAACCGTTGTTGCCAAGGATCGTGATGAAAGCGAAGGCCAGCATGACGCCGCCGAACTGAGACAATGTGCTTGCTGCGGAATCCACCAGTCGCCTCACGATTCCGCCTTCGCGACAACCGAGCAGGGCGAAGCACACCAGCGCTCCAAGCACGGAGCCTATCGCCGCTGTGAGCAGCGATAGCCAGCACGAATTCCAAAATGACGCCGAGACACCCGGGCGGCTGAATATGTCGAAATTCGCCATCGTCCATGAGCCATCCGGCGCCCGGAATGCACTGGTGACGACCAGCACCGCCGGCAATGCGAAGAAGATCACCACATACGCCACGAAGGGCACCAATCCCAATCCATCCTTCGCTTTCCTCATCAGATCCTCCTTTCGCCTCTTGTGGCTTTGGATACCGCGAAAATCAGGATGACGCCACGCTCGACCACTGTTCTGCAAGCAGTTTGTTGGCCGCGTCGATTTGATCCTTGGTGGCGAGATTGATGTTGTCGGGCAAGCCGCCAGCCTTCTCCAAGGCATCCGTGTCGATCGTGCCGTCCGACTTCATCTTGGATGCCATCACGGGAAGGGCACCCGCTTGCAGGAACAGATTCTGTACATCGTTTGTATAGACGAATTCCTCCCACAAGCGCGCCGCCGCAGGATGGGGCGCATCCTTGTTGATTGCCTGGCTGTAATAGGAGCCGTATGCATCGGAGGGCAGCACCACCGTCTTGTAGTTGGAATTGCCTGCAGCGGCGGCAACGTTCAAGTAGTTCCAGTCGATGACCACCGGGGTCTCGCCCGACGCCACGGTTGCGGACGTGGCGTCGACATGCAGGAAGTTGCCAGCCTGCTGTAGCTTGCGGTAGAAGTCGATGCCGGCGGAGAAGTCATCCAGGGATCCCCCGTTTTGCAGCGTGGCCCAGGCGACCGCAGCGAGAGCGGAACCGGATTGCGTGGGGTCGCCGTTGATGGCGACCATGCCCTTGTACTTATCCGTCAGCAGGTCATCGATACTTGTCGGTGCAGGGACCTTGCTCGAGTCGTAACCGATGGAGATGACGCCCGTGTAGTCATTCGTGTACAAACCTGTCGATTCCTTGTTACCGTCGGGAATCGAATCCCATGCCTGCACTTTGTAAGCAGCGTAGTGATCCGTGCTCGTCGAAACGACGGTAGCGCCCAGGTCGAAGACGTCCGGGGCGCCGCTCTGCCCCTTGAGGTTGTCGGCTGCCTTGATTTCCTCAGCGCTGGACGCATTGGGATCGGTCGAATTCACCGTAATGTCATAGGTTTCCTCGAACTTGCTGATGATCTTCCCCCAATTGGCCCAATCATCGGGACATGCAATAAGGGTCAGTTCGCCTTCCTTCTTGGCGGCAGCGACCAAAGCATCCATGCCGCCCCCGTCGCTTGCGCTGGTGATCGTCGCCCACGAGGATGCAGATGACCCCTGCGACGATGCACCGCAAGCGGCCATCGAGGCTCCGAGCGCGGTGCAGCACACGATAGCCGTTGCAATCTTGGCAATGTTGCGCCTTGTCATGACAGACTCCTTCTCGTGTTTTCCATGTATCACCCCGCCGGCATGCCATGCACCGCGACGAGATTCCGGGAAGCGGCGAATCCACCATGGTGTGCAGCCCTTGTGGTTGGGAGTATCGCCCTTGTGAATCGCCGTATTCGATTCCCGTTGATTGACATTGTGCGAGAATTCATGTTGCACCGGGCGGGCAAGCAGTTAAGACACCGTTACAATCAAGAGTCCAGTGTTAATGGCACATTTCCTGGCACCAGAGCCAGGATTGCCGATTCCGCCGGCATTCGACAACGAGCCGCGCCCCATTGCGCGGCCCGGATGCTTCTTGATGCCTTGAAGCGTGCTCTCCCCCGCACCCCGAGGAGGCACCTAACGGACGACACGGTCACGGGTGCGCGGCGAGCACCGCTCCAAGGCACCCGCACCCGTTGCGGCGCCGATTACCGTGTGGCTTTAATGTGCTGAGCGAGACGCGGATTCCACATGGCTCCGGTAGCGCTCATGACGGCGGCGGCACCGGCCTCGCGATAGGCCGCGTAATCGGCGGGCGTCGTCACGCCGCCCACCCCCACGATGTCGAATGCCGTGCCCAGTCTCTCCCGCGCCATGGCCACGCGCCGCACCATGGCAAGGCCCGCCTCGCGGATTGCCGCGCCGCACACTCCGGATCGGTCCCGCCCCGCGCCCGGCAGCGCCTGGTCGCCGTTTCGGTCGACAAGCTTGCACGAGATGGTGTTGATCGTGCACAGCGCCTGCACCGTGCCATGCGCGGCGGTGCTCCGCACCATCTGCTCGACCTGCTCTTCGCGCGGCAGATACGCAAGCTTGATCATGAACGGGGTGTCGCCGATCTCGTCCTTCACCGCGTCGCAGATGCGGCCGACGAGCGCGGGGTCGTGGCACAGCAGGCGATTGTGTCCTTCGTTCGGGCAGCTGGTATTCATCTCGATGACCTTGGCACCGGTTTCCTGCACAAGTCGCGCGGTGGTCACGCAATCGGCGACATACGCCTCGTCGCTCATGCCGGGCTTGCGCAAGCCCTGGAAGCTGCCGACAAGCACCTGGCCCGCGCCGGCGTGGGCCACGGCAGCGGCCATGTCGGGCTGCCACACATCCGGATCCTGCGAAGGCACGCCGAAGGAGTTGGAGATCGAGATGCGGGTCGCGTCGGTGCCGTAGTTCGAATCGGCAAGCACGCCCTCGTCTTTCTCGACGCCCTCGGGGTCGATGGATGCGCCGCGCGGATGCACCGACAGCACGTTCGGGAACCGGTTGCACGGCCACTGCCGCGAGCGCACGGTTTTGTAGACGGCGATGTCGAAGCCCATGAGGAAGGCGGCGTCGGTGAAGCGCGAATTGAGCAAGGGGCCCGCGGGAATGCCGAAGGGCAGGTTGACGGGAAGGCCGAGGAAGTTTTCCGACGATGCTTCCGCGGTTGCGGCGGTTTCGGCGGCCGAAGTCGCGACGCCCGCGCCGGCCCGGCTTTCAAGTGCCGCGGCAAACGCACCGAACGGCCCCTTCGCGTAATTGTCTTCGTAGCTCAGGTTCACGTCATAGAACGGTGCGTCCATTGCTGCCATCTTCGCTCCTAGCTCCTCGCTTGTGCTTGCCGCCCGCGGCATGGAAATGCCCTGCGCCTCATTATACGAAGCGCAGGGCCTTCCGCCGCGGCTTTGCTGACGGAGCGCTGGTGCAGGTCCGCCGCCACCACGATGGCGACGGCCTGCCGTTGCTTATGCCCCTTCATAACCCCGGATCGGGCGGAGTCGAGCCACCGCCAAATCGTCTAAAGTGGGTACCCGGATACCCGCCCAAGCCCATTTCGACCACCAAACGGCCCCCAAACCCCACCAAACCGCCCAAAGTGGGTGCCACCACACCCGCCCAACGCCATTTCGGCCAAGAAATCGTCTGCCCAAGCCCCGAAACCACCCAAAGTGGGTATCCGGACACCCGCCCAAGCCCATTTCACACCAATTCAGCCCACCCAACACCCCAAAATCGCCTTAAGCGGGTGCCGCCACACCCGCCGAACGCCATCCGGGGGTCGATTCATAACAATGTGATGGCTTGCGGACAAAAAATGCCGTTTGAAGGCCAAAAACAGCCGAAAATGTCCGCAGCCCATCACATTGTTCGGGGAACGAATGTGATGGGCTGCGAATCGTCAGATCACACGCACGCGCCGCTCACACGCACACGCACGCACGCGCGCCAAACCGCCTACTTCGCCTACTTCCGGTCAGAGATCGGACCGGCCCACGGCGTCTCGGGAACGGGACGCGCGGACTCCACCTTCACCTCAGGCAGGTGCTTGGCAGGGATCGTCTTGGGCTTGAACGGGAACTTCTCGGCGCGCATCTTCTCATACGCCACGATGTCGTCCTCGTGCTGCAGCGTGAGGTCGATGTCGTCGTATCCGTTCATGAGACGCCAGCGCACGTAATCGTCGACCTCGAACGGCAGGGTCACGTCGCCGCAGGTCACCGTGCGGTCCTCGAGGCTCACGGTCATCTGGCGGCCGGGCTCCTCTTCGAGCAGCTTCCACAGCAGCTCGATGGATTCCTGCGGCATGATGGCGGCGAGCACGCCGTTCTTGGCGGTGTTGCCGTAGAAAATGTCGGCGAAGCGCGACGAGATCACCACGCGGAAGCCGTAGTCATGCAGCGCCCACACGGCGTGCTCGCGCGAGGAGCCGATGCCGAAGTCCGGCCCGGCCACGAGGATCTTGCCGTCCCTGTAGGCGTCCTGGTTGAGCACGAAGTTCGGGTCGCGGCGCCATGCATAGAACAGCGCGTCCTCGAATCCGGACTTGGTCACGCGCTTGAGAAACACGGCGGGGATGATCTGGTCGGTATCGACGTTCGAACGGCGGAGCGGCACTCCGGTGCCGGTCACGACGGTCAGCTTTTCCATATGTTGTCCTTCACAAATCTTCTTGTTATGCCGTCATCGCGCACCCTGCGCGGACGGCGGGGCGGTTCACAGATCCGCGGGCTCGCTGATCATGCCGCGGATGGCGGTGGCGGCGGCGACGGCAGGCGACGCAAGATGCGTGCGCGAGCCCTTGCCCTGGCGCCCTTCGAAGTTACGGTTCGACGTAGAAATGGAGCGTTCGTCGGCCACAAGCTTGTCCGGGTTCATGCCCAGGCACATGGAGCAGCCTGCGTTGCGCCATTCGGCACCGAAGTCCTTGAAGATCTTGTCAAGGCCTTCCTTCTCGGCCTGCAGACGCACGCGGGAGCTGGCCGGCACGACGAGCACGCGGTGGATGGAGTCGGCCTTGTGGTGGCCCTTCATCACGGCGGCGGCGGCGCGCAGATCCTCGATTCGGCCGTTGGTGCACGATCCGATGAACACGGTGTCGACGGGGATCGACTTGATCGGCTGGCCGGCCTTGAGGTCCATGTACTCCAGCGCGCGTTTGGCGGCGGCACGCTGCGTCTCATCGGTGAAGGACTCGGGGTCCGGCACCACGGAGTCGATCGGCACACCCTGGCCGGGGTTGGTCCCCCAGGTCACGAACGGCTTGAGGTCCTCGGCGCGGAGCGTAACCTCCTTGTCGAACACAGCGTCGTCGTCGGACCTGAGCGTCTTCCAGTACTCCACGGCCTTGTCCCACATCTCGCCTTCCGGAGCGTGCGGACGGCCCTTGAGATACTCGAAGGTCACCTCGTCGGGCGCGATCATGCCGGCGCGGGCACCCGCCTCGATCGACATATTGCAGATCGTCATGCGCGCTTCCATGCTGAGCTTGCGGATGGCGGAGCCGCGGTATTCGATGACGTGGCCCTGGCCGCCGCCAGTGCCAATCTTGGCGATGATGGCGAGGATGATGTCCTTCGCGGTCACGTCCGGCGACAGCTCGCCGTCAACGTTCACGGCCATCGTCTTGAACGGCTTGAGTGACAGCGTCTGCGTGGCGAGCACATGCTCGACCTCGGATGTGCCGATGCCGAAGGCGAGCGCGCCGAACGCGCCGTGCGTCGAGGTGTGGGAGTCGCCGCACACGATGGTCATGCCCGGCTGGGTGAGGCCGAGCTGCGGGCCCACCTGGTGCACGATGCCCTGGTCGGGATCGCCGAGTGCATGGAGGCGCACGCCGAATTCCTTGCAGTTCTTGGCGAGTGTGCTCAGCTGGAGCGCAGAGGTTGCGTCCGGGTTCGGCTTGTCGATGTCCACGGTCGGGGTGTTGTGGTCCGTCGTGGCGAGCGTCAGCTCCACGTGGCGCGGCTTGCGGCCTGCCAGTCGCAGGCCTTCGAATGCCTGCGGGCTCGTGACCTCGTGCATGAGCTGCAGGTCAATGAAAATAAGATCAGGAGCGCCATTCTCACCCTTGCGGACGAGATGGTCATTCCACACTTTCTCGGCCAGCGTTGTTCCCATCGGGGACCTCCTATTTCTTTACGCGCCCGCGGCATGCGCAATGCCGCTTTCCAAACCGTGGGCGGCGATGCCGCGGGCTCGTACTGTTGTTCCGTTTCGATTGTGCTTCGGCTCTCACATATCAAACTTTTGCATTTCACAATATGAGATGGCATACTGTTCGTTATGGCTTCACAATCGAATAACTCAACAAACTCACGCAGCGAGGTTCACTCCGGCGTGGGAGTGCTTGATAAAACAACACTCATCCTAGATGCACTCGAGCGGGGACCGGCGACTCTTGCCCAGCTGGTGAACGACACGGGCCTCGCACGCCCCACCGCGCACCGTCTCGCTATGGCGCTCGAATGTCACCGCTTCATCGTGCGCGACCAGCACGGGCGTTTCACGCTGGGGTCGCGCTTCGCCGAGCTTGCCGCGGCCGCGGGCGAAGACCGCCTGCTCACCGCATGCGAGCCGATTCTGCAGACGCTTCTCGAGCGCACCGGCGAATCCGCGCAGATCTATCGCCGCCAGGGCGACCAGCGCGTGTGCATCGCCTCCGTCGAGCGCGCCTCCGGTTTGAGAGATTCGATTCCCGTGGGTGCGATGCTGTCGATGGAGGCGGGCTCCGCCGCCCACATCCTGCTCGCTTGGGAGGACCCCGAGCAGATGCACCAGGGGCTGCGCCATTCGCGTTTCACCGCCGCCACCCTCGCCGCCGTCCGCAAGCGCGGATGGGCCGAATCCGTCAACGAACGCGAGCATGGCGTCTCGTCCGTCTCCGCCCCGATTCGCAACGCCTCGGGGCAGGTCATCGCGGCCATCTCGATTTCCGGCCCGACCGACCGCATGGGCATTTCGCCCGGCCGTCACTTCGCACCGCTTGTCATGAGCGCCGGCAAATACCTGAGCGACACGCTCGCCAAGGCCCAGGGCGGCGCCTTCCAGGCCCGTTAGCCCGTCACGGTCCGCTTGCCATGGGTCCGCAAGGCCTGAAGGCCAGCGGGCCCGCCTCGGCGGGGGATTCACCCCGCTTTCATTCGCGGCGGGCCGCCGCCATCACCTGCCTTTCCCGCTCTTGCCGCCCTTGCCGCCGAACATCGACGACACCAGGATGCCGACGATCGCCGCGACCACGCCGCCGAACACCTTCGGTTTGCGCAGCAGGTTCCATGTGTCGCCCGCGTTCGTGGGCACATGGCTCATGGCGTAGGTATACGCCTTGCGCGTGGTCGGCTTGCCCACGAGGTCGCCGAACAGCAGCAGCTGCGTGCGTGGCTCGTAGGGATGGCGGATGTCGAATTCGAACAGCCGCGCGGACCTCATCTTGGGAGCCGGCCCATAGGCACCGAATCCGCACGTCGGCGTGGCGCCCAGCATGATGCCGTCATCGATGCCCACGAAGCCATTGCGGTGGTCGTGCCCTGCGAAAAGCGCGAAATACCCGCCGGTCTCACGCATGATGTCGAATTCGCCGCAGTCGGCGTCGGGGCAGCTCACGCCCTCGCCCAGAAAACTGCCCGGCAGCGTCTTGCTTTCATCCAGCAGATACGTCTGCGAGTCATAGGTGCGGTATCCCTGCACCGCGTAGGCCGTGGTCGCCGGCACCACCCGCAGCAGGTCATAGAACTGCGGCAGCGGGATGTGCTGGAACACGATGGACTTCGCCCCGTCCATGAGCTCCGGTGCCGTGCGCAGGAACCCCAGGCCGCGCCGCGACGGGGCGCCGTAGCCGCCTTCGCGCGCATAATCGCCGGAGTCCAGCATCACGATGCCGAACACGGTGCGCTTGCGTTCCGCGTCGCTCACCGGGAGCGCGAAAGTGCCCGGTTCACAGGCGAAAGCCACCTGGTCGGGCATGCCGCTCAGCGGCACTTTCACCGGACGCATGCTCTGCGCGCCCGTCGCCTCGGGGTTGAGGCACCCCGGCAGCTCGCGAAACATCGCGTCGAACTCGGCGTTATCGATGCCGCACTGGAAATCATGGTTTCCATACGTCACCGCGAAAGGAATGCCACGGTCCACGATCGGCTTCATGAACTGATGGATGGATTGGCGCACCATGTCACGCGTGTGCGCAAGCTCGCTCTCTTGTTCAAGGCGCGCGGTGTCCTGCGGGTCCGACGTGCTCTGCGCCTGGCGGTCAAGCATGCGCCGTTCCTCGACCGCGGATTGCGATGACTGCGGCATCTGCGGGAAGCCTTGGAACGCGTCGCCGATGAGATTCGCGGCCTGGCGCCCCATGCCCACGATGCCATCGAGCGGATTGTCCCAATGCCGCGCGCGATAGGTGGCGTGGTAGGCCGAATGGTATCCGGCGATCTGGTCGCCCGTGAGCACCACGAGGTCGGGGCGTGCCGCATCGCACGCCGCCGCGATCAGGCTGATCGTGTCTTTGCTCACCGTGGGGCCGTCCTGGATGTCGGACAGCTGGAGCACGCGGAACTTGCCGGATTTATGGAACTGAAGGCGCCCCAGTCGCCTGGACACGGACAGCGGACGCCCCTGCCCAGCAGCATGCGCCTCGTCGCATCCTTCATTGGACCGTGATCTCGTCTTTTGTGATGCCATACCTTCAGCATACGACGTGCCACCCCAAGCCACATACCCCCGAATGTGTGGGAACAGGCGAGATGCGCCGACGTTACGCGGCATTGCACCCCGCGCGGTCTATCATTCACTAGAGAGCGCTTCGCGGCCGCAGCCGTCGGGCGAGAGACAAGACGATGTGAAAGGCCTTCGATGGAGAAGAAGACGATTGCGAGCATATCCCTGACCAGCGGGATTCTGTGGATTTTCATCTTGCAATATCTGTTCCTCTCCGTGGACGGTCTGCGCTCCGCCACGATCACGGCCCTTCGAGGCATGTACAACGCGTTGGGCGACGGGCTGTTCACCGGCACGGTACTTGTGCTCAGCGGCGCAATCTTCGGCGCGTTCGTGTTCCAGCTGCTGTCGAAGCGCTTCGAAATCGTCTTCACGGTGCTACTGACGCTTGCCTATTTCTATGCGCTGTTCTACGCGCTGTTCCTCAAATCCCCCGGCACGCGCGGCATCAACATGAACCTCGCGGAATTCGGCCGAGAGTTCACCTACACCCCGCTCGACACGATGTGGAACATCCTGCTGTTCCTGCCCATCGGACTGCTGCTGCAGCTTCTTATCAAGTCGACATGGAAAAGCGCGCTGGCGGGTTTCGTGCTCGTGGTCATGGTGGAAGGCGCGCAATACATCTTCAGCGCGGGGATTTTCGATGTCATCGACATCCTCATGAACACGCTCGGCGTCTTCCTCGGCGCACTCATCATCTCGTCCGCCACGCTCGACGGATGGTCGTTCGGCTTCGACAGACACTTCCTGACCTTCAGCAAATGACGGGGCGCTACAGCCGCCCGCACCCCGAACGCAAAACGATAACCGCAGGATTCACCGCCTGCGGTTTTTGTTTACCGGCATTGCCGCGAAAGACGCATGTACGTGGAAAAACAAAAAACGGAAGTCGCACTCGCGGCTTCCGTCACTGGCTGGGGTACCTGGACTCGAACCAAGAATGGATGAACCAGAATCACCTGTGTTGCCAATTACACCATACCCCAATAGCCTTGTTCGGCTGGGTCTGGAATAACCAGACTGAGTACCCCTGACCGGATTTGAACCGGTGTTGACGCCGTGAGAGGGCGCATGCCTAGACCGCTAGCAGACAGGGGCGTATTCACTTTTCATTGGCCTGAGCTCATCGCTCTCAGCGCAACAAAAAGAGAATATACACGGCTACAGATTCTTTTGCAACTCGGCGAGTCGCGCGAGTGTCGTAGCCTTTCCGATAATCTCCGCAGACTCGAAAAGAGGCGGCGACACGCGGCGTCCGGACAGGGCGACGCGCACCGGACCGAAGGCGAGACGCGGCTTGTATCCAGCCTCGTCCACAAGCGCCGCGGTGAGCACGTCATGGATATGTTCGGCCTTCCATTCGTCCTCCGGCACGGCCTCCAGCGCAGCCAGCGCCTTGGTGAGCACGTCGCCGGCGGAATCCTTCAGCTGCTTGCGGGCGTCTGCGTCGGGCTCGATGTAGGTGGCGTCGCTAAGCAGCGAACCGACCATGCCCGAGACCTCGCCCAGCAGGCGTACGCGCGGCTGCACGAGCGGAGCGGCGGCGGTCAGCACCTCGCGTTCGCGATCGGTGAGGGCGTCCCAGGTATCCGCGGACACCACGCCGTCGCGGTGCAGATACGGCACCGAGCGGTTGAGGAAGTCCTGCGGATCGAGCATGCGGATGTGCTCGGCATTGATGGCGATGGCCTTGTCGATGTCGAAATGAGCCGGGTTCGCCTTGACGTCGCGCACGTCGAACTTCTCGATCATCTCATCCATCGAGAACACGTCGCGGTCGGGCGCGATGGACCAGCCGAGCAGCGCGAGGTAGTTGAGCAGGCCTTCGCGGATGAAGCCGTGCTCGCGGTGCAGGAACAGGTTGGACTCCGGGTCGCGCTTGGACAGCTTCTTGTTGCCCTGGCCCATGACGTACGGCATGTGGCCGAACAGCGGCATCTGCTTGGCGATGCCGAGTTCCATGAGGTAACGGTACAGCACGATCTGGCGCGGGGTGGAGCTCAGCAGGTCCTCGCCGCGCAGCACGACGTTGATGTTCATCATGGCGTCGTCGACCGGGTTGGTAAGAGTGTACAGCGGGTCGCCGTTCGGGCGCACGATCACATAGTCCGGCACGGATCCAGCCTTGAACTCGATCGGACCACGGATGAGGTCGTTGAACACGATGTCTTCGTCGGGCATCTTGATGCGCAGTGCGGGCTTGCGGCCCTCGGCGCGGAACGCGGCTTTCTGTTCCTCGGTGAGGTTGCGGTCGTATCCGTCGTAGCCGAATTCCTTGGGGCGGCCTGCGGCGACATTGCGCTCGGCGGTCTCCTCGGGGGTGGAATAGGACTCATAGGCGTAGCCGGCGGCGAGCAGCTTGGCGGCGACGTCCTTGTAGATGTCGGTGCGCTCGGACTGGCGGTACGGGCCGTTGGGGCCGCCCACGTTGATGCCCTCGTCCCAGTCGATGCCAAGCCAATTGAGCGCATCGATAATCTGGTTGTAGCTTTCCTCGCTGTCACGCGCGGCATCCGTGTCTTCGATGCGGAACACGAAGGTTCCATGGGTGTGACGAGCCTCGGCCCAGTTGAACAGCGCCGTGCGCACCATGCCGACGTGCGGCGTGCCGGTCGGGGACGGGCAGAAACGAACGCGAACGTTTTCCGGAAGCTCCGGACGATTACTTTCTTCAGACATAGCGCCTATTTTGCTCTTACAGCGCGACTTGTGCGCCAAAGCGCACGGCACCATACAATTGATGTGGAAAAGCACGACCCGGCAGGCAGAAAGGACGGCACAATGGGCACTGGCAACCATGCGGATCCGTCCTGGCCGCGGGACACCGAGCCCCACGGCGGCGCGTCGGCGCGCGACGGTGCGACGGACGGCACGCCGGCATCGCGGGGCGACACCGAGCCGGACGCAGGCACCGCGGCGGACGCGAGCGCCGCGCCTCGCGGCCACGCCTGGCTGGAGCGCATCTGGCCGCCCGCCGTGACGCTTGCGGCGCTCATCGCCTTGTGGGAAGCCGTGGTCGACTTCGGCATCGTGTCGCCGCGCACCCTGAGCGCGCCCTCGCAGATCGTGCGCGCCATCACATCGTCATGGGGCACGCTGGGATACGCCACGTGGGTCACGACGGTCGAGGGTGTGCTGGGATTCCTCGTCGCGATTGCGGTCGGCATCCCGTTGGGGGTCGGCCTCCACTGCTCGCGCCGCTTCCACGCATCCGTCTATCCCCTTCTCGTGGGCGCCCAGACGCTGCCCATCATCGCCATCGCGCCGCTGTTCCTCCATTGGTTCGGATTCGAGCCCATCGGCAAACTGGTGCTCGTGGCGGTTTTCGCCACCTTCCCCATCGCCGTGCAGACGTGCCGGGGGCTCGATGCCGTGCCCGGTTTCTATCGCGACGTGGCCTTGACATGCGGCGCCACAAGCTCGTGGACGCTGTGGCACGTCGAGTTACGCGTGGCCGCGCGACAGATCTTCGGCGGCATCCGCATCGCGGCGGCGTACGTGATCGGCACCGCCGCGACGGCCGAATACATGGGTTCGCGCGCCGGGCTCGGCATCTGGCTGCAGGCGGCGTACAACTCGTTCCGCACGCAGCTGGTGTTCGCGGCCTCGGTGGTCATCGTGCTCCTGACGGCGGCGCTTATGGGCGCGGTCAGCGCTGCCGAACGCATCCTGCTCGGCCCACGCGATGATGAATAACGAGAAATAGCAACGCCGAATAACGACGGCAGCGACGACACCGACGGCGCTCCCTGCGACACCGGAGACAGCGACGACACCGACCGCATCACTGAGACTTCCGCGACATTGAGATTTCCATATCACGGGAACCTCTGCGTCACCGAAACTTCTTGGCGAGCTCCTCGCGGTTGCGCTTCTTATCGACCTCTTCGGCATCCGCCTTCGCCTTGTCGGGGTCCCACAGGATGTCCGCGCGGTGCTTCGACCATTCGGCGGAGGCAAGCGGCGCGAGAGCGCGCACGAAATCAGCCGGCGGCATCGGTTTGTTCAAAGCCACCAGATTCTCGTCGGTGACGAACAGGCGCGGCACGCCATAGCGCTCCGCAAGCTCGTTGCAATAGAGCATCGCCGCGACACTGCCCGCTTCGAGATTCCCGTCGATCGCCTCGGCGTCTGCACGCGCCCCGACCATCGCCGCGAAAGACGCCAGCCCGACCGCAACGAAGGTCGCGCCGAGCCGCTCGGCCTGTTCATCGAGCGACGCAGCCTCGTGGACGGCTTTCGCCACGAACGCATCGCCGTCCACCATCGCCCGGCCGAATTCCTTGGCGTCTTTCCCGCGCGCCCCGAGGCGATTCGCCGCTTGCAGGATCACATTCACGTCGCCGTCGTCGGAATACCCGGCGGCATCGTCATACGCAGCGTTGGCCTTGACAAGCGCATCCACCACGCTTTGCGGACGGCCGGGGATCGCGTCGGCGCCCTCATAGACGAAATCGGCGTCGGCAAGCGTCATCGTTCCCGCCACATCGGGGTCACCCACGAGCAGCTTGGCAAACTGCAGCGTCAGGCGCACCTGAAGCTCCTCGGCGTATTTCACATCGTTGTCCATGTGCAGCGATGTGGTGAGAGGCCAGAGCGAAACCAGCCGCTGTCCCGTTTCCGCCGCATCGCGCACCGATGCCTCGCCGGTCAGCCGACGCACCAGGCCAAGGTCGTTCCACTGCATGTCATCGACTTGGAATTCCATCCCACCAAACTGTGCCATCGGCCCTCCTTGCCGTTGTTATCGTCTCAGCCTCAGCACATGCCGTCAGCCCGCCACCGGGCGGCACGGCCCATGCGCCGCGCGGGCTCACTTCACGCGCGAGGCGGGATCGGCATATGCAATCCCCATCAGTTTATGCGTGTCGTCATCGAACGTAAACGACGTCACGGATGCGAGCGCAGCGTTGCGCTTGAACATATTGTGCTCCGGACGCCCCGTTTCCATAAGGCAGCGGAAGCACCAGATGGGCGATTCGTGACTCACCACGATCACGTCGGAATCCGGATGCGCATCAATCGTCTCACGGATGAAATCGCTCATGCGGTGCACGATATGCCGATAGCTTTCTCCCCACGACGGCTTGTAGAGATTGGTGACGAGCTTCCAGTTGCCGTTGCGCCAGAACGCCCCGTCGCCGCGCCCCACGGTTTTCCCGCGGAACTCATTGCCTGCCTCGATGAGGCGGTCGTCAGTGAGAAGCTCGAGCCGGTCCTGGCCCCGTCCTTCGCGGGCAGCGTTCACCGCGTCAAGAATGCGCTGCGCCGTTTCCTGGGCGCGTTCGAGCGGCGAGGAATAAATCGCACACGCGCGGCTTGTGCCCGAGTTCGCCGCGAGATACTGCGCCGTGCGCCTGGCCATGCGCTGGCCGCGTTCCGATAGATGATATCCGGGCAGGCGCTCATACAGAACATGCTCGGGGTTGTATACCTCACCGTGACGCACCAAGTGAATCGTCGTGTAAGTCATGAGCTCCTCGTGCCTCTCCATTCTCCATTGTCACCATGGCAACCGCCGGCGGTCCGCGGCGTCCGGGGCTCGACTGGCGGCCCTGCCATGAATCGTTGCGTACGGAAAGCATAAGCCGAGTCGTCGTCAAACGCACGGATGGCGTCACTCGCATGGCGGTGAGCGGTGCCGCCGCTTTCATCGCCGCTGCCTTCACCGCCGGGCCGCATCGTCAGCAGCGCACCGATATCCGCGCCGGGATATCCGCGCGGCCGATTCCACCCCCGTGCCTTAGGCGCGACCGCCATATCCATGGCGGCCCCGACGACATGGGGCTCGCCGCGACAGAGCACGACGAGCCCCAAAGATCAGACAACCATGCGATCTGCGGCGACCTGTCCTAGATGCCGACGCCCGCCCCGAATCGCAATCCTTCCGATCAGAAGCCTTCCTGGGACTTCCATGCGGAGATGCGGTGCAGCGCCTCGCGCAGGTCCTCCTGGCTCGCGGCGTAGCTAAAGCGCACGCTGCGGGAGTTCTTCTCGAAGGCATCGCCGGGGATGCAGGCGACCTTGGCCTTCTCGACCATGGCCTTGCAGAAGGTCATGGTGTCGGGGAACGAATCGGGGATGCGCATGTACAGATAGAACGCGCCCGACGGCGACGCGCAGTCGAAGCCCTGCGACTTGAGGCCGTAATACAGCAGGTTGCGGCGATCATGGTATTCGCTCACCATGGCATCGATGTCGGCGTCGCACTCGCGGTAGCCCACGGCGGCGGCATCCATGGCGGGGCGCGGCGCCGTGGCGACGGTGCTCTGGTGCACCTTGGCGATCTGCTCGGCGATGCCCTTCGGGGCTGCGATGTAGCCCAGGCGCCAACCGGTCATGGCGAGCGACTTGGAGCACGAGTCGACGACCACGGTGCGGTCTGGCAGGAATTCGGCAATCGACGTGGTCGGCTCGTCATAGCTGATGAGCGCATAGACCTCGTCGCTCACCACGCCGACCTTGTGGCGCGCAATGACATCGGCGAGCGCCTTGACCTCGGCGCGCGTCAGGCTTGCGCCGGTCGGGTTGTTCGGATAGTTGAGGATGAGCAGGGTGTTGACGTCTTCGAGCGCGGTGAGCGTGCGGTTCAGGGTCTCGGGCTTGAGCTTGAAATCGGTGCGCGACGTGTCGATGAAGACAGGCTGCGCGCCCAACTGCACGGCGATGGACTCATAGAAGCCGAACGCCGGGGTGGGGATGATCACCACGTCGCCAGGGCCGACGAACGTGCCCATCACGGAACGCAGCGCCTCGCTGGCGCCCACGGTAGCGACGATCTGGCCAGGCTCGAAGTCCAGCCCGCGGCGGCGCTTGAGGAATTCGCACACGGCCTTGCGGAAGTCCAAGGTTCCGGAGGTCGGCGGGTAATGCGTGTGGTTCTCGGACAGCGACGCGACCGCCGCGTCCTTGATTTTCTGCGGCGTGTTGAAATCAGGCTCGCCCAGCGTCAGACGGATGACACCTTCGAACTGGCTCGCATACGCATCAAACTCACGGATCAGCGACGCCTGCGAGTTCTTGATCGAATCAGGAATCATATCCATCAGGGTGAATTCCCTGGCCTCTTCAGTCCCCATGCGATGTCCTTTCTGCACAATGCGCCGCCATGGCACTCGCGCTCGATGGCTTTGACTACTCAGCCTCTTGTTTACTAAGACTACTCACTAATTATCACAGGAAATTCCGAATTCCAGAACACAAACGGAAGCGCCACAGCCTTGCCGCGGCACCCTCCCCGTCACGCCTAATCCGAAAAAGCGGCGCGCGCACCGTTGCGCCGCCGAAGAAAGAACGCAACGGGCCGGCACACCGTCCAACGGCAAGCCGGCCCGCGTTACAAGCACCGCGCCCGCAGACTCTACCTGCGGTCGTCGTACCCGTTCGGATGGGTGGAGTGCCACGCCCACGCCGAGGCGATGATCTTGTCGATGTTATCGAATTGCGGCTTCCACCCGAGCACGGTGCGTGCCTTGTCGGAGGCGGCGATCAGCGTATCGGGGTCGCCCGGACGGCGCCCGGCCATCTCTGCGGGAATCTCCTTGCCGGTCACGCGCCGAGCGGCTTCGAGGATCTGCAGGTTCGAGAAGCCCGTGGACGACCCCAGGTTGAAGGCGTCCGACGGATTGCCCTCGCGCAGGTACTTCACGGCGAGGATATGCGCGTCCGCGAGATCGAAGGGGTGCACGTAGTCGCGCACATTGGTGCCATCGGGGGTGTTGTAGTCGTTGCCGAAGATCATGAGTTTGTCGCGCTTGCCCTGGGCGACCTGCAGCACGATGGGCAGCAGGTGGGTCTCGGGATTGTGGTCCTCGCCGATGCTGCCATCCGGCTTAGCGCCCGCGACGTTGAAGTAGCGCAGCGCAACGAACTTGATGCCGTATGCCGCGTCCGACCAGCTCATGATTTTTTCCATCATGAGCTTGCTTTCGCCGTAAGGATTGATGGGCTTCTGAGGGTCGCTTTCATGAATCGGCATCTTTTCGGGGATGCCGTAGGTGGCGGCCGTGGACGAGAACACGATGCGCTTGACGCCCACCTCGTTCATCACCTCGAGCAGCTTGATCATGCCGGCAGTGTTGTTGTCGAAATACTTGAGCGGATTGCCCATGGACTCGGCCACGAGCGAGAACGCGGCGAAATGGATGACGGCGTCCACGTCGGGGTTCTCGCGGAACACGCGGCGCATGAAATCCTGGTCGGCCAGATCGCCCTGATAGAACTTCGCGGCCGGGTTCACCGCGGCCCGATGGCCCGTCACCAGGCTGTCGACCACGACGACCTTCTCGTCGCCGCGCTCGACGAGCCTATCGACCATATGCGAGCCGATATAGCCCGCGCCTCCAAGCACCAGTACTGCCATGCGATCTCCTCCCAGACCCCGCGGCGCGTGAGACGACCCAGATTCTGCTCCGTCACCGCACCACGTGTGTATTTCGGTTTATCCAGTCGCCATCTTACGCACAGCTCGCGCCAGAATCCGCGACGCCCTGCCTTTCGCCGCGCGAGGCGCCTCACCGCAAGCGTTGTCATCGGACCGCCATGCCGGGCGGCGCGCCGGCAGGACCGCACGATCATCCACCGTTTACTAAAACATATTGGTTTTACTTAACAGCGATTTCGCATTAGACTGGGACCAGACGAAAAAGGTTGCCCCGCAATGTTGCCCCGCACTCCGGATTCGTCAAGCTCCCTTTCGCCGACGCAAGGGTTCACGTAAACAAACCGCACATGAAGTGGGGTGGCACATCATGACGAGACAGGCTCGCAGGTCCCAGGAACTCCTGCATCCGACGCAGCAGGCGCAGACGCCGCGCAACGACGTCGATTCGCCGACCGAACCTCTGGGTGCCATCGCCGACGGCGACAGCGTCAGCGTACTGACGGACAACACCGCCAGCGCAGGCACAGGCAACGGCGCGACACCCGATGCCCGAGGCGGCAGCGGCGCGCTGAAGAAGGCGCCCACCATCCGCGACATCGCCCATGCGGCGGGCGTATCGCCGGCAACGGTCTCGCGCGTGCTCAACCACGATGCGACGATGTCGGTCAGCGACAGCACGCGGAACACGATCATCACCACCGCACGCACGATGGGATACAAGAAAAGAAGCCGTCGCAGCACATCGTCCGCGGCGTCGCCCCTGCACACCATCGGGATCGTGCAACCGCCCGTCCTCGAGCAGCTTCCGCCGCAGATGTATTACTACTACGTCTGCAGCGCCTTGGAAAGTAGGCTCACCGCCGACGGATTCGGCATCCTGCGTTTCTATGGCGAAGGCACCGACACCCTCGAACAGGCCCTCGAATCCGATGCCGACGGTTTCGTGGTCATCTCTCCGATGGACCCGCAGGTGCTTCTGCGCCTCGAACGGTCCGACCGGCCGGTGCTTGCCACCGAGATGGACCCGCTGTTCGGCGGCATCTGCACGTCCGTGGCACCCAACTACATCACCAGCATCATCAGCGCCATCGATTATTTCCTTGCACACGGGCAGACGCGCATCGGGCTGCTGTGCTCCGATTTCCAGTACCAGCACAACGACATGCACTTCGACGATTCGTTCCTGCGCACGTTCCGCTCGTATCTTTCGGTCCCGAAACTGTTCCGCACCGGATACATCTATCGCGGGGACGGTTCGACGGAAAGCGGATACGAACTCATGAAACGAGCCATCCGCGAGCACCCGAACGATTTGCCGCAGGCATTCTTCATCTCGACCGATTCGATGGGCGTGGGGGCCCTGCGCGCCTTCTACGAGGCGGGGATCGACGTGCCCGGCACGGTGAGCCTCATCACGTATCCCGGCACTCCGGTCGTCAAGCAGGTGTTCCCGGAGCTGAGCTCGGTCACCGTCAACACCGATGCCCTCGGTCGCACCGCGGCGACGGCCATCGAACGTCTTGTCTCGCAGACCGATGATTCCGCACGCCTTTCGTGGTCGATCAAAATGTCGACCACGCTGGAGCTGCGCGGCACGACGATCAACACTGCGATCGCCAACATCCAGCGGTAAAGCACGTGGCGCGCAGCGCGACCCGCCGTCGGCCTCGCCACGCGCCATGAAGCGGCGGATTCCGCGTTTGCGCCATACAGAGACGAAAGGGGTCAGAAGTTCCCGCCGTTCCATCCCCAATCCGTGGTGGCGGTGTAGCGGATGTACGTGCGGTCTTCGGGAATCCCCAGCTCGGAGTTGAGCGCCGTCATGATCGCTTCGGTGAGCTTTTCCCACGAGGACTTGGGGACGGAGCTGCCGAACACGTTGACTTCGACGTATGCGGCGGGCTTGGAATCGTCACCGCCGAAATAGATGGGCATGTCGCTTTCGAACGGGCACATGAGCCATCCCTCAGACTTGCCGGGGACGGCCGTGATGGCCTTGCCATAGGCGGCCTTGAGGTGCTCGCGGTTTTCCTTGGTGAGCGGCGTGCTGACATGAGTGTGAATGACGGGCATGATGAACCTCCATAGTTGAAACCGGCCTCTGGAAATACGCCATGGGCCTCTGCACTTTCACTTTACGCGATGGCCCCTCGTCGCACCGGGCTGTTCGCGCACAGCTGAGACGCCCGCCCTGGCGGCCCGCGCGTATCCCGCCCGCTTGCGATGCTGTCGGCTCGGCTCCACCGTGCACCCCACCCCGTTCCCGATCCC
>DEKK01000016.1:108334-267984 GCA_002353815.1 Bifidobacteriaceae bacterium UBA2724 | reverse complement strand
GGCTTCATCACACGGCAGCTCGGCGGTTCGCCACGCTCCCCCAGTCTTTCCCCTTCCTTCCCAAAACAACGCGTCCCCTGCACGCTGCGCGCATGCAGGGGACGTGGGGATCCTTCCGCCGTTGGCCGGTGGATCGTCAGTGGATCAGTCATCCATCGACTTGGAGTCCGACGCAGGGGCGGCCGCTGTCTCCTGCGCGGCCTCGGTCTCGCGATGCGAGACGGGGCCATGAGTCAGCGACCATGCGCCAAGACGATGCGCCATGGACTTCTCGTTGACGGGCTTGGTGGGATCGGGTGCGTCCAGAAGCCACTTTCGAATGACGAAATTCCAAATTGCCACGACGACCGTGGCGATGATCTTGCCGATGTTGGCGTAGACCGCATACTTGCCAGGGTCGGTGGTGATCGTGCTCGGGTCGATGATCACGGCGGTGCAGAAACCGATGATGCCGTCGTTGATGAGAAGCCCGATGGCGGAGCTGACGAAAAAGACCAGCACTTCCATCCAGCGCGCCATGTCATCTCGGTGCACGAACACATATTTCATGCTTGCCAGATAGTTGAAGCACAACGAGATGAGAAACGAAATCGTGGCCGCCACGGTCGCGTTCATATGGGCGAAGATGACGAGGATGTTGAGAATGCCCCAATCGATGACGAACGCAATGATACCGACGATGCCGAATTTCAGGACTTGTTCGATGAGTTTTTTCACGGGTGCCATCTTACGCAATCCCGTGGAATGGAACGACCGCCGTCTCCGCTCAGGCACAAAGGCCGCACAATGCGCACGGCTGCGCGCATCCCCTATGGCGGCCTGGCATGCAAGCTTTCCCACGAAGCGACGGACTGCCACAAGAACCCCGTCGCGCTCGTTTCACCGCGCCTTTGACGGCGGGCGGCCCAGTAGACGAAAGCAGAAGACAAAACGCAGAAGGCCTGTCGCAACGACGGGCCTTCTTGAAAAGCATGTCCGACGGCGCCGAAGGCGTCATCGGACATGGCAAGCGTCTCATTGCACAGACGAGACAGCGATTACTCGGCGACGACCTTGACGGTGAACTTCGCAGAGATTTCAGGGTGCAGCTGCACCTCTGCCGGGAACTCGCCGGTGGTCTTGATGGCATCCATCGTGATGGCGGAAGCCTCGACCGCGTTGCCGGCGTTCTTGAGAGCGGCGGCGACGGCGGCGGCGTTGATGCCACCGAAGAGCTTGCCGGACTCAGACACCTTGGCAGCGATGGTCACGGTGGTGCCCTCGATGGCTGCCTTGGCGGCGACAGCGTCCTCGCGGGAGGCGAGGGCCTTGGCGCGGCGGGCGCGCTGCAGCTGCTCGATCTGCTTGCCAGCACCGGCGCTCCAAGCGGAGGCGAGGCCCTGCGGATACAGGAAGTTGCGGGCATAGCCGGCCTTGACGTTCACGATGTCACCGGACTGGCCGAGGTTGGACACGTTGCTCTTGAGGATAACCTTGACGGACTTCGACATAATCAGCTATTCCTTTCGAGCTCAGCGACCGTTGGAAGCATACGGGAGAAGCGCCATCTCGCGAGCGTTCTTGATGGCCTTGGACAGCTCGCGCTGCTCCTGCACAGAAACGCCGGTGATACGACGGGAACGGATCTTGCCGCGGTCGGAGATGAACTTGCGCAGCAGGGCGACGTCCTTGTAATCAATTTCCTTGACCTTGGCTGCCTTGAGCGGATCGGCCTTCTTCTTGAACGGCTTAACCGGGGGCTGCGGCCTCTTGCGTGACATATGTACTCCTTTGACAGATTTTGTGCGGCAATGCCGCCTCTGGGCTATCCAGTGCCCAGTGTTTTCAACGTTGGTGCAATGACAAGCCGCCCATCGGCGGCATATGTGAGGATCAGAACGGAGCCGGGCCGAATTGGTCGTCGGAATCGGAATCGTCGGAGTGACCGAAGGTGCCGAACGTGCTGCCGTCGGAACCGCCGGTGGCGTCGGCGCCCCACGCATCCTGCTGCGGGGCGGGCGAATGATTCGAACCGCCGTTGTAGCCGCCGCTGTAACCACCGTTGGAATTGCCGTAATTGCCATATCCACCGTTGGCGTTGCCGTTGTTGCGATAACCGCCGTTGCCACCGTTGCCGGAGCCACCGTTGCGCGTGACCTGGGCGGTCGCGCGGCTCAGGGCGGGGCCGACTTCGGTGACATGGAGTTCGTACACGGTGCGTTGGTCACCCGACTGGGTCTGGTACGACCTCTGCACCAGGTTTCCCTGCACGATCACCCTCATGCCCTTCGACAGGCTGTTGGCGATGTTCGTGGCAAAGCTGCTGTACTGGCTGTCCCATGCAGAGCAGCTCAGGAACAGCCCCTGGCCGTCCTTCCACTGACCGGACTGGCGGTCATAGGTGCGCGGCGTCGAAGCGACGCGGAAATTGACCACGTTGCCCCTCGCAGTGTTGCGCAGCTCAGGATCGGCAACAAGATTGCCAATGACGGTAATAACGGTCTCTCCAGCCATGTTTCCTCACATCCCCCTTCGGATTACGCGTGTTTTGAGTCTACAACAACGGATCCTTGCACAGACCCCGTTACGCTCTCGGCGATAATCCGCGGGATTCAAGCCTTACTTGTCCTTGCGAAGAATCTTGGTGCGAACGATGGATTCGTTGAGGTTCAGCAGACGATCGAGTTCGTCGGACGTTGCCGGCAGAGCGGTGTAGGTAACGACGACATAGTTGCCTTCGGTCTTGCCGTTGATCTCATAGGCAAGCTTGCGACGGCCCCACACATCGATGTTGTCGACGGTGCCCTTTTCGTTGGTGACAGTTTCGAGATACTGGTCGACGAGCTTCTTCAGAGAATTCTCATCGAGCTCGGGGTTAGCAATGAGCATGAGCTCGTACTTATGCATGCGCGTAGACATCACCCACCTCCTTCGGACTAATGGCCGTGGGCGTTTCCCACGACAGGAGTGTGTTTAGCGCGTGCCCTGGCAATTCAGAGCAACTTGCTTAGGCTACAACGCCGCAAGGACTTTCTCAAGGCATAACAGAAATGCACAAAAACCGAACAAATCGTGGTAACGTACACGCTCGGCATGCTACCGCTAGCGAAGTTCCTAGTGTTTCCAACGTTTCTGGCACTTTCGGGAACAGTCAATCCCCCCTTTTGCCGACACACCATGTTTCTTCACATTTCATGTCGCGACACGCCGAGCGTTTTGGAGTGAACGATGCTAGAATCAGTTCCACAAGAGGAAAAGGGATTGGACAGGGAGCCTCTTCGCCACAAAGACTGTGGGCAAAACCGCGGCCCGAAGGCGTTCTGCGTTCCCGTTCAATTCACCGTTCGAATAGCGGATCTAGTAGACGAAAGGAGCCATCATGACCGCCGCGGGATTTTCTTCACGTTTCCACCTCTTCGGCCACGGAGAGGATGTTACTGACAACCAAGAGAGCACGGTTGAGCAGCTCCATCTTCGTGTCCTGCCGGTGGACGGTGCTACCTATGTCCTTCAGATGCGAGTCAAGGATGAAAACATCCTTGATGACCAGACCTTCCAGATTCAGAAGTTCCTGAAGTACGTCTCGGATACGTTCTCTCCGAAGTCCGCAACGTCGCTTCTCTCCCGTTACAACGGGGGCGACGACAGCGGCCTTTCCGAGAACAGCGACTTTCTGCAGGTCGTTTCCAAGTGCGTCGATGCTCATCGCGTGACGGAGGGATACTTCCAGCCGTTCCGCGAGGGCAAGCTTGACCCGTTCGGAATGCTGCGCGGCTGGGCCATCAACGAGGCCTTCAACCGCTACGTGCGCCCGCTCGTCGAGAAGGACATCGCGCAGTCCGCGTCGCTCGGTTCCAAGAACGACACGATTTACGCGACCCACAAGGACTTCGAAATCAATTGGAACGTTCCGATCAAGAACTCTCTTGATTCGAGCGCCCCTCTGCAGCAGGTCGTCCTTCGTAATGGCGCGATCTCGACCTCGTTTGCAAACATGGAAGTCAACTTTGACTACCTCGGCCCGCGTGATTGCGAGCAGACGACGATTGTGTCGCCTGACCTTGCGCTCGCCGATGTCTGGGCCACTGCCGCTCTCGCTGCTGGCACCAATAACTTCATGAATCTGGCTCAGCGCAACAAGCTGAACGCCATCGTTCTCACCGACGGAGAGAGCCTGTTCAACGTCCGTGACGGCCAGGTCTCTTCGGTTCCGGGACTGCTCGTCGGCGATCCTCGCCCCGATTTCCTGGTTCTCAACGCCTGAGACACCAGCGACAGCGCGTACCACGATTCAATAACTTAATATTCAATTTCATTTCCTCTTTGTAGCTAAGGGGGAGGGCCCATGGCCCTCCCCCTTTTGCTTTTCTCTCCGTTCTGACCCCGGCAGATTCCCCAAGCAGGTGCCCGGCATGGTTCTATCGCCCGCACCGACATGTTTGTTTCATGCCGATGTACAATCATGCCGACGCACAATATCAAGCCGATGCACCTAGCTCATGCCGATCTGTCTGTCTCATGTCAGCGTGCCGCCTCATGCCAACATCCCGCAAACCGATCCCATCTGGCTGAAACCGAGGTACCGCCTCGCACCGAAGTGCCTGGCCCCACGCACTGGCGTCCCCATGCTCATGCCAATGTGCCTGCCATAACATCTCGCACTTGCCATCACACCTCGTTCCAGTGCAAGCCACGACACATAAAAACGCCCCAAGGGTAACCCTTGGGGCGCCAGCGTCACACAAGTCGATCCGCAGAGCAAGCAATCCGACGGGGACTACTTCTCTTCTTCCTTGGCTTCGTGGTAGGACTTCTCGGTGTTGACGGACCAGACGTTCTCCTTGTCCGCGCGACCGGTCTTGATGTTGTCCACGGCTTCCATGGCGGTGACCATGGAGTGGTCCATGTTGTTGTAGCGGTGCTGGCCGTTACGACCCACGCAGTACAGATTGCCGAAGCCATCGAGCCACGGGGTGAGCTTGTCCATGTCATACCAGGTGTCGAAGTACGCCGGGTAGGCCTTCTTCACACGCTCGCGGTGGGCGTCGAGCACATCTTTCTTGGAACCGATGATGTGCATGCGCACGAGTTCCCTGATGGCCTGGTCGATGCCTTCCTTATCGGACTGGTTCCAGAAGTCGTCGCCTTCGTTGCAGAAGTATTCAAGGCCGATCCACACCTTGTTGTCGACGTCTTCGACGAGGTAGGGGCTCCAGTTGTTGAAGATCTGGATGCGGCCGACCTTGACGGAGGTGTCCTGCACGTAAATCCAGCAATCCGGCACGATCGGCGGGTTGCCGAGGGTCGGGATGTCAGTCTGGTTCTTGAGGTTGAGCTTGTCGACGAGCAGGCCCACGGTCACGAAGTCGCGGTACGGCAGGCCGTTGGCGATGTCCAGCTGTTCCTTGGCGACCGGCTCGCTGGTCTGGCCATCGTTGATGGCGTTGACGAGGTCCTTGATCGGCATCGAAGAGATGAAGGTATCGCCCTCGACAGTGTGTTCGGCACCGTCAGCGTCCACATACACCACGGAAGCTATCTTGCCATCGGCTTCGTTGATCTTGGTGACGGTGGCGTTCTTGATGATGGTGCAGCCATTGCCCATGTCGATCTTGGCAACGGTCTCCCACAGCTGGCCGGGGCCATACTTCGGATACCAGAATTCCTCGATGAGAGAGGTCTCGCCTTCGCCGGCTTTCTTCTTCTTGCCGACGAGCTTGCTCCATGCGTCCTTGAGCACGGCGGTGATCGAGATGCCCTTGACGCGCTGCGAGCCCCAGTCGGCGGAAATCACCGACGGATGGCGGCCCCACAGCTTCTCGGTGTAGCCCTCGAAGAACATGCCATAGAGAGCGCGCCCGAAACGATTGATGTAGAAGTTCTCAAGATTGTCTTCCGGCAGCTTGTGCACAAGCGCCTTGAGATATGAGAAACCGACCTTCATGGTCTGTGCGAAGCCCATGTTCTTGAGGGTGTCCCACTTGAGGCTCACGGGGTAGTCAAAGAACTTGCCGTGCCAATAGATGCGCGAGACACGGTGACGCTTCAGCATGACCTCGTCGACTTTCTCGGGGTCCGGGCCGCCGGGCTCGAGATCATGCTTACGACCGAGCTTCTTGTCGTCGTACGACGGCGCGCCCTGGAGAGGAAGAATGTTCTTCCACCAGTCCATCACGCGATCGTCCTTGGAGAAGAAGCGATGGCCACCGATGTCCATACGGTTGCCATTGTGCTTCACGGTGCGGGAAATACCGCCAAATTCTCCGCTTGCTTCAAGAAGGGTGACATCATATTTCTCAGCGCCATTATCCTTGAGAAGCTCATACGCAGCAGTCAGACCAGCAGGACCGCCACCAATGATAACGATGGATTCCTTATCTGCCATAGTCAGATTTCGAACTTTCTGTAGTGAAACGCTTTTCTAGCAATAAGAAACCTTATCCCAAGCGGCAGACCTATCTGCCCGGTTTGTTAGGATGACACCAATTTTTCACGATACCCATTCGACATTTCGAGTATGCGAAAAGTACCATGAAAAACATGACAACGCGGCGTGATGGAACGACATCGATGGATGGCAGCAAGCAGGGCGAACCGTCGGTTGACGGGACCCCTGCGCCCATCGACGGGAAGACGGGCGAAACCTCCCCTGCGCTGACATACCAGGCATCGGATGCAGATTCCCAGACGGCCTCCCAGACGGCTTCCCGGTCTGGCTCTCAACCAGCTTCTCAGCCAAATCCTCAGCCTGACGCAGACACGCCGACGCCTCCGTCGCCACCGCGCACACCAGCGCCCGCTGCTCCCGTCACGCCGAGCAACGCGGGCGCACAGGCCGCCGTGTCCTCTGTTCCCGCTGCGCCTGCCGCGTCTGCTGCATCCGCCGCGCTCCCCGCCTCCGGCGCCGCCCCAGCGCCCAGCGTGGCCCTGGGGGCGCCACGCCTCGCCGGGACGCCTGTCCGCAAGCGTCTCACACGAGACAGCGTCTCCACCATCGCTTTGGCGGTCGTGGCGGCGTTCGTGGTCATCATGCTCATCGCCACCGCTGTCACCACCCAACGCCGTCGGGCCGAGATCGCCCGATTCGAGAACGAGCAGAGAGCTCTGGCGCAAGATTACGGATACAACCCCGGGCTCATCATCACCGATGACGAGATGTTCGATTCGGTTTCCATGGCGGAGGAGGATATCCAGATATTCCTCGATGTTCACGGCGTGGCTTGCGGCGGCTCGCACTGCATCTCGCGCGCCACGTTCGGCACACGGGACGAAGCCTCCGACGATCTGTGCTCTGGCTACAAGGCGGGCAGCGACGAATCCGCGGCCCACATCATCAGCGGCGTGGCGACCAGTTGCGGAATCAACCCCAAAGTGCTCATCGTCATGTTGGAAAAGGAACAGGGGCTGATCACCGCCGTCGAGCCCACCGAGACGAACTACACCATCGCCATGGGGCTCTCATGCCCCGATAACGGCAGCTGCGACACCAAATACTACGGATTCTTCAACCAGGTCTACGGTGCGGCCCACCGGCTGAAGTACTATCAGGCGCATTTCTCGCAATACAACTACCAGCCCGGCCGCGTCAACTACATCCAGTACAACCCCGACACCTCGTGCGGCGGCAACGACGTCTATATTGAGAACGACGCGACAGCCATGCTGTACATCTACACGCCGTACCAGCCCAATGAGGCCGCATTGGAGGGGCTGAAAAACGCTCGCGGAGGCACGGGCGACTCCTGCTCGACGTATGGCAACCGCAACTTCGTGCTGTTCTACAACGCATGGTTCGAGGACCCCACGGAAGGCCAGGGCTCCACCGACGGCAGCTCGACCGACAGCGACGCGACCGCGTCATCGGATGCCTCGGAAGACCCGGAGCCGACGTCCACGGCATCCGGCAAATGACCGGCCGAGGCTTTGTTCTGGATCCGATAGCGCTTCCAGCCCACGGCCTTGTCTGGATCGTCGGCATGGCGAACTTCCGGCATCCCGCAAGTTCGCCTGAACTCGCCACATCCTCATGCGCCATGCGCAGATACGACGGATTCAGCCCTTCGAACCATCAGTCTCGACGTCAGCCTGCCCGCCGGCGGCGTCCGATTCGTTGTCGGCGTCTCCATCAAGGGCGACGTAATGCTGCTTGAGATCGAAACGGTCGGGCAGAATCAGAGCGAAATTGGGCAGACGCGCGTCATTACGCACAGAGAACAGGCACGACCGATCTTCATTGGTGAATGCCACGCGCAGGGTGCGCAACGAAACATCGACGTCCTCTCCGACGCGGTTCGGATCGTCTTCACGCAACGACACGACCAATTTGAAATCCGAGCTCGTGAACAGGTGAAGCGGGATATGGAAACGGATGCGCTGATGCCCATGGCGCGTCATCGGCACCGAACCAGAATCATAAGGTATGCCACCGCGCTTGAGGTCATAGATGGTGAAGGCCAGATAGAACGGGATGTCTTCGTCGAACTGGTATTCCACGTCGAAGACAAAGTCCTCGTCGTTGCTCAGCAGCTGCGAACTCACAGGAATGATGCTCAGGACCGGCACGCGTTCGCTGAGCCCCGTAGGATACGCGGGCTTGCTCTCCTCTTGGACCTCCTTGGGCTCCTCGTCAGCAGGCGAATCATCAACGCCGTTCGATAGAGCACCAGTGACGTTGAGATTTTCCAGCGAATAGCGATCCGCCACATCGTCCTTGCTGCGGGATTCGATGATGACGCCGTCCTTGATGAGAATGGCGCGGTTGCAATACTTCTTGACGGCGCTCATGTCATGGGTCACCAAGATGACCGTTTTGGTCTTGTCTTTCTTGATGGCGGTGAAGAACTCGTCGCACTTGCGCTGGAACGCCTCATCTCCGACGGCCAGCACCTCATCGAGCACCAGAATGTCGCCGCGCGCCTTGATGGCCACGGAGAACGCCAGACGCACCTGCATGCCGGACGAATAGTTCTTGAGCTTCTGGTCCATGAAGTCCTCGAGCTCGGCGAACTCGACGATCTCGTCATACATGGCATCGATTTCTTCACGGGTGAAGCCCAGAAGCGCGCCGTTGAGATAGACGTTCTCTCGTCCGGACAGCTCGGGGTTGAAGCCAACGCCCAGTTCGATGAACGAGACCAGCTTGCCCTTGACCACGATCTGCCCGGAATTGGGCTTGTAGATGCCCGAGATCAGCTTGAGCAGCGTGGACTTGCCGGAACCGTTGCGCCCCACGATGCCGAAGAAATCACCACGGTGCACATCGAACGAGATGTCGCGCAGCACATGCTGCTCAGTGTAGCCCTTGATCCCGCGCGTCCAGTTGATGAAGGCCTGCTTGAGACCGGAAGCCTTCTCTGTCGGCAGGCGGAATGTCTTGGAGACATGGCTGACATGCAGCACCACGTCTTCAGGGATGTCATCGGAGTCGTCGTCGTTGACAGCGGCTTCTTCCACGGTTTCAATGCGCTCGTCCGTCGCAGTCATCACGGTTTCCGCCTCGTCGGTCTCTTGCTCCGTGAGGGTTCCGGTGGCGTCGGTCTGGTCGAGATCCTGGATGTCTTTCATATTGTCAGATTTCGTAGTCATGGTGCCGCCTTACAGAATCTCCGCGAACTTGCTGCTGTTGCGATTGAACACATAGACGCCAAGCGCGAAGATGCACGCCGCAAGGATCAAAGGAATCGTCTGGATCCACGGGGTGTTGATCGTGTTCCACACAGTTGGCGTGCGTTGTTCTATCAACCAGTATCGGACGTCCTGAATCGTCTGAGCCACGGGGTTGAGCAGCAGAAGCTTGCCAAAGAACGGCGAGGCGTTCATGGCCATCTGCAGAGGGTAGATGATAGGCATGCCATAGAACATGGCCTGCAGGAACACTTCCCAGATGTGCTGGATGTCGTGGAAATACACGTTCAGTGTTGCCAGCAGCAGCGAGCACCCCAGGGCTATCAGATAGAGCTCCACGATGCCGACGGGCACCAGAAGCACACGCCAAGTGAAATGCACGCCATTGACGATACTGAAGATGATGACGACCACGAGGTTGATGAGCAGCGAGATCATCGAATTGAGCGTCGCCGCGACCACAACGATGTACGTCGGGAAGTGCACTTTGCGCAGCAGGTCGCCGCGTCCCACGACCGCGACCATGCCCATGTTCGTCGCCTCGTTGAAGAAGCTCCACAGCACGGTGCCCAGGAGCAGGACCATGGCGAAGTGCGGTGTGCCGTCGGTGAACTTGAGGAAGCGCACAAACACGGCATACATCACGCAGAACAACATCAGCGGCTTGAGCACCGACCAAGCGACGCCCAGGAACGAACCTTGGTAGCGCATCTTGAAATCCGTGCGCACGAGTTCGCGGAGCACGATGCGCGAATACCGGCGGCTCGACTGCTTCGCTCCGGAAGACGTGACCATCCGCACGCTTCCTCTGGAGGCAGAGTTATGAGATTCCTTCGCACGATTCATATCCTCATCCTATCTATCAGTCGTATGTCCACAATAGTTAATGTCTGGAGTTCCTCAGCCTCCGATAGACAGAGAGCGCCATGTCCCGGGCAGAATGCAGCACAACCGAGATCCGTGCATCCACCGTCGCCTTCTTTCTGTTGAGCGGGGCCGAGATCGCATCGGGAAGCTTCCCAACGGAATGGGACCAGATCCAATTCGCTCCGGTTGACGCAATGGCATATCCCGAATCCACCACGCGAAGCGGCAGATGCTGGTGAAGGACGATTCCCGATGGCGTGGTTCCAATGCTATGGGCGGGCATGGCGCCCATCATCTCAGTGAGGATTGTATCGAGCATCCCCACCTCTGTGCGCGCGTAATCGTCGGTCATCACCCATGCGGGGTAATAGCCCCGTGATTGCGCCACGTAGCCATTGGCACGTTCGATGGCATGCGAGATGGTGCCGTCGCCGCTCATCTGGCCTTCGGGCAAGAAGTCTGCATAGGTCCACCCATATTCGAAAAGCGGACGAAGAGCATCCACCCGGAACCAATAGCAGGAGCCGATGGCGCTCACCGTGCGTTTCCTGGGGTCAATCGGCACATGGACGCCAAGCTTGTCGAGCAGCGCACCGGTGGCATTGAAATTCGGGCCCCAGTCCGTGGGACGCGTCACATGGAAGTACACCGAATGCGTGGGCACCGGCGGGCTCAGCAACCCCAACCGTTCGTTATCGGTAAACAGAGTCAGGATGTTGCGCACATATTCCTCGCTGCCGAGGGTGTTTTCCATGAGCTTGTTTTCGAAGCCCAGGGCCTCGGTGCCGGCGCGCCCAAGTTCTGCGGTGTTCTGCGCCGACTTCTTGTCATGCGCAAAGCCGATGACGTCGTATTTGCCCGACAGCACCACGTCACGGGAGGCGACGAGCAGCGCGGAGACATCGCGGCCTCGGTTTTCGACGGGGATGAACGTGACCGGACGCGTGATGCCATGACTGTCAAGCGCCGCGCGGATCGCGTCGATTTTGTCGGCGTTCGTGGTGATGTACGCATCGGTTTTCTCGGGGATGTTGGCGAAGTAGCGCAGCGTATCGTCCAGCATATCGAGGAAGAAAATGTGATAGATGAACGCGCTGCGCACGGGTCGCGGCCGCTTTTTGCCGCATTCGTACGCATGGGGGTTAGATGCGCGCGACGGCAGCACATAGTCGAGATGCAGCGTCTGCTGCAGATCGGCGACATTCTCGGTACGCAGCAGAGAATCCCAGATGAGGCTGGTGTCGTAATCCGTGTGCCGGAACAGGTAGTCATACAACTCTTTGGCGCCCCGCCCCGCAGTATGCTTGAGCGCCGACATGAGCGGCGTGCGGAACACCCTGCGTTTCACCAGCGGGCAGTGGTCGTCACGCACGACTTGCATGGGCATGTCAAGCAGCGCGTAGGGGGTGAAGGGTTCGTACTTGTGGTAGTCGACGTAGGTGTCCCAGGTGAATCCCAGGTCGGCGAAATGCTTGGTGAACGGAATCTCGTGAGTCAGGGTATTTTGTACGTATCCATCCGGCACAACGAGGTTCTCCCAATACTCGTGGAAAGCTGGTGACACGACGAGGGAATGCCTGTAGGCATGCCAATACGCCTGGATGTGGGCGGGAATCGGCTTCGGCAGGCCGGGATCTATTTCATCGGCATGCGCGGTCACGCCCCAGAAATCCACGGGGCGCTTCGCCATGGCGTCGAACATCTCCTCGAACGGATACACCGGACCGAAGCACGTGTCGTTGCAGCAGATGACCTCGTCGAAGCGTTCGAGCTGGTCCCAGCCGATGGACAGTAGCACCTGGCGGTACGCCGCGGCATCCAGACCTTTGTTTTCCCGCTCGATGACATGCGGGGTGAACTGCGCGAACATATCGCACGTCTCGGCATCAACGTGGCCGTTCGACACAATCACAAGCCGCTTGACGTAAGGCACCAGCCCGTCAAGAAAGGTCCTGACATAGGCATCGGCGTGGCCGGCCGCGTCATAGAAACAGAAAATCGCCAGTCGGTTCGTCGAACCGGCATCAATCGTCTTGTCTTCGTGCTGCGTCATACGTTCCTTTTCGATTCCGATGCGGTTTCCACGCTTCTGTGCCGTGTGCGGCGTCTGTCCACCTTAGCGCGCCAGAGCCGCGCCTGCACACCCTGTGCAAACGTCTCGGCCGGCCGGATCAGTCGGGCCTGCCGGATCAGTCGTCCGGCTTCGAGATGACGCGGTTTTCGGCGACCTGCCTGAGGTGCCTGCCGTAGTTGGACTTGCCATACTTCTCGGCGGCTTCGACGAGCTTGTCGCGCGAAATCCAGCCGTTTTCGTATCCGATCTCTTCGAGCACCGAGATCGGCAGCCCCTGTGCGCGTTCGACGGTGCGCACGAACTCGCCGGCCTCGTACAGGGAGTCCATGGTGCCGGTGTCGAGCCAGGCGTAACCGCGCCCCAGGGTGACGACGTTGAGCGAACCGTCGGCGAGATACATCTTGTTGAGGTCGGTGATCTCCAGCTCGCCACGGGCGGACGGCTTCACCTGCTTGGCGAAATCCACCACGCGGTTGTCATAGAAATAGAGTCCGGTGACCGCGTAGTTGGAAGCGGGGTGCTGCGGCTTCTCTTCGATGGAGACGACCTTCTTGTCGTCGTCGAATTCCACCACGCCGTAGCGCTCGGGGTCGTCGACGTAGTACCCGAACACCGTGGCGCCATTGGTCACCTGCGTGGCGCGCGTGAGGATCTTGCTCAGACCGTTGCCGTAGAAGATGTTGTCGCCGAGCACCAGTGCGCAGGAGTCGCCGTCGATGAAGTCCTCGCCGAGCAGGAATGCCTGGGCCAGGCCGTCGGGGCTGGGCTGCACCTGGTAGCTCAGCGAGATGCCGTACTGGCTGCCGTCGCCGAGAAGACGCTCGAAGTTCGGCAAATCGACGGGTGTGGAGATGATGAGCACGTCACGGATTCCCGCCATCATGAGCACGCTCAACGGGTAATATATCATCGGCTTGTCATAAACCGGCAGCAGCTGTTTGGACGTCACAGTGGTGAGCGGATACAGACGAGTCCCAGAGCCACCTGCGAGAATTATTCCCTTCATGTCAGCCTTTCGCATCAATCATGGAGAACTTCGCGATGAATGTTCGACACATTCACTATCATTTAAAAGCCGAGAACCAAAATACTCTTATCCGACACCACATTAAGGTGAAACATGCGTCTCTTCATACAAATTCCATGTCTGAACGAAGAGAAGACTCTGCCGATGGTCTTTGAAGAGATGCCCCACCACATCGATGGCATCGATGAGATCGAATTTCTGGTCATCGACGACGGATGCACGGACAACACGGTCGAGGTCGCGCGCAAGCTCGGCGTCAGGCATTTCGTGCACCATGCCAAGCCGATGGGGCTGGCGCGCGCGTTCCGCGACGGTGTGGATTACGCCCTGAAGCACGGCGCCGACATCGTGGTGAACACGGATGGCGACAACCAATACCCGTCCGACGCCATCGCCGGGCTGGTGCAGCCGATCGTGCAGCACAAGGCAGACATCGTGGTGGGCGACCGACAAACCGCCACCATCAAGGAATTCTCGTGGTTCAAGCGCCGCATGCAGCACCTCGGGTCATGGGTCGTCAACAAGGCCGCCGGCACGAACATCCCCGATGCGGCGTCGGGATTCCGCGCGTATTCGCGCAAGTCGCTGCTCCAGCTCAACATCGTCACCGAATTCAGCTATTGCATGGAGACGATCATCCAGGCCGGCGCCAAGCGCATCGCCATCACGAGCTACGCCATCACGACCAACCCAAAGACCCGCGAAAGCCGCCTTTTCTCGAATATCTTCGAGCACATGGGCAAGTCCGGCGGCGCCATCGTGCGCAGCTACCTCATGTTCAAGGCGCACACGGTGTTCAAGTGGTCGACTATCATCTTCACCGTCCTTGGGCTCATCCCCTGCATCCGCTTCCTTGTCTTCATGGCCCACGGGGACAGCGGGCACACACAGTCCCTGTTGCTCGGCGTGCTGCTGCTCATGATCGCGGCGCTGTCCGTCATGCTCATGGTCATCTCGGAACTCCAGCGCATCCAGCGCAAGCTTCTGGAGGACCAACTCGAACGGCAGAAAGAGATCCTGTATTCCGCGCCGTACCAGGCGATCTGGTCCCAGCAAGACGAGTGGGGATCGTTCCCCGACCAGCCGCAGGCCGCGCCCGTTGCAAACGGAGGCACCGACGTCAACGGCCTCCTCTCGGGCGGCGGCGCACCGCAGAGCTGAGGCTGGCGTCCGGTTGGCCGCGGGCTGCGATCGCAGGAATCGACATCCTGGCACGATGAAGGCCTGGCCCGCTGATGCGGACCAGGCCTTTCTGTATATCGCGGCCTCTGTCAGAACGCCGTGCCGGCCTCACCCCATAGGCAAAGCCGACACGCGCGCGGCCGCAGCCACATCGGCCGCTACTGGCTACTGGGCCTTGTTGAGCTCGGCCGTCTGGCGGAACCGTATGCCCAGCCCCATGTCGATCGCCTTCACGCCCGGCCCGATCGCGAGATGCGTCTTGCCACGCCCGGTCTTGCCGTAGCACACCAGATCCTGCGCGCGATGCAATCAACTTCGCATAGCTATTCCTTCACACGACTCAGGAAATACCATTAATTATGGTCGCTTACCACTTTCCATATGCACAGTGGGCCAAACTTTTCAGACACTTGTTCGTATCGATATTCCCCATCATGATATTGCGATAAATCATCATTTGAAACCACATACGTCACACCTAGACTGTGAAGCTCCGCAGCGGTCAATTTCACATGCACTTGATCGCCTGTAGGATTCTCAATGCGTTCTTTCAATGGCGATTTTTCATCAGTCGCAGAAATATTGATAAAAGCATAGCGGTTATATATATCGAAGCACTCCCCTTGCGGGTCGAGCTTTTTCCACAATTCCCATCGGGGCGTTACTTGTACGGTATTCACTGCTGGGATACCATTTGCAGCGACCAAATCAGCGAGCATACTACTCATCGGCGCACCATCATCGGAAACCGCTGCCACCATTCCGTGCCCATTCGATGTCAGCTGTTGCAATGCAGCAATCGCAGGCTGGGTAGAAACCGCACTCGCTCCATATTGGACAGGATTGATCGCTCCGCCGAAGATAGCGGCAATCGCGATAATAACAACTGCCGAAGCCTTGACCGTCAAGCGTTGCACCCTCCAGCCGGATGCCATCCCATCATTTGCGAGGTCTTCCGGACGATCTTCAATCGTATGAGAATTGCCTTTCGCCGCCATGGTCTCAGCTTTTGTTTTCAAGCCTTGGAAATTCGTAGTGCACAACATTCCTATTGCCAACGATTCAGCGAACATCAGCACTACATAGGAAATATCTTTCGCCCTCGGCAGCGCAAGAAAATCACCGTAGGAATAGACTGCAAGACACGTATTAAGCACCGAAAAAACGAATGCTACAAACACCGAGCCCGGCAGTTTCAGACTCCACGTCCTGGCAGAGATTGCTCTTATCAGCAGGATGATATTCACTACGCCAAACACAAAGAACAACCTGTTGGGAACGCTCATATTCAGCAATGTCACCCCTGCCAACCATGACGGCAAGCCAATGACGATGAATATCAACATAATCACACTTACTACACACAGAGCAAGCGAAAGCCAATCAACTCTTTTATTTTTCTTGTTAAAAATAAGATTGATTACTGCAATCACTATTCCCAGCGGGAAGAAATCAAGCATTCGCGAATATTCAACTGCCGGAATATCCGGATTGCTAATGCCCACCTGCGAGCCGATATCACCAAACACCCTCTTCATTAGGGTGTGATCCCCACCTTGCGAACGACGCGCACCCGGATACGAAGTATTCAGCATTGCCAATATCGTATCCTTCGACAGATATGCGACGGCACCGGAAAGCGCCACAAATATTGCGACAAGGCACGCAGCAACTATCCAATCCGCCCGAGTCATGCGAATTTTGCCCCAATGCTCTTTCATCGTCCAGATTGCAAGAATAAGAATCACCCACAGCAAAGGAACTTGCCATGCAGGATACAAAGACCATATGAACATCCCAGCGCATTCGCAGATTGCCAATCCCCAAAGGCAGCGGATAAATGTGCGATGGTTGCTAAGGTATTGATGGAAGCACACGATGGAGCCAAATACCGCAACAAGCATTTCAACGATGTTATTTACTGCGAACCACCACTGTGTGAGAGGCGAAAATGTCACGAGCGCACTGCCAACGGCAGCCAACACGCGATTTTCCTTTTGCCCCGATACCTGAGACAGCAATCGGAAAAATTCATAGCCGACCAAGAACAATACAGCCAATCGAGATGACCAATAAAAAGCCAATCCACGCTCAGCCCCGAAGACAAGATATCCCCACTGGAAAGGCCTGAACAGCTCAACAATACTCAATACCGGCGCATCTTTGATTACAGCAACATCGGTAGGGGCAACACCACCGAGCAGGAGATTATTCTGCTGGAACGCATTCTCTGTCTGAGAAAACGCAAAGAGCGTGTTGACCGCAAATTCATCCGTGCGAGGCGTACGTGGCCATCCAAGCACGACGTTCCTCATTGGACTGTCAGAACCATACCATATATAGAATGAATTGATGGAGCTACCAGAAAGCTTGAAAATCGTGCAAAAAGCTATAAAACATCCCCCGATTCCCCATCTCCATCGATGAAGTGCACGTCCTACTTGATGGCCGCCAGCGACAACAATAGATAGAGCAAGCCCGCAAATGAGCAATATCATCAATCGCAGCATCGTAATTCTTCTGCTGCTGTCAACTACATATCCACTTTCCAATGACAAATGGACATAGATTTTATTTGCAATAAAAGCAAGAATTACAGAAGCAACGACGCAAATTGCCAATCTCACCAGGAGCAACTTGCGGCTAAGACCACAATGCGGATCACAAGCGCCGGTCTGCGATTCCGCCACAGTCTTACTATCGTCCATTTCGAATCCCTTCCGAATGTTATCTCAACACACTGATTTCAATCAGCCAATCTGAGCTCATCGCACTGCGTCACCATGGGCAGACCCACCATAGCATGGGGCCTCCGCAGTCACCTTTACCACAAATTGTTTTCCTTACATGGGCATTGAAACGGGACTTCCTGACACCTCGATACACCAACCGCGTCCGCGCACAAGCACAAGCACAAGCACAAGCACAAGCACAAGCGAACATCCTATCCAAACATGCGTTTGATGACGCCACAACCCTTTGCGAACAGAGTTCGAGGATCATAACCGCGCCACGTTCCTGAAGGGCATCCAGAGTGGGGTTTGTACAGAGTGGGGTTTGAAATCATTCTTGCGGCACGCTCGCGTTTCAATTCCACAGGGAATACCACACTACGTAGTTTACGAGCGATCCGAGAATGACGTATAGGGCACACGTATACATATTGGTATTCGCGAATCCGATAAATTACCGCGGAGATATCCCGTTCTTTTCGATTCCACCATGCGAACCAATAGCCATCCGCAAATCCATACAGCGAACTGAATGGCGACACTCAGGAGCACGATACCGCGGTGGAAGGAAAGTCCTTTTTGTCAGCAATGACATCTGAGGAGAAAACACATGGGGGAATCATCATAAAGCATTGGGGTTAGCCATTGGCGGCATCCTCATTATCGTCTGCATTATCGCGGCTCTAGTGTTCACGCACTCCCCCCAAACAGAGTGATGGAACCGCCCAGCCCACTGCGTCAAGCACTCAATCATCGGCAATGACGCCACGCCCCTCCGGCACACCTACTTCGATCAAGATGGCGAAATCGCTGAACGCGGCATATCAAGCATGCGATAAAGGCGTGGCTTTCTATGAGACAGCCACCACAACTGAAGCCCTCGTACTCGAAGACAACGGAAAATCACTGACCGTTCTCTCAGGGAATGCTTCAGACTTCTCCCATGGCAAGTCGCATGCCGATTGCTTGAGGAACATAAAGAAGCGGTAGGTATTGGTTGGCGCGGCCATCAAATTCGCACATGGCGGAATACCTGTCGAGTGCGGAGTGCTGCTCACTCCGCTCAGGGTCCTTCCCATTGTTCGCAACCAGCGAATAAATCAGATCAGTCACCAACTCATTGCGTCTGCCGTTCGAATCACAAAACAAGTTCGCAGGACCGGATAGTCGTTGTACATGTTTGATATTGCCGTCCGAATCTGTCACATCGTTGACAGGCGCTTGCCACTGACCTGTGGCGAGACTCCATGCTCCTCCATCATGCAAGGAGTAATCTGGCATGCTTATCGGGCCCGACAATGTAAAAAAGACCATTCCTTGCCCAGCGACGAGTAGAAGAAATGGAGCAACAACCCAGAATCGTCGAATCGCTTCCCGTATTGCCCCCAAGTAGTTGTGATGGGGCTGCTTATGCTACTGCCGCGTCGAGCGTCCACGATACCGGATGGCGCCGCCACTGCTCATGAAACTGCGTTCCATAAGCAAAGACGTCAACGGCGGTGATTTCAATACATTACGCGCTGTGAAGCTCTCGCCCCTCAGTGATTGCCATGATTCCCAATGTACCCTGAAGAGTACTATTCCTCTACCACAGTCACCACTCAACTCGAGCATATCAATCGCCTTTACTCCCCGTGACGCAAACAATCACCATTTCACACTGAACATCTATGAATGTGATGAGCTCGTGATGCCAGGCAGATGCCGGGAACCCCTGGACACTCCGCGCACAGTCAATCCGTGCAAGCAGCATTCCCGACATGCTGTTGGACACAAAGCAGACGCACAAGCGTCACAGCAAACGCGCGTTATCTTCACGGCATCACGGTACACAGCAACTTCAAAAACAAGAGAAATTGGCCGAAACAGAAGCACACAGAATCACAATAACTCTTTCATCCGGGCATGTCATTCCCAGACGAAGCGACCAAGTAGATTCATGCTGTCAGCTATGGAACATTGTCGGAATACGAAAGTTTTCATTACTTGTTCCAATCCCATGGCTATGACAGGTATACGATTCACCCATTTCACGGGCACTTACAAGAAAAACAATGCGGGACGCCGGCGACCAGCGGTTATCCCGCGCGCCTAACGTCCCGCATTCAACCGTTCAGCGGTTCAGCCTCTCAGCAGACTGCCAGCCACCCGATTCACTCGGCGGTCTGCAACTGCGCACCCTCGAGGTCGAAGTCGGCCATGCGGTAGCTCTTGATGGCCGGATCCTCGTACGTGTTCTTGTAGTAGGTGTTGGTCTTGGCGGAGAAACCGCTCGTGTAGATCGTCTTCTCGTACTGGCCGTTGCTCATGAGCGCGCAGCCATCCACCATCGCCGCGGAATCCAGCGTGTGGAACAGGCGGGAGACGTTCGACTCCTCGGTCTTCTGCGCCGGGTAGTGGGCGTTCGTGTAGGCAGCGCGCACGAAACGCGACGGCGAGCTGTAGTCGCCCGGAATGCCGCGCATGCCGGAGCCGGAGCCCCACGCGCTGAGCTCCTGGGTGCCCCACTTGACCGGCTCGGGGACGCGCGGATCCATGCTCAGGTAGTTGCGCAGGTTCTCGGTGTGCCAGTCGAAGGTCGGCTGGTTGGCGAGCACGTCGACGCCATCATGATGCACATGGATGCCGTCAGCCATGACCTCGATCACGATGCTGCGCTTGCCATCGCCGACGATCCAGTGCAGCAGCGAGACCGGATACTGCTCGTTGACCTGCTTGCCCACGACGGTCACGTTCTTCAGGGCTTCCTCGACCTCGTCAACGGTGGAGAAGCTGCGGGCGATCCAGAACGGCAGCTCGTAGGCAGCGACGTTGATTGTGCCGTCCACCGGAGCGTCCGCATACTGAGCGTATCCAGGGAAGTTCAGGCCGGCAACAGCCAATCCCTCATCATTGGCGCAGTCGAAATACATCGGCATGCCTTCGACGATGATGCCGACGCCCATGACCGGCTTCGGGTTAGCAACCGGCGCGTTGAATGCGACCGGCGCCTGGTACCCACGCGGTGTCACGACAATCTTCTCGCCATACGAGAACGACCAATCAAGATTGCGGCCGAAATACATGTTGCCGTCTTCATCTGCAAAACGAACTCCAGTGCACATGTCACCTGCTCCTTCCAAACCGCCCCTCGTGGGGGCATACGGACCGTGCCTGAGGGTTGACGCCACCGGTGGTTGCCGGCGACTGTCGATGGTCGCCAATCGCCGATCAACTGTCGTCGAATCCGACTTCAGCCCGACGACCCGTCGGCGGCTCAACCAACAGGTTCAGCTGCCGAAGCCAGGCGCAACCGGGTTGCCCTCGCACATCCGTTTTGTTATCTTTCGCTATTCAGCATAGTCGTCGCGAATCAAGCGGATACGGCAGTTCGCACGCGCATGTTCAAGCTGTTTTCCTTGATATATCAGGGATTTCGACGCATTGTCACACGATAACGGCTCTTTAATCACATAAGAAAACAGCAGAAGATTCTCAGGTTATTCTTAGAATTGGGTGTAGGGGGGAGTTGCGGGATCGCCAACGAACTCGTGCACTTCGCAAGAGAATGCGATTATTCCGGAATACTGAATACCTCATTGCCGACTCGCCTCATCCAACTGGTTACGCTGAGGACAGTCTCAGCGTAACCAGTTGGATCGCGGATTTGCGAGCGCAACCAACTGCCAGCGGTTCAATCGAGGGATATCGCTGTGCTGTCAACGTCCGGGGGCATCCCAGCGCAACACGGCGCATCCTATCTCAATCAATCCGCATCAGAGATTGCTCGGTCAGCATTGCGCGCTGACAATCCGAACAGCACCAGCAACTTCACCGGCATCACCAGGACCGACGCCAGTGCCAGCACCGGAACAAGAACTGCCACCGACCACAGATCCGGGCTTCAGCCCATCTCCGCCGACCGCACCGCCAGCCCCGCTATCATCTGCGGCATCAGTTCTCCGAGTCCGTGCAGTCTCACTCCCCCCGCGTCTTCGGGAGCAGCAGCTGCAAGGCAATCGCGACCGTTCCCCCGACCGCGATGCCGGACGACAGGAAATACTGGATGAACTGCGGCGCCATGTGAATCACCGAATCCGGCAGGATCATGGTGCTCACGCCGCTCATCACCGAAACGCCGAGTATCAGTGTAGCCCGGTCGTCCATCACGGTGTCTTTCACCATTTTCACGCCGTTTGAGATCAAGGTCATGCACACCATGGCGAATACACCGTTGATTACCGGGGTCGGCAGCGAGGTGATGACGGCCATGAGTTTCGGGCAGAATCCGAGGCACACGAGGATGGCGCCGCCCGCGATGACGACCCGACGGGACGCCACCTTGGTGATGGCGATCAGCCCGGCGTTTGAGGAGTAACCGGTCATCGGGGTCCCGCCGAACAACGCCCCGACCAGGCATCCGAGCCCTTCGCCAATGGTCCCCCGGTCTATGCGCTCATCTTCCATCGGTTCGCCGGTAATCGCCTGCACAGTGAACCATGTTCCAGTTGTGTCGAGCAGCACGAACAGGTACACGACCGTCATCAGCAGGCAAGCCTGAAGATTGAACTGCGGGGCACCGAAGTGGAAGACCTGCGGAAGGGAGAATCATGAGGCCTGTCCGACCGCGCTGAAATCCGTCCCGCCCATGAGCCATGCCGCCAGCGTGCCTGCCACCAATGCGATGATCACGGAGAACATGTGCAACACCCGGCTGTTGCGCATGCGGTACTGGGCGATCATGCACACGAGCAGCACAGCGAACGTTACGCATCCGCTGACCGCATTCACCGTGAAGTTTCCGCTTGTACTGAACACTCCTGTCACCGCGGTCGGCACAAGGGTCAGCCCGACGATGAGGATGATGATGCCGCCGATGAACGGCGGAATCGCCTTGCGGATGAATTTCGAGAATGCTTTCGTCACGCCGAGCAGCATGATGACGATCGCCCCGGGCAACAGGCTGCCGATCATGGTGGGTATGCCCATGGTGGCGCCGATTGCACATAGCGCGGCGAGCGGCACGTACGAGGGCCCTTGGACTATCGGATATTTCATGAACAGGCCGCTTTGTAGCAGGGTCGCGATACCGCATGCGAAGAAACTCATTTGCAGGAGGAATGAAAGGTCACCACCCTTCAATCCAATGGCGCCGCCGAGAATCAGCGGCATGATGTAAAGGTCCATTGACAGTACATGCTGGAGACCAAGAATCAGTGATTTTCCTACCGGAATCCTGTCGTTTACCCCAGCAATGAGATGCTGGCTGTGTTGTTGAGTCATGATGATGCTCCTGAACGATGATAAAAAAGTACGATATTTGGTGAAACTACTAACTTCTATGTGAAATCAACGAAGTTCAGCGATCCGCAATCTGCCGACGCAATGTATCCAGTTCTGTTTCGATTGACGACGCCAGGTCACACTCGTCTATACCGCACGTGAAGCTTCCGTTGCGGTACACCACGTTGCCGTTGACGATGGTCGCGGCTATATTTTCCGGGGTCGCGGAATAGACGAGGGTCGCGTATGGGTCATGCATCGGGATAGACGTAAGATGTCGGGGCTCGAACAGCACCAGATCCGCGCGCTTGCCGACTTCGATGCTGCCGAGCCTGTCCTCCATACCGATGGCCTTCGCCCCGCCGTTGGTCGCCATAGCGACGGTCTGCTCGGCCGTAATCCTCGCGGCATCCCGGCTGAAGCCCTTCTGGATGAGCGCCGCGAATTTGAGGCTTTCCAGATAATTGGTCGTATTGTTGCTCGCGGCCCCATCAGTGCCGACCGACACGTTCACACCCGTATCGAGGCATTCGCGGATTGGCGCAGCCCCGGACCCGAGGTACATGTTGGACACTGGATTATAGCTGACCGACACACTGTGGTCAGCAAAGCGCCGAATCTCATCATCCGTGAGATTCACACAATGCACCCCGAGCATCTTGTCCGTGAGGAATCCCATGTCATCAAGCATCGGGACAATGTCCTGCCCATAGCGTTCACGACACATGGCGTTGTCGACTTCGGTCTCATCGATATGCATGGCGTAGCGCACGTTTTCCGACAGGCAATAGTCCAGCATCGTGCGATACCCCTCGCGTGTCGTGGACCAGGTGACATCCGGGCCGGTCCAGATGGAGAGCATATCCCCACGGTCCGCATAATCTTTGCGCAGCCTGGAAACTTCGTCCATGGCTTGCTCAGCGGATTCGACCATGCACGCCGGCATCCCGTAATCTTCCCCCGTGTCCTGGAATGTGCGGATGAATACGCTTCTGATACCGGTGTCTTCCATTCCCGCGATACAACCGTCAGCCAGCTGCGGATCCTGATCAGTGTAGAAGAACTCACACAAGGTGGTGCACCCGCTTTTCAGCGCTTCCATGCAGGTCAGCTGCGCCGCAAGACGATGCTGATACGGCGTCATCAGCGCTCCATACGGCAGTGCGGACCGATTCAGCCATTCAATCAGCCGATGGTCGGCGCCCAGACCTTTGAGGAACGACTGGAAAATATGCGTATGCGTATCAATGAACCCGGGAAACAGCACCTGGCCGGCGGCATCAATGGTTTGCTTCGCCCGGATATCTGCCGGAGCGTCACCTTCTGCGATTTGGACAATCATGCCGTTGTTCACGGCGACAACACCGTTGTGAATGACCCTGCGTGACGCATCCATGGTGCAGATTGTCGCATGACAGATCAGAAGGTCTACTGATTCTTCAGTTTCTTCGGTTTGATTGGTAGATTGCTTCATGGTTCCCACTTTCCTTGCACGCCTTGCGAACTTCCCAAGCAGGGGCATTCGGGGCGATGCATCGTTTGCGGATTCGTCCCAACGAGGCTGAGGCCTCGCCGCCTGCGTTTTGGTATCAAGGAAAACGAAGAAAACTCGTGACTCCCACAATACGGACTGGTTGGTTAACGCGACCGCCGGATTGTGTTACGAGGGCATGCATCGCGGACACATTATGGAAACAGAGTTGCGGTGATGCGGGAGTTCAACAGCGAGACATCATTCAACTCGCACGCATCAGCGCGATGATGGGTCCTTGTGGGAAGACCACTTCTTCCATGCCTGTTTGTCGCGATTCTGTGTCACATACACTTTGTCTGCATACCCTTTGGTATTCCGATTCAGCTGTTCCCAAATCTGGAGTAAAAATGGACGATCGCAATGATTCGAACTGATTGCGGTGGACGGCTCGATGGTCGCGCAGACAATGACTTTCTTGCAATTCACCGCTTGGCGGCAGATATCCGCGACTTCGGGATCCGGCTGATATCTGGAACCAACTTGCAGACCGGCCAGCGTGTCAAAGCCTTTTCGGGCAATAGTCGTTGCCAGTTCCGTGGATTTCGGCCGCGTCTTCTTCATGGATTTCCTGTCATAATCCTTGGCTTCAATCAGCCACAGCTCATCACCGCAAACTGCGACAAAATCACATCCCTTCGCCATTATCGCTTGGTTCCCACTCAGATGCTTGAAGAATGGCAATTCATCATATGCGGGAACAACGAGCCAATCGTCAGGAAACTCGTACACGTTGCCGTCTTGGGTGAATTGTTTCATCTCGTCAATCCTCTTCCGCCAGTAGCATGTCAGCCTGGTTGTATTCCGCATTGATAGCTGCGAGATAATCAACGGGAATGTCCACGATACGCTTTTCCTGCACCGCCGTGACATCCACGCCTTCGCGTTTGAACGCGGTAATTCCCAGACCTGAAGCGGTCATCGACTTCGCCTCATGCTCAAGCTGACGCATAAGAAACGAGCTATGTGTACCCAGGAATACTTGCACCCCACAGTCTGCAAGCTTCACAATGGTCTGCGCTACAGCGACTTGACTGGCGGGATTCAAGTTGGCTTCGGGCTCATCCCAGAACAGGTATCCGCTTCTCGACAAGACGCCCGAACGCACCAATCGGTAAATCGTTGCCAATTTTCGGAGGCCTTCCGCAACCAGAGGCATTTCCAGAGCGCCCTCCTGCCGGTGCAAATAGAAGCGCCCACCTTCTTCGGTGACATCCGTACCCATGATGTCCATCAACGGCTTGATTGCGTCATAGATGTCATCGCCCTTCACGAGACGGAGCGGCGGACGACCGAGAAGATCGCACGTATCACGCCAAGTCTCATCAAAACTGGTTTGCCTCGTGTTGTACAGGGAAACAAATCCGGGATAGATGGACATGAGCTCGCGTGAAGGCAGGAAAACAGGCGTTGATTCCAATCGCCCCGACGGGAATGAGTCAACTCGAACTTCTGTTTGTGAATTGGTCGCGAAACTGAACTTCAGCGGATTCTTAACATTGTGATATTGGACAGTGATGTCGGCACGCGCCCTACCCCGCTGGCGGGTAGCAAGACGGCCCAAAGCATCCGGCTGGAATACGCCAATGAGCTTATCGGCAATGTTCCTTTGCAGATTGGTCTTCAATAAATCCGAATCGTCATTGCCGTTGTGGAGGACATTCGTGCATGAATACAACAGCTTCAACAATTGCGATTTACCTGTGCCGTTATCACCAACAATGACATTGATAGTTGGGAGAAAACTCAACTCATACCTGTTGTTGAACGGTCCAAAACTGGAGATGGACAGCTTTTCGATGGCCTGCGTACTCATGCGGAAATTATATGTTCCTGTGTCAGACAAGTGGTCCAGTGCTTACGGGTGCAGTTTCTGTATGGCGACAATCTGGCTTCGTGCGGTTTCATCAATTACCTTGGACAGCCTCGTCCTTCAGTTTGGACGGTTTGGGCGGCTGACTGCGAGAGAATCGATAAGGGACAGGATGGAATTCCTGCGGCGACCGGACATGTCGGCACCGAATCGGAGAACACGGGACGAAACCGGAATCGGTCCATCCCCTCATCGGCAAGCAACAGACCAACAACTTTCATCACGGCAGAAAACCGCAGAATACCAACAATCTTCACCTGCCCAGGCAACCAGCCGCAACGCCATCACCCGGCAACCCGTCCCAATCCATGGACCGAATCGGAGAACCACGCCCGAAAGCCGATTCAGTCCGCACCTATACCCTTGCCGTTGTTGCCGATGAGGTTGTTAGCCGTGGCGAGAATATGATATTCGGACCTTCAACGGAACGTTCCGGCACTGGAAACGGGTAGGCTATTGATAACCTGCGCGTAGCGAAAGGAATTGCATGTTCCCATGTCAGACAAGTCCTTCAGCATCTGCTTGCGACAAACAGCACTGATTTCCTGATTTACAAGAACTCGCTGGGGAGGAGATAAAGATAGTGGGATGCACAAGGACAACCTCAATGGCCCGATGACAAACCCGGCAACTGATGGTTATGCCCTGTTGTTCAAACAGACACAACACCGAATTATCCGGTAAGTACAGAACTCAATAGATTCAGCACTTACCGGATAGAATCGTCGCTATCGCTGTGCTGGTGGCTTAGTTTTGGGTTTTGCTGTTGTCCACGAGGCGGATCTCACCGTCGGCGATGCCCTGCAAATGCCTGCCGTACGGGCTCTTCCCATACCGTCTGGCCGACTCGAGCAGCTCCTCCTTGCTGATCCACCCGTTCTGGTAGGCGATCTCCTCGACCACCGCGATCGGCAGGCCTTGCGCCCGCTGCACCGTACGCACGAACTCACCGGCCTCGAACAGACTGTCCATCGTACCCGTATCCAGCCACGCATACCCACGGCCCAACGTTCGCACCCGCAACGAACCATCCTCCAGATACATGCGGTTCAAGTCAGTGATCTCCAACTCGCCACGCGCCGGCGGACGCACCCGCTTCGCATACTCCACCACACGCCGGTCATAGAAATACAAGCCCGTCACCGCGTAATTCGACCTCGGGTGCACCGGCTTCTCCTCGATCGACACCGCTTTCCCGGTCTCGTCGAAATCAACCACGCCATACCGCTCCGGATCATCCACGTAATAGCCGAACACGCTCGCCCGACCCGCCTCGGCGTCACGCACCGCGCCACGCAACACACGACCCAATCCGTTCCCGTAGAAGATATTGTCCCCCAACACCAAAGCACACGGGCCGCCCGCGATGAACTCCTCGCCCAGCAGGAACGCCTGCGCCAAGCCATCCGGGCTCGGCTGCACCTTGTACGACAACCGCACCCCGCACCGGGAGCCGTCGCCTAGCAGATGCTCGAAATTCGGCAGGTCCTTCGGCATCGAGATTACCAGGACATCCCGGATACCCGCCATCATCAACGCGCTCAACGGGTAGTACACCATCGGCTTGTCATACACCGGAAGCAGCTGCTTCGACGTGACCGTCGCCAACGGATACAACCGCGGACCCGAACCACCTGCAAGAACAATAACCCTTTACGGCTCTCACCGCCCTTCCGCGGACCCACCGCGCGCGGCCGCAGCCACATCGGCCGCTACTGGCTACTGGGCCTTGTTGAGCTCGGCCTTCACATACGCGGCGAGGGATTCCTCCCAATCGGCGGGTGTATAGCCGGCGGCCTCGATCTTGGACAGGTCGAGCGCCGAATGCACCGGGCGCGGCGAGACGGGGTTCTTGGCGGCTTCGAAATACTGCTGCGTGGTGACGGGCTTGACGGCGTCGCCGTTGCCATTCGTGAGGTCGAACACCTCGGCGGCGATGTCCTTCCAGGACTTGACCGCGCCCGACCCCGTGAGGTTGTAGGTGCCGTACGGCGCCGTGGAATCGAGCAGGTGGAAGATGGCCTCGGCCATGTCCTTGGTGAACGTGAGGCGGCCGAACTGGTCGTCCACCACGGTCACCTGGTTCAGGGACTCGTCGGGGTTGGCCACGCGGTTCGACAGCCCCATCATGGTCTTGACGAAGTTATGGCCGTCGCCGATCACCCAGCTGGAACGCAGGATGTAATGCTGCGGGGCCTGCGCCACGGCGATGTCGCCCGCGGCCTTGGTCTGACCGTAGACGCCCAGCGGCGCGAAGCCTTCGGTCTCGGTGTGCTGGTCGCGCGTGCCGTCGAACACATAATCCGAGCTCACGTGCACCAGCGTGATGTGGTGCTCGCGCGCGACCTTGGCCAGCAGCGCCGGGCCGGTGGCGTTGGCCTTCCAAGCGGCCGCGCGCCCCTCGGCGGTCTCCGCCTTGTCGACGGCCGTGAACGCTCCCGCGTTGATGATGGTGCCGTAGAGGTCCCAGTCGAACTGGTCGTAGGCGGCCGGATCGGAGAAATCGAAGGTGTCTATGTCGTGGTACTCGAAGTTGTGCAGGTCGTGCGCCTCGGCGTACTCCTTGATGGCGCGGCCGAGCTGCCCGTAGGCGCCGGTGACGAGAGTGCGCTTGGGTTCCATCGGCTTGGCGTCGGCGAGGAACGGATGGTGCAGGTCGGCCTCGGAGCGCTCGGTCTGGTCCAGCGGGATCGGCCACTGGATGTTGAGCGTCGGGTCGGCGAGGTTCACGAAGGTGTAGGTCTTCTTCTGCTCGAGGCTCCAGTGCGCGTTGACGAGGTAGGTGTACGCGGTGCCATCCTCGAGGGTCTGGAAGGAGTTGCCCACGCCGCGCGGCACGAAGATGGCCTTGGACGGGTCAAGCGTGCAGGTGTAGACCTGGCCGAAGGTGTCGCCGGGGCGCAGGTCCACCCAGGCGCCGAACACGGAGCCCGTGGCGATCGAGATGTACTTGTCCCACGGCTCGGCGTGGATGCCGCGCGTCACGCCGCGCTTGGTGTTGAAGCTGATGTTGTTCTGCACGGGGCCGAAGTCCGGCAGCCCGAGAGCGACCTCCTTGGCGCGCTGCCAGTTCTCCTTGAACCAGCCGCGGTTGTCGCCGTGCACGGGCAGGTCGAAGACGATGAGCCCGGGGATGTTGGTCTTGGTGACCTTGAGTTCTTTTTCGAATTCCATTGCCTTGCCTTTCTGAGTGACCAACGAAGGCCGTTTTCGTGAGGTTTGCGCAAAGAACGCCCCGAAAACGGCCTTCATTGGTCAGCGGTCACTGTCCCTGGCGCTTGTAGCGTTCCTCAGTGGCAGCCTTGGTCTTCTCCCACCACTGCGGATTGTTGGTGTACCAGTCGATCGTGGCCTTGAGCCCGGATTCGAAATCGGTGTGCGTGGGCTTCCACCCCAGCTCGGTCTGGAGCTTGGTGGAGTCGATGGCATAGCGGCGGTCATGGCCAGGGCGGTCCTTCACATGGTCGAAGGCGTCCTCGGGCTGCCCCATGAGGCGCAGGATCATGCGCAGCACGTCGATGTTGTTCTTCTCGCCGTTCGCGCCGATGAGGTAGGTTTCGCCGATGCGGCCCTTGGTGAGGATCGTCCACACGGCCGAGGAATGGTCCTCGGTGTGGATCCAGTCGCGCACGTTGAGGCCCGCGCCGTAGAGCTTGGGTCGCACGCCCGTGAGGATGTTCGTGATCTGCCGCGGGATGAACTTCTCGACGTGCTGGTACGGACCGTAGTTGTTGGAGCAGTTTGAGATGGTGGAACGGATGCCGTAGGTGCGCGTCCACGCGCGCACGAGCATGTCGGAGCTCGCCTTCGTGGACGAATACGGGCTGGACGGATGGTACGGCGTGCTCTCGGTGAACTTGTGCGGGTCGTCGAGCGCCAGGTCGCCGTACACCTCGTCGGTGGAGATGTGATGGTAACGGATGTAATACTTGCGCACGGCCTCGAGCAGGCGGAAGGTGCCCACGACGTTCGTCTGCACAAACGGTTCGGGGTTCGCGATCGAATTGTCGTTGTGGGACTCGGCGGCGTAATGCACGATGGCGTCATGGCCCGGCACGATCTTGTCGAGCAGCTCGGCGTCGCAGATGTTGCCGTGGACGAAGTCCATGCGGTCCTCGGGGATGCCCTTGAGGTTGTCGAGATTCCCTGCGTATGTGAGCGCATCCAGCACCGTCACGTGCGTCTCGGGATGGTTGTCGATCACATAATGCACGAAATTCGAACCAATGAAACCGGCCCCACCGGTCACGATGATGTTCTTGGGAGCGAACGTTTCAGTCATACCTGACATGATAACCAGCCGGCGGTATAAAAGTCCGCCTGCCTGTCCGCCATCGCCCACTGCAAGGGCGGACAAACCGATCCAGTCGCCACCGAATCAACGCCGGAGGAACGAGCGCCCCTTCGCGATAAGCGTCTTCAGACCATAGCCACGCCACACGCCGGAAGCAGCGATCTTGCGAACCCCCAAGAGCTTTACCAGCATCTTCCGACGCTTCGACCCTTGCGGGAACAGGGTCTTGGCGACACCCCTCACGGCGCGATTCGACGCTGCACGCCTCACGAAGGACCGCTGCCCCATCGTCTGACGGATTTCCCCAAGGCGTGCCGCCTTGCGAGCGGCCTCAGCCGGCCTGTCAGGGTCCGCCCAACCAGCGACGTCGTCCCGCATGTCGACGTCCTCGCGAAATTCAATCGCCCTGCACAGACTGCCACAATGCCGTATTTTCTCAGTCACCAGAGGGTCGTCGTCATCCGTCACAGACAGCGAGTTGAATAGCAGCCTCCACTGGACGCACGGATCCTCATCTTTCGGATACCCGCCGTCCTTCCATATGAACTCGCCACGCGCGCACAGAGGTTCCGCCACGATATAGGCCGTTTCCGTATCGCCCCAGGTATCTCGCAGAGCCGGGAACGAGGCAACCTGATCGGCCATGGACAACCTCCCGGACCAATCGCGCCCCACTATGGAAAGCACGGTTCTGCGCATCCATCGTGCGCATTGCGACACCACGTCATCGTCGCGCTCTTCGGCATAGTCGAGAATCGCCTTCAACGAACCGTGGATGCCCCGCTGACCGCTCTCGAACCGCTCAAGGGATTGCATGCCGTCTCCAGACAGCCCCGTTCCGTATGAATAGAGAAGCCCTGTGTATCCTGGCAGCACCTGCATGCTTGCCGCCTCATCGGCCACCACAAAGAACTCGTATGAGTCCTGCATCCTCCCCAGCTGGCGGTCCGTCATCTTCGAGAACGCCCTTCTCAGCATGCCCCCGTCGAAACTGCAATCGATGAGGCTCCACGTGCCCCTCGGCTCATATGTGTCGGAGAACACGGACAGCAAGATGTCCGAGCCTTCGCGCCTGCCCGTGTCCTGGTTGAACGACGCTTCGAGCCTATGCAGGGATTCGCTCGGCATCCCAGGGGAAATAATCTTCCTGCCAAACCGAAGGATATCCGGGCTGTCATGCCGGTATGCATCCTCAAGACGTTCGCACAGATCGGGTTCGACGCGGTCATCGCCATCCACGAAGATGACATGGCTTCCATGGGTGTGCGCGACTCCGGTCTTGCGCGCAAGATGCGCTCCCTGGTTGTCGTCATGCCGGATCAGCGAGCATCGTTCGTCTCCCGAGATCGTGTCGGCGATTATCGACGCGGTGTTGTCCGTGCTGCGATCGTCCACGACCACAATCTCGATGTCGTGCACCGTCTGCGCCATGACGCTTTCCAGACATTGCCTGATGTAGGGTTCGACATTGTAGGCAATGACGACAAACGAGAATCTGGCCACACGACACCTCCGCATCAGTCTTGATACCGATGATAATCTCAATCTTGATACCGATGATAGTCAACCAATCGGCCGCTCGATTCCCTCACGAGACGCGACCGGACGCACGGCCGGCCCCGCAGCCCCGCAGCCTATGCCATTGGCACGCGCCCGTGTATCATGGTTCGCGAACCAAACATATTTCTTGTGGACGCAGATACAGCTATTTTCGAAAGAAAGAGAAGCACAAGTCATGTCCGGCACTTCCAACGCTGAAGCCATCAAAATCTTCGTATCCTGCCACAAACCAGGAATCCACTTCCCTTCCAACCCCCTGCTCCAGCCCATCCACGTGGGATCCGCGCTGTCTTCGGTGACGCTTCCCGGCATCCAACGCGATGACGAAGGCGACTCGATTTCCGAGAAGAACAAGTCCTACTGCGAACTCACCGGTCAGTATTGGGCGTGGAAAAACACCACCGCGGACTATTACGGATTCTTGCATTACCGCAGGTATTTCAATTTCTCCGAGACGAAATTCCCCGAACACCAAGAGCCGTTCATCTTCGGAGACGTCGTCTTCGACCGCAACGACGACCAGACGCTGGACGCCATCAAATTCAACGAAGAAACCATGCGCGAGGTCATCACATCCCACGATTTCATCGCGCCGACTCCCGTCGAGGCATTGGACCATGCCACCGTCTACGAGCAGTACCAGGCGTCAACCGGCCACCATATCGAGGACCTGGACACATGCATGGCGATTATTCGACAGCGGTATCCGCATATCTGGCCCAGCGCGAAGAAATACCTGTCGAGCACCAAGGTCTTCGCTTGCAATATGTTCGTCATGAACAGCGAAATCTTCAACGATTATTGCGAATTCCTTTTCTCGGTCCTCGGCGAACACGAACAGCTTCGGGACATCTCCCATTACTCCGCCATCGGCCGGCGCGTCTCCGGATACCTCGGCGAACGCCTGTGCGGCATGTATCTGCAATACCTGTATGACGAGGGATTCAACGGAATCGATCTGCAAAGGGTGTATTTCCGCAACCCCAACGAGAGCACCGTCCAGGGCGGCGCACACAGCGAACGCAAGGATGGGCGCCGTCCCCAGGGAATCCGCCTCACCCACATTGCCCGCGGCACAGGCAAGATCTATTCGCTCATCGACGCCGGCACCACGCCGAAATGCGACGCATTCACGGCATCCGCGGTCTCGGCAAGCGGCAGCAAACTGCCCGCCAAGGTCGTGACCGCCGACGGCAAGCCCGTGCTTATCACCCCCATCGTCCAAGACGCACAGAACATCACCATCAATGCGCTGCGCAACGGGAAAAAAGTGATGACCGACCACATCACGCTGTCCCCCAAGGGCGCGAAGACGGAGTCTCGGCTCAACACCCTGCGCCACGACCCCACGGCCTCGGCCATCCGCCGATGCGACGAAAATCTCATCCCCGGGGACGTCCAGGTGCGCGTCGAGCAAATCATCCCCGACATCGATGGCACGGATATCGTCCACGGAGTCGTACTGATTCCTCTGACGGGCCAGCACAGCGACCCCCATGAATTCGTCGAAATACACGCTTTGGACGGCGCCAGCGCAGAGGATTTCGCCATTGCCGACTGGGTCTGCATGGGCGACCGCTGCGACACGTCCCGCGCCGCCTTCGGACTGCAGGTGAGGCGAGTATCGTTCTCCTTGCGCGTCCCCGCGGGATCCACCTTCTTCGTATGGGCCCAGTTCCCCGATTCCGACGCCCAGGACGGCTTCCAGTATTGCGACCCGGCATCGGCCATGCGCCTGCGCTTGCAATGGCAACAGGCCACGACCCCGGCCTGCCAGGCGGGAAATTACGACGCCTGGTTCAGGAATCAGCACAGGATGCGTCACGACGAACTCGAGCTCCAGCGCCAGGCCCACCTGGAACGCAACCCGAAGTTCTCCATCATCGTGCCTCTGTACAAGACGCCCATCCCGTTCCTCACGGACATGGCGAAGTCCGTGCTTCGCCAAACCTACCCGAACTGGGAGCTGCTGCTGCTCAATGCCTCCACCGAGGATGCACAGCTGGGCCAGGCCGTGTCGTCCCTGTGTGCATCGGACAAAAGGATCAAGGAGATCCGCCTTCCCGAGAACAAAGGCATCACGCTGAACACCAACGCTGGCATCACCGCCGCGACCGGCGACTATCTGTGCTTCCTGGACCATGATGACTTCATCGAGCCCGACGCACTGTATTGGTACGCGCTCGCAATCAATGAACACCCCGAGACGGGGATGCTGTATTGCGACGAAGACAAGTTCGACTCGGGGATCTACCGCGAGCCGTTCTTCAAACCCGATTGGAATCCCGATCTTCTGCTGGGCATGAACTATGTATGCCACTTCCTCACCGTCCGCAAATCCATCATGGACACCTTGGAGCTTCCCGGCAAGGAATACGATGGCTCGCAGGACTGGCACATGACGTTCCGCATCGGGGAGAAGTCCGAATACGTGCACCACGAGCCCCGCGTGCTTTACCATTGGCGAGTCCATAACAATTCGACCGCCAAGAACGCGGAGCAGAAGAGCTACACGCTGGATTCAAGCAAGCTTGCCGTCCAGACGCATCTCGAACGCGAGCATATCGACGCGGACGTCGTGGAATCCCCCATCGCGCCGCGCAGGTTCCTGGTGAAGTACCATTACGGGAACGCCACCGAGGCGAGCGTCGCCTCCGGGGATGCCGAGACCGTCCCTGAAAAAGAACTCACGCATGACGAACCGCTGGTGTCGATCATCATCCCCAACAAGGATTCGGTTCCCGTGCTGCATCGCTGCCTGATGTCGATACGCAAATACACGACATACCGCAGCTACGAGATAGTCATCGTCGAAAACAACAGCACCGACGAGGCGACCTTCGAGTACTACGACAGAATCCAGCATGCCGATGCGCGCATCCGCGTTGTCCATGACCGCGATGTGCATGGCTTCAACTTCTCGCAGATCGTCAACTTCGGCGCGCGCGAAGCCCGCGGGGACTACTTCCTGCTGCTCAACAACGACACGGAGGTCATCACCCCCGACTGGATCCAGGAGCTCATCGGCCCCTGCACGCGCGAGGACGTCGGAATAACCGGGGCGAAGCTGCTCTTCCCCGATGACACGATCCAGCATGTCGGCATCGCCTGTGGTCCCGACGGCCCAGGCCACCTGTATTACCAGCTTCCGTATCGAAACACCGGCAATTTCGAAGCCACCATCGTCGCGCGCGACGTCGCGGCCGTCACCGGCGCCTGCTTGATGGTATCCCGCACAACGTTCGAAGCAGTCCATGGATTTGACGAGGACCTTGCGGTCAATTACAACGACGTGGACTTCTGCTATCGCGTGAGAAAATCCGGAAAGCTCATCGTCTTCTGTCCCACCGCGACCCTGCGTCACTATGAATCCGTCTCCCGCGGCCCCGAGACTTCGGGACCGAAGGCCGTTCGGTTCAAGAAGGAGCGCGGACAGCTCATGGAACGGTGGCCTGAGACGTTCTCCGCGGACACTGCGCCATACGCGAACCCCAATCTGGCCTTCGGCAATATGTATGAAGTGCTGAATTACGGTCAGGCACGCGGCCGGGAATGGTAACATGCCCATGTCCCACACGCCAAAACACAGCGGGGAGTGAGAATGTCCTCTCTCATTGACAGCAGCAACAATGCTTCCACAACCGGGACGATGGCCGCAGCGCGGTTCCGTCGCATCTGGCCATCGGATATCGCCAGATCCGTCGTGGTGGGCATCGTCGTCGGCATATCGATGTCGGTGGGCGCGGAGTTCTATCACACCTCCGGCGCCCCCGATTATCGGTCGAAATCCATGTGGCTCTCCGCAGTGGCGATCGCAGCTGGTACCGCCATCGTTTCCCTCGCCTGCCTGGCGGCATGGAACGTCCATTGGCAGCGACAGTACACCGATCATGCGCATGCCCAAGGCGGCAAACTCGCCCAACGAATCCGCACGATGAATCCGACAGCGCTGCGCACAATCACATTCCTCGTCATACTCGCGCTCTGGATCCCGGCCGCGATTGCATTTTTCCCGGGGAACTATTCCAGCGATGCCCCTCTGCAGCTCATGGAGTTCTTCAATGGCCACTTTCTCGACGACCACTGGCCCATCGCGCACACGCTTGTCCTTGCGGCTTGCATGGATGTCGGCAATTGGCTTTTCTCGAATCTCAGCGCCGGAGTCTTCATCTATTGCCTCATCCAGGCAGTTGTGCTGGCATTCGCGCTCAGCCTTTCGCTGCAGAAGTTCATCTCGTGGGGAAGTCCGGTCGGCCTGACCATCGTCGCTCATCTTGTGATCATCGCGAACCCCTATGTGCAGACCTATGTGATGACCACAGCGAAAGACGCCATGTTCGCAGGGTTCTTCCTGCTGACCCTGCTCTGCATCATCCAGGCGATCCGCACGCCGAGCTGTTTCACGTCGGTCGGCTATTGCATCGGTTTCTTCATCAGCGCACTGGGCATGTGTCTGATGCGCAAGCAGGGACTGTACATCCTGATCGTCGTCCTCATTCTGCTTCTCTTCGTCCATGCGATGCGCCGGGTGAGATGGCGGCTGTTGCTCCTGACGGTCCTTATCGTGGGGGCGACATTGTTGTTCCCCACCGCCGTCGGATCGGTGTACACGATTCAGAAAACCGATTTGCTGGACCAGCTCTCCCTGCCCAGCCAGCAGATCGTTGCGACGTATATGTATGATCACGACGACCTGACGGAGCAAGACATTGACTCAATCGGGCAATACTACGATCTGACAGCGTTGGACGCCGGTCTCACCAGCACCAACCCCTGGACGGGGACGCCGGGAATCGGGCAATACTACAACACAGACACAGGCACGGGTTACCTCGAACCGCTGGCCGACCCCGCCAAAGGCGCCCTCAAGACAGATGCGGTGAAACAGGATATGGCCGGGTATCTGAAGCTTTATCTCAACCTCGGCTCGAAACACCCGTACCGGTACCTCACCGCGCTGCTGTGGGACACAGCAGGCTATGTTTATCCGACGTCGCTTGCAAACAATTACTTCTCGGGTCTGGCGCCATGGAATGCATACAACATCACGCTTGATATCGCCCCACAGGATCGGCAACCCCAGGATTATCACCAATCATGGAAGCCTCAACTATTGATGGGATGGTTCCTCGCCGCCGCCGATTTCTACAAACCGCTTCTCAACGTTGTGAACCGATCAAGACACCCTGCCTTGTCAGGCCCGTGCTCTCTGCTGATTCCGTGGGTCTCGCCTGCACTTGTCTTCTATGTGTTGGTCATGTCGTGCGCACTCATCTGCAGCAGAAAAAAATTCGCCAACCAGTCACACACCGGTGAGGAGTCTCCCGCCGAAGTCCCAGACCCACGACGTGAGGATGGAAAGACGCCGGACGCATCGTCCGCCATGCCCAAGGTCAGCTCCGCGATTCTGCTTATCCCCTGGTCGTTCGAGGCGCTGTATTGGTGCTCTCTTCTGTTTGCCCCGGTGATGTGCGGCCGCTATGCATTCCCGGTGTTCTTCGCCAGCGCGGCGATATTCTGCCTTCCCTGGATCCAGTTGCGTGACGCCAAGGCGCCTGCGAAAGCAGACGACGCCCCCACAGCGTCCTCCGAAGAGTCCGGTGAGTCACTCGAAGAGGATGCGACCGTCAAAGAGCGGGACACCCAAGAAGCCGTCCTTCCCCCAGTCGCCGATGAGGCATCAGACACCTCGCCGGATTCCCCAGCCGATGCCCTGACCGATAACGGCGAACTGCAATAGGCGCCGTCCCAACAATCAACGTTATCAGCGTCATTATCACGCCGCCGGCGATGGAGCGATTGCCGGCGGCGTGGACATTTTCAGCGCCGACTAGCGACGCAAGGCCACGCCCGCCGGCGACCACACGGCTTCGCCCCACCGATATCGGCAGGCGTCAGGCGCCATTGGACGCCCGATATGGAAACGGTTCGTTCCCACCTCCCCTGGCCGTGTATCGCTCAGCCTCACACAGCTTCCACGATCTGCCAGATGCTGAGTCCGCCTGCAGGGGCGGAGGCGACGCGCTGGAACGCATATCCGCCCGCCGGACACTGAGACAAATCGTCATAGCTCACGGCGTAGCCCACGCCCAGGTCATGCAGCTGCTTTGCGGTGAGGTCGACGCCCACCTCACGCATGGACACCAACGTGATGGCATCCTGCGGCTCTTTCTGCTCAGACACGACATTCACGAGAATGGCCGCCTGGCGGTTCCAGACATCCTCTTGGACATGCTCGGGATCGAGGCTGTTCCACAAAGTCATGTGGGGCTCGATCTGATTGGTGTTCAGCGTGGGGATTCCGTTCCCCGCCAATGCCGTGGCGATGTCAGAGGCCCAGATGTGATCGTCGCTGATGGTGACGAAAGGCTGAGGATTCTGCAGATAGACGCCTTTGGCCACCGTAACGATGGGCAGGTCCGTGAGACCGTAGGCACCGACCTCGACAGGATTGACACCCATGCCCGTGACACCTGCCACCGTGACGACGCACAGCATCGCGAGGGCCGTCACGGCCGAAGGCACACGGCGCCGCGCAGGCGCCGTCACGACAGCGGAAACGGCAGGATCTGCAGCCCGGGAAACAGGCTCGCCGTCGACGGATTGCTCATCCTGCGCGCACGTGCCCGTTGTTGCAAGGCACAGCCATGTCATCGCGATGTATTGTACGATCGAAAGCACGCATGCGAGGACTATGAGGCCGTCATCCGGCGTGGTATACCGGGCTTCGATGCAGCTCCGGAGAGCCATGGAGCTGGCCACGCCGAACACGACGCCTCCGACGACCGTGCACACAGCGGACGCTCCCGTGGGCAGTTTCCATTCCTTCAAGGCGATGTTCCTGATGAGAATGACGATGTTCGCGATACCCACGAAGACCAGCACGCGACGGGTCAGCGAATACGACAGCATCGAGGCCGTGGCCAGCCACTTCGGGAAGCCGATAATCATGTACCAGTAGCCGAAGAGGTTGGCGACCATCAGCGCCACCGTGAGCCCATCGATCTTCTTGCCATGGCGCTTGGCATGGACCATACCGGCGATCGCCGTGATGAGGACCAGCGGCAGGAAATCGAGCACGGCGGCCATCTCGGGATTCACAATCGACAAATCGGTATTAGATATCAGCGCCGCAGTGGCAGCGCCATCCATCAACATTGCCCAAGGGCAATTCCCTCCGAGGCTCCGGCGGTGCCCCGGATACGTGGTGTGCATGATGGCCACGATTGCGTCACGCGACTGGTACAGCGCAACCGCCATGAAACAGGCGAACACCACGCACACGCCGGCGGCCACGAGCCAGTCGCGCACCGTCATGCGGATGCCGCCCCAATGCTGCGTCAGTACCCAGACGAGCAGGACGAGCATCAGGTACGCGCACGGCACCTGGAGGGCGGGATACAAAGCCCAGACAAACATGCCCGCGCATTCGGCGATCGCCAGGGCGTATCCCAGACGCCCAGCGGTGGAGTGCGATGACAGATAACGGTCGAACAGAAGCGGCGCGGCGAACAGCACAATGAGGAGTTCGACGATGTTGTTGACCACGTACCACCATTGCACAATCGGCGAGAAGGTAACCAGAGCAGAGCCGATCACCGCAAGGCCGCGATGTTCCCCCGACGTAGTGCGCGCGCCCCGGGGACGGATGATGGCACGGAAGAACTCATAGGCGACAAGGAACAGCACGACGAGGCGGGCGGTCCAGTAGAACGCGAGACCCCGTTCCGATCCGAACAGCAGGTATCCCCAATGGAACGGGTGGAAGATCTCGCCCACCGAGAATGTCGGGGGAATCCTTGACAAGGAACATGTTGGTGGAATCGATGCTGCCCAGCAGGTTGTTGTGCAGCGAATACCCAGAGTATTCCTGTGAGAAGGCGAAAGGAGTATTGTCCATCGATTCGTCGGTACGTTCAAGGCGCGGGGCACCGAACAGCACATTGCCCATGTACGGCTTGTCCTGCACGAAGGTGTACACGAACCAGCTGCCGACCGAGGAACCATTGAGATTGAGCAAGGTGCACCAGGCCACCGTGACGGCACCTATCGCCCAACGCCAGCGATGCAGCCATGCGTTGACGCGGTTCCAGCCCAGCGTCACCCATGAGGTCACCAGGAAGGCGATGGGATAGAACACGACGAATCGCAGGACGGTCATGGCGCGGGTGGGCACGAAGTCATCCGAGACGCTGGCATTGTACCTATTGCCCAGCTTCGCCACCACAAGGGAAATCACCGCCGCCAGCAGCACATCAATCACAAAGCCGTGTCACAAAACCGCGGCTGAAGCGCGGGGCGCCGTCGCGCGCACCGGACGAAACGGAGGCATTCCCGGAACCGCCTGCCGGCGCACTATCGGAATTCGCGTGGAAAACGGTCACGTCAGAAACTGCCATTGCTTATATCCACTCCCTTATCTCCATGCCATCACAACACAATGATGCAGACGCCTCGGTAGAGTGTCACGATTCCGATGGCGTCTCCACGCGTGATTTCTGCAATTCCTTAGGCGACGGCGCCACGTGGCACGCCATGAGAACGCCGACGAATACAAGATACGCCATACCATAAACGCAGATGACGAGCAGCAGGTTCGTCACACTGGCCGCGGTCATCGCGCGCGCCACGAAGCGCATGACCACCCACAGCGCCATGTTCGCCGCGAGCGCGTACCCAGCCTTGCGTGTGAACGGGCTGCCCGCCGCGCGCCATAGCGCGACAAGCGAGAGCACCATGGCCACGGCGGTGCACGCCATGCTCGTCACGGCGATGGCGGTGATGCCGCCGTGGCGGGCCGAGACGATGAACACCGGGATGTCGATGACGAGCGATGCGATCGACAGGATGTCGGAGAACCTGTTGGACGCCGCGAACGAGGTGAGCGCCATGTTGAAGAACACGGTAAGGCCCATGAAGAAGCTGGACATGGCCAGGCAGCTCAGCGCATCCGCGGCCACGGCGTAGTCGCTTGAATAGAACGAGACGAGCAGCACGGAGCTGGTGGACGACAGCACCACCGCGATGGGCAGTACGAACGCCACGATGAGCATCATGAAGTCATGGACCTGCGCCATGGCCTTGCCGCGCTCCCCCTTGCCCACGAGCCTGGCGACGAGCGGCAGGATCATGGTGCAGAACGCGTTGCACAGATAATACGGGATCTTGCCGAAGTTCACGGCTCCCGTGTAATAGCCGGCCATCTCAGCGGGCTCCACGACGGCCTTGACCACGAGGGTGTCGACGCTGAGCACCAGCGACACCATGATGAAGAAGAACGAGAAGCTCAGGGTGTTCTTCGCGGCGGCGCCGAAGGACCATGCGCCGCCCGCATTGCGTTCGCGCAGCTCGCCGCGGTAGGGCACGAGCATGATGAGGCCGAGCAGGATCGAGATGAGGTTGGCCGAGATGTAGGCGACTTCCAGACCGAGCACCGGGCGGTCGGTGAAGATGAACATGACGAACGGGATCGTCAGCAGCTTCGCAATCGGATAGACGGTGTTGATGATGGCGCCCTGCACGAAGTGGTGCAGACCGTCGTTGATGCCGAGCAGGATGACGTTGAGCCCGTTGGCGATGATGAGGAACGCCGCCACCTTGAGATAGAAATCGAGCGACAGGTCGTTGAGCACGGAGCTCAGCCACGGCGATCCGAAGAAATCGAGGCAGAAGAACACCGCGATGATCACCAGCTGGAACAGCGTGGTCATGCCGATAACGCTCAGCGTGTTGTGCCGGTGGAGCGAGATCTCTTTCGACAGCGCCTGGCGCGCGCCGTTCGACAAAAACAGGTATTCGAGGTCGAGCACCGTCATGATGGTGCCGACGATGCCGTATTCCGCCGCGGGCAGGGTGTTGCCCATGAAGTAGTGGATGACGAATCCAGTGACGAAAAAGAGGATGTTGCTGACGAGATTGAGCGCAAGGCCTTTTTTCATGTCTCAGATTCCAACTTCTCCGCGATTGACGCGACAGGCGATAAGGCTGGCGGGGAATCCGCCGTGAAACACTGTACGCCGAATCCTTCTCAGGGCGGCCGGCATGGAAGACAGTACACGGGCGCGCACGGCCGGGCATGGTCGCCCGACCGAGGATGCGGTGACGGCACGGTGGATGCGCCGCCCCGGACCAGCCATCGGCGCCGAGCCCCGTGCCCAGGCCGGCCATCGGCGTTGCCCCAGAGACAGCGGGCGCACCGCTCGGGGCAGAATCAGTCGCGGCGGAACAGGTCGCGGGTGTAGACCTTGTCGCTCACGTCGGACAGCTCGTCGTTCCAGCGGTTGGCGACGATCAGGTTGCAGCGCTTTTTGAAATCGGCGAGGTCGTGCGTGACCTCGGAGTGGAAGAACTCAGGCTCCTTGAGCGTGGGCTCGTAGACGATGACGGTGATTCCGCGGGCCTTGATCCGCTTCATGACGCCCTGGATCGAGGACTGGCGGAAGTTGTCGGAACCGGACTTCATGGTCAGACGGTACACGCCCACCACGGGGTCGTCGATGCCGGCGATCTTCTGCTCGATTTCGCTGGCGATGAAATCCTTGCGCGTGCGGTTCGAATCCACGATGGCGCCGATGAGGTTCTGGGGCACGTCCTGGTAGTTGGCAAGCAGCTGCTTGGTGTCCTTGGGCAGGCAGTAGCCGCCGTATCCGAACGACGGATTGTTGTAGTTGTCGCGGATGCGCGGGTCGAGGCACACGCCCTTGATGATCTGCTGCGTGCTGAGGCCGCGGGACTCGGCATAGGTGTCGAGCTCGTTGAAATACGCGACGCGCAGCGCCAGATAGGTGTTGGCGAACAGCTTGATGGCCTCCGCCTCGGTGGGCCCCACGACGAGCTGGGGGATTCCGGTGGTGCCGTTCTCGTTGACGCGTTCGGATTCGCCTTCCGCGGCGCCTTCGGCAAGCAGGCTGGCGAAGACATGGGCGGCTTCGAGGGACTGCGGGTCGTCGTCGGGAGCGCCCACCACGATGCGGGAAGGATGCAGGTTGTCGTACAGGGCATGGCCTTCGCGCAGGAATTCCGGGCTGAAGATGATGTGATCGTCGTTGTAGTGCTTGCGGATGCCGACGGTGTAGCCCACCGGAATCGTGGACTTGATGACGATCCATGCCGTTGCGTTGACCGCACGGATGGCTTCGATAGCGGCCTCGACGGACGACGTGTCGAAGTAGTTGCGCTCGGAGTCGTAGTTCGTCGGGGTGGCGACGATGGCATAGTCGGCATCGGAATAAGCCTCGGCGGCGTCCACCGTGGCGGTGAAGCTCAGCGGGCGGCTGCCGTCGGCGTCCCTGGCGAGGAAGTCTTCAATCTCACGGTCCTTGATGGGGCTCGTATGCTGGTTCAGCAGCTCCACCTTCCGCGGCACGATGTCAAGCGCCTTGACGTCGTTGTGCTGCGACAGCAGCAACGCCACGGAAAGTCCAACATAACCGGTCCCCGCAACCGCAATCTTCATACGTCGCACTCCTTTTCCTGCGTCAGTCACCGGATTCCATAGAAAGCATAATCACACGGCCGCACGGACCGTTTCATCCCTTCACATTCCCAGGTGCGTTCCCGGGGACATCCCCAAACAGGCCCGGCGTCTGGCGCATGCACGCGCCAGACGCCGGTGGGGCTCACACTGCGGAGAAATACCAGCTCTGGGCCTTCGTGCCGTTGCTCCTGTACACCTGGAGATTCGAGCCGTTCTTCGTCACGTCGCCGTCCAGATCGATGACGTAGCTGGGGTTCACTGCGGACTGTATGACGAATGAGCCATCGCCGTTGGAAACGAGCTTCCACTTCTGGGCCTTGGTGCCGTTCGACCTGTATTGCTGAAGGTTGCCGCCATTGACAGCCTTGGCGGAACACAGATCCAGCACCTTCCCCGACCTCACATTCGTGAAAGTGACATAGCCGTCGGAATCCACGGAGACCTTCCACTGTTGCGCTCCGGTCCTGTTGCTGGAATACAGCTGGACGTTCGCCGAATCCTTGTTGGAACCGCCCGTGACATCGAGGACATAGGAAAGGTTGCGGGCCGACCGGATGTAGTACGTTCCGACTGGCACTGTTGTGCGCACCGAGGCTTGCTCGATGCTCCATTTCTGTGCCGCGGTCCCGTTGGTGGCATAGATGTTCACCGATGTACCGTTTTTCGCCGAAGCAGCTGGCACGTCAAGCACCTTGCCGGATCCGGCACCCACGATGGAGACTTTGCCGGAGCCTTCATTAAAGAAATACCAATGCTGAGCGGCAGTGCCATTCGAGGCATATTGCTGAATCTGGGTGTCGTTGGCGGTTGCGTTCGCCGGCACATCGAGCACCTTGCCCGACGAAACCACCTTGGCGGAATACACGCCATTCTGCTTCTTGGTGAATTCATACAGCTGCGACGAAGAGTCCGACCAGTCATTGAGCTGGACCTTCGCGCCATTCGCGGTCGAGCTGCCGGAAACGGTCAGGACTTTGCCGGAATCAATCGACGATGCGATCTTCACCGGGGTACCGGTGGGGACGGAGACATCGGCCGACGCGATCTCCCAGCGCTGCGCCTTGGTGCCGTTCGGAGTGAACAACTGAATCGTGCCGTTGTTCGCCGTCTGATTGCCTGCAAGATCGAGAGCCCAGTTGCCCAGCGCGGACTGGATCAGGAAACCGCCCTTGCCGTCGCTGCGCACATACCACTTCTGGCTCGACGCCCCGCTCCACGTGTTCTGTTGGATCCTGGCGCCATTCTTGGCCACCCCGTTGACAACTTCGAGGCACAGACCGGAATTGGCGTTGTCGATCCGGTAGGTTCCGTCGCCCTGGCGTGTGAACGTGAACTTCTGGGCCCCGGTGCTGTTCGCAGACCACAGGCGCGCAGCCACTCCCGAGCTCGTCTGCGCACCGACGATATCCAGGGCATACGCATCGTTGCTCAGGGAGTTGATGTAATACGTGCCATTGGGGATGGTGACGTTCGTCATGGCATAGAGATTCGATATCGTCGGATCCGTCATGGCGTTCAGGTCCACGTGGCCGCTGATGCCATTGATGCTGCCAGTGCTGGAATACTGCCAGCCGCGCTGGGGCAGGGTCCATGCGGAATACTGCAGCTTGGCGCTATACTGCGCGACCCATCCGACATGCTGGTGGATGTACGTGCTGTTGAGAGCGGTGTTGAGATAGCTCGTGTAGGAATACACCGCCGTGTTTTTGTATCCCGCGTTCGACAGCGTGGTCAGGAAGTTCGACACGATGCCGTTGTAGACGCTCGGCGAGCTGGGAGCCGGGTGGCCGGTCCATACGAACTTTTCAAGATCATAGTAGATGGGATATGTCAGGTCCGAGGCTTTGAGCCCCACCCTTTGCATCAGCCTGATGAAAGAATTGGCTTCGGCCGTGGCCCTGGCCGGCGTATCAGAATAGGAATACCAGTAGATGCCGAAGGGGATGTTCAGTCTCTTGCACTGCTGAATGTTGTAGGCAGCCCGCTTATCCAGATTGTCATCCGCCCCATAACCGAGACGGATAATGGCGCCCTGTACTCCGGCGGCCTTGGCCTTCGCCCAGTCGATGGTTTTTTGGTGCTCCGAGACATCAATGACAAAGGCGGCATTTTGGATAGCCACCGTGCCATTTCTATTGAACATGGCGGGCATGCCGTTATACGTGCCCCAGTACGCGCCATAGGAACTGTTTTGCGTGACCGCCTGCGCCAAGGTCGCACTGCCGTCCTCGGCCGACCCGGCTGCCAGGCTCTCCAGCGGCGAGGTGGCGGAGCCATCGGCATCCGTCGCCACCGTGTCGGAGGCATTCGTCGCCGTCACGGCATCGGAGGTCGTCGCGCCATCCGACGTAACGGAATCAACGGAATCCTGCATGGTCGAGGAATCACCCGGCTCCTCGGTGATTTCGCGCGCATCCCCCACCGTCACCGGGATGAAGGACTCGCCGTCCGTCTTGGCGAGTGGGTCAGGCGGTTCCGTTTCGGTGCCCACGATTGCCGGATCGGTGATTTCTTCGCCGGTTTCCGCATCGACGAGCGTACCGTCGGACTTGAGGACTTTGTCGCTTGCCACCACGAGGTCGTCGTCCGACAGGTCGTCGTTGATGGTCGTCGGGAGCTCCTGGCTGCTCTCATCATCGGTCACCCCCGATTCGGAATCCGAAACGCCGGTCACGTCGCCGGACGGCGACAGCGCCAACTCGCTGATCTCGGGATGATAGACGTTACCCATGCGCGGCTGCGTGGCGGTCGCCACCAAACCGGTCACGCACAGGCTTGCCATGACCGCGATGGCGAACCGCTTGGTCATCGCCGAGTTGATGGTGGCCGTCGTGAACACTGACTTCGTGGGCAATCCGGCGGCGGGGAGAGACGTCGCGGCATGTCGCGGCGCAACGCCATCCGTGGGCATGGTGTGAATGGCATGGCCGGCGCAATCGGAGGCAGCGGTGCCTCCCTTGGCTGCAACGTATGCCGCAGTATGACGTCCCGTAGCTGCCCTGCCAAACATCGTAACCTTACCTCCTCGCCCACGAGGCGCCACCATCCAGACAATGAGAATGGCGAATATGACCGTTTCTAGCCAAGTATAGCGCGGATTAGCGGATTATACCCCGGCAGGTGAAAAAGGTGACATTGGACGGCAAGAATCGCCGATAGCGTTCCCGGACGATTAGTCATGTGGACAATGCGCGAAGCGGTTTTCGTTCACGACATAGTCACGACGGTTCTGGCGCGCCTGCGTGTCTAGGATGACGCCTGCGATGAACATCAGGCATGCGAGCAGGATAAGGATCATGGCGACGAACAGCGTGGGGAACCGCGGCACGAGCCCCGTCTGAGTGTACGTCGAGAACACGGGGATCAGCAGAATGACGCCGACGACCGCAAAGATAATCCCCAGCACGTTGAAGAACGGCATCGGCTTGTATTGGCGGATCATGGAGAAAATCGTGCCGAGCACCTTCACGCCATCGCCGACCGTATTGAGCTTGGACTCCGAGCCCTCCGGCCTATCGCGATATTGGATGGGAGTCTCGTAGATCCGCACATCTTTGTCGAGCGCGTAGATCGTCATCTCGGTCTCGATTTCGAAACCGCGCGACAGGCAGGGGTAGGTCTTCGCGAACGAATACGAGAACGCCCTGTAGCCCGTCATGATGTCATGGATGTTGGCGCTGAAGAACCAGTTGATGAACGCCCGCACCATGCGGTTGCCGGTGTTGTGGAAGGGACGCTTGTTCTCTTGGAAGTACGTGGAGCTCAGACGGTCGCCCACCACCATGTCGTAGCCCTCGAGGATCTTGTTCACCATTCCGACGGCGGCTTCGGCGGGATACGTGTCGTCGCCGTCCACCATCACGTAGACATCCGCATCCACCTGGTTGAACATCGCGCGCACCACGTGGCCCTTGCCCTGGCGGGGCTCCTTGACGACGACCGCCCCCTCCGCGGTTGCGATCTGGGCCGTGCGGTCGGTGGAATTGTTGTCGAAGACATACACCGTGGCCTGGGGCAGCACGCGGCGGAAGTCGCGCACGACCTTGCCGATGGTCACCTCTTCGTTGTAGCAGGGAACGAGCACCGCCACACGGGCTTGGGGATTCGACACCACGGTCACAGCTTTCTGGTCAGATTCAGTCACGAGACATTCCTTCCGCTTTCTGGGAGAAATAATACAGATTGTACGCAACAATGGCAGGCGCCGGTGAGAAACGGCATGGTACACCGGTTCTGCATTTGCGACACGCGTTCACATGTATGAATTGCATTTCCCAAAGAATTGCGGTATTTTAATCAAGTTGCCTGCGGGTATCCCGTAACGCACTGGAGGATTCGCCTAGTGGTCTATGGCGCACGCTTGGAAAGCGTGTTGGGTGCAAGCCCTCACGAGTTCAAATCTCGTATCCTCCGCCACACAGCCAGGAGCTCCCAAGCCCCTGGCTTTTTTGTTATCGGGATTCCGCCATAGACGGCAACGCCGTATCGGCGCCACGAAGGCCCAGGCAGGCTTGCGCAGACGCACCTGCCAATCCCCACGATGCACGAAGGAGAGCCATGAAACACCACTTGCACGTCGCCGTCCTGTGCATCATCGCCCTCGCGATCATCGCAGGCCTCGAAATCGGCGTGTTCAATGCAGCCCATTGGCGCACCACCGACCTGCCGGCCGTGGAATCCGGCACGCCGGTCATCGGCGACGGCCTCGAACAGACGGACGACCATACATTCACGGTCACCGATCCCGAAACGGCCACCATCGACATCCCCGTCCATGCCGCCGGCTCGGACGCCCCAGCGACGCTGCGGAGTATCCGCCTCGTCGCGCAAGAGGGCTACGTATCGACCGCCACCCTCTACACCTCCACCGACGAAGCCACGGAATCCGCAGGCACCGATGCAGGCACCGATACAGGAACCGATGCAGACACCGATTCCTTCGATTGGGAAGAGATCAACCTCGACGTGTGGTACGACGCCGACCGTTCCCTGCGATACACATCGGTCGACGAAACGCAATACGTCCTCGTGCCCAACGTCTCCGAGGAACGCGCCTCCACGTGGCTGCGCATCAGCTACGAGACCGAAGACACCAACGCCACGGTGACGCTCGAATCCATCGAGCTGAACCCCACGGTGCCGCTGTCGTTCCACGCCTCTCGTTTCATCATCGAAATAGCGGTCGCGCTGTTCCTCATCGCATTCCGCCCCGGATCCATGCTGTGGCGCCGCCGGCTTGACATCACCACGGTCTCGCACAAAGTGGCCACGGGGGCGTTCATCGTCGCCCATTGCCTCGTGCTCTACGGTGTGACCACGCTGGTGCGCAAGGCAAGCCAGCCCGTGGGTTTCGAATACATCAGCATGTTTTCGCATTGGCGCGACGCCTACCAGTACCAGTATCTGGGCCATGCCCTGCTCCAGGGGCACACATGGCTCGACCTTCCGGTCGACAACACGCTGCTGGCGCTCGACAACCCCTACGACTACTCCGACCGCCTGGACATGGCGGACATGACCGGCGCGCAGTATTTCTGGGACCACGCGTATTTCGACGGCCATTACTACTGCTACTTCGGCGTCCTGCCCGCGGTGCTGATGTTCGCGCCCTTCGAAGCCATCACGGGGCGCTGGCTGCCCTCGTGGGCGGCGACGCTGGCCACCGCCATCGTGTTCACGGTTTTCGGCACGCTCGCCGTGATGAAGTTCCTGCGCAGGTACTTCCCCCAGGTCTCGCAGGCCATGGCGTGGCTGTGCACATTGACGTTCCTCGTGGCGAACAGCGTCATCTATTACCTGTATTCGCCGTCGTTCTATGGCATCCCCACGGTCGCCGCCGATGCATGTCTCGCGACCGGCCTGTATTTCTGGATCTCGGCTCGCCGACGCGTCTCCGACGGCGCATGGGCGGCCGACCCCGGCGATGCCGACGCGCGCGTTCCCGGCCAGACCAAGCTATCCGCCTGGCGCATGGTGCTGGGAGCCGCCCTGCTGGCGATGACCGTGGGATGCCGGCCGCAGTTCGCCGTTGCGGTCGTGCTGCTGTTTCCGATGTTCTGGGACGAGATCAGGCATTCCCGCCAGCTGTTTTCGCGCAGCAGCTGGCGCCTGACCGCGGCCGTGTTCGTCGCCATGGCGGCCGTCGTGGCCCCGCTCCTGTGGTACAACGCCGTGCGTTTCGGCTCCCCGCTCGATTTTGGTTCGAATTACAACCTCACGGCATACGACATGACGCAGGTGCGGCCGTCGCGCTACCTGCTGATCCAGGCGCTGTTCCTGCAGCTCTTCCAACCGGTGTCGATCAGCGGCTCGTTCCCGTTCTTCTCGGTGACCGACAACACGCTGCCGCTGCCCAACGAACCCTCGCTCGGCGGCCTGTTCGCCATCGTGCCGTTCCTGATGCTGGGATTGATGTTCTGGATCGTGCGCAAACAGCTCAGGTCACACCGCGTCTGGGGCTTCACCTGCCTGTCGCTTGCCCTGGGCCTGGCCGTGTGCATCATCGATGTCATCATTTGCGGCGTCAACAATCGCTATTACGGCGATTGCGGGCATCTGCTCGCCTTGGCCGCCATCGCCGTCGCCGCAAGTCTGGAGGGCGTGTTCCAGGCCCGCCGCAGGCATTCCGACGTAACCGTCCAGACGGCAAAAGCCACGCAGACCGCCGGTTCGGCATCCGCGCAGGCGACCGCATCCGTGACAACGCAGCCCGCGCAGGCCACACAGACCGCCGATCCCGCATCCTCGCAGGCCGCGCAGGCGACCGCATCCGTGACGACGCAGCCCGTCACGGCAGATGCCGACAGTGACCCCACGGCCGAGGTCTTCGCACTCGTTCTGGCCGGCTGTGTGCTTTTCAGTCTGGTGATCACCTTCGGAGGCCTTTTCGCCACCGGACGTTTTGATCCGGTGGCCTTCGTCAATCCGTGGCTGTTCGAATCGGTGCGAAGCTGGTTCCTCGGACTGTGCATGTGACGGAAGCGGCAGTCCGTTGCTTCCGCGAAGCATGGCTTCGTTTCCCATGCCGCGTGACGCCCGCACTGTGCGACGCTGCGTAACGCCGCATGACGATGCACTGCTGTGTGGCGATGTCGCCCATGCCGCGCGACGCCCCGCCCGCTAGAGTGCCGCCTTCTGCGACACAATCGCGGCCACCGCGTCCCGATCGGCCGGCGCCCAGTCAAGCGATGGCATGTCGACGGGAGCGACCCACCGCAGTTCCATGTGCTCCAGACAATGGGGCTCCTCACCCGGCTCGAGCTCGCACAGAAACGTGACCAGCCGCACGGTGCCGAATTCATACGTGTTGTCGGTCGTGCACACCTCGCGGCCCACGCGGATGGCGCAGCCAAGCTCTTCATGGATTTCGCGCACCAGCGCCTGCTCGTGCGTTTCCCCGCGTTCCAGCTTGCCGCCGGGGAACTCCCACTTGCCGCCCAGCTGTTTGGTCATGGCACGACGGGCGCACAGCACTAAGCCTTCCCTCACGATGGCCGCCCCGCTCACATCGATGATGCGGTCTGCAGGCTTCTGTGCGGGGGCCTTGCCGCCGTCCGTGGAAACACCGTCATCATGGGCGGATTGCACTGATTTTTCTGCCACTGCGTCCTCCTTGAGACCATCGCACGACATCGCGTCGCAAGCCGCCGACGGGGCCGCCGCCTTGGGATGCCTGCACCACTCAGATCTTAATACCTGCTTAAAACCGGTCGGCCCTCTCCCCCGATGGTCTCGCCCGACGCCTGGCCGCCGAAGGCAACGGTAGCCGCCCTGCCCCGTCAAGGCCGTCTCCGCCAAGCCACGCGCTGCCAAACCCACTGCCCCCGCTTGCCCGATACCGCCGCTCCGCTCTGCACCATCGTCTAATCTGCAAGTAGATGCATGGCCGGAGCCGCGCCCCGTGGTACAGCCATCGAACGAAGGAGAAAACATGAAGGTCTCATCCAGCAGAGCCGCCACCGACATCCGAGACAGGGAGCGCATCCGCGCGGCGCTGTCGACCTATCTGGTGCTCGGCCCGCAAGATGTGGAACCGCAAGGGCGCACCGTGCTCGACACCGTGCGCGCGGCGCTCGACGGCGGCGTGACGTTCCTGCAGCTGCGCGCCAAGCCCGCGGACGCCGGCGAGGTGCTGTCGCTCGCCCGCCGCATCAGTTCGCTTCTGCCCTATGGCGAGCCCGGCATCGACCGCCCGTATTTCGTCATCGACGACCGCGTGGACGTCGCATGGGCGGCACGCGCCGAAGGGCTGCCCGTCGATGGTGTGCACGTGGGCCAGAGCGACCTTCCCGTGCGCCATGTGCGCGCTTTGCTCGGTGACGACGCCGTGATCGGGCTGTCCACTGGCACCGTGGAGGAAGCCGCCGCGGCCGCGCCGCTTGCCGACATCATCGATTACGTGGGCATCGGACCGCTGCACGACACCGTCTCGAAGTCCGATGCGCCCGACGGCTTGGGAACCGAACGCTTCGCTGCCGTCGTGCAGGCCGCACAACCTCTGCCCAACTGCGCCATCGGCGGCGTGACGCCCGACGATGCGCGTGCCGTTGCCCACGGCCATGGCGACGGCCTGTGCGTGATTTCGTATATCTGTCGTTCCGCCGACGTGACCGAGGCGACGCGCCAGCTGCGCTCCGCGTGGCTCAGCGCGCGCGCCTGACCGGCGCCGCGCCGCGTTGGCGCACGTCCGTCAACGTCCGACCGGCGCCCAGGCGTCACGACGCCCACCGTCTGGTGTTGGCATCCCCAGCCCGGCGCTGGGCGCCCGGCGCCCCAAACACCTGGCGCCCGGCGCCCATCAGCCAAGCATCAGTGCTTGCGCCGCGCCACCTTGCGCTTGTTGCGGATCTTCACGGCCGCGATGACGCATGCCACCACGATCAGCGACAGCACCGCGAAATATCCCACGGGATACAGGCCCACATCCGGGTCGAGCGTCGCGGGGACCTCCGAATCGGGAATGCGCACCCCCCGCACCACGAGACGCTGGGTGTTCTGGCCGTACGGCGTGCATGTCAGCAGGCTCACGTAATCCTTGCCTGGTTCGATGGTGAACAGACTCGTGTCGTCGGGCTCCACCACCTTGATCTGGTCGACGCGATAGGCCAGCCGTTCGCCGAGCACGGTGATGTAGAACGTGTCGCCGATCTTCACCTCGCCGAGGCGCGTGAACATCAACGCCGTGGGGATGCCACGGTGCGCCGCGATCACGGCATGGGTGTTCGCGCCGCCCACCGGCAGCGACGTACCGTAGAGATGCCCCGCGCCCGCTTCGAGCGCGGCATCGGTCGTGCCGTGGTAGATCGGCAGATTCAGCGAAATCGCGGGAATCGAAATCGTGCCCATCATGCCTGCGTAGCCGAGCTGGCCTTGGTATTCCTGATCGAGATCGGAATTCGTGCTGCCGAGGGGATATGCGGTGACACCGGTCTCATAGAGCCGCTCGTTGTATTCGTGCGCTGCCTCGAGCATCTGCTGCTTGGCGTCGTTCGACAGGGAATCGACCTGCTCGTTGTATGTTTCGACGACCTGGTTCTCCTGATGCTGGTTGATGAGCTGCATCACCAGCGGATAGAAGAGGATGCACGCGCCGATGACGATGATGGCGATGCCGATGAGCATGCCGCGGTCCATGCGCCGGGCGTGGCGTGCCTTGCGTTTCGGCGCGGCAGTATCCTCAGGGGAATCCTCTTTCGTCGGCGCCGAGGCGTCAGGTTCGATCATCCGCGCCTCTTCCGCAGCCCCACGATGAGGATGACGACGCCGCCGATGGCCAACGCGAAGGTGGCGAGGATGCCGATGAACCCGGCCACGCCGGTCACCGCCAGCACACCGTCGACGCTGTTGCGCTTGTAGTTGTAGAAGCAGAAAGTCGTTTCTCCGTTGACATCGCACACACCCACCTCATGGTCGCCTGCGGCACTGCTGTCGCCGGTCAGGAAGCCGCTGCGGCTCGTGTCGATGGGCACGGTGGGGGCGAACAAGGTGCGGTCGGTCTGGGAAATCGGATAGTACTGCAGCTCGTTGGACGAGGCGAAATCGGATCCGGCCACGACGACGAAGTGCGCGGGTTCCTTGACACGCTGGTAGCCCTGCGGCGCCGAGACCTCGAAGAGATAGTAATCGCCCGGCGTCACGCCTTCGATGTTGAGATGGCCGCTGCCTGACGTCTGCATTTCGTAGACGGGGTCGGAAGTGTCTGCGCCCATGGAAACCTCATAGTCGCCGGAGCCTTGCGGGCTCGGGGTGACTGCGATTGCCGTGCCCGTAGCGCCGTCCCCGCAATACTCATTGGCCGAGGCGAGGCAGAACGTGGCTCCGCCCAGGGCGAGGGCGCTGGAGCTGTCGCGTGTGGAGCCGTCGACCTTGTAGGGGTCGACGCTGAACGTGTAGACGCGCGGACTTTCGACAGGCGTGTAGCTGTCGTCATCGGGGTTGTCGCCCGGGTTGGCCGTCACATCGGCATCGGGGTTGCGTGAGTAGCGCACGTTGAAGTAGTTCGGGTTGCCGGTGCCCGCGACCACGGCCGATCCGTTGAGATACGCGGTATAGGTGATGCTCACGACGGTGTCGGTGCCCGTTGAGAAAGAGCTCACCGGCAGCGTGACGGTTGCAGTGGAGGCATCGATGGTCGTCTCGGAAGCGGTCTGGCTTGTCTTGAAGGTCCACCGCAGGTAGGTGCCGGCGGCATCGGTGTCATTCTCGTCGAACAGCGACGATTTCATGCCATAGCCGGCCGAGACGTCCGAGGCCTTCGTGGATTCGGGGTCGAATGCATCGACGGTCACGTTCTTGTTGCCTTCGGTCAGCGTGATGGAATCCGTCGAGGAATACGACAGGCCGTCCGACAGCCAATCCTGCATGATGAAGTGGAAGTCGGTTTTCTTCGTGACGAATTCCTGGATGTACTTCGCGGGGATGGCGAATTCCAGCGTGTAGCCGATGCCCTCGCCCTGGTTGTAGTAGGGAAGCTTGCGCTTGGATTCATCGGTGATGTACTTGTGCGACGAGGGAGAGACGGACTTGGCATAGAGGTCGAGCTCCGCGCCGTCGGTTGAAGCGCCGAGGCTGCCCAGCAGCGCCAGCGTGCCGGTTTCGAGGCTCTCGGTTTGGCTCGACGCCACCTCTTCGATGAGGTAGTAGCCGTAGGGCAGACCCGTGGCTTCGCAATAGGCCTCGGTGGTCGAGGTGGCCTTGTGGCAGTCGAATGTGGCATCAGGCGTCACGTTGTCGGCCTCGAGCGTGCCATAGGCGGTGTTGCCGAAGGTGTACAGCTCGTTCTGCGGTGCATACGACTTCTCTGTGTCGTTGTAGTCGCTGTCGAGCTTGGTCAAAGCGGTGAACGCATCGTCGGCGGTCGTCGCGTTGGCGCCGGTGGCGTTGACACCGGCGATGAGCGCGTCGTCATACGCACCCTGGCGATACGACGGGGTCACATTGCCGTCGTTGTCGACGTCGAGGTAGTTCACGAGCCGGTAGGCGCGGAACACACGGGATTCGGCCTGTTGCGCGGCGATGTGGATGGTGCCCCTGTATCCGTCCACAGACGCAGCCGACGCAGTGGAGATGGCAACGGCCCCCATGCCGATTGCCGTGGTGCAAGAGATGACCAGTCCAGCTATCGTGCGAAGAAAAGTCTTGGAATTCATTATCTCGGTCCTCTTTTCCTCCAGTCGCTGCGTAGCGCGTGAAGCGATGGATGCAAACCGTGGCCGGGCCGGCGTAGGCATCCGTATGGTTGCCGTATCGCGGCCAGGCCACGGCGAGACGCGATTGCGAAGCGCCGTGCGGCGCTTCGCATATCGGTTTCGCGCGAACCACTAGAGAGAGATGGCGGGCCGAGGCAAAGCCCGGCCCGGACGAAGCGCACCGTCTCCAGGGGCGGTGCGCCGATGTCAGTGGCGAGCCTTGCGGCTGCGGGACACGATGAAGCCGATGCCCACGCCGATCACAGCAAGGCCGGCGATGACGAACACGACGATGCCGGCGCCGCCCGTGAGCGGCAGGGAGCCCTGCTGATAGTTCTTCACAATCTGGCCGGTGGAATCCTGGCCGACATAGGCATTGCTGCTACCAGAGGTTGCCGTGATCGTCGAAGCGATGGCCGTGTTCGCTGCGCCACCAGGCAGATAGATGCCATCGTTATCGGAATCGGTGAACTGGGTCGAAGCTTCAGTGATGGCATACGTCGGGGCGTCCGCCGCGTCCGGAAGCTTGTATCCGCTCGGAGCCTTGGTCTCAACGAGGTAGTAGGTGCCTGCATCAAGGCCCGTGATGGACAGCTTGCCATTCGTGTCAGTATCCAGCGTGGTCGTAGTGTCCGTGGTGACGCTCGAATCATAGACATACGAACCTGCAGAACCCGTCAGAGCCAGGCAGCCGGTGCTTGAAGCGGTGGTGTTGAGGCAGAACTGGGCGCCGGTCAGCGTCGTGCTCGTGTTAGTGGCATCGACCTTGGTGACGTTGAGCTGCAGCGTGTAGACGCGCGGGGTGTCCACAGGGGTGTAGGAATACTCCGAGCTGTTGTCAGGGTTGCGGCTGTACTTCACGTTGTAGCTGTTGGGATTACCGGTGCTTGCGATGATCGCATTGCTGTTGAGCTTCGCGGTGTACTGCACGGTCACGGTCGTGGCTGCAGAGGTCGACAGGTAGGACGTCGGAATCTGGATCACGTTGTTGGCAAGTGTGTCAGCGGTCACATCGCTTGCGTAATTAGCGGCGAAAGCCCACTCAAGGTACTTACCAGCAGCCTCAGAAGCGGTGAACAGCGAAGAGGTCATGCCGTAGTCTGTGCTGGCCGGAGCGGTGCCGTTCGTCGTCGGGGTCTTGTTGGTAAGGTCGTTGTCACCAACCTTCACTGATTTCACCGCAATGAAGTCAAGGCCGGCGGACAGCCAATCCTGGAGGGTAAACTCCATCTTGCTGCCCTTGTCCTTGTAATCCTGCGCGAAGCTTGCAGGGATCGTGTAGGTGAGGTCATAGGTGATGGTGTCGCCCTCGTTGAAAACCGGATCCTTGGCGTCGTCGCCGTCGATGACCTTGCTGGAGCTCGGGCTCTCGGACTTGACGTCAATGGTCTTGTTCACCTGGGAGCCATCGGCCGCGGCGATGGTGTCGAGCATGACGAAGGAGCCGCGGTCCAGTCCTTCGGCGGTGCTTCCGCCGTACTCCTCGACCAGGTAGTAGCCGTAGGGCAGGTTGCTGAACGTGATGTTGTTGCCCGAGACGGTGATGTCGGTGGCCGCCTTTCCGGTGTAGTCGGCATCCGGGCCCACGCTATTGTCCACCAGCGACTTGTATGCGGCGTTGCCGAAGTTGCGGGCGTCGTCACTCTTGCTGGCGATGCTCGTGAGTCCCTTGAACGCACTGGCGAAATCCGTCGCGGTGCCGGCGCCCTTCACGGTGTTGACGCCGTCCTCGATGGCCTTGGTGTGGTCCGTATCCCTCTCGGTGGGGGTCACGTTGCCGCTGTCATCGACGCTGCTGATGCCCAGCAGGCGATAGACGCGGAAGTAACGGTTGCTCACTCCGTTATTGTTATTCACCGTCAGGGTCAGGGTGTTGTCGGTGGCGTTGTCTGCCGCCGCCGTCCCGACCATGGCACCGAGACCGATGCCGAGGGCGATGGCGAAGGCCGCAATCGAAGCAAGGAGCTTCGTAACCCATTGTGTACTCTTCATTGTTGTTCCTTATTTCTCTCTCATACCTCTGACGAGGCATTGGCTCCTATAACAGTGTATCCAGCTATTGTTTTGTGAGCGAACCGCGGCGCCGCCACAGCTGCTTCAATGGCCCGGTGGCTTGGTCACATCGATGTCGCCCATGGCACTCATCGCCTCTCACGTCCTTTCCGGGTTCCGGGCTGGATGAAGAAAGCACAGCCGGCAAGAACCAGTCCCATGCCTGCGATGAGGAACACCCAGGAGCCGCCCGCCCTACCGGTGGACGGCAGGGCGCCCTTGAGCTCGTTGTCGATGACGCCGATGCGCGTCGAATCGGCCAACGCGGGAACGGAGACGCCATCCTTGGTGGAAAGCTCGGTGACGGCAGAGGTGTCGGAAGCCCAATAGAGCCCCTGGTAGTCGGTCGTGTCGGATTCCTCGGCATCGAGCGTCCACGAGCTCCCCGGAAGCCCGGTGATCTCGTAGCCGTAGCCCGAGGCGACGGAGGTGGAGAACTCAGCACTCTGCGAACCCGCCGGGACGGTCACGACGACCGCATTGCCGCTGGTTACCGTGCAGCCCGACGTGCAGCGCAGCACGGTCGTCTGGGTCGAGCCGTCCGATCCGGTCACGGCCATGGAGATGCCGGTGTTCGTGCCGGGGGTCACCCTGATGTCGTCCGACGACACCGCGGAGGGGCTGCAGGACTTCGTGCCGCCGTCGCTCGTGCAGTTGAGTTTGACGAGCTGAAGCGTGTACGTCGAATCCGCCGTCGCCGCCGTGTCGGCGGTGGTCAGGGTGTTGGTGAATCCCCACAGCAGAGTGCTCGTGAGAATCGTGCCGTCCCCGGAGGTCACGATCTTGCCGGCGCCGATGGTGCTGGTGAGCTTGTCGTTGGGGATGGCGCTCACGCTGGCGGATGTCGAATCGCTCGAATCGGACAGCACGAAGGCATGCGAGGTGGAGTTGTACGCCACGGTGTACCGGGTGTCGGTCTTCTTGTATCCCGACGGAGCGGTTTTCTCGGCCAGCGTGTACGTGAGGCTGCGGTCAAGGCCGTAGAGCGAGAACGCGCCCGTGTCGGTGTAGGTCGTGGACGATTGTGACACCTCACCCGACGACAGGGTGTACACGGCCGCCGCACCGCCGGACGCGGTCGCCTTGACTTTGGTCGCGGCGTCGCTTCCGCTCGCGGTGGTGCTGAAGATCGTGAGCGTGCCGCCGGAGTCGATGGCCGCGTTGGTGGCCGTCATCGTCACGTCGGCGTCATTGGCGTCGAGCAAGGTCCATTGCACCCCGGGATACGCCGTGGCGCCGGAAGCAGACGACGTGACGCACGCGTAGAGCTGGTGGCGCCCTGCCGCGGTGTTTGGCGCAGTCGTGCCGCAGTTGCTCGAGGTGCCGATCGTCACGGTGTCGCTCGGCGTGATGGTGTATTCGGTCGGCTTCGTCGCGTCGGTCAGGGTCCACTCGGAGCCGGGGAGCCATAGTGAGCTGTTTGTGCTGTCGACCTTCGTCCAGGAGACACCGTCGCTCGGATCGCCGATGTACGAGACGTCCGAGGGGTCCTTACTCAGGTCGGTGTACGTGTAGCTGTCGCCGCCCTTGGTCACGGTGGACGACACCGTGGTGCTACCAATCGCGGCGGTGTGCACCCAGTAGACGACCGAGGTGCCCGAGCTGGTGATATTTGTGTCGTAGCCCGCCGGCGCCGAGGTTTCGACCAAATAATAATCCGCCCCCGATGTCAGGCCGCTGATCTTCACAGCGCCGGAGGTGGTGTCGGCGTCGGCGAGCAGTGCCACGCCGTCCTCGGCCGTCGCGCCGGACACCGGGGTGTAGTTATCGGTGACCTGGCCCAGGGCATTGGTGCCGGACACGGCATCGGCATAGGTCGGGTAGACGCGCCAGGTGCTTCCCGCCAGGGCCGTCGTCCCTGAGGAATCGCGCTTGTACCATTCCAGCGACGACGACACATTGAACGGGAAGTTGTGGCGTTCCTGGTCCATGTTGAGCACCGAGGCGCTGGCCCCCTCGTCGAACTGGACGGGATAGGTGGTGTTGTCGTCGTACACGACCGGCACCGGGTTGTACATCGCGAAATCGCCACCGACGTAGACACGGCCGTTCGTGCTCACATGGGATTCGAAGCTGCCGTTCCTCACCATGATGCTGCCGAGGAAGCTCGCGACCGGATCATCGCACGTCGCCATATGGTTGACGTCGGCGACGCCGCCGTAAATCGTGAGCTTGGTCGTGGCGCTGGTGTTGCGGGGGTCGCCCACGAAGTTCCACATGAGGTGCTCGCTGGCGCGTGCAAACGCCTTCTTGTTGGAGTCGCTGGCCTCGGGATCCGAGATATCGGTGCCGTTCCACCAGAAACGCCATCCGGAATTGAAGGCGATCGAGCCTGAGCCAATCACATTGACGATGACGCTCGTGTCGTCGGGGATGTTCGTGAAGCTGAAGTCGACGCCGCTGTACTGCTTGCTGTCGTAGACGTTGGTGAGCATGCTCGCGTCGAGGTTGAACACGAGATACCCGTCGGCCGAGGCCGCTTGCCTGCCATCGAAGACGATGAGCTTCTCACCGTTGATGTATTGTGCCCCTGCGGTCAGCACATCACCGTTCGCATTGACCAGTCCGGCTTTATTGCTGCCATTGTTCACATAGGTGTTGGCAACGACCGAGGACGTCCCATTGGAAAAACTCAGTGTCTGGCTCTTATATGTGATCTCGCCGGCCTTGTACTTGTCGCCCCAATACGTGCGCGTCGCCGACCCCGTGGACGCCTCCTGTTCGGATATGCCTGTGCCGGTGGCGGTTCCGCTGGCGAGGTTATACATGGCAAGCGAGAGTCCGTCGTCACCGGTGACCTTCGACGACATGCTGCTCGACGAATAATCCACGGTGTTCCCCGAGATGTGCACCGTCGCCGTGGGGTCGTCGCTTTCGGTGGACGACGTCGCGTACCGGATGTAGCTCGTATCCTGCGCGTATGTGACGGTGGTTCCCGATCCGCTCTGCATGACCCCTGTCAGGGTGGGATAACTCGCGCCATATGATGTGTACGGACTCGTCATATGGCCGATATCGGCATAATACTTGGTGTTGGAACCGTTGAGGATGAAGGTGGGGTGATAACGCCCGGACACCGTGGTCTGGCCAGAGGACAAATCGTTGCCTCCGACGACGAGCACCGAGCTGCCGGTGGACGGACGCAGCTGGGAGCCATAGCCGGCCTCGCCCCAGCGGAAACCGCCCGTGATGGCGCTGCCCATTGCGCCCGTCACGGCGGATTTGTACGAATTCTTGATCTGGGTGGTCGTGAGCCTTCCGTTGATGACTGTCAGGCCTTCCGCCTCGGCCGCATACGTCTGGGAATCGGTGCCGACGCCGCCCAGGTCGGTGACGTTCGGGCTGCCCACATACATGTCGCCGCCGACCCACGTAGCGACGCCAGTATCGGTGATGTGGCTGCCGGCATCGGTGGTGAGACCATCGGTCGTCACAGACGTGGCCAGGGAGCCCGAAATGACAGCGCTGTCGGTCGTCGGCCCCGACGCCGTGGCGAAAGCGGAAGGCGTGCCGCCGCGCAGCCCAAAACTCGCGCATGAAACAAGCATGGCGAAAGCCACGCAGCACGCTACAAGGCAGCCACGATGCTTCCGACTCTGAGCCTTATGCCTAGCTTTCACGATACATGCTCTTTCTGCCTTTTCTTAGAATGCTGTTAAGACCTCGCCCCCGGAACCTTCCTTGGTTTCGTGGCGAACGAATCTTTTCCAAGCATCCTTTGCGAAAAGATTGTGGATGAGGTATGTGGCTCACGTGGCATGCCATTCGCCACGTGGGACAAGCCTTTTTGCTATCCCTTGAGACTAACAACCATTCTTCACAATCCCAACAATAAAGCCAGAAATCTAACAGATTCATCTTCATCTGTTCACGATTTTCTGATTTGGATGCGGCCTATAATCCGCCGCGCAGCGCCAGCCGGCGAGCGCCCGGCACACGGAATCTAACGAACAGCCGGATGGCGCTTCTCCACGCCCTCACTTACCATGGGGTACAGCGCGAACGGCGCGAGGCCTCATGGATCGCGTCATTCGAAACGCCACGGGATGGGAAACCTGTGGCAGCCTGCCCCTTCGGGCAGCGAATGGAAACCGAACGCACAACGGCGCAGCGACGGCTCAGAGCGCCTGCATCTGGTGCGAACGGGCCATGCGCACGCCACGGAGATAATCACATGAGCACAGCCGAAGAAGAGGTGCGCCAGGCACTTCTCGAATCCGGATTCACTTTTGACGACACGACGTCGGGGCCGCACACCAGCGCTGCGGTGCCCTCGTCCGATGCAGACACCGCAGCGACGACGCACCGCCCGGATTCGAACCCCCTGTCAGCGCCATCGGCCGACCCAGCGGTCCGGGACGCTTCCTTCACCCCTGCACACGCCACCCCCTCCATCGTGGTCTCGTCGCGGCCCGTAGCCGCGGCGACGGCGATCGCAACCCCGGTGCGCGGATCGTCGGCAATCCAGAAACCGCGCGTGCTGACCATCGCGGGCACCGACCCGACCGGCGGCGCGGGGATATACGCAGACATCAAATCCATCACGGCATGCGGCGGATACGGCATGGGCGTCGTCACGTCGGTGGTGGCGCAGAACACGCAGCGCGTCGCCGGCATCTGGCCACAGAGCGCCGACTGCGTGACGGCGCAGCTGAAGGCCGTGTCCGACGACGTGGCCATCGACTCCGTGAAGATTGGCATGATGGGCACCGCCGAGGTCATCGACGCCGTCCATGCATGGCTTGAGACAACCGATTTCACCAAACTCGGCGGTCTGTGGCGCCGCCCGAAGGGCGGAGCCGGAGTCCCGATGGGCGAAGCCACGATGGCGCGTGTCACGCACTCCCCCGCCGCGGCCTCGACGCAGCGCCCCGAGGCCGAATACCACGGTTTCACGCCGAGCGTCTCGACCTTCACACGACCGTGGACCGTGCTCGACCCCGTGATGATTTCGACCACCGGCACACGGCTCCTCGACGAATCGGCGGAGGGCGCGCTCCGCGAGCTGCTGACCTCGGGACTCATCGACGTCGTGACGCCCAACCTGCCCGAGCTCGCCGCGCTGGTGGACGCACCCGTCGCCCAGTCGTGGGAAGAGGCCCTTGAACAGGGCACGAAGCTGCTCGACAAGTTCGGCGGGCACACGCGCATCTACGTCAAGTCCGGGCACCTGACGGGCAGCACGAGCCGCGCCGACGCCTTCATCGACGCCAACACCATGCGCGCCATCAGCCGCAACCCCGTCATCACGCGTCTGCCTGGATCCATCATCGAAACGCAGAACACACACGGCACCGGCTGCGCGTTGTCGAGCGCCCTGTCCACGTTCCGCCCGCAATGCAACGACTGGCTGTATGCCGCACGCCGCGCCAAGACCTGGATCAGCGGCGCCATCGAACACGCCGATGAGCTCAACGTGGGCCTTGGGCACGGCCCCATCAACCACGCCTGGAACCTCGTCGACGCCACGCCCGGCGACGATGCGTCCGAACAGCAGTGCCTGCAACGGCAGATGCATCTGCCCGCCAGGACGCCGCGCATGATTCGCTGACCTGCCGACGCCGCACTTTCTGCATCGGAACCGTTCCTCCATTCCCGTCCGCGCGATAAAGTCGTGATATTGCCCAGCGGCATCGCATGCACATCGCGCTGGCACACATCCAACGGAGGCAAGACTATGACGGATTCCGCGCAGCACAACGGCCAGGCACCTTCTTTTTCGAGCGGTATGACGAAGCTCGACGAAGCCACGCAGATAGTGCTCGGCTACCAGAACCACGCCGAGGCTACGGATGGCGCGCCCACCCGTGCCCGAGTGCTCTCGATCGAGGGCTCCGACCCCATCGGCGGCGCCGGCACCATGGCCGACATGAAGGCATTCACCGCGCATGGCGTGTTCGGATACGCCGCCATGACCTGCGTGTGCGCGCAGAACACCCAGGGCGTGACCGACATCGTGAACATGGAACCGGACTTCCTGCGCGCGCAGCTGGATTCCGTGGCCGACGACGGGCAGATCGATTCCATGAAGATCGGCATGCTGGGGACCACCGACATCGTGGATTGCGTCAGGGATTGGCTGGACGAGCTGCTCACCGACTACCGTCGCCGCGGCCTGCCCAAGCCGTGGGTCGTCATCGACCCGGTGATGTATGCAAAGTCCGGCGATTCGCTTCTCACCCCGGACGCCGAGCAGGAGCTGCGCACGATCCTGCCGTACGCCGACGTGATCACGCCGAACGTGCCCGAACTCGCCGCCCTGGCACACGCCTCCGCGCTGCCCACCACATGGAGCGACGCCGTGGCCATGGCCGGCTCGGTGGCCGACGAGCTCGGCGTCATCGTCTACGCCAAAGCCGGCATGTTCGCCCTGAACGAAACGGAGACGGCCGGCTCCCATGCCGCGTCGCACAGAGACGCCGCCACGGCGGGCACCGGCTCGCACCCCGCTCCCGAATGCAATGACGCGTTGGTATTTCCCGCCCCCGATTCGACCGTCGTCACGCTCACCGGACGCCGCGTCAACACCGTAAATGTGCACGGCACCGGCGACTCGTTGTCGTCGTCACTCGCGGCGCTGCGCCCGCAATTCACCTCATGGCAGGAGACCGCCCAGGCCGCCAAGGACTGGATGACCGGCGCCATCGCCGCCGCCGACGGACTCCATGTGGGCAAGGGCCACGGCCCCATCGACTTCACGTGGATGGCCCCGCCTACGTCCCGCACCTTCTCGGACGACTACTGGATGCGCACCCGCGACCTGCGCGGCACGATCGGTTCGATGCCATTCATCCAGCGCCTGCTCGACGGCACGCTGAACCTCGACGATTTCTCGTTCTATCTGCACCAGGACGACCTCTATCTCACCGACTATTCGTCGCTTCTCGCCCTTGCCTCGTCCCGCGCCGACACCCTGCACGACCGCGTGTTCTTCGCACAGTGCGCGTCCGAGGGCGTCGAAGCCGAGGTCTCGTTCCACGCGGAGTGGTTCAGGAGCCATGGGTATTCGCCTAAGGCCCAGCCCATGAGCACCGTCACGGCCGCCTATATCGGGCACGAGCACCGCGTGGCCGACCACGGCAACTACGCCGAGCTGGCCGCCGTGCTGCTGCCGTGCTTCTGGCTGTACGGCGCCATCGGCATGGAGATCGCGCAACGCGCCGCCGACATGCACATCGACCTCGCCACCCACCCCTTCGGCACGTGGATCGGTCTGTATTCCGATACGTCGTTCAACACCTCGGTCGCCGGTGCGATCGCCATCTGCAACCGCCTGGCGCGCCAGGGTTCGCGGGCGAACTACGACGCCATGATGGAGGCCGCGCTCATCTCGTCGGACCACGAATACCGATTCTTCAACCAAGGCATCGACCGCCCCGGCCTGGTACTGTAAGACGGAAAACCCGCGGTGTGCGAGAGAAGCACGCCGCGGGTTTTCATGTATCCGCTGGTCGCGGTTTGCGCTGGCTGCGGTGAGACGCACACCGCGCCGTTGAGACGTCGTGCGCCATCGACGCAGCCGCGAATCACCAGCAGCGGATCTGTGCGATGTTGGCGCTGATATGGGCGCAGGTCGCGTGCCACCGCTCGATTTCGTCGTCGGTGAGCTCCGGCACGAGCACCTTCTCGATGCCGTTCGCGCCGATTTCACACGGCAGCGACGCATACAGCCCGCTTTCGCCATACACGCCGTCAATGTACGTCGAGACGGGCGTGATGATGTGGGCGTCGCACAGCACCGCCATGATGATTTCCGTCGCGGAGTTGGCAATGGAGTATTCCGTGCACTGCTTGCCACGATACGTCACGAATCCGCCCTTCGCCGCGGCTTCCTCGAATGTGCCGCGGTCGAGCGTGACGCCTGTGAGCTTCTCCACTTCGGGCAGCGTCAAGATGCCGAAGGTGATGTGGGACCAGCAGGCGAATTCCGAGAATCCATGCTCGCCCAGCATCCACGCGTTGATGGAGCGCTGGTCGAAGCCCGTGGCCGAGGCAAGTGCATGGCGCAGCCGCGCGGAGTCAAGCGTAGTGCCCGAGCCGATGACCTTGGCGTGGTCGTAGCCCGTGAGCCCCTGGATCTCGGCGGTGACGACGTCGTTCGGATTCGAGATGGACACGAACACACCCGCGAACCCGGCGGCCACGATGCGCTTGGCGAATTTCTTGGCCTCGTCGGTGGTCACGCGCAGCTCGCCGTCACGGTTGCCGGCGGCGGCGGCCACGTGCCCGGCGGCGTTCACGATTACATCGCACCCTGCCAGCTCTTCGTAGCGGTCGGCGCAATCGACCACCTTCGCACTGCGCGGATAAAAGCTCATCGCGTCAACGAGGTCGTTCACCTGCGCTGTGCACAGCGTGGTGTTCGTGTCACACAGATACAGCTCGTCCACGAGGCTTTGATACAGCAGAGCGTTGGCGACATGCGCCCCGACGTGGTTGACTCCGATGATTCCTACTCTCTTCAATGCCATGTGCACCCCTAGATATGTATGCATTCATTGCGTCGAGCAGCGGCTCCGCCGCAGCGCGACGCAATCGGAGGCACTGCGATCGCATCGGCGTCATAGACAGCGATGCGGTCCGACAGCGCCACACTGTGTCTATCACTTGCCATGCTATGCCATACCTATTCAGATTGCCACGGTGCGATGCAACGTTGTGCAATTCCATCTCAAACGTCCTCCTCGCCCAATCATCGTTTCCCGCGCCCAGCGCTCTTCGCATCATCCGCTCTGCGCACGACGCACACCCCCACGCGCACCGCACACCAACCCGCGCGCACACCACGCGCGCGCACCCCACGCGCAACCACGGTTCCCAAACACCGCACATAAACACAGCGCATAAACAAAAGCCGGACCGTGCAGCGCACGGTCCGGCGTGGAAGATCTCATCGGTGGTTCGGCCGCCGTTCACTGATAATCCAGCGATCGGCGGGGCACGAACCTACCGAACAGGCTCACTGAACCTGGGTACGAGCGATCTTGCCGTTGAAGGACTCGGCCATATCGGCATCGGCATCCTTGGCGTTCTGGTTCCAGGAGAACATCGCGCGGAGCTTCGGGCCAACGGTCTCGAGCTTCGGGTGAGAGTACTCTTCCTGGAGCTGCTTGAACTTCGGAGCGCCAGCGGCCTGGTCGTCCATGAATTCCTTGGCGAAGGAGCCGTCCTGGATGCGCTTGAGCTGATACTCCATGCGCTTGCGGGTCTCCTCGTTGATGACGGTGGAGGTGAAGTCGCCGTACTGAGCGGTGTCGGAGCAAGACCAACGAGCCTTGTTCAGGCCGCCCTCGTTAGCGAGGTCAACGAGCATCTTGAGCTCATGGAACACCTCGAAGTAAGCGATCTCCGGCTGGTAGCCAGCGTCGGTCAGCACCTCGAAGCCCATCTCGCACAGGTGGTTCACGCCACCCATGAGCACATCCTGCTCGCCGAACAGATCGGTCTCGGTCTCTTCGGTGAAGGTGGTCTTGATGGCGCCTGCGCGAAGAGCGCCAAGAGCCTTGGCGTATGCAAGGCAGAGCGGCCAGGTGTTGCCATCCGGATCCTGCTCGACGGCGACGACGACCGGCACGCCACGGCCGGCGGCGTACTCACGACGCACGATGTGGCCCGGGCCCTTCGGGGCGACCATGAAGATCGGGTGATCGGCGGTCGGCTTGATGTAGCCGTAGTGGATGTTGAAGCCATGAGCGAAGGCGAGTGCTGCACCCGGCTTCAGGTTCGGCTCAACGTCGTTCTTCCAGATCTTGGCCTGGTACTGATCGGGAGCCAGGAACATGAAGACATCGGCGACCTTGGCGGCCTCCGGCACGGACATGACCTCGAGGCCCTGCTCCTTTGCATATTCGACGGACTTGGAAGTCGGACGCAGAGCGACGACCACATGCACGCCGGAATCGCGAAGGTTCAGAGCATGCGCATGACCCTGGGAACCGTAGCCGAGGATAACAACGGTCTTGCCCTCGAGAACGGAGAGATCCGCGTCCTTCTCATACCAAATCTGAGCTGCCATAACTTAGCACTCCTTAATAACTTGTTTATTTCTGAGTTTTGAATAATCCATGCTGCAGAACTCTGTCATTCGAAAATGCAGCATGAATGCCTCTATAGGCGCTACGGCCCGCCACCGGATACCAACAGCACCAGCGACATTGGATTTTGTCCAAAACCTGATACTCATCATAGCCATGACCGTCTTGTAAACGGCAACACGGTGTCCGATAACTGGACGAAATTTTCATTTATGATAAAACGTTTAATCCCACGTTTTTCCAAAGCGGCGCGGACCGGCACCACGAGAGCCCCCGGCATGCGCCGCACGTGGCGACACAGTCACTCCGTATAATCCGCGTCCTTCGTCTCATGGCAGGTGAGCACAGCCACAAGGCAGCACGCGGCCATGACGGCGAGATACAGGCCGACGGACTTCACGCCCCAGTGCGACGACAGCCACGTGGCAATGGTCGGCACAAACGCCGCGCCGACGATGGCCGCGAGGTTATAGCCGAGGCCGGAGCCCGAGTAACGCACCGAAGCGTGGAAGAGCTCCGGAAGGAACGCGCCAATCGGGCCGAACGCCATGCCCATGAGCGCGAAGCCGATGCACAGGAACAGAAGCACCTGCCAGGTTTCGTGCTGCGCCATGAGCAGATAGGGGAAGAACACGGCGAACACGACCAGCAGCACGGACGACACGACAAGCGCCGGACGGCGGCCGATGCGATCGGCGAAGTTGCAGGACACCACGATGAAGATGGCGAACATGAAAATCGAGATCATGAGGAACCCGAGGTATTCCTGGCGCGTGTAGCCAAGGTGGTTCGTGCCATAGGCGAGCGACCACGTGGCGAGCGTGTAGAACAGCGTGTAGGTGACGGCCACGATGAACGTGGACTGCAGCACCTGGCGCCAGCTCGTGCGGAACACCGTGACGATCGGGGACTTGACGACCTTGTGCTTGGCCATGGCCTGCTTGAACACCGGGGTTTCCTCCATGGTGACGCGGACCGCGAGGCCCACGACCACGAGGATTGCGGAGAGCAGGAACGGCACGCGCCAGCCCCACTGCAGCATCTGCTCGTCATCGGTGGTCGCCTCGAGGATGAAGAAGGTGCCGTTCGACAGGAAGAATCCGATAGGGGCGCCCAGCGCCGGGAACGACCCGTAGGTCGCGCGCTTGTTGTCCGGCGCGTTCTCGGTGGCCACGAGCGATGCACCGCTCCACTCGCCGCCCAGGCCGATGCCCTGCACGAACCTGCACAGGCAGAGCACCACGACCGCCCAGATGCCCCACATCGCATAGGTGGGAAGGCATCCGATGAGCACCGTGGCGCAACCCATGGTGAGGAGCGAGGCGACAAGCGTGGCCTTGCGTCCGAGCTTGTCGCCGAAGTGACCGAAGATCACCGAGCCCAGCGGGCGGGCGATGAAGGCGATCGAAAACGTCAGCAGCGAGGCAAGGAGCGCGACCGTGGGGTCGTTATCGAGGTTGGTGAAGAAAATCTTGGGGAAATAGTTCGCCGCTGCCGTGCCATAAGCGTAGAAGTCATAGAACTCAATCGCCGTGCCGACCATCGAGGCGGCGATGACCTGCTTCACGGAATTTCGCGCGACCTTCTCGACTTTTTCTTTAGCTTCTTCGACAGCGCCCTCAACGGCTTGGGCGCCCATTGCCGTGCTCATGTGGAATTGCCTCCGTCGCACATCTGCTTGCTCTGCGTTTGCGATGTGCCTGTTTGCTTGTGCCTATTGCTTTGTCTTTGTGCCCAACACGAGCGGAGTGCAACGGATTGTGTCTATCGAGCCCCGCCCCATCGCGGGCGGGCTCTGTAGATTCTCAGCTCACCAGCGACGAAGGCAAAATAATAATTCGGCGCAGAATGTCAATGACGACATCCAGGACGTCAATAATGACAGTGCGCAGAACGGCGACCAGAGCGAGCAGGACGGACAGAACGGAAACAACGGACGCATTCGCATCCAGTGCGTTCAGGACCACAGCGTTACGGTTGACGGTGCGCAGAGCCTTCATCGTGGCAAGCCTCCTTTCAAAAAGCCCATGGCGTCTTGAATGTCTCAAAACGCACAACTGCAAGACTTTCAGCCTGTTTGGCTGAATGCAAGGCTCAATGTAGGGCGCTGCCGCGTGACCGTGAGCCCGGCGTCCACTTTATGAACGTGCTGCCATATGCAACTGATGGACATGCAACGAAATGCGCAGGGCCGCCAGGAACCCCTGCGGCTCCTGACGGCCCTGCGCTCGGATGCGCCGCAGGCCCGCGGGCACCCACCGGTCTGCGGCCGATGCCCCGCGGGGTCGCGCGCCAGCGGCGTCACTTCACTTTCTTGATGCGCATGATCAGCCACGCGGCGATGAGCACGATCACGATGGCCACGATGAACACCACCGCATAGGCCTCGCGCGGCGTACCGGAGACACCCATCACGGCCTTGACGATGACGACGATCACCGAGGTGAAGATCGAGCCGATGACCGTCGACAGCGTGTTGGCGAGGTTCAGGATGCCCAGATCCTTGCCCGCTTCCTCCGGATTCGGCAGCACCGACACATTGAGCGCCTGGTCGATGGCGTTGTAGGTGCCGTAGCCCAGGCCGGCGATGGCGGCGAAGAGCAGCATGCCCACGGCGTTCGGGAACAGCAGCGGCATCGCGGCGCCGACGGCGAACAGGCAGCTCGCCAAGGCGACCGGCAGCTTGCGGCGGCCGATTTTGTCGGTGAGAGGGCCGGCGCCCAGCGCGGCGACAAGCGACACGACGAGCGTGACGACCGACATCGTGGCGATGAGGGCCGGAGCCTTGCCGGAATCGTCACCCGGATAGACGTAGTCCTGGGCGATGTACAGCTGGTAGGAGTTGATCATCCAGTAGCCGCCCATCATGAGCGTGCGGCCGACCAGAGCGTAGTAGAAATCCGGGGCGTGGCGCGGCGGACGGAACGACATGAGGAGCATGCGCGCCGAGAACTTCTCGCGCGGCTCGTCTTCGTTGTTCCTCTCGCGCGGCCACACCGCCACGACGATGATGCCGATGAGGCAGAACACGCCCATGCCCATGAACCAGCCGGCGTCCATGCCGGTCTGGCCCTGGTCGAGCAGGCGGGCGCCCACGAAGCTACCGAGTGTCTGGCCCGCGGCGATGCCCGCGCCATAGAAACCGGAGACGCGTCCGCGGAACTTGTCGGGCACGCGGTCGGACATTGTGGCGACGAACGGCGCAAGCATGATGTTGTAGCCCATCTGCGCCATGCACCAGAAGAACAGGATCCCGCCGAAGCTGTGCTGCACGAGCACCACGGCGCCCACGGACAGGCCGGCGACGATGCCGCCGGCGATGATCCACGGCGAGCGCTTGCCCCACTTGCTGCGCGTGAGATCCGAGAATGTGCCGAAGATGATGTTGGCGAGCAGCGCCACGATGGAACCGACGGCGTTGACGATGCCGAGCATGGATTCCTTGGCGCCCGAGTTGATGTTTTCCAACACGGCCGGCAAGATGATGGAATTCAGCGCCACCCACGGAATGGCGCAGAGGACGGCCGACAGCGTGAAGCCGATGCCCAGCCGCAGGACGTCGCCCCTGGACGGACGCGAGCCGTCGGCGGCGACCATCGGGTCGCGCATGTCGTTGAACGCCGATTCGGGGTTGAGCGCCTCGGCGCCCGCGACGTTCGACAGCGCAGTCGCGGGGGCGCTGGTGTCGGTCGCCGCGACGACGTTCTGCACGTCTGCGTTCTTGATGGTGTCGGGGTCCGCCTCGGGCAGATCGTCACGAGTCGGGATCGGTTCGGTCAGCCTGTCAACCGATTCGAATTGCTCCTGCGTGAACGCATGGCCGATGTCAAGACTCGTGATGCCGGGCACCTTTTCGCGCTCCACATCGGCCTCGCTGGCTCCCGGCGCAGCCTGAGGGGCGGGGGCGGACGGATCCACCGCCGGACGCGTCATGCTGACGTCCGGGTCGTCCTCGACGCCCTCGCCACCTTCTGCGGGCGGCATGCAATCTTCGCTCATGATGTGTCTCCTTTCCAGCAAATCGCCGGCGCAAACGCAGCGGCAACGCGGTTCCGCGACCACACAGCGGTTATCGTCAGCGCTTTCCACGGTGAAAGCGCACGATAAAACTCCGCGCACTATATCCTCACAGAACATCGTAAACCCGCGCTTTCCATCGGTTGCAGGGAAAACACGAAAAGCCAGTGAAGATTGTGCGACGCGGTGGTTCGCACGACGGGGACGAGCGGAAACATGGCACGCAGATATGGGGATCGGGGCACTGGGCGCCCCAGCCATGCAACCGCGGAAATTCACGCGGGGAACGGCGCGGGCGCCCGGCCGTGTCAGCGGGTCGTGTCTCCCTTGACGAGCTTGACGCCCACCACCTTGTGCTCGGCGATGCGGTTGCGGCGGTTCCCGGCGCGCTGCATCTCCTGCTCGAGCTGGTGCACCAGACCACGGGCGATCCCATCGAGATTCTGCCGCACGGACGTGATGCGCATCCCGGCGACATCGGTGACGAACGTGCCATCGTAGGCCACGACCTGCAGCCGGTCGGGGATGCCGATGCCACGGCGAATGGCCTGCCGCACGGAACACGCGGCCGCGAGGTCGGGCGCCACGATGGCCTCGACGTCCGGATACGTGTCGAACGCAGTCTCCGCCGCCTTGCCGAACAGCGGCAAGTCAGACACGCGGTCGATCTGCACGTATTCCACGTGCACGCCGTTCTTGGCGAGCTCGCCTTCGAGCGCGCGGTGATAGTGCGTGGTGGGGAACGACGTGTCGTTGCCCCGCTCGTCGACCGGGATGTCATGGAACTGCGAGCGCGGCCCGCCCATCTCGACCACATGCTTCACGCCGGTTCCGAGCAAGAGCTCGGCGATGAGGCGGGCGCTTTGCTCATGGTCGCTGTTGACGACGGGAATCGACGGATGGAGGAACCTGTCGAAGGCGACGATGGGTGCGTCGACGGTGCCCCAGGAATCGCCGAGACCGCCATGCGAGCATGAGATGAATCCGTCGAAACGGTGTTGGCGCAGCATTTCGAAACAGATCTGCTCGGCGTCGGGCTGTTCGGTCGTTCCGAAGCTCACGGCCATCTCGCCGATGTCGGCGAGATGGCGATGCAGTTCAGACAGCAGTGATGCGAAGAACGGATGGTACAGCGAAGGCATGAGCACGCCCACGAGGCCCGTGCGCCCCGCCTTGGGATGGCGGATGCGGGTCTTGAGCACATAGCCCAGCTCGGAAATGGCCCCCTCGACCTTCTCCCGCATTTCTTGCGACACGTATCCCGTGCCATTCACCACCAACGACACGGTGCTCAGCGAGACTCCCGCCTTGCGGGCCACATCCCTCATGCCAACCATTGCGACACCTCCGACGCGCGTTCGCCACTTCAACTCCCCAGCGGCTTTTCTCCATGATAGAAAACCATCCGCCGTCAAAAGGAAAACCGCGACCTTCTCGACAGTTTCCCCCCATGACCGATCCAGTTCGCATCATGTTTTTTCTGGGCAGCGCAGTGCGACAACCCACTCTCTCCTACACACCATGTGTTACATCAATAATATACGCATCGCCAAGAAGTTAGACGCGCCGGCGAAACCCATGGAAAAGACAACGCCCGAGGTGTTTCCACCCCGGGCGCCCACGGCGCCGGCGCAGTTCGTCGCACCGGCACCAGCCGCATCGCTAGTCAGGATCCGGCATTGCCATGGCCTGACATCGCCAGCCACGACACGACAGCATCGCCAGCCACGGCTCGGTATCGCCAGCAGCACCGCCAGCCATGGCCCGCCATCGCTACAGCTGGTACACGATGCCTTCCCACGCCGACAGCTTGCCCACGAGCAGGCTTGCGGCCGCCATGTCGGGGTCGGTGGTCGAGATGACGATGCGCGACGGATCGACGCGCCCGTCGATCAGCGCCGCGGCCTGCGGCGGCACATGCGCCGAACGCGAGCTGCAGTTGACGACGACCAGCAGCCTGCGGCGGGCGGCGGCGTCCTGCGAATCCTCGCCGGGCAGCGAGCGCAGGAAGTCATAGACCTGCTCGTCCTGCGCGTCGAGCAGCTGCCAGTCGCCAGCGGCCACGATGTCGTTCGTGTGGCGCAGCTCGATGAGGCGCTGATAGAAGGCGAACACCGAGTTCGGATCGCCCACCTCGGCCTCGGCATTGATGGTCACATGGTTCGGATTCACGCCGATCCACGGCTCGGCGGGGGCGTATTCGGCCGTGAACCCCGCGTACTTCGTGGAATCCCACTGCATCGGGGTGCGTGCGTTGTCGCGCGACTGTGCCGCGAGCGCCGCCATCATGTCGTCGGCGGACTCCACCTTGGCCTCTTCCACGCGCTGGCGATACATGTTGATGGATTCGAGGTCGCGGTACTGCTCGAGGCGCGTGAACCCGGCGTTGGTCATGCCCAGCTCCTCGCCTTGGTAGATGTAGGGCATGCCGCGGTGCAGATGCGCCAGCATCGCGAGCGCCTTCGCGGACTTCACGCGCATCTCGTCGGTGGACGTGTCGCCCCAGCGGCTGACGACGCGCGGCTGGTCGTGGTTGTCGAGGAAGATGCTGGCCCAGCCGTGCTGCGCCACCGCGGTCTGCTGCGCGCCCAGCGTGCGCTTGAGGTCGGTGAGCTTCGCGGGCACCGGGGTCCACTTGCCGCCCTCGCCGTGGTCGATGTCGGTGTGCGTGAACACGAAAAGCATATCGAGCTCGTGGTTGCGCGGATCGGTGATGAATTCATCGCGCGGACCGCCGTCGATGCCGGTCCCCTCGCCCACGGTGAGATACCCCTCGCGCCCGTCGAACACGGCGTGGTGCATCTCCTGCAGGAATTCGTCAAGGCGCGGGCCGTCCTCGCAGAACCAATACACGTTCGAATAGCCCTCGGGGCCGATCTCGCCGTCTTCCATCTCTCCGTTGGCCCCCACGTGCTTCGAGATCAGCGTGATGACGTCCATGCGGAACCCGTCGATGCCGCGGTCCATCCACCAATTCATCATGTCGTAGACGGCGTGGCGCACGTCGGGGTTCTCCCAATTGAGATCGGGCTGCTTCTTCGAGAACTGGTGCAGGTAGTATTCGCCGCGCCGCGGGTCGTACTCCCACGCGCTGCCGCCGAAGTACGAACCCCAGTGGTTCGGCTCGGCGCCGGGCGTGCCGGGCTCATGGCCGGGCTTGGCGGGGCGCCACCAATACCAATCGGCGTGGGGGTCGTTGGGGTCGCGGCTCGCCTGGAACCACGAATGTTCGTCGGACGTGTGGTTGACGACGAGGTCCATGATGACCTTGATGCCCAGGCGGTGCGCCTTGGCGAGCAGCGCGTCCATGTCGTCCATGGTGCCGAACATCGGATCGATCTGCCGGTAGTCGGCGATGTCATAGCCGTTGTCGTCCTGCGGCGACTTGTAGACGGGGCTCAGCCAGATGACGTCCACGCCCAGCTCGGCGAGGTAGTCGAGGCGCTGCGCGATGCCGCGAAGGTCGCCGAAACCATCGCCGTTGGTGTCTTGGAACGAGCGCGGATAGATCTGGTACGCGACGGAATTCGCCCACCAGGGGTTCGGCTGGGCTCCGTTCGTGCGCACATTGTCAGGCAGTTCAATTCTTTGAGTCGCGGTCATTGCGACGTCCTTTCTTGTCAGACTTCCTCCCGTTCTCGCCGAATTCGGAAGGTGGATCGGATGGCGCGGCGGTGCGGCCGAAGCGACCGCGGCACGCGCCATGCCCGGTGCGCGCACGGCGCCGCGGATCATGCGGCGCCGGGGATTACACAATGGCAGGATCTACAGAATGGTAAGGCGTTGGGGTTACAAAGTCACAGAGTGTTGAGGCTGCGGTCCAGGTCGGCGTATCGCCGGACGGTGGGCCTCCACAGCATGGATCCGCGCGACACGATGAGCACGGGGTTCTCGAGGTCGCGCAGATGCCTGAGCGGGTTGCCGCGCAGCATCACCATGTCGGCGTACTTTCCCGGTTCGATCGACCCCGTCACGGATTCGAGGCCGAGGATGCGCGCGCCCTGTCCGGTCGCGCAATGCAGGGCCTGGGCCCGCGTGAGCCCTCCGAAGCGCACCATGGCGTCGAGCTCGCGCCAGATCCCATAGTGTGGCATGTATTCCATGCCCGCGTCGGTGCCCACTCCGATGGGGACGTCCGCCAGCGCCGCGCCGCGCACGGCATCGAGCACGCCGTTGCGCATCATCACCGCGTTCGAATGCGCTGTCTCGGACTGCCCCAGCGCATCGGGCGGCAGCGAGGCATAGGCCTCGGCCTCGAGCACCATCGGCACGAGGGCGCTCCAGCCGCGCAGCGAACGCGGGTTGCGCCAGAACAGCTCGTTGCAATCGGCCCCGAAATCAGCGCCGTGCTCGATGGTGTCGACGCCGGCCAGCAGCGCCGTGCGCACCGCTTCGGCGCTCTGGGCGCGCGCCGCGACGGGGATCGAACGCCGGTGCGCCTCGTCGCAGATGACCCGCACCACGCTTTCGTCCATCTCGACATGGCTGAGGCCGCTCACGTCGATGTCGCCGTCGGCGTCGGCGGTCAGCGCCACCGACAGCACGTTCACGCCGGCCTCGATGTTACGACGGCAGTTCTCACGCACCTCGTCCACTGTGACGCCGGTGAGGGTGATGCGTTCGGCCAGGGGGCCGCCCAGCGTGGGGCCAGAAGCCAGGATGCGCGGACCGACCACATGGCCGGCATTGACGGAATCGCGCAATTCCACCATTTCGTAGCCCATGTCGCCCACCGTGCGCACCGTGGTCACGCCACTCGCAAGCTCGGTGAACATGGACTCGGCGCTCATATACGCCAGCCGCTTGCGCCGATGGCGGTCGGTGTGCAGACGTTCGCGGATGCTGCGCAATGCCGGGGAATGCACGATGCGCGGGCGGCCGTCGTCGAACCCATGCGCATGCAGGTTCACAAGTCCGGGGATGAGATAGCGCCCCGCGCCGCTGACACGTCGGTACCCAGCGGGGACCGAGTGGTTGAGGGAGGAGGACGCGCCGACATCTTCAATCATGCCACTGGCACCCACGATCACGGTCCGGTCAGGATATGTCGCGTCGGACCCGTCGCACGCGACCAGCGTGACGTGCTCGAGGGCGAATGGAGAGACCTGGCGCACAATGGGATCCACGGACGGCAGGCCGGCGGACCGGGTGCCAGCACTGGTTTGCTGTGACTTCGTTGTCATATCACCCATCCTATTAGCCTTGCAACTCCCACGAGCCCTGCGGCCCAGCCTTCGCGGGCATCCTTCATGTCCTCGCCGAACCATCGCGGGATTCGGCGCAGCTTCGTCATTGTGGCACGAACCGGCGACTTAGCGGGCGCGCAGGGCGCCGAAATACCGAGCCAGAAGCTCTTTGGAGTCGGACTCCAAAACCCCGCCGTAGACCTGCGGCCGCGCCCCGACATGCGGGTCGCGGGGGATGTCCCACACCGAGCCGCACGCGCCCATCTTGGGGTCCCAGGCGCCAAACACGATGCGCGACACATGCGCGCTCACGGCCGCTCCGGCGCACATGGGGCACGGCTCCAGCGTCACGACGAGCGTGCAGCCTTCGAGGTTCCAGTGCCCCAGTGCGGCGGCCGCTTGCCGCATAGCCTCGATCTCGGCGTGCGAGAACGGGTCGTTGTGCGCTTCGCGCATGTTGTGGCCGCGCCCCACGACGGCACCGTCGCCATCGCACACAACGGCACCGATTGGCATGTCGCCGGCCTCGGCCGCGCGACGCGCCTCGGCCAGGGCCTCATGCATGGAGTCGCTCCACAATGCCGATTCCGGATTCCGCATGCCCGCCATCCCGCCTGCGCGACGTCCCGCGCCGCGCTCTTGCCGCCGTTCTCCACGTCTCCGCCGGGCAGCGCGAACGATTCGCACCCGGGGTTCCGTCCCTTCCCATCATGCCACGCATTGTGGCGTATCCTGAAGCCATGACCATGAAATTGACTGTTCTGGACCACCCCCTTGTCGACCACAAGCTCACCGTGCTGCGCGACAAGAACACCCCGTCGTCCACCTTCCGGCAGCTTGTTTCGGAACTCGTCACCCTCGAGGCCTACGAGGCCACGCGCGACCTCGCCACCGAGCCCGTCGCCATCGAAACCCCCGTCGCCAGCACCACCGGGCGCCGCATCGCCGCCCCGCGCCCCATGATCGTGCCGATCCTGCGCGCCGGCCTGGGCATGCTCGACGGCATGACCACGCTGCTGCCCACCGCGGAAGTCGGGTTCCTGGGCATGAAGCGCGACGAGAAGACGCTTGACATCATCACCTACGCCAACCGCCTTCCCGACGACCTGTCCGGGCGCCAGTGCTTCCTGCTCGACCCGATGCTCGCCACCGGCGGCACACTCGTCGCGGCCATCCACTACCTGCACGAACGCGGCGCGAAGAACATCACGTCGCTCAACATCATCGCGGCGCCCGAAGGCATCGAACGCCTCAAGAAAGACGTGGATCCATCGATCGACTTCCATGTGATCGCCTGCGCGCTCGACGACCACCTCAACGGGCAGGCCTACATCGTGCCTGGCCTCGGCGACGCCGGCGACAGGCTCTACGGCGTCGTCGACTGATCGCACCCGCAGGTCCGGTCTCGCGCACGACGGCTCACGCCATGTGCCCTGCCGCTCCGCGCCTCAGCGCAGCACCATGCCGTATTCGCGCGCGGCGTCCCCGAGCGGCGGCATGCCGTACTTCTCGATCAGCAGCCCCATGTTCCGCGCGTTGTCCGCGCCGTGCTTGGCAGCGCGGCGGATGCACCGATCGTAATCCACGAATTCGGCCGGGTCGGACTTCGTATGGAACTTGTCGGCATACATCACGAGGTCCTGTTCCGTGGTCACCGGCACGTAGTCGTCCACGGGCAGCGGAAGCTGCTGGTCGCGCACCATGGAGGCGGTGAGCCCGATCCCCGTGTGGTTGCGCGCGAACTCAGCCACGTCCTCGCCGTATTTGCACGCCTTCAGCAGCTTGTAGCCGCGGATTCCGTGCTGGATGTATTTGTTTTTGAACGTCAGCTGGCCGCCGTCCGAACCGTCGTTCTTGATGAGCTGGTACGTGCCAATGTCGTGCACGAGCCCGCCGATGGCGAGCAGCCGCTCGTTGACCGTGAGATCGCAGGCGCGGGCGACGCTCAGCGCCAGCCGCGCCACGATCTCGCAATGCGTATGGATGATGTCATACGCATGGTCGGACGGCGCCAGCGCCCTGTGCAGCGCCGCCATGCGGCGAATGTCGAAATCGGTCAGACCATGCGCATCCCGCAATGCCACGAATTCCATGTATGCCTCCGTTGTCACCCTCATTGTGCGTCGGCCCTGCGCGGCGGCGCAACTGACGCCCGCCGTCCGCCGCGCCTCTCCGCCGCCGCGCTCCCTCGACGGCGCGTCATGCACAGCATGGCTCATGCCACGCGCAACACGTAGAGCGAGACCGACGGGCGCACACCCCCCTGCCCCGTGCCGACATGCCGGAAGCCTTGCATTCAAGCTGTTTCTCATGCAGGACAGGCACCGTCTTCGCTTTATCGGCAACTGATAGTATGGAATCAGTCGCGCTCCCCGAAACGCACCACGAGAAACGAATCTCGATGCGCTGTGCAGAGCGCAGTCCACCGTGCACAACCTCAGCCCACGCGCACCCCAAGCGCAGCGGAATCCACGCAACCCGCCGATATGACACAGCGACCGCGCACTTCCGACAGCCTCGGGCCAAGCGCATGAAGAAAGGATGGCCATGCCCGATTCCCACAATCAGCATCCGGCCGACGCAGCGTGGTCGAATCCGCTTCGCGACCCGCGTGACCTGCGCCTGCCGCGTATCGCCGGCCCGTGTTCACTCGTCATCTTCGGCGTCACGGGCGATCTGTCAAAGAAAAAACTGCTGCCCGCCGTCTACGACCTCGCCAACCGCGGCTTGCTGCCCGTGAACTTCGGTCTCGTCGGCTTCGGTCGCCGCGGATGGACGAACGAGCAGTTCGCGGCGTTCGTCGAAGAAAACGTCCGCGCCCATTCGCGCACGCCGTTCAACGACGCCACCTGGCGCTTCCTCAAGAGCGGCATCCGCTTCGTGCAAGGCAACTTCGACGACCCCGCCGCCTTCCAGCGCCTATCCGACACCGTGTCGGAGCTCGACCGCGAGCGCGGAACGCAGGGCAACCACGCGTTCTACATGTCGGTGCCGCCGCGCGCGTTCCCGCAGGTGTCGAAGCAGCTGCGCGACTCCGGCCTGTCGCATTCGCCGTCCGGCGCGTGGCGCCGCGTCATCATCGAGAAGCCGTTCGGCCACGATCTCGAAAGCGCCAAGGAGCTCGACCGCGTGGTCTCCGACGTGTTCGACCCGGGCTCGGTGTTCCGCATCGACCATTACCTGGGCAAGGAAACCGTGCAGAACATGCTGGCCCTGCGCTTCGCGAACATGATGTTCGAGCCGGTGTGGAACGCGAACTACGTGGACCACGTGCAGATCACGATGGCCGAGGACATCGGCATCGGCGGCCGCGCGGGTTACTACGATGGCATCGGCGCCGCGCGCGACGTGATCCAGAACCACCTGCTGCAGCTTATGGCGCTCACCGCCATGGAGGAACCCGTCTCCTTCCAAGCCAGCGACCTGACCGCCGAGAAGACGAAGGTGCTCTCCGCCGTGCGCGTGCCGAAGGACCTGGCGCATCACACGGCGCGCGGCCAGTACGCCACGGGCTGGCAAGGCTCCGAGAAGGTGATCGGCTACCTGGACGAGAAGGGCATCGACCCGAACTCGCGCACCGAGACCTACGCCGCCATCCGCCTCGACGTCGACACGCGCCGCTGGGCCGGCGTGCCGTTCTACCTGCGCACGGGCAAGCGCCTGGGCAAGCGCGTCACGGAGATCGCCGTCATGTTCAAGCGCGCCCCGCATCTGCCCTTCGAGCAGACGGCTACGCGCGAGCTGGGTCAGAACGCCATCGTGATCCGCGTGCAGCCCGACGAGGGCATCACGCTGCGCTTCGGCGCGAAGGTTCCGGGCACCGCGATGGAGGTGCGCGACGTATCGATGGACTTCAACTACGGCAGCTCGTTCACCGAAGCATCGCCGGAGGCCTACGAGCGCCTGATCCTCGACGTGCTGCTCGGCGACCCGCCGCTGTTCCCCACCACCCGCGAGGTGGAGCTCTCGTGGGAGATTCTCGACCCAATCGAGGAATACTGGGCCACCCTCGGCCAGCCGCAGCCGTATCGCGCCGGAACCTGGGGCCCGGAGGAAGCGGACTACATGCTCGCCCGCGACGGCAGAATGTGGAGGATGCCATGATTGTTGAACTTCCCGATTGCACGACGGCCGAAATCTCGCGCAAGATCTACGAGCTGCACGAGGAACGCGGCGAATCCGCGCAGACGCGTGTGCTCACGCTGCTCATCAGCACGGGCGAGGCGGAGCTGGAGAATGCTCTGGAGACTGCGAACGCCGCGAGCCGCGAGCATCCGTGCCGCGTCATCGTCATCGTTCCGTCGAGCTCGCGCACGCCTGTGAAGAACGAGGACGGCTCCTGCCATCCGCTTGACGCGGAGGTGCGCTTCGGAGCCGATGCCGGCGCCGGCGAATGCATCGTGCTGCGCCCGCACGGCGGCCTCAACGACCACCTCGACACGCTCGTCATGCCGCTGCTTGTGCCCGACGCACCCATCGTGGCGTGGTGGCCCACGAACCCGCCGCTCAACCCCGCCGCCGACCCGCTGGGCCGCATGGCCACGGCCCGCGTCACCGACGCCCTGCGCAGCGATTCCCCCGCCGCCACATTCGCCGAGCTGCGCGAAAACCGCACACCCGAAGACACCGACATGTCGTGGACGCGCCTGACGGTGTGGCGCGGCCTCATCGCCTCGATGCTCGACCGTCCGCCGTACACGCCAGTCCGCAGCGCCACGGTGACGACCGGGCCGAGCTACCTGCCGGCGTATCTGCTCGCCGCGTGGATGGCGCTGTTCCTGCGCGTCCCCGTGAATCTCGAAACCGACCCGGAAGGCGAGGTCGTGACCGGTGTGAAAATCGTGCGCGATGGCGGCGAGATCACGTTGGAACGCCCGCACGAAGACAAATGCATCATCACCCTGCCGGGCCAAAAACCCCAAACCATGTCGGTGCCGCGCCGCACGCTGGAGGACTGCTTGAGCGAGGAGCTGCGCCGTCTCGACCCCGATGAGATCTACGCTGAGGTCGTCGACAAGGGGTGGGACCTCGTGGGCAAGGCCTGATTCCAACCAGTCGCTTGGCGACCGCTGGACGTCGGGCTAGAGCCGGGCGCCTGGCGGTCGAGCCGCCGACGGCGGCCATTAGGCGCCCGGCCATCAACAGCCGGCCAGACACCCGGAGCACCCCGGCCGTCAACAGTACCGCCATGCATGAGCCACCGCCGCCGAAACGGCCGCATGGTCTGCACGGGTCTGCACGTCGGTGGCATCATTGCGCAGGGCAATCACTGCGCCGGCCAATCACTGCGCCGGGCAATCACTGCGCCGGACCTGTGCCAATCATTCACCGTACGCTTCGCCGCCATCCCCGGCGCCATCCTCGTCGCCATCCACGGCATCATCCACGGCATCATCCCCGCCGCCATCCCCGGCGCTTCCACGCCGCAGAAAGTACTGAAGCACCACCAGCGCGACGACAGCACCGGCGGCAAAAGTGCACCCCGCGCCGCACTCGCCGACGCCGTGCCGCATCCCGCACCGCACCTCAGCAAGTCACGCAAAATCACCTCCGCCACATGCACAACCGCGCCCAGCGGGGCTAGCATGGTATGTGATGTGCGCCTGGCCATGACAGAGGTTGTTTGGAACGCCAGGCTGACATGCTGACAAAGCAGAACAAGCAGAACCAACAAAACAAACAGAGATTGATATGAGTGATTCGATTTTCTACATCAATGGAGACGACGAGGATTCCGAGGACCTCAAGAATGCCTTGGCCCGTCGCGAACTGGTCATCTACCCCGACAAGCAGATTCTCATCACGGCCGTGGCGACACGACTGCTGCTCAAGATCAGCGACCTGCTCACCAAGCAGGAACGCGTGGACGTGGCGCTGACCGGAGGCGGCACCGGCATCGACGTGCTGCGGGCCGCCAGCGAGAACACCGCGCAGGGCATCATCGAATTCCCGCGTGTTCACTTCTGGTTCGGCGACGAGCGCTTCGTCCTCGAGGATTCCGACGACCGCAACGCCAAACAGGCGCGCGAAGCATGGCTGGATTCCCTGGTAGCCAGCGGCCAGCTGCCCGAAGAGAACATCCACGAGATGCCCGCCGACACCCGCGACCGCAAAGAGGCCGACGTGGCGCCCGCCCGCACGAACGACGAAATTCTCGACGCCGCCGCGGAAACCTACAACGAGGAACTGCGCGAGGCCCTCGCACACAAGGACCACAAGTGCCTCGACATCGCACTGTTCGGCGTAGGCCCCGATGGCCATTTCGCCTCGTTGTTCCCGCACCATCACGCCATGCAGGTGCACGACGCCGATGTGCGCGTCACCGGCGTGAGCCATTCCCCCAAGATGCCGCCGCTGCGCCTGAGCCTCACGCTGCCGTTCATCCAGAAGACCCGCTACGTGTGGATGGTCGCCTCGGGCATGACCAAGGCCGACGCGGTGCATTCCGCAATCGAGCGCCCGGGCGACCCCGACATTCCGAGCTCTTTCGCCGCAGGCAGCCACCAGACGCTGTGGATGATCGACCGCGCCGCGTTCTCAACCCAGCAGCACGTGCTCGACTGACCGCTGCAACCAGGCGCGGCGGTTGCGTCTGACACGCTGTCGGTCACTGTGGCCGCCGAGTCTCCGTTTCGCGGGCGAACGGATTCCCGCCCCGGGTCTTGCACCGAAAGCTGATATAGCCGACCAAGACAAAAGCCCGCCCCCTCACGGGGCGGGCTTTCCCATCGAAACGTGCACACAGCGGGACATCCGTGCGTAATCACATCATGACCAACCACATCATGACACTGTTGCGGTGCAGCCATGCTGCTGCATCTGTGGCACGATGGCATCCAAAAAGAACGCAGCGTCACGATTCGCCGCCTGCAGCTGGTCATAATCATGAGACAGCTGCCAGCTACGCGAAATCAACGCCCCAATCCACCATGACGAGCCGTCGTCGGCCGCGGCTGACCGTGCGAGTCGCGGCGGCGCCTTCACATTTTTGTTCTGAAAAACCTCACACTGAGGCACGAACTTCTCGGTTCGTTCCGCAAGCTGCTGAACAACCTCATATTCATCCCATTCCTCGTCATATCTGGACGAGGCATCTTTCAAACTCCATGACAGCGCCACCCAGCACGTCGCATAGACAACAGCGATAATCAGCATCACGCAGATCACTCGCCTGGGCCAACGCCGTTCGTCCAGTGTTCCACTTTCGTCGTGGATTGCCTCAATTGCGAAGATAGCTTCCTTTTCCTTGGAATCACCACCACGTAATGACCCCTCTCCATTGGGTCATCGCTCCCTTGCATCGCGCATATCGTATGTCGCCACAGTGATAGCGGGATTCTCCATCTTTTCCACTTGTGTCTCTTTAATCATCGAAGAATCCATGGAAGACCCGATCGAGCCACCGAACCGAACAGAGCATCCGTTTGCACGAAGAGCATCCAAAATGCACCACATTGTCGGCTTCTCGTTGCGCTGCCATTGTCTCAGTCGAAATCTCCGCTTCGATGCGATTGTTTTGCTTTATCATTACCCACAACTCGATTGCCATATGATGGCCAGTCGCTTGAATTGCATCAGCCGGAATATCTTCGAGCGTTACTTCAGCAGCGGGGCATTATACAAGCTGGCTCTTCATCGTGGATTCCACTTCCCCCACCATCATTCGCTCAGGCAGCGCATTGTTCAAATCGCGCTCGAGATGAGCCATGCGCACATAGCACATGCCCCACGTCACCGCATAAAAACACAGCAGTGCCACCGCCACGATGACCACGAGCCTTACGCCATGGTGATAGACACTGGAACCATGCGACGATGCAACGGGTCGACCATCAGAAACTTTCCGCACCATTCCCATCACTCGCCTCGAACTCAGGAAATTTAGCGTCAATCAACGCGGTATAGCAATCGCAGAAACTTGCTCCTCGATTTCAACGTCAGGCAATGTCCCTTCCATCTGCGTATGCCATGCGCCCCTGCGGGATGAGAAACACTACGAGGAAAACAATGGCACAAACCAATGCATTCCACTTCTGAATCCCAATACTCCGTTTTTCATTATTCCCCCTTCTTCAATGTAATATTCCCTCTCTCCATTGGCCTAATTGAGATATCCCAACATTTGCCAACACCGACATCATGCAGATGGAAAATTCCGGAACATTGTCCTTCGTTTGCCAACCTCGGATTCCCATTGCAGGCAAATGCACTGGAAACAGGACAATTCGAAAGACATTCACGTCGATGTCGAAGCGCCGTTCAAAATACACCGTCTCGCCCCACCGCGACGAATTGCCGCCGGCCGCCTTGACGGTCGTCAGCGTGTCACGATGAACGTGGATTCGGCTTGCAGACGCCCGTACGGCACCATGGATTCCACTTCCACATCATCCACGCGCGACCACTGCGGCCCCTGCCACAGCCATTCGATCATCTCAGCCACGCGTTCCGGTTCACCTTGCACTTCAAGCTCGACCGCGCCGTCCCTGCGGTTGCGCACCCAGCCGACCACGCCGATGCGTCGGGCGTGCCGCAGAGTTTCGTAGCGGAATCCCACGCCCTGTACAAGCCCCGTGACCACGATGTGCTTGCGCACCGCATCCTGTATCGCCTCGCCGGCAGCGTCGCCGGATTCTGCACCATCGGCAGATTCCGCACCGTCGCCGATCTTGGCTCCGTCTCCGGTTCTGGTTCCCCCTTCGATCCACCGACCGATATCATTCGACTTCATGCCATCACGCCTTGCGCTCACAGATGCGTTCCTCACTCACGGTATCCCCATGCACGAAATCACGAGTATGGATACCCACGATTTTACATAGATTCAAGGGTACGACCGGCCAAACTCACCACCCATGCACCCTCAAGGGCAGATACACCGCACAACCGCCCCAACCCGGAGCCAACCGCCCCCGAAGGCGCACAAACATGCACCCTCGACCACAGATACACCCCGCAACCACCCCAATCCGGAGCACAACCGCCCCCGAAGGCGCACAAACATGCACCCTCGACCACAGATACACCCCGCAACCACCCCAACCCGGAGCCAACCGCCCCCGAAGGCGCACAACCGTGCACCCTCAAGGGCAGATACGCCGTCCAACCGCGCCACACAGCCGCGCCGCCCAACCGCACCCCACAACCGCGCCAAACAACCGCATCCCAAACAAAAAGGTGCCGGCTGGCACAGCCAGCTGACACCTTCGAAAGCATCGGAAGCCCTAGCCCCGCCAGGGTCCGCAGCACATCCCGCCGGACTTACGCCGTCTGGATCTCGCTGCGGTCGCCGCTCCACAGGGTGTGGAAGGCACCGGAGGCATCCACACGACCGTAGGTGTGCGCGCCGAAGTAATCGCGCTGTCCCTGGATCAGCGCGGCGGGCAGGCGCTTCGAACGCAGGCCGTCGTAATACGACAGCGAACTGGAGAACGCCGGCACCGGGATGCCCGCGAGCGCGGCCTTCGCCACGACCTCGCGCCAGGACTCCTGCGCATCCTCGACGGCGGACTTGAAATAGTCGTCGAACAGCAGGGAGCTGAACGGCTCCTGCTTGCCATCGTTGACGTTGTCATATGCCTCGGAGATGCGGTTGAGGAACTTCGCGCGGATGATGCAGCCGCCGCGCCAGATGCGCGCCACGGCGCCCAGATCGATGTTCCAGCCGTATTCCTTGGCACCGGCCTGAATCTCGTCGAAGCCCTGCGCGTATGCCACGATCTTGGACGCATACAGCGCCTTGCGCACAGCCTCCACGAAGGCGGCCTTGTCGGCGTCGGCGATGTCGAGCGCACCGGTCGGGCCAGCGAGCGGGGTGCGGGCGTTCTCGGCGCGCTGGTCGGTCATGCCGGACAGCCCGCGGGCGAACACCGCCTCGGCGATGCCGGTGACGGGCACGGCCAGGCCGAGGGCGGTCTGCACGGTCCACGTGCCGGTGCCCTTCATGCCGGCCTTGTCCACCACGATGTCCACGAACGGCTTGCCGGTCTTGGCGTCCACCTGGTGCAGCACCTGCGAGGTGATTTCGACGAGGTAGGAGTTGAGGTCGCCCTTGTTCCACTCGTCGAACACATCGCCGATCTGCTGGGGCGTCATGCCCAGGCCGCGGCGCAGCAGGTCGTAGCTTTCGCCGATGAGCTGCATGTCGGCGTATTCGATACCGTTGTGCACCATCTTGACGAAATGGCCGGCGCCGTCGGTGCCGATATGGGTCACGCACGGTTCGCCTTCGGCGACGGCCGCGATGGACTTGAGGATCGGACCGAGGGTCTTCCAGGATTCCTCGGTGCCGCCGGGCATCATGGACGGGCCGTTGAGCGCGCCCTCCTCGCCGCCGGAGATGCCGCAGCCGACGAAATGCAGGCCGCGGGCGCGGATGGCCTTCTCGCGGCGGATGGTGTCCTGGTAGAAGCTGTTGCCGCCGTCCACGATGATGTCGCCCGGCTCCATGGCGTCGGCGAGGGCCTCAATCATGGCGTCCGTCGGAGCGCCGGCCTTGACCATGATGATGGCCGTGCGCGGCTTGGCCAGGCTGGCGACGAACTCCTCGATGGTTTTGGCGGGGATGAACTCGCCTTCGGAGCCGTGCTCCTTAATCAGCGTCTCGGTGCGCGCATAGGTGCGGTTGAACACGGCGACGGTGTTGCCGTGATGCGCGAGATTGCGGGCGAGGTTCGACCCCATCACCGCGAGTCCGACGACGCCGATGTTGGCCTTCTTGCCGGTGCTTTCGTTCTGTGCCATGCTGCCTCCGATGTAGTGGGCGGAAAGTTTGCGATCACGGATAATTCTATCGGGGAAGTGGCCAAAAAGCCGGGTTCGGCCACGAGAGGAGTGAGGCGCCTCGCATGGCGGTATGCGCGGCGCGCATGGCGCGGGCATACGACGCCAGCCGCGCCACACGAAAAGGTGGTGCGGCCGAAGCCGCACCACCGCGCGAATCCCGGACCCATCGGGACAATCGTGTTTCAGAAACGCCGAAACGCCGCCCCGCCGTCGCTACTTCTGGAACACGTCGGGATGCTCGGGATCGCCGGGAACATCGTCGCGCGTATCCTCGGCGTGCAGCGCGCGGCGCCACTCGTCGAGCGACCGCCCGTACGGACGCGCCTCGGTGCCGTGCGCCAGCAGGTCGGCCTTGGCGGCATACACGTCCACCGACCTCAATCCGTCGAAGTATGACGCCAGGCGCGAGAACCGCTCGGCGTCATAGAAAATGCCGCGCACGATCTGCTCAAGGCGCTGCGCGCGTTCCAAGGGAAGCGAATCCCAATGGCGCAGTTCCAGGAAGTTCTTGAGGCGCACGTCGGGGAAGTGCGTCGACAGGATGTGCGACACCTCCGCCTTGTTGAGCTCACGGTCGGGATAGACGTCCGCCGCGTTGTCGTGCCAGGCGGGGCGGACCGGCTCGTCGCCGGCGTATTCGGGCGTGTGTGTGAGGTCGACGGCCATGAGCGGCGTGGCGAGGACGTCGTATCCGTATTCCTCCCAGCCGTAGTTGTCGTCATACAGCCCCGCGGGGACGCCGGTGCGCTGCGGGTCGAGGCCGTCCCACATGAACTGCCGCAGCAGCGGCCACGGGTTTTCCTCGCCTTCGAAATACGGCGTGTTGCGGAAGAACAGCGCAAGGATCGGGCCGACGGCGGTGGCCACGCGCATCTTGGCGATGGCGTCGGCCTCGCCCGCGTAGTCGATGCTCACCTGCGTCGAGGCGGAGCAGCGCATCATGTTCCACCCCAGGCGCCACGTGCGGCCGAAGAAGCGGGTCATCGCGTCATAGCGGGGCTTGGGGATGATGCGGATGTCGGTGGCGTGCGCGCGCGGCTGGTAGCCGTATGTCACGAGGCGGATCCGGTGCCGCGCGAGAATCGGGTCGATGTCATGGCGGAACTGCGTGTACTCGCTGGCGAAATCCTCGTCGCTGTGCGCCACGCCGAGCGAGCACTCGATCTGCCCTCCCGGTTCCAGCGACACCGCGATGCCCGGGCGTGAGAATCCGAGGATCTTGCCGTCCTCTTCATACAGCGACTCGGGGTCGTAGAGCGGGGCAAGCTCGGCAAGCACCTCGCGCACGCCGTCCGGTTCCGCATAGGTCACGGCATCGTAGCTGCCGACGCGCACGGGAAGATGCTCGATTTCCACACCGAAGCCGAAATCCTCAGGCTTCTTCGCGCCGGACTCGAAGAACCGCACGAGGCTTGCGAGGTGCCTGGGGTTGACGGAGCGATCCTGGTGGAAGTAGTCAAACTCATGAATCGTCATGACTCCAGCTTATCGATTCCGTACGTGCGCCGTATGACGACGCTCTACAAAATTGTTATGGCACGTTTGTACGGTGCGCCCAATGTGCCGGGGTTCGCCCACAGCGGACCCATGCACCCGCCGCGCACCGGTTGCGTCACGCCTCGCCGTGCGCCACGCCTCGCCACGCCCCGCCGGATTCCCTGCCCCGCTGGATCCGTGCCCCGTCGGATTGGCGCCTAGAGCTCGTAGACCTCGTATTCGCCGGTGCGATTGGAGGCGACGAGGATGTGGTTGTTCGGCAGCTCGCGCCAACCGTCGCGCTCGTCCTGCGGGAATCCGCTCGACGCCACCACGACGCCGCCCTGCCGGATGTCGCGGTACCGCAGCACGCGGTATCCCGCGGCGCGGTCCTCAAGTCCGAAACGGCGGTAGACCTCGACGATGCGCGGGCTGGTCTCGCGGCGTCCCGCGGCGTTGGCGACGACCAGCATGTTGTCGTTCTGGACCATGCAGTTGTAGGAGCTGCGCGGATACTTCTTGCGCAGGTCCGCGATGGCGGCGGCGACGGCCTCGGGCAGGGTCTTGCCCTCGCTCAGATGGCGCAGGACGACCGCGAAGTAGATGGCGGAGTCGGACTTGCCGCCGGTCGACAGTATGTCTTCGCGGCTCACCGGCAGGTCCGGGTCGTGGACGATGTTGCGGCCGTCCGCATCAGAGATGTCGCCGTTATGGATGAATGCGATGCCGTCGGTGCTGAACGGCTGCTGGTTCTCGATGATGAGCGGCAGGTTCGACGACGCGAGGCGCAGATGGAACAGCGCGCCGCGGGCGCCCTGCTGCGCCAGAAGGCTGGACGCGGGGTCGAGGTAGGCGGGTTCCGTGGACTTGTAGATGGACGTGTAGTTGCCCGAGGTGAGCGCACCGCCATCGTCGATACCGGCACGGCGGGCGGAATCCGCCACAAGCGCGGCGCCCCATCCGTCGTTATGAATGAGCGACAGGCGCATGAACTCCCTCACGACGCCCTCTCCGAGCACGTCCTCCAGGCTTTCGTTCGTTCCCGCCGTCGCGTATCCCAGCAATCTACACATGGTGTCAACTCTATTCGATGTTTTGCATTCGCCCGCCCGAATGCTATCGATTCTGACTATAAGGAGGCATAGCGCCAATCGCATTTCCATAGGCGACGTCGCCGGACATGCCGCCCCGAAGCCGAATCCACAGAGCCCGAATCCGCCGTCAAATCGACGCCTTGCCACAGCCACAACGCCAACCATGCTTATCATGAATCCATGGAGAGCACGCAAGACAATCCAGTGAACAACGACGTCACAGCCTCAGCCGAGGATTCCACCGCGACCACGAGCGCCACAGAGGGCACCGCGGCAGGCACAACGGACACGGCCGCCAAGCGCAACCCGATAGTCGCGTTCCTCACGCGCCCCGTGGGCGGCAACGCCAACAGCCCACGCCGCGCCTCGCGCTTCACCCGCTGGTGGCGGCGCCACCGCCCCTCCGGCCGCGCCCTCGGCTGGATCGCACCCCTCATCGTCACGGCCATCGGCGGATTCATCCGCTTCTTCCGCCTCGGCACGCCCAATGTTCTGCTCTTCGACGAGGATTACTACGTCAAGGACGCCTGGGCGATGCTCAAAACCGGTGCCGAACGCGACTGGCCCGAGACCATCGACGGCACCGACGCCGGGACGCTGTTCGTCCAAGGCCAGACCGACCTGTTCACGTCACAGCCGGAAAGTATCTTCACCCATCCGCCGCTGGGCAAATGGCTTATTGCCATCGGCATGAAGATCTTTGGCCCCACGCCCTTCGGATGGCGTTTCGCCGTCGCCCTGACCGGCACGCTGTGCATCCTTCTTATCGCGCGGGTGGCGCTCAGGCTCTTCCGCAACGTCACCATCGCCACCACCGCCGCCATACTCATGGCATTCGACGGGCAGGCCATCACGATGAGCCGCACGGCCATGCTCGACATCTTCGTCACCGCGTTCACGCTCGCCGCGTTCCTCTGCCTGCTCAACCACCGCAGCGAGGCACACGCGCGTCTGCTCGCCGCGCACGAGCGCGACGTCTCCCGCCCCGGCTCCGTCATCCGCACCGTGAAGCTCACCGACCGCGAGCGCCGCGGCGAAGGCGGCGACACCCGCGCCGCCGCAGGACGCCCGTCGGTGCGTCTCGTCATGGATTCCTCGGGCCCCATCGTCACATTCACGTGGTGGAGGCTCGCCGGCGTGGTGCTTCTGGCGCTCGGCACCGGCGTCAAATGGAACACCCTGTGGTTCTTCGCGGTTTTCGCCGTGATGTCGGTGGCATGGGATGCCTATGACCGACGCACGGTCGGGTACTCCGGCTGGTTCCAATCGCTCATCGGGCGCGACGGGATCCTCACTGCCCTGTGGACGCTGCCCGTGTATGCGCTGACGTACGTCACGACGTGGATGAGCTGGTTCCTCACCGATGATTCGTGGGGCCGGCACTGGGCCCAAGAGCATCCCGGCCAGGGCGTGACATGGCTGCCCGACACGCCGCGGTCCTTCATCTATGTGCATATTTCGGACCTGCAGGCGTCCTCGTCCATCACCCGTGTCCACCCCATGGCCTCGAGCCCGTTCATGTGGCCGCTGCAGCTGAGCTCCACCACCTTCGCCCGGGTGCCGATCTTCACATCGCGCTGGTCCCGCACGACCTATCCGCCGATGTGCAGCCTGACGCCTCGCCTCGACTGCATGGAGACCGTGACCAACGTGGGCAACCCCGTCGTGTGGTGGGTGGGTTCAATCTGCCTGTTGCTCGCGCTGTTTTTCGCATGGCGCAGGCGCGGCGACTGGCGCGCGCTGGCCGTCTGGTCGGGAATCGTCGCCGGCTGGATGCCGTGGCTGCTGTTCCTTCAGCGCACCCTGTTCGCCTACTACTCCATCTCGTTCCTGCCATGGATCATTCTGGGAACCTGCTACGGGCTCGACTGGCTGCGATGCCGGCGCGACCCCACGAAACCCGGGACTTTGCGCCGCAACGCGATCTGCCTCGACATCGCGGTGATCGCGGTGGCGGTGTTCCTCTACCCCATCTGGACGGATCTGCCCGTCTCAACCGAGGGATGGCTGATGCGCATGGTCTTCCCCGGCTGGATCCAGACCATCTGACCGCCGCGCCTGCCCGGCGCCCCGTTCGGCCCCGCATCTCCGTCTGAATCCGCAGCGCACAACGCACAACGCCGCTTCGTTTATCAGCTGATTCGCCTAGCATGGGACGCATGACCACGAGAGAGACATCACGGCATGTCGTCACAGAGGACGCCGCGCCGTCAGCCGATTCCGCCGTAACGGCAGGCGCAACGGGCACGGCCGCCAAGCGTAACCCGATCGTCGCGTTCCTCACGCGCCCCGTGGGCGGCAACGCCAACAGCCCACGCCGCGCCTCGCGCTTCACCCGCTGGTGGCGGCGCCACCGCCCCTCCGACCGCGCCCTCGGCTGGATCGCACCCCTCATCGTCACGGCCATCGGCGGATTCATCCGCTTCTTCCGCCTCGGCACGCCGAACGCGATCCTGTTTGACGAGCACTTCTATGTCAAGGCCGCCTGGACGCTGCTTCGCACAGGCGTCGAGCGCGAATGGCCGTCATTCCAAGACCCCAGCTCCGTTCTGACGGTGGCCAACAACAAGGCGAACCTCCTGTTCATGCAAGGGCAGACCGAGATCTACTCGATGGCTCCCGAGACGACATTCACGCACCCGCCGCTGGGCAAATGGATCATCGCGCTGGGCATCAAGATCTTTGGCCGCACGCCCTTCGGATGGCGGTTCTTCCCGGCCCTTGCAGGCACCATCTGCATCCTTCTCGTCGCGCGCGTGGCGCTCAGGCTCTTCCACAACGTCACCATCGCCACCACCGCCGCCATACTCATGGCATTCGACGGGCACGCCATCACGATGAGCCGCGTCGCCATGCTCGACATCTTCGTCACCGCGTTCACGCTCGCCGCGTTCCTCTGCCTGCTCAACCACCGCGATTGGGCGAAGGCCCGGTTGCTCGCCGCGCACGAGCGCGACGTCTCCCGCCCCGGCTCCGTCATCCGCACCGTGCCGCTCACCGACCGCGAGCGCCGCGGCGAAGGCGGCGACACCCGCGCCGCCGCAGGACGCCCGTCGGTGCGTCTCGTCGTGGATTCCTCGGGCCCCGTCGTCGCGCTGTCATGGTGGCGCCTCGCCGCATTCGCGATGCTCGCCGTGGCGACTGGCATCAAGTGGTCCGGTGGGTATTTCTTCGCGGTTTTCGCCGTCATCTCGGTGTTGTGGGACGCCTACAACCGGCGCATCGTGGGATACCGCGGCTGGTTCGGCGCGCTCATCGCCAAAGACGGCCTGCTGACCGCGCTCTACTCCATCCCTCTCGTCGTGCTCATCTATCTGGGCACATGGGCCAGCTGGCTCGTCAGCGACGACGGATATTACCGACACTGGGCGCAGGAGCATCCCGGACAAGGCGCCACATGGCTGCCCGACACCCTCAATTCACTGGTGGCTTTGCACAGGCACTACATTGAGGATGCGCAGTCGATGACGGGATACAACCCCAGCGAGTCCAGCGTCTGGGACTGGCCGCTGCAGCTCAAAGGCACGAATCTGTGGTGGAGGCAGGCCACGCAGTCGGACGGTGGCCCGACCCTGTTGTGCAATCCCTCTCGGGAGCAGTGCATCAATACGATCATAGGAATCGGCAATCCTGCCGTGTGGTGGATAGGCACGCCCTGCCTTCTGCTCGCGCTGTTTTTCGCATGGCGCAGACGCGGCGACTGGCGCGTGTTGGCCGTCTGGTCGGGCATCATCGCCGGCTGGGCGCCGTGGCTGCTGTACCAAGGCCGCACGGTGTATTCGTATTACTCCATCGCATTCGTGCCGTGGGTCATCCTCGGCACGTGCTACGGGCTGGACTGGGTGCTGCACCGCCGCGAGCCCAAGAAACCCGGCTGTTTCAAACGGTGCGCGGTTGCGCTCGACGTCATCGCCACGATGTTCCTGGTGTTTCTGTATCCGATCTGGACGTTCGTGCCGCTGACGGAAACGGGATTCCTGCTCCGCATGCTGCTGCCGGGCTGGGCAAACGGCACCTGACGGTTTGGGCCGGGAGACGCCAGGTCAAATGCCGTAGCACTCGCGGGTATTGCGGCGCGTGAGGCGCGCGATGTCGGCGACGCTGCAGCCGCGCGTCTGCGCCATGGCGGCGAGGGTGTAGGGCACCATGGCCGGGGAATTCGTGCGGCCGCGATACGGCATGGGCGTCAGATACGGCGCATCGGTCTCGACCATGATGCGCGTGGGGTCGGCATTCGCGAGCGCCGCGCGGATGCCGTCGTTGCCTTTGTAGCTCACCGTGCCCGAGAAGCTCATGTACCATCCGTGCTCGTTGCAGATCGCGCCCATCTCGGCATCGCCCGAATACGAGTGGAACACCGTGCGCTCGGGGGCGCCGTCGCGCAGCAGCGTCTCGATGCAGTCGCGGTGGGCGTCGCGGTCGTGGATCTGCATGGGCAGGTTCAGTTCCTTGGCGAGCGCGATGTGGGCGCGGAACGCTTCGATCTGGTGGATGCGCGCGTCCTCGCCGCAGCGGAAATAATCCAGACCCGTCTCGCCTATGACCACGACCTCGTCGGGATTTTCGCGGGCGAGCCGTTCGACCTTCGCCAGTGCCTCGCCGAAGGGGATGTCGTGCCACGGTTTGTAGACCGGCTCCAGGCCGTCGGGGCCCATCTGCGAGCGATGGCCGTGCGCGACGGCCTCGTTGGGGTGAATCGCCAGGCCGGCGTGGACGCGCCCGGGATACGCCTTGGCCATGTTGACTGCGGTTTCGAGATTGGGGTATTCGCACGCGTCGTCGATGATGCCTTCCACGCCCACCGAAGCGGCGCGCTGCAGATGTTCCTCGGCGGAATACACGGGGATGTCGTATTGCCCGCGGGCCGCCCCCTCGGCGCTCATATAGGCGGAATAGTTCACCACCGAGGCAACATGCGTGTGATTGTCGATCACGGGGGTCTCGGCGGCGAGCGGCGTGGGCAGGTCGGGCCAGCTGCGATCGCGATGCTTGTGGTGCGTCATGTCTCACAGTCTAGGACGTCGCAGCCCAGGACGTCGCAGCCCAGGACGTCGCAGTCCAGGACGCCCGCCGGCACACTATCGTCGACTTCGCGCGGCATGGCACGGGCCGGGCCGCGGAAAAGCCAGATGGAAAGAGAAAGGCCCGGGAGAGAGATTCCGGGCCTTGGGAGAGAAGAGAGAAGGGAATTAAGTTTTTCAGCATTTCGCTGACATTTCTTATTAAAGGACGCCTTCCTCGAAAGAAACCTGTAAGAACCTTCGTGAAAGCTGGGAATAAAGTGAAGGTTTTGTGTCGCACCGCGCTTCGCCCCCATCGACCGGTGCCGCACGCGCATCCGGGCCTGCGCCCCGCGCCATACGCGCGATGCCCACAGCGCGGCACGGCACGTCAACGCCTCGCATACTGCAGACGGGACTCGTACACCATCTCGCGGTCGCCGAAATACAGCGCGTCGCGCCACGAATCGTTGCCGCCGAGCGCCTCGACCGCGGCGTCCTGCGCGACCCGCTCCTCCTTCGACACCTTGGGCTCGACTGGCACGAAGAACCAGCGCACCAGCCCCACCACCATGTCTTGAATGGAATGCCACACGCCGATGTACGACACGATGGCCCACGCGGTCACGATGGCGTTGAACCCGGCGAAGATCGCATTGCCCCAGTTGTGAGACAGGTAATCCGAATAGAACACGAAGCACGAGAAAATCACGATGCCCCACGGCATGGCTACGTACAGCGGCGGCGACGCGGTGCGGTTCGAGACCTTCGGCGTGCGCACGAACGGAATCTTCGTATCCGTCATGCCCTGCTGGATCGATTTGAGCGTACCGGCGAGGTTCACGGCGAGCAGCACGATATTGAATCCGTAGATCCTGAAGATGTCGGAACGCCTGTATCCGTTGTATTTGAGGTCCGAAGCGTACGACGCGAAATACGGCAGCGACGCGGCGACCACCCACGGGCTGAGCAGGCGCTGGTCGAACGGGTATCCGAGCAGGAATATCAGGCCGAAGCTCGACCACGCGATGGACGCCATGTAGTTGACACGCAGGCACCATTCGCCGAACTTGACGGGATCGGGCCCGGAACGCCGCGCGCGCACGATGTGGAAGAACTTGCCGATGATGAGCAGGCCGCCGTTCGCCCAACGGCGGCGCTGCACGACGAGCGAGCCGAAGTCGGGCGGCGTGGCGCTGTAGCTCAGGCGCTCCGGGTAGTTGACCAGGTGCCATCCGTAGTAGCCCAGGTCCACGCTGGATTCCGTATCCTCGATGACCGTGCGGTCCTGGATGTAGGTCTTGATCGTGCGCGTGCCCTCCGTGGAGACGACGCAGATGTCGTCAAGCGCGCGCTTGCGGATCACGGCGTTCGCGCCTACCCAGAACGTGGCGTCGTAATACGTCATGCCCTGGTGCAGCACATGCTGGATGTCCGTCGTGGCGGCGGCGATGCGCTCGATGCGCGTGGGTGCGCCGCGATACGACGAATACGGCGTCTGGATGACCGCGGTCCTTTCGTTTCCGGGCTGTTCGAGCTGGTAGACGAGACGGAGGCAGTAATCGCGCAGCAGCATCGAATCGGCGTCGAGCGTCAACACGTATTCGGAGTCGCGGACGACGAAATCCGGCGCCTCGCCGGGACGGATGTCGCGCAGCGCGATGCCGTCCGCGGTCACCTCGCGCTTGAGCTTGTGCCCCATGAGGCCGATGAACGAATTGAGGTTCATGGCCTTGTTGCCCTCCTGCGACGTGGAGCAGTACTGCTTGCGCTCGAACGACCACCCCTGGGCGGTGAAGATCCACACGAGGCGGTTGTACAGCTGCAGCAGGCGCTCCGACGAGATGCGCTCGTTGAGATTCACGGCCTGGCGCAGCGCCTCGGCGGTTTCGCCCAGCTCGCGGGCGAGGCCGCGCAGCACCTGGTCGCAGAAGAACTCGTCCGTATGGTCTTCGACGGCCCATGAATCCGCCTTGGCGTCCAGCCAGGCCACAGCGGCGCCGTAATCCTCCATGCATTGCGCCACGATTCCGCGGCGGGCATACACCTGGCCGTGCAAGCGGCGGCGCGCGTCGGCGCGTGCGTCCTGGAAACGTTTCGCGGGCTCGGCGAGTTCGTCCATCACACGGGGCACGAGGTCGCGGCTCGCCTCGAGGATGTGGCGGCGCTCCTCATCCCTGGGATGCGGCGGGTCGTCGATGAGCAGCACGATGGCAATGTCGGGGAATTCCTGCAGGGCGGCGGACCAGATGGTTTTCTCGACCACCTTGGGCTGTTCCACGTATGACGGGACGAGCACGGTGATCCCCTTGGAATACCCATGGTCGAAATGCTCGTCGAGCATGGCGCGGGGGATGCGCCGGTGCGTGGCGAAGCGCCTCATGGCGCCCTGTCTCGTGACGAGATACACCATGGCGCTGAAGATCAGCACCGTCACGATGAGCAGATACAGCACGCCTTCGAGCGCGAACCGCAGGGTGATGTCGGGGTTGCGCACGAACAGCGTGAGAATCATGCGCACCATGTACACGACATAGCAGACGACGGTCATCGCCATCGCGACGTATCCTGCAACTATCTTCCGGCCGCTTGGCCGGTCATGCATGATCGACAGCGGCTGCGTGGAGCGTTCGGCGCCCCACTGCCTGCCGCGCCCGTGGCGCTTGTGCCGAGCGGCTTCGCGATCCGCCATCATCCCTGCACCTCACATCCATCGGCCCCAGCCATTGTCCGACGCCGATTGTCGCACTGCCTTCATACAAAGCACTATGTACAATATGTGCCGGATGCATCTTGTCGGATGCATCTTGTTCATTACAACGAACGTTTGGCTTTCAGCATCAAAGCGTCGCGTTCCTCACGCCAATCGGCACTTCGGGGGCGCCGATCCCACTGATCGGCACACCGGCAAAAACATACGACATACGTACAAGTCCAATGGCAATATAACGGTATTACACGGACACCATGGAAGGAAGGGCTGCTTGAAACACAGAAAACCGTTGTTTCCGGGACGCCGTTTCTCCGTCGCGCGGTTCGTTGCCTTCCTCGTCGTCGTGGCCATCGTCGCAACGGCCGTATGGGGATGGCTCACGGCCACGAGGTTCTCGTCGAAAGAACTTCCCGCGCCGTGGTTCGGCGGATACGCCGACGTCACGTCCACGCCCAGCTACACCTTCGAATCCGACGTGGGCGACGTCTACAAGAACGTCGTGCTGGGCTTCGTTACGGCTTCCGCAGCCGGGTGCACACCGAGCTGGGGCGGGTATTACACCATGGACGAGGCGGCGTCGCAGCTCGACATGGACAGCCGCATCGCCCGCACGTCCCGCTCCGGGCGCACCGTCACGATCAGCTTCGGCGGACAGGACGGCTCGGAGCTCGCGAGCTCCTGCCCCACGGAACAGGAGCTGAAGCAGGCCTATGATTCCGTCATTTCGCGATACCACGTCACCTCGATTGACTTCGACATCGAGGAAGGCAACCTCAACGCCTCCAGTGAAGTCAGTGCCCGACGCGCACAGGCCGTGGCGCAGCTGCAGCGCGAGGCCGAGGAATCCGGCGGCACCCTCACCGTGGGGCTCACGCTCCCGGTCGGCAGGGACGGGCTGACCGACCTGGGCCGCGAAACCGTCGAATCGTTCCTCGACGCCGGAGTGAACCTCGCCTCGCTCAACGTCATGGCGATGGATTTCAACGTCCCGTCCACCACGACCGACCAGGCCACGCTGATAAAGGATGCGCTGAACGCCACGCACTCCCAGTACCGTGCGATGCTCTACGCGCGCGGCAAGCTGTTCAACGACACGCAGATCTGGGAGATGATGGGCGTCACCGTGCTCATCGGCCAGAACGACACCGACGGCGAGGTCTTCACACTGGACGACGCCCAGCAGATCAACACCTTCGCCCTGCAGGCCAACCTGGGGCGCGTGAACATGTGGTCGCTCAACCGCGACCAGCAATGCGGCGAAAACGCATCCGTCACGTCCACCCAGACCTCGTGCAGCGGCATGAAGCAGACGACAGGCGAATTCGCCATGATCCTGGGCTCCAGCTTCCGCGGCACCCCGGGCACCCTCGTCGATATGAACACGACATGGGAATCCAACGGAAGCTCCTACCCCGAGTGGGACGACAACACGCACTACGCCAAAGGCGACAAGGTCGTCTGGAACAACCAGATCTACGAGGCCCTCGCCGACAACTCCGGCGTCAAGCCCGACAGCACGTCCGAAGGCACAGGGTCCCCATGGCGACTCATCGGACCGACGCACTGACGCCCACACGCCGCTGTGCGCGGCGCGTCCGACCTATTTGCACCGCGCACAGCACCCCGCGCATTCGCAACCATTTTCTGTGACCATTCCCCCAAGGAGCACATATGGACACACAAACCACGCCACACACAGCACCATCGCCCGCGCAGCGAATCGAACGCCGCACCACGCGCCTGCGGCTGCTTGGCATCGCATGCTGGATAGCGCTCGCCGCCCTGGCAGTCCACTATTGGGTGCCGGCAATCGCATTCCTCACCTCCCACCCCCACACCATGATCACGTCGGTGCTGTCTTTCATCATCTGCCTGGCGTATTCGACGGAGGTCTCAAGCAACCCGCTCGCATGCCGACACACCGTCATCCCGCTGCTCACCATCATGCTGTTCATCACGGGCACCTTCGACGGATTGTTCCTGCCGCTCGTCATCGTGGCGGTGCTGTGCAGCTCGTGGGCGTCGCGCAGCCTCCTCATCGGCGCAATCCACACATGCGGTGCGATCGCCATCATCCCCGTGATCAATGCAGTCCTCGGATCCGCCCCGGCAAGCCTGCGCATCCTGCTCGAAGGCACGGCGCCCTCGGACCTCGTTTTCACATACCTGATGACGTCGTGGCTTGCGCCTCTCATCATCATCACCGTGACCATCGTCATCGTGCGGTTCGTCTGCGACCTTGTCATCTTCCCCATAGCAGGCATCCCGGCGCTCGGTTCGCTGGAGGAGTTTTCCATCCCGAGGATTCTCGGACTCGACATCGCCGATTTCGCCGCCACGGTGCTCGCCATCTGGCTACCGGCCATCTTCGAATTCTCCGTCGACGTCAGCCAGATCCTCGACGTGCACATGCTGTTCATCGCGCTGCTCGACATCTACGCCCTGGGCCTCATGAGCTTCTACCAGTGGCGCCGTCTCATGAGATATCGCAATTCGCTGCACTCCATCACAGCCATCACCGACGCCCTGCCGCTGCCCCACGCCAACCCGGAGGAAGCCATCGCCTCAATGCTCGACGAAACGCTGCCGAACGTGCACTGCCTCGTCTGCGAACCCAACCACCTGCCGAACAGAGCGTTCCATTCCTACCGCGCGTCGAACCCCGTCGGCAGCCCGCGCAAGCAGCGCGTCATCGTTTTCGAACGCAGCATGCTCAACCGCCCGTTCCTGACCGCCGACGAAGAAGTGCTGGCATCCGCCTCGGCGATCCTGTCCGAGGAACTGCGCGCCAACCGCGAGGTCACGGTGCTGCGCAACCAAGGCGACACCGATCCGCTCACCGGCGCGTCCACGTACGCCTCGCTCGTCTCGTATCTCAAGACGCTGCAGACGGAGAACAGCACGAACACCGTCGCCATCATCTACATCGAGATTGAGCGTTTCCGCCAGGTCAACGAACACTTCGGCAGGCGCGTCGGCAACATGGTGCTACGCATGACAGCGTCAAGGATCCGAAATGCCATGCCCGAGGATGCCACCCTTGCCCGCGCTGGCGGAGACAGCTTCGTGGTCATGCTGCAAGACGAGTCAGATGATTCACGCCTGACCGTTCTCGCACGCAAACTCAGGGACGCGACATCCATGCCGATCCACGCCGAGCAGGTCGTCGTATCGCTATCAACGCTTGTGACCAAGTCCATCCTGAAGCCTAACGATTTCTCGCAACTCAACCTCATCATCGAACACGGCGATGCCGAGATCCACGACGCCACGATGACGCCGTCTGACGACGCGGGTCTCGCCGTTTTGCCTTCCGAGGTATTGCGGACGTCGATCAGCGACCATTCGTTCACGCTGCGATACCAACCGGTCATCGACATCGCCACCGACAGCATCATCGGTGTCGGGGCGATTCCGCACGTCCAGAACAACGACGGCGCCGCGTTGCCGCAGGACTTCATCCGGAACGAAGCGGTGCGCCTGTCGATGGGCACCCAGCTCACGACCACAATCGTCGAGAAGGGCGTGCGCTCCCTGACACAGATGCAATCCATCACGCCCGACCTGCACGCGCTGGGCATCACGCTGACCGGCGGCGAGCTCGGCGATTCCGCGTTCTACGAATATATGGAGAACGTCACCAAGCAGAACCCCGGTATCATGTTCCACCTGCAGTTCGGCCGTGACGCCATCCAGCGCGCACCGGAGTTCGCCGATTCCGAAGAGGATTTCGAGGCCCTCGCCGCGCTGCCGAACGTCGCCGTCAGCGTATCGGAGGCGGGCACGTCGTTCTCCGAGATCTCAGCGTTTTCCACGATCCCCGCGGATTCGATGCTGCTCGACCCCTCGGTGATCCAAGACATCTCTGACTCCCGCACCCATATGATCGTGGCGGATATCGCGAAATCCGCCCACCGCCACGATTTCGATCTGGTCTTCTGCGGCGTCTCGGCACCCGAGCAGATTGCTCAGATCCGCAAGCTCGGCTGCACGAAGGTGATGGGCGACGCGCTGGCCACGGCGATGACCGAATCCGAGCTGCGCATGAGGCTCGCGACGACTGGCCTTTCGGCGAATCTCGAATACGTCGAGTCCGCAGATCGCGGCACGGACTCCGATCGCGGGGACGAGGGCGCCGACCGCAACTAGCGCTGGCAGCGGTAGCGACGGCGGGTATCTGCCGACAGATAATCACCGATAGCCAGGTAACCGCCGGCAGACAGCCCCAACAGACAGCCCCAACAGACAGCACAAGGCCCCGCAGCACATGCGCTGCGGGGCCTTTGCGATGTCAGCCGCCCATCCGGCTCCTATTCGATGGATCCTCACTCGATGGGCCGATGGGCCGGCCGACCTGTCCGGCGTCATGCGGTCACTTGGCCGCGTCCTCGGACTTGGCGAGCTTCGCCTTTTCGGCGGCGAGGCGGGCCGCTTCCTTCTCGCGGCGGGCCTTGAGGTCGGTCTCGAAGCGGTCAAGCTCCTCCTGCACGGCCTCCGGTGGGATCTTCTGGAAGATCGGCGTCGGCTTGGCGATCGGCGTACCGGGCTTGAGCTCCTCGCGCGCCCACGGATGCACGTTCACGCCCAGCTTGTAGTCGCCGGTGATGATGGGATATTCGAAGCCCGGCTTGTCGAGGTCCTTGACATGCTCGATGTGCGGAAGCGGCGAGAAGGTGCCGGTGCCGCCCAGCGTCTCCCACACCTTCTGCGCGGAATGTGGCAGGAACGGCGCAAGCAGCACGTTGGCGTCCATCACGGCCTGCGCGCACGTGAACAGCACGGCCGCCAGGCGGTCGGGGTCGTCCTTGATCTTCCAAGGCTCCTCGGCCGAGATGTACTTGTTGACCTCCTGCACGATGCGCATGGCCTCGGTGAGGGCGGCCTTCTGGTGGTGCTCGCCGATGAGGCCGTCGACGGTGTCGAAGGCGTGCAGTGTTTCATCCAGCAGCGCATGGTCGGTGTCGGTGAAAGCCTCAGGCTTGGTGGCGGGGATTTCGCCGAAGTTCTTGTTGAGCAGCACGGCCACGCGGTTGACGAGGTTGCCCCAGCTTGCCACGAGCTCCTCGTTGTTGTGGCGCACGAACTCGGCCCACGTGAAGTCGGCGTCGGAGTTCTCGGGGCCGGCGATCGAGATGTAATAGCGCACGGCGTCCACGGGATAGCGCGCCAGGATGTCTTTGACGTAGATAACGATGCCGCGCGACGAGCTGAACTTCTTGCCTTCCATGGTCATGAACTCGCTGGCGACCACCTGGGTGGGCAGGTTGAGATGGCCCAGCTCCCCGGGCTCGCCGCCCTTGTTGCCTTCGCCGTTGTAGGCGAGCAGCTCGGACGGCCAGATCTGCGAATGGAACGTGATGTTGTCTTTGCCCATGAAGTAGTAGCCGAGGGCGCTCGGGTCGTTCCACCACGTGCGCCATGCGTCCGGGTCGCCCTTGCGGCGCGCCCATTCGACGGATGCGCTCAGGTAGCCGATCACGGCGTCGAACCACACGTAGAGCTTCTTGTTGGGGTTGTCGATCCAGTCCTTGACGGGCACCGGGATGCCCCAGTCAATGTCGCGCGTGATGGCACGCGGCTTCACCTCGGCGAACAGGCCCTTCGAGAAGTTGATGACGTTCGTGCGCCAGCCTTCGCGGGTGTTGAGCCACGCGAGGTTCGCCTCGGCCAGCGCCGGCAGGTCGAGGAAGAAATGCTCCGTCTCTTTGAAAATCGGGGTCTCGCCGTTGATCTTCGACACCGGGTTGATCAGGTCGATCGGGTCGAGCTCGTTGCCGCAGTTGTCGCACTGGTCGCCGCGGGCTCCATCGGCGCCGCAGATGGGGCAGGTGCCCTCGATGTAGCGATCAGGCAGGGTGCGGCCGGTGCTCGGAGAGATGGCGACCTGCTGGGTGCCCTTGTAGATGTAGCCGTTGGCAAGGCACTGCTTGAACATCTCTTGCACGATGTGTTCATGATTGCCCGTGGTGGTGCGCGTGAAGAGGTCGTAGCTCAGACCCAGGTCGCACAGGTCCTTGGCGATGACCGCGTTGTAGCGGTCGGCGAGCTCTTGTGGCGACACGCCTTCGGCCTCGGCCTGCACGAGGATCGGGGTGCCGTGCTCGTCAGTGCCAGACACCATGAGCACGTTGTCGCCCTTCATGCGGGCGTAGCGAGCATAGACATCGGACGGCACGCCGAAACCTGCGACATGACCGATATGACGGGGGCCGTTTGCATACGGCCAAGCGACGGAAACCAGAACGTTAGTCATAGTTGGATTATCGACGCGAGCGCAGACAAGACGCGGGGCCGCACGGGTCAGATTCCCCACGCGGCCCCACCCTTGCGAAGGAGTAGGATTACGCGCCTTCACGGCCGGTTGCACCGGCCCTGGGCCGCCCGGGCCGTGGCCATACGGCCCGGGCAGAACGGCCAGCGATGTCCGCGCCTGCGAACGGCGACGACGGCCAGGAGCCCGGCCACCCGCCACAGGCGCGAAGCACGGATTCCACCATTCATTTTTCACTCCACCCAGCCAGCCCCCTCCAACCAGCCGGGCGCTTAGGTCGTAACTGGCACGGTCTAAAAATGCCGCTTTCTTCTGACAACTTCCCGCCTCCCGTCGACCTCCGCGAGGCCACGACAGGTGCGAAAACCGCATGTGCATAACTGCGGCGAGTTGTCCACACCGACGAGACGCCATCCACTTCTCCACAATTTTCTGCGCCCGGCAAACGCGCAATCGCCACACCCCCTACGGTGGTGTCATGGATACTTCACACACACCAGACACCATCGCAATCTCTCCGCAGAGGACGCGATACAGCGCCTCCCGCCCATCGGCATCGCCCCACGGCAGCACTCGCCCACCGCGCATCAGCACCGTGCGCCCCACGCGCCCGGCCCTTTCGAACGCCCCGAATTCCACGCTGTCGCATCACGTAGCCGAGGTGTTCGGCATGCCCGAACTCCCGGGACCCATGTCTGCCCGGCTGCTGGGATCCCTCGACATCGCGCACCGCGTGGACGAGCAATCCAACTGGATCCTGCCCGCGTCGCAGCGACCACCCGACCGCGCACGCGTGGTGCGGCAGCTGGTTCCGCAAGGCGTGCAGGCGTGCCTGTGGCTCGCCGTGTGGATTTGGATCGGCGGCGAATTCCCTGACGAACTCGACATCATCACCACGTCGCACTACCGCAAAGAGCCCTGCCGCCGCTCCTTGCGCGTACACAACCGCATAGTGCGGAAAACCGACATCGTGGTCGTGCACCGCATGCCCGTCACCACGCCGTTGCGCACCGCGTGCGACCTCGCCTGCCTCGATGACAACGCGTTCGGATACGACGTCGCGCAGCGCGATACAGCAATCGGGCGAATCATGCACATCAATGGCCTGTCGCCGCACCTGTGCCTGCTGGAGCTATGCCGCAGCGGGCGAAGCCTCGGGCGGGCGGAAGGCGTGGCATATTTCACGCGGATGTGCAAACAAGAAGAGGAACGCCTGCACCAATTGAGCATGAGGGGCATCGCCGCGGCGGCGTCGCGCATCGAGAGGGCGGCATCGATGCGCGACGCCGCCGAGAAAGCGCTGATCGAAACCAACAGAAACCGGCTTCCGGTCGAAAGGGAGTGACCGATGTTGGGATTGGTTTGGCCAAAGCGCAGGCGGCGCCTGCATGCGCGGATGCGCGGCATGGACGACGCCGTACGCCGCGACGCGCGCAAATCCCCGGTTCTGGCCCGCGATTCGCCCTTCGGCATCGAAGAGACGCCGTTCACAGCATCCGACCCGGCGACGCCCGCCGTCGCCCTGTGGCACATGGCCGAGCACCGCCCGGAACTGCGCCGATGGATCGTGGCGAACACCGCAGCGCCCGCCGCGCTCATCAACGCGATCGCGCACCACGGCGGACCAGGCGTGGCGCAGGCCCTGTCGCTTCTGCATGAGTCGCTGCACGAGCCTGGCGCGTCCACATGGAAGCGTTCGCGCCGCCGGCGGGCGCCGCCACCGCGGCACATACGATGATGCACGGGCGACGGAATTCGCGTCTTGCGGACTCGGACGGCCCGGCTGGGCGTCGTCTGTCTCAGGAGCTCTCTCGGGAAGTCTGGCTCAGGTACGGCTTAGCTGGACGTCACCCGATTCAGACAGCCTGGCTCAGGCGCGCTCCGAGGACTTTGCGTCCAACGCCGCCTGGTACACGGCCTTCCGGTTGAGCAACGACCCATCGGGCAGCGGGTGCTCCTTGATGACTTCGGCGATGGCGTCCTTGATGCGCACGCCCTCGCCTTCCGACCTTTCCTGGGCCAGTCGTGCGGCCTGCGCCACGGTGATGACGGCTTCGGGTGCCGCGGCATTGGCTTCCTCGGCGGATGCCCCCGCGATGACGAGCACGATCTCGCCGCGCGGCGGGTCGTCGATGACGCTCTGGCGGACCTGCCCCACCGTGCCACGGCGCACCTGCTCGTAGTCCTTCGTGAGCTCGCGGCACAGCGCCATGGAACGGTCGGGGCCGAAGGCTTCGAGCAAGGCGTCCATGGTCTCGGCGATGCGGTGCGGGGTTTCGTAAAACACGATGGTCCGGCGCTCGGCGCGCAGCGACCGCAGGCGCTGCGTACGGTCCGAGGCCTTGCGCGGCACGAAACCCTCGTAGCAGAAGCGGTCGGTGGGAAGTCCCGCGAGCGCCAATGCGTCGAGCACGGCGGACGGCCCCGGCGCGCATGTCACCGGCAGCCCGCGTTCGATGGCGCGGCGCACGATGGCCAGACCGGGGTCGTTGATCGTGGGCATGCCGGCGTCCGACACCAGCAGCACCGTGGCGCCGCCCTCGACCTCATCGAGCAGGGAATCGGCCTTGTCACGCTCGTTGTGGTCGTGGTTCGCCACCACCCGCCCCGGCACGTGCACGCCCAGGCGGTGCGCCAGGTCATACAGACGTCGGGTGTCTTCGGCGGCCACGATGTCGGCCTGTTCCAGCAAGGCGATCAGACGCAGGGAGGCATCGCCGGTGTTTCCTATCGGGGTCGCCGCCAGCACGACGCAGCCACGGGGGATTGTGATGTGCGAAGCGGCACCCGCCATCGCCGCCTGCGCCGCGGCGACGTCCTGCGCGGCATCCCCAGATGCAGCGGCACCTTCGGTTTCATTTTCGAAATCAGTCATGCCTTTAGTATCCCCCCACTGCCTGCCAACCGCTGCCTCATGCCCCGCGCTGCGTCCACGTCCACCCCGTGCCGCCACGCCCCGTGCTGCGCTCCGCCTCCACTCCGCGCCGCCATGCCCCACGCCCACGTCCATGCCACACGCCACACGCCACATGCCACACCGCGCACCACACTCTTAACCTCGCCACTCGCCCACAACCCCACCACTCGCCCCCGGCTGGAAGTAAGGTGTGTTCTATGAGTCGTCATATCGCAGCAACTTCCACCCGCGGCGTATCGAGCACGGCGCTTGCGCGCAGACGCCGGTCGCCGTGGAGCCGTCTCAGCCGCAACGCACGCGAATGGATCGTCACGCTCCTCATCACGCTGTTCGGCGGACTGCTGCGTTTCATCCGCCTTGGCACGCCGCACCGCCTCTTCTTCGACGAGACCTATTACGTCAAAGACGCCTGGTCGATGCTCGTCTCGGGCGAAGCCCGCAACTGGCCCAAGAACGTGGACGGCGTAGACATCGACACCCTTTTCGCGCAAGGCCAGACGTACATCTTCCAAGGCGACGCGGAATACGTCGTGCACCCGCCCATGGGCAAATGGCTCATCGCCATCGGCCTCAAGCTTTTCGGCGGCGCCAACAGCTCCTTCGCATGGCGCGCCAGCAGCGCGATTGCCGGCACCGTCGCCATCCTGCTCCTGTGCAGAGTGGCGCTGCACCTGTTCCACAGCCTGTCCATCGCCGCGATGGCGGGAATCCTCATGAGCGTCGACGGCCTGGCCATCTGCATGAGTCGCATCGGAATCCTCGACGTCTTCATCATGGTGCTCGCGCTGGGTGCGTTCCTGTGCCTGCTCAACCACCGCGACTGGGCGCTGGCGCGTCTGCAGGCCGCCCATGAACGCGATGTGGCGCGGCCCGGCATGGTCGAGCGCACAGTGAGGCTCAAGCCTCGCGAGCGGCGCGGCGAAGGCGGTGACGAACATGCGTCGTCATACGGCCAGCCCAGCGTGCGGCTCGTGGTGAAATCCTCCGGCCCCGTCGTCGCGTTCTCCTGGTGGCGCGTCGCCGCAACGGTCCTGCTGGGGCTCGCCACCGGCGTCAAATGGTCGGGCACCTACTTCCTCGCGACCTTCGCCGTCCTCTCGGTGCTGTGGGACGGCTACAACCGCCATCAGGTCGGCTACCGCCGCTGGTTCGGCGCCTGCATCGCGAAAGACGGCCTGCTCGCCGCGCTGTATATGCTGCCGCTGTATGTCGCCGTCTATTTCGGGGATTGGTTCAACTGGTTCATCCACCCGGATTCCTACATGCACAACTGGGCCGCCCAGCATCCCGGCCAAGGCATTCAGTGGCTGCCCGAGGGCCTGCGCTCGTTCGTGCAATACCACGTGATCATGTGGCAGTTCCACACCACGCTGGATTCGCCGCACCCCTACCGATCCAACCCGTTCACATGGCCCCTGCAGCTGCGCCCCACGAGCTTCTATTGGGAAAAGATCGACGGGCACCCGGGGCTGTGCGCCACGAACCCCACCGCGCAGTGTGTGCAGGTCATCAACCCCGTGGGCAATCCGCTGCTGTGGTGGCTCGCCACGGCCTGCCTCGTGCTCACGCTGGTGATGGGCATCATCATCAGGCGCGGGGACTGGCGCATCCTCGCGGTTTTCGCGGGCCTCATCGGCGGCTGGGTGCCGTGGTGGATGTATCTGAACCGCACCACGTTCACGTTCTATTCCATCGTGATCCTGCCGTGGATGATCCTGGCGATCTGCTACGTGTTCGACTGGGTGAGGCGGTCGCTGAGCTCGTTCGCCTACACGTGGATCTCGCTGGGCGTGATGACGCTCATCGTGCTTGTCTCCGTGTATTTCTATCCGATCTGGACCGCCATGCCGGTGCCGTATGAGTTCTGGCTGAACCACATGTGGCTCCATTCATGGATCTAGCGCGACGCAGATGGGGCGGCGGAGCACGGTTCCTGCATCCCGCGCCCCGCGCTGCGCAATTCACGTCCACCCACCGAACGCCCCGCGATGTTCGATACTCCCAGCGCGGAATTGTAAGAACTCCGCCAAGAATCGCGCCGCCAGACGCGGAATTCACACCCTCCTAGTACTTTTGTCATGTCGATAGGTACATGGGCGCGACGGATTCCGAGCCTCCCCCATCAATTCGAGATACCAGACGAAAGGTCTGCTTTGGGCATTATCAACTTCTTCGTGAACCTTCTCAGGGATCCGCGCAGTGCCATCGCCGGATGGATTGCCATGGGTCTCGCCCCGACGTATTCGTTCATCTTCCTCATCATCTTCATCGAAACCGGCGTCGTGTTCCTGCCGTTCCTGCCGGGCGACTCGCTGCTTTTCGCCGCCGGGTACTTCGCGCACGACGTGGAGTCCGGCATGAAGCTCGCCGTGCTGCTGCCCGTCGTGTGGTGCGCGCCGATCATCGGCGACGAGTGCAACTTCTTCATCGGCCGTTTCTTCGGCCAGCGCATCATCGAATCCGGCAAGGTCAAGGCCATGACCCCGGAGCGCATCGCAAAGACCCAAGGCATGATCGACAAGTGGGGTCCGCTTGCCGTGTTCCTCGGCCGGTTCTTCCCGTTCATCCGCACGTTCATGCCGTTCATCTCGGGCATCTCAGGCATGAAGTGGCGTCGTTTCGCTCCGTTCAGCGTCCTGGGCGGCCTCGTGTGGTCCACGCTGTTCACGCTGCTCGGCTATTTCTTCGGCGGCGTGCCGTTCGTGCAGGCGCATTTCGAGATGGTGATCGTGCTGATTCTCGTCATCTCGCTGGCGCCGACGATCATCGGCCTGCTCAAGGCGAAGTTCGGCAAGAAGAAGCCCGCCCAGTCCGACGAATCCGCCGAGGCCGTCACGGCAGCCGAGGTCACCGAAACCGCCGAGTGACCCGCCAAAACCCCGACACGGCACACCACACTTGCGTTCGGCGCTCAGCAGACATATAATTCCTGCTTGTGTGCAGTTCGCACATGGGGCTATAGCGCAGTTGGTAGCGCGTCTCCTTCGCATGGAGAAGGTCGGGGGTTCGATTCCCCCTAGCTCCACTTTTTCCAACGCCCCGCAGACGCTATGGTTGTGGGGCGTTTTTCGTTGCGACCGCAAGGATTCCGGGGTATGCCGAACGCCGTGTGAGATAATGCGGAACCACGACGAATAACGCCAATCCATGGAAAAACGTGGGCAAAATGCACTGAAGCGCCGCACGGGTTTCTTCAAGGTAATCCACTCCATGGTCTATCTGCGAAACCTCTGCTCTCACCATTGCCGTCTGTGGCATCGAGAAATGATTATCCGTCCACCGAAGATCCGCGACATTGCCCGAGAATTTCCGAAGTTCTCCACAGCCCCACAGGAATCTGTCGCGGCGTCGTTGAACGCCCTGATGTACTTGGTGACGAAAATCGAGGGCGAGCGCAAATACGCAGATGACCTCGCGGAGTTCATCTCCGAAGACACCAAATATGAAGACGGGATGACCACGCCGTTGCACTGGCGGTAACGTTGACAATGGCGCCGAGCGTGGACGGCCTGTATCATGGCACGAAACAGTACCTCGTGCACGAATGCAAAACGTAGCAACCATGCGGGGCGTTTCGTGTCTGTGCAAAAGCCAGGCCGCCACCGATCGCCGCCATGCGATGCGGCATGGAACGATTGGAGACCTCATGCTTCTGTCGGATGTCGGACCGGACTTCGTCACCGATCCCCACATGCTGAAAATCGCATGTCACGACGAACCGGAGGTCCTCTTCGACGACTGGACCGCGCCCGACCCCCCCGCGCAATCGCCGCCGAGCTGGGCAGGCTCCCCGAGTTCGCGCTTCTCCACCAGGAATACAAAGACGGCAGCTATGGATGCGGCTGGGCGAGCTTCGACGAAATACGGTTGGCGCGCCAAGGCGAAGAATCCGAGCTTCGACACGGATACCGCGTGACGCGCTACGTATCCGTGTCGCTGTGCCGGATCGCTCCCCTGGCCGCGATCATGAAAATCCGCGAAAGAGGCGAGGCCATCGACGGCAAAGGCGCGTATAGCTCCCTGCCCACCGTCGACGACATAACCGACAGCATTCCATGGGACGAGCGCGGCCACGCCGCCGCAACGCTGGCAAAATACGGATACAGAATCCTGTCACCCGAGGTCGGACGGCAGACGATGTCCGATGGCTTGGCCGCGGACACGCTTCTCGGCGGCAGAGCCGAAAAGGACCCCTACGTCGGCCATACCATCTTCGACGGATGGTTCCACTGGATGGACTAGGCACGCCCCGGTTCGCCCCGAAAGCCGCGCGGCCCCGTGAGATATTTCCCTGACGTTCATCTCACCGCCCTACGCTGCCTCCCCATCGCATATAATCTTGCCGAGCGAGGCACATGCCGCGGCGCTTCACCGACGACCGCTCGCCTCGCGCCCGCAGCGCACAAAGAAGGGAATCATGCAATACAACATTCAGGGGGATATGCTTCCGGTCGTCATCTGCACTCTCCGGCCCGGAGAGTGCATGATCACGGAGCGCGGCTCCATGAGCTGGATGTCTCCGAACATGTACATGGAGACCACCACGAACGGCGGCATCGGCAAGCTTTTCGGGCGCTCGTTCGCCGGCGAGGCGATGTTCCAGAACCGTTACACCGCCATGAACGGTCCGGGGCTCATCGCCTTCGCGTCGAGCTTCCCCGGCTCCATCATGCCGTTCAACATCGCACCCGGCCATGACATCGTGCTCCAGAGAACCGCATTCCTCGCCAGCGAGCCGGGTGTGGAACTCTCGGTGTTCTTCCAGAAAAGGTTCGGCACCGCGCTCTTCGGCGGTGAAGGCCTCATCATGCAGCGCCTGTCGGGATACGGCACCGCGTTCGCCGAATTCGACGGATCCATCATCACCTACGAGCTGCAGCCAGGCCAGACGATGATCATCGACACGGGCTACCTCGCCGCGATGGACGCGACCTGCACCATGGACGTGCAGAGCATCTCGGGCGTGAAGAACGTGCTTTTCGGCGGCGAGGGGCTGTTTAACACCACGGTGACGGGCCCCGGGCGCGTCTATCTGCAGACCATGCCGATTTCCGCCGTCGCCAGCGCGCTTCTGCCGTACATCCCGACAAGCAGCGACTGACGCCTGCGGCCGCGCACGTAGTAGAGTTGAAGCAGGCAACGAAGCCGGGGCATCGCAGCCATACGACGGCCCGCCGCCATGGCGCAGTGCATCCGGCGCTGCGAACCCATAACGCGACACTCGCACAACACGCAAACAAAGGAGACCGTAATGTCAGCACTTGATGATTTGAACGAAGGCGCCCGCAAGCTGTTCCTCGCCCACGTCGGCGCAGTTGCCCTGGGCATGGAGAAGAGCAAGAACTTCGTGGACGAGCTCGTCGAGAAGGGCGAGATCACCGTGGAGCAGGGCAAGAAGCTGGACGGCGAGCTCAAGCACAAGCTCAGCGACGGCAAGGCTTCCGTCGATTCCACGATCCTCGAGGAGCGCATGAAGAACATGACTGACGACGAGCGCAAGGCGTTCGTGCAGCAGGTCAACGAGTTCGCCAAGAAGGCGGCGGCCGAAGCCTCCGATTCCAAGGAATCCGAGAAATAACCCCGCCTCTTCAAGGACCCTCATTCCATGATTCGCACGCGGCAGGTTGGCTCCAACCCGCCGCGTTGTGATAATCCCCCGTTCAAGGCACAATCGATTCAATGGCAGACAGCAAGTATTCCAGGTTTCTCAAGACGGACGCGCCTTCGGCTGAGAGCTATACGCATGCCACCAGACGCTCCAAGCTGGCGCGCCTGAAAGAAATCGTGCACATCGCCTGGCAATACGACGCGGCGCGCGACATGACGCCGCGCAAAATGCGCCTGATGCTCGAGGCGCTGGGCCCAAGCTTCGTCAAGGCCGGCCAGATTCTCTCGATGCGATCCGAGATCCTGCCCGAGGAATACTGCCGGGAACTCGCCAAGCTGCGCGCCGACGCCGACCCCATGCCGTTCCAGACGGTGCTCGACACGCTGAACCATGAATTCGGGCGGCCGGTCAGCGAAGTCTTCTCGTCCATCGACCCCACGCCGCTCGGATCGGCCTCGCTGGCGCAGGTGCACCGCGCCACGCTCCTCGACGGCACGCAAGTCGCCGTCAAGGTCCAGCGCCCCGGCGTGCGCGAAACCATGGCGCGCGACATCGACATCATGCGCTCCGTGGTCAAACGCATCAAACGCGTGGCGCAGAACAACCAGATCATCGACCTCGACGGCGTGGTGCAGGAACTGTGGGATTCCTTCCGCGCGGAGACCGACTTCCTCACCGAAGCCCAGAACCTCAAGGATTTCAAGGCTTTCTGCGAGCCCTACGCCTATATCACCTGCCCGAGCCCCTATATGGAGCTGTGCACTCCGCACGTCGTGACGATGGACTACATCGAGGGCATCTCGATCGCCCACCCCGAGCAGCTCGTCGCCGCAGGCTACGACCTCGAAGAGATCGGCACCAAACTGGTCGACAATTACGCGACGCAGGTGCTCGACACCGGTTTCTTCCACGCCGACCCGCACCCTGGCAACATCATCATCTCCGACGGCAAGATCGTGCTCATCGACCTCGGCCTCATGGGGCGCCTCACCCCGCGCCTGCGCAACCAGCTCACCGGCATGCTCATGGCCGTCGCCGAGCACGACACCCACCGGCTCATGAACGGCCTGCTGCTGCTCACCGACGCCCATCGCATGTCATCGTCGGAGACCTCGGCGCTGCTCAAAGAAATCGACACCATCATCGACGAATACGGCACCGTGGACCTGCAGGACCTCAACCTCAACGAATTCGTGAACGCTTTGTTCCACTTGTGTGCACGTTTCAAGCTCGAGGTGCCGGGCAGCGTCACCATGATCGCCCGCGGCCTCGTCACGCTCGAAGGAGTGCTGGACGAATTCCTGCCCAACGCCAACATGCTTGAGATCATCCGCGCGCACATCGCCAAGACGACGCCGGTCAAGGAAACCGCCAAGAAGGAGCTCGGCACGCTCGGCACCGAAGGCATCCATGCGCTGCACAGCACGCTGAAGCTGCTCAGCGAGGCCAACGAGGCCACGCACATGCTCACGCGCGGCGAGCTCAAGGCCAACGTCGAGGTGGTGGGCTCGCAGGACCCCATCCGCCAGCTGTCGGCCATGGTGGACCGCCTCACCATGGCGCTTATCGTGGTGGGACTGTACGTCGGCTCGTCCATCGTGTATTACGCGGGCATCAAGCCGCTGGTCTTCGGCATCCCGATCATCGGGCTCATGGGTTACGTCGTGGCGTTCGTGCTGTCGGTGTGGATCGTCATCGACATCTTCGTGCAGAACTACCGTCTGAAGAAAGCCGGGAAAGAAGAATAGGCGCCCTCGCCTTCATGCGCCCGGGGGCACGGGCGCGAGGGCGTGGCGACCGCCGCCACGAGCACCTTCACACGCCGCGCTTCGCCGCCTCGTACATCGACAGCAGCGTGGATGCGACGTTGCGCACATCATAGGCCCCCAGCAGCGTCTCCTGTTCCCATTCGTGCACGCGGGACGCCCAGACGTCGTCAGTGCACGCCTTCGCGATGGCACGCGCCAGGTGCTCCGCCCGGTGTGCGCCCGTCACGTCCACCAGCACATCGTCGTTGTCCATCATCGTGGATCGGTATCCCGGGTTGTCGCCGGCGAGCACGACGCCCGAGCCGGCGGCGATGGCCTCGAGCAGCACGATGCCGAAGGATTCGGCGCCCGTGGCAGGAAACACCGCCACCTGTCCCGATGCCAGGAACGCGGCCTTGTCTTCTTCGGGGATCGCGCCGAGGAACCTCACCGGCGTGTGCAACGATGCGGCGCGTTCGCGCGCTGCATCGAGCAACGGCCCCTTGCCCGCCATTGTGACGCGCAGGTCGTCGGGAAACATCCCGTGTCGCTCGCCCCAGTCGATGGCGTCGAGCAGCACGTTGGCGCCCTTGCGCTCCACGAAACGCCCCAGGAACACCACATGGTGCGGCTGCGGACGGGTTCCCTTGGCGTTTTCCCGCATCGTCTGCACGTCGATGGGATTGGGCACCACGGTGGCGGCGACACCCGCCGTCTCGTGGGCGTATGCCGCCGCCACGCGCGACACCGCCAGGGATCTGTCGATGCGACGGGCGCTGCGCGCATTGATCACCCGCCCGAGCACCATGCCGCCGGCCTTGGCGACGGCGGAATCCACGGCGATGTGATAGGTTGCGAAAACGCAGGTGGACGGTGACACGCGCCCGACCTCATGCAGCACGCGGCCAGCCATGAACGGCGAATACGGCGCCTGCACATGCAGCACGTCGAACCGCTCGCGCCCGAGCAGCTCGCGGATCGGCTTGCGTGGCGCGGGCAGCGGGATGCGCATGCGGTTGGAATTGAACTTCACCTTCACGTTGCGCGACAGCGGATGGATGTGGGCGAAGTCGAAACGCGGGTCGCTCAACGCGTCATGCGTCTCGCCGACCAGGTAGTGCACCTCGCAGCCGCGGCGCGCGTATTCCCGTCCGAGCATGATGATGTGCTGCTGCACCCCATCGGGGGCGTCGAGCGTGTCATCGAACACGAAGCCGATTTTCAATGGCTTGGTCGGGTCACCCATGGATTTCACACCTTTTCGTTCTTCCACCGCACTGCCGTCTGCATACTACGCCGCCACCCGCATGTCTGTGGTGTTTGCGCATACCAGCGCCGCGCCCGCGCACGTTCACGTCGCGCCGTACACGCTGCCGCGCGTTCACGCCACACCGCATGCGCACGCCGCGGCGTCCGGCTCACAGCAGCCCCTGACAGGCAATCAGACCAGGCACCAGCATGCCCAGTACCGCCGCGGGGTACCACAGCCAGCGCGTCCACGTGTGGGCGAAGCCCTCCTCGTCGTTCTGGAAGTGCAGGATCAGCACGCCGACGGCCGGCGCCAGCGCCTCCAGGGCGCCAATGGCGGCGGCAAGGATCATCATCGTGTTCTCTTTGGAGCGCAGACTGTAGAAAATCAGCACGAACACGAGCGTCATGAGGCCGATCGGGAACATGCGTCCGAGCTGCCCGACAGACAGCAGATACATCCACAGCACGGCGGCGAACAGCAGCAGGAGGCGCAGGAACCACGCGGTGCCGGCGGTGAAATACACGTCTTGCTTCGGGCCTTCGTCTTCGGTCGGCTCCTGATGCTTGCGGATCCACGCGAAGCAGCACAGCACGAGCTCGCAGGTGGCGAGCCCCCAGATTGGATTCTGCGTGTACAGGTTGAACCACGGGCGCGGCTCAATGCCGGAATACAGCACGCCCACCAGCGAATACACGTTCGTCGAGAAACGCTGGTATTGCCACGTGGCCAGGTCCCACGGCACCTCGCACACCGCCGCCAGGGCGAGCAGCCGGAAGAAATACCGCCACATGTGCTGGGAGTTGCGGAACCCTTCGACGAGGATCCACGCATACAACGGCACCGAAACAAGCAGACAGGCCACGCAGACGATGATGAGCGACAGCGTGCCGAAATCCGCGTCGGTGGCCACTTCCGGCAGGTTCATGCTGCACACCGAGGTGCCCAGCAGCCCGACGAACGCGAGGATTCCGGCAATCATCTTGAGCCTGAAGTTCGTCAGCCCCTTGCGCCTGCGCTTCTTCTTGTGATGCGTGCTGTTGATGCCGAGGTCGGCTTCGTAGCTGGTCTCCTCACCATCGAGGCTGTCGTATGAAAAGAGTCCCATTCGTTAGGTCCTTCCCGCCACAGGGCACGGCACGACGTCATGTGCGTCTTGTGTGCGCCGCGCGAAGCGCACGGCAGACACGACGCCGCGCGCCGATGTGGCGCGTCTGGGGTGTTGTCATCGGCCATCCGGACGGCGGACGCCATCCGGACCGACCTCGAGCGTAGCTGAACGCTGTGTGAGAGACCGTGGGAGGAGCCGATCGCCCGGCGCGTCACGCGCGGTCGCTGTCTTCAATGAACCGCAGCAGACCGCGGTAATCCGCACCATCGAACTGCTGCACTGCGGCCGGCGCATCGCCGAACCAATCGCTGGTGTGCAGGTAGGCGCCATCGACGCCCACGCGACGCGCGCCTTCCATGTCGGCCTGCGGATCGTTGCCGACCATCAGCGTGTGGTCGGCAACGGCCCCGGCGGTTTTCAATCCCAGCGTATAGAAATGCTCCGACGGCTTCTTCCAGCCCGCCTCGGACGAGATGAAGATCTGGTCGAGGTGCGGCGCGAGGCTGAATTTCTCGAGCTCCGGCATCGTGTACAGCTTCTGCGCGTTGCTCAGCAGCACGGTGCGGCGGCCCTGCGCGCGCAAGGCGTCGAGCAGCTCGACAGCGCCGTCATAGAGCCTGATGTAATCGGTGGACCCGTCGCGGAAGGCCCACGCGGCGCGTGCGATCTGGTCGGCGCTCGGCGCGATGCCCTTGAGCGTGAACAGGTTGTGGTATGCCGGCGCGAGGTCGATTTCATGCTCCGGACGCCCCACCTCCTGCATCTCCAGCGCCGCCTCCTCGTCGGCGAAGGCGCGGCGCAGCTCCGTGAGCGAGGTGTATTCGGCGCCGTTGCGATGCAGTTCGTCGCGCAGCGCCTCCCACGCGCGGTCGCTCTGCTCATCGGTGTGCAGGTCGATGAGCGTGCCGTAGAGGTCGAAGAATACCGTCGAATACTTCATGTCGTTCTGTCGTTCTCTTTCGTCTGTCGGACGTCACTCCGAAGCGTCGCGCCACAACAACGCCCTATCGAAGCGTCGCGCCACAACGCTCCGCACGGCCTGGTGAACCGGGTACCGGATGCTGTGCGCCGGGCGCGGGCCCGAGCTTACTTGTGCGCCTCAGTGATGAGGAAATCATGCGGACGCACCACGTAGGAGCTGTCGGCGTCGACGCCGCTGCGCACCGAGCAGGCTTCGTCCGTCGGGTTCAGCGCCACCAGATGCGTGCCCACCTGGAACGCGACCACGCTCGGGTCGTCGGTGTCGACCTGCGTGCGCACACCGTCGGCGAACGCCGGGTCGCTGGACCGCACCGCGATGAGCATCCGGTATGTGTCGACAAGCCACGCCATGCGTTCGGCGCGCTCCCAGAAGAGCACATTGTCTTCGAACGGTCCGTTGTACGAGTTGGAATTCCCGTGCTTGGTGCGGCCGAACTCCTCGCCACTGAGGAAGAACGGGATGCCCGCCGAGGTCAGCACCGCGGCGGCCGCGAGACGGTTGGCCGCGATCACGTCGTCCACGGAGCCCGCCTGGGCGTCGTAATCGGCCGACGTCGGCTTGCCACCGCGCAGCGTGATGCACAGCTTGTCCCACAGGGTCAGGTCGTCATGCGACGACACGTACTGCACCATCTGGCGGGCGCGGTGCTTCGGCAGCACGTCGGAATGGCGCCATCCGTCAGCCACGTCGAGCATGGACGACGCATATTTCTCCGCCGCGCCGTTCACATAGCCCGGCAGCAGCTCATCGCGATAATGCCCTTTGATGGTGTCGCGCGAGGCGTCGCAGAACCCGCCGATATGCTCGTCCAGGTGGTCGAGGTTGGCGTTGGTGCTCAGCGGCAGATCGGGGTTGTGGTTCGCCGGGGTGTCTTGCGAGAACCACGGCTCGCCGTAGAGGATGTAGTCCTTGCCGTCGCCCAGTGCCTCCAGCTCGGCGCGGACCTGCGTCATCGTGTCGACGTCGATAAGGCCCATGAGATCGAAGCGGAAGCCGTCGATGTGGTATTCCTTCGCCCAGTACGCCACGGAATCGGCGATGTACTTGCGCATCATGGGCTTTTCGGAAGCCATGTCGCAGCCGCAGCCCGAACCGTTGGTGAAGTCGCCGTTCTCGTCGCGGCGGCAGAAATACCCCGGCACGATTCGCTCGAACCAGTTGTCGGTGGTGTACATGTGGTTGTACACGACGTCCATGATGACCTTCATGCCGGCCTTGTGGAGCGCCTGGACCATCTGCTTGCATTCACGGATCCGCACGTCGCCGTGGAACGGGTCGGTGGAGTACGATCCCTCGGGCACATTGTAGTTGACGGGGTCATAGCCCCAGTTGTAGTTACGGTCGAGGCGCGGCAGGGATTCGTCAACCGAGCCGTAGTCATACATCGGCTCGATCTGCACGGCGGTGACGCCCAGCTGCTGCAGGTAATTGACGCAAGTCGGGGTCATGCCGGCGCCGTCAAGCGTGGTGTCGGTGTCAGTGAAACCGAGGAAGGTGCCGCAATGGTCGCGCTTGACGCCGCTGCGGGGGTCGGCCGAGAAGTCGACGACGTGGGTTTCCCACACGACGAGGCTCTGCGGAGGCACTTCCGGCGCCGCGTCCTGGTCCCAGCCCTCCGGGTCGGTGCGCGACAGATCGATCACCATGGACCGCGCGCCGTTCACGCCCGCGGCACGCGCCCACGGGTCGGCCGCGACGTTCTCGGTGCCGTCGGGGAACGTCACGCGGTAGTCGTAATACGTCCCATCCAGATTGGCGGGCACAGTGCAGCGCCACATGCCGGTCTCGTCAAACAGGGAATCCTTCTGCAGGTCGTAGTCCCCTTGGTGCGCGGCGCCCTCTTCTGCGTCGGAACCGGTCGCGTAGAGCCGCACCTGCACGCTGGCCGCCGTCGGAGCCCACAGTGTGAAGGTCGTCGAGTCGCCGTTCAGCACGGCGCCAAGATCGTCGCCACGATACCGAGCCGTCACCAATCGGCCCTGTTCCACGAGATTAAGAGTCATCACACACTCCTGTCACGCACGCTCGTCGTAGAGCGCGCCTAGAGCAATAAGCCGTAATCATATTACGGCCAAATCCGCCATGCCGCACCCACCCCGCGCCCACGTCATGGGCTTTCTGTACGGCACCATGCAAGGCCGCCTCCACACCGCGCCGGCGCCGTGCCCTCCGCTCTCCACGCCATCGCCACGTCCTCCGCGCCCCGCGCCCATGCCGCGCCCTCCGCTCTCCACGCCGTCGCCACGTCCTCCGCACACCGCGCACACCCCGCGCCCATGCCGCAGAACATCGAAACGCAAAAGTCCCCCGCTCGTTCAACGAGCGGGGGACTCTCTATGCATCGCCACAAGCCGCGGCGCGTCAGCACACGCAGCCTGTGGACCTGCAGGTCAGACGGTGCGCATCAGCCCTTGACGGAGCCAGACATGGACTCCTGGTAGAAGCGCTGCATGACCATGAACAGGATTGCGATCGGCACAGAGACGACCACTGCGGCGGCTGCGAAGCGTGCGTAGAAGTTCTGGATGTATTCCTTCTGCAGCATGTTCCACAGACCCAGTGCGACCGTCCACTGATCCTGAGTGCGGCAGATCGCCTTCGCCATAACGAAGTCGAGCCACGGGGTCAGGAAGCCGGTGATTGCTTGGTACACGATCATCGGGCGGCAGATCGGCAGGATGATCTTGGTGAACACCTGCCAACGGGTGCAGCCATCGAGCATGGCGGCCTCGTCGAGGGAGTTCGGAATCGTATCCATGTAGCCCTTCATCATGTAGAAGCCAGCGCCGGTACCAGCGGAGTAGACCAGGATCAGGGCGATGACGGTCATATTTCCGGAGGTCAGGTTCATGGCCTTGAGGATGAAGTAGATAGCCACGACGGACATGATGCCCGGGAACATGCCCAGCACGAGCACGATGTTCATGAACGGCTTACGGAAGCGGAAGCGCATACGGCTCATGCAGTATGCCACGAGCAGCACGAACGTGACGGAGATGACGCACACGAAGCATGCGATGATGAACGTGCGCAGGAACATCTGGCCGAAGTCCATGATCGTTTTGTCTGTGAACAGCATGTTGTAGTTGTTCAGCGTGTACTCGGTCGGGAAGAAGGTCGGCTGATACGGCGAGGTGTTGGCGTTGAAGGATTCAAGCAGCACCCACACAATCGGCATGACCCAGATGATGCCGAGGACGGTCAGCAGAACGTACGACAGCACATCGGCCACTACGCGGCGAGTGTGAGCGTTATGCAGACCCTTGCCTGCCTTGTCGGAATACTCGGAATTAGACTTTCTGCTCACCTGAAGCCCTCCTCGTTCTTGTAGGAACCGCTGTTACGGTAGGTCAGCAGCGACACCACGGCGAGAACGATGAACGTGAAGATACCGATGACGGCACCGATGTTGTAATCGTACTTGTCGACGGTGAGCTTGTAGAGCCACGTAATCAACAGATCCGTCTTACCTGCGGAAGCGCCGACCGGCGTCGGATCGCCGCCGGAGAGCAGGTAGATGACGTTGAAGTTATTGACGTTGCCGGTGAATGTCGTGATCAGGTACGGGGTGGTCACGAAGATCATGTACGGCATAGTGATGTTGCGGAACTTCTGCCACCAGTTGGCGCCATCGAGGTCCGCAGCCTCATAGAGGTCGGTAGGAATGTTCTGAAGGATGCCGGTGACCTGCATGATCGTGAACGGAATACCAACCCAGAGGTTGATGACGATGACGGTCACGCGGGCCCAGGTCGCGTTGGTGAAGAACGGCAACGAGCCCTGGATCCAACCCCACGACCTCAGCAGTCGGTTGATTGCACCTTCGGGCTGGAGCATGCTGTGCATGACCAGCAGGGACACGAACTGCGGCACTGCGATGGACAGCGAGAACACACCACGCCAGAAGTTCTTGAACTTGGTGGTCTTGCGGTTGATCACCATCGCGATGAACATTCCAAGGAAGTAGTTGAGGAACGTTGCGAAGAACGCCCAGATAAGCGTCCAGGCGAGGACCGACATGAACTGATGGATGTTGACCTGCCCGCCGTTATCCGACAGCACCGTCTTGAAGTTGGCGAGACCAACCCAGCGGAAGTGGGACGAATGGCCCGAATCGTAGGAGGTGAACGCCATCGAGATCATGAAGATCAGGGGCAGGATGGTGAAGATCAGGATACCGAGGATCGGCAGGAACAGCATGGACACATAGGCGCGTCCGTCCTTGAGGTCCAGGATGTCATCGAGGAAGCCGGGAGCGCGTCCCTGAGTCTCCTTAAGGTACTGAGCCTTGTACGCCGAACGCACGTTGACGGTCCAGAACCAGACGAAGCACACGGTGAAGAAGAACGCCGCAACGCCATACAGAAGGATGGTGACGGAATACTCTTCCTGCGACTGCACAGGCAGACCATTGACGAAGACCTGCTCGGCCTTGGTACCGTACAGACCATTGATGAGCTTGTCGATTGCGGTGGCACCGGTGGTCACCATGTACAGGACATACAGAGCTTCAACGGCGAGGAGAAGGATACCCTTGACGATTTGTTTGCGCGCGAGATTGCTGACGCCAAAGATCACGAACGAAATCTTTGTCAGAATATCGCCGTGCTTGCAAGCGTTTTTCACAGTCCAAGGCGCAGGAGCGACATAGTCAGCGGAAACCTTCTTCTTCCGCTTCTTCGGCTCCACTTGTTTACTGGTCGTAGCCACGAGCTATCAACCTTCCTTGTAGAGAATTCATATGGTTACTCAGAGTCCAACTTTTGCCTACGTTGGCAAAAGACAAAACAAAGAGCTGTGCCGGTTGCAGAACCAGGCACAGCTCTTAACTATACAACCGTAGTTGTTTCAGTTGTTGTCGCGACACCTGCATTACCAAGTGTCACCCTTGGCTCACTCATCAGCCTTGGCTGCCTTATCAAGAGCGGCGTTAAGGCCGGTCTGGAAGTCGTCGGTCTTGGAGCTGGCGTTATCCGTGGTGACCTCACCGCTGTCGATGCCCTTGCCCATGCCAGCGGCGACATCCCAGAAGCCGTTCATGGCCTTGAGCGTCGGCTGGATGGTGGCGGCGTTGGCGATGGTGTTCATCTGAGCAACGGCAGCCGGATCAGCGGAGATCTTGGAATCGGAAGCGAGGGACTTGTCGGACGGAACGATGCTGCGCATCTCGTAGTGAGCCTTCTGAGCATCGGTGCCGCCGAGGAACACGGCAAGAGCCATTGCGACACCAGCGTTGGCAGACTTCGGGTTGTAGGCAGCGGCCTTGGTGCCGTAGAACGCCTTCATCTGGGTGTCGGTGCCGTCGAGGTTGAAGGTCGGCGGCTGAGCAGCGGCGTAGTTGTCGCCAAGGGCGGCCTTGACGTTCGAAGCATCCCAGGTGCCGGAGAAGATGGCGTTCACAGAGCCGTCCTTGAGACCGCCGAGGCCAGAGCCCTGATCGTCAAGCACGAAGTTCTTGTTGTGCTTGAGGTTGACAAGGTACTTGGTCACAGCAGCGGCGTTGTCGCCGAGCTTTGCGCCGTCGTCCGCATTGGTGCCGTCATCGCCAAACAGCGTTGCGCCAGCGCCAGCATAGAACGCCCAGTTGTACCAGCCGTTGGTGAGCGGGAAGGAGACCTTGCCCTTCTCGAGCATGGTGTCGAGGGACTTCACGTCGTCAGCGGAGAAGACGGAGGCATCGTAGTACATGAACCAGGTGTTGCCGGTGTAAGGAACGCCGTAGACCTTGCCGTCGGAGGTGACGGAAGCCATCATGTTGTCGTCGTTCTGAGCCTTGATCTGATCGAGGTAGGCGCCTTCCGGAATCTCACCGATACCGCCAGCGCTGATCAGAGTGCCGAGCTGATCGTTGGAGAACATGTAGACATCAGCGGCAGCAGAAGCATCCTGGGCGACGGTGGAGCCAGCGTCAGCCTCGGACACGACGGAGTTCTTCCAGGTGACCTTGCAGTTCGGGTAAGCCTTCTCGAAAGCGGCTTCCTCGGTCTGCAGCCAGGAGGTGTCATCCTTCTGGTCTTCCTGCGGAGCCCACACAGTCAGCGTGACGTCTTTGCCACCCTCGCACGGATCGGCAATGGTAGCAGCGGCGGTGGTATCACCAGAAGCGCTCGTGTTGTTAGTAGAAGAGCCACCGCAAGCAGCGACACCGGCGATCATAGCCACAGAGGCTGCCACGCCGATGATCTTCTTTCCATTGATCATCTTTGATCCCTTCCTGTCTCCGCCTCCATTGCGGGAGACGGCTTTGTAACCCTGTCAAGCCAAGCACTTGCACGCCCGGCTTTAACGAAACACAGTGTAGCATGCTTTTCTGAGAGCTATGCAAGTCGAAGTTCGCAATTTTTCAACGTTTCTCATTGTTTTTCCAAATTGCACGTTTGTAAGATAAACCGTTGCACCGTTTGCAACTGTTCAACAATCCGCCCCCTCCCCAGCATTACCAATACCCTTCAGAAAGTTCTCGCGACCGCGCTAAAAATTCTCCACTGTTCTCTTGCGGATAATGGACACACCGGCATATTCCCCGCCGAATGGCCATATCTCGCCACGCCCGTTTACGCATGGCCCGCCGTTCCTCTACCCTTGAAGGCATGGCACCACACAACGAAGTCTCAGCCCAACGCCGTCACGCCGAATGGCTCAACGACGCGGTTTTCTACGAAATCTATCCCCAGTCGTTCTTCGACACGAACGCCGATGGCATCGGCGACCTGCAGGGCATCATCGCCAAGCTCGACTACGTCAAGTCGCTCGGCGCAACCGCGCTCTGGATCAACCCGTGCTATGACTCGCCCTTCAAAGACGCCGGCTACGACGTGCGTGACTACAAGCGCGTGGCGCCGCGCTACGGCACCAACCAGGACCTCATCCGCCTCTTCGCCGCCGCGCACGAACGCGGCATTCACGTGCTGCTCGACCTGGTCCCGGGGCACACCAGCGAGGAGCACCCGTGGTTCGTGGCGTCGAGCAAGCCCGAACGCAATGAGTTCTCGGACCGATATATATGGACGGACCTGTGGGTCGAGGGAGCGCCCGGTCTGCCGTTCATCGCCGGCGAAGCACCCCGCAACGGCGCGTACGTGCTCAATTTCTTCAAGTGCCAGCCCGCGCTGAACTACGGCTTCGCCCATCAGGACAAGCCGTGGATGATGTCGCCTGATTCCGACGCTGCACGCGCCACCCGCGACGCCATGGTCGACGTCATGCTCTACTGGCTGGAACTGGGCGCCGACGGATTCCGCTGCGACATGGCGGATTCGCTGGTCAAATACGACGGCGATGACAAGCCGTACACCATCGCCGCATGGCAGGACATGATCGGACGGGTGCGCGAACGGTTCCCCGAGGCCGCGTTCGTGTCGGAATGGGGACGCCCCTGGCTGTCGCTCAAAGCCGGATTCGACATGGACTTCTATCTGGACTGGCGCTGGGACGGGCATCCGAACGGATACGCCATGCTGGGCAGGGACACCGACTTCCCGCTGGGCGACGGCCCCGACGCCAGCTACTTCCGCGCCACCAGCGGCACCGGCGCCGCGCGTTTCGTGCGCGAATACCTGCCGCAATACGAGCGCACGCATGGTGACGGATACTTCTGCTTCATCACGTGCAACCACGACACCTCGCGCCTGGCGCCGCGCCTGAGCCCGCTCGAAGAGCAGATCGCGTTCACCATGTATCTGACGATGCCCGGCATCCCCTATATCTATTACGGCGACGAGATCGGCATGCGGTTCCGCGACCTGCCCAGCAAAGAGGGCGGGTACACCCGCACGGGCAGCCGCACCCCGATGCAATGGGACGGCGGTGAGAACCGCGGATTCTCGCAGGCCGCGCCTGACAAACTGTATCTGCCCGTGGACGCCTCGTCCGACGCGCCGAACGTGGCGCAACAGGAATCCGACCCGGATTCGCAGCTCAACTACATGCGCGCACTCACCGCGCTGCGCCACGAGACTCCGGCTCTGCGGGGAGACGGAGGGTTCTCCGTGCTGCACGCCTCCGACGACGACAGGGTGTTCGTCTATGAGCGCACCGCCGCCGACGGCAGCGCCGTGATCGTGGCTCTGAATCCGGGCGTCGACCCCGCGACGGTCGAGCTCGACCACCTTCCGGTCGGATTCACCGGCGCCACGCTGCTCGCCCGCGGCGGCCATGCGACCACGGCGGTCAACGCCGACGGCGCCACGCTCACCATCGACCCGCAGACCGCGGCGATCATGCACTGAGACGCGCCGAGACGCTACATCGGAAACACCCAATACACCATCCCAGACACCAGAGAAGCCACAAGAAAGAGGCATCGATATGTCACTGGTCATCACGGCCCGCAAAGCCGCAGCCGCCATCGCCGCCGCGACGATGGCCGTCGGATCGCTCGCCGCCGGAGCGTTCGTCGCGGCACCCGCCGCGAGCGCAAGCCCGTCCACCACCGTCAGCGCGGGCAACTTCAAGCCCAAGAGCGACGTCGTGGTCATCGAGTTCCAGCAGAACTGGAACTCGGTCGCCAAGGAATGCACCGACGTGCTGGGCCCCGAGGGCGTGGGCTACGTCGAGGTGTCCCCGGCCACCGAAGAGATCACCGGATCGCAATGGTGGACCTCGTACCAGCCGGTCAGTTACAAGCTCGATTCCAAGGAAGGCACCGAAGAGGAGTTCAAGGACATGATCGCCACTTGCAACGCCGCGGGCGTGGGCGTGGTGGCCGATGCAATCACGAACCACATGGCGGCCGCCCCGCAGGACGGCTCGTCCGAGGGCACCGGCGTCGCCGGCAGTACCTATACGTCGGACGGCAGCTTCCCTGCGGTGCCGTGGACCAGCGCGGACTTCCACACCTGCACGAGCGGCGTGAACGACTACATGGACGTCAAGAACGTGCAGGAATGTCAGCTTGACGGACTGCAGGACCTCGACACCGGTGACGAGCACGTGCAGGACGTGCTCGCCGACTACCTCGCCAAGCTCTACACCATGGGCGTGTCTGGATTCCGCATGGACGCGATCAAGCACATCGCGCCGTCCGAAGTGCTCGCCATCAAGCAGAAGCTCGCCAAGAAAGTCGGCGTCCCGGCCGACGACATCTGGTGGATGCAGGAGGTGATCGGCGACAGCGGCAACGCGCAGGAGCTCACGCCGTCGAACTACCTGAAAAGCGGCGACGTTTCGGAATTCCAGTTCACCTACAAAGTCAAGAGCGCGTTCGGCATGAGCATCGCCGATTTGAAGAGCATCGGAACCACCGACGACTTTGTGGATTCCGACAAGGCCGCCGTGTTCGTGAGCAACTGGGACACCGAGCGCAACGGCAAGTCGCTGAGTTACAAGGACGGCAAGACGTACATCCTCGCCAACGCGTTCATGCTGGCATATGGTTACGGCACGCCGAACATCCAGTCCGGATACGCGTTCAAAGACAAGAACGCCGGCGCGCCGGGCGCCACCGACACGTCGATCCCCGACACGCAGTGCGGCACCAACTCGCCGTGGCTGTGCGTCGAGCGCTGGACGCAGATCCGCGGCATGATCAAGTTCCACAACGCCACGATGGGCGAAAAGGTGACCGATTGGTGGGACGACGAGAGCAACAACCTCGCCTTCGGGCGCGGTTCCAAAGGCTTCATCGCCATGAACGGACTGCCTGACGGTGTCACGAACACCTACCAGACCTCGATGCCCGCGGGCACGTATTGCAATCTGTATGGCCCTGGCGACTGCTCCGAGACCGTGACCGTGGCCGACGACGGCACGTTCACCGCTTCGCTCGATGGCTACGACACCGTGGCAATCGACGTCGACGACACGCCGCAGACCTGGACCGGCACCGCCGCCACTGACCCCAGCGATCCGCCGCTTGACGACGAAACCGGTACCTTCCTGAGCAAGAAGATCGACATGACCTACGGCGGCGCGTATTCGACCGACGGCGAGCAGAGCTCTGACGCCAACGACGCCACGGGCGCCGCGGCCGACAGCGCAGCCAGCGACGAAACGATCGGCGAAGCATTCTCGAAGAACGCGACCGGCTACATCATCACGCTGGCGATCGTGGTCGTGTTCTGCGTCGGCCTGCTTGCCTGGCCCAGCAAGAAAGGCACAGGCACCGGCAAAAAGAAGACCGGCGGCAAGGCGTCCGGCACGGCGGCCGCCACGGCCGCCAAGGACGCAGACCGTGCAGACGACGAGGAGGGCGACGCAGATTCCGACGAATCCGCAGACTCCGACGAGGCAGCAGGCCCCGACGAGGCCGCCAAGGAGTAACCGTCTCCCATCCGCAGCCCAAGAAAATCTCGTCCACGACCTAGGCAGCACGACCTAGGCAGCACACAAAGCCCATCGGCCCCGCGCCGATGGGCTTTGTCGTTTCCACGCCGCACCTGCCGATCCACGCCGTCAGCGCCATCCGCGCGCGCCACGCCGCACCCGCCGATCAACGCCCGCCGATCCACGCCGCCCCCACCCCACCCACACCTCTCTTTCCGCTTTTCTCGCCCTTTTCGCGCCCTCTTCGGACGGGGTCGGGGAGTGTAACTTACGTCACAAAAATGCCGATAGAATAGTCATGAATTGGCACCCCATCTCCCGTTTAAGATACATCGTCAGTATCTTCTCAATCTGCCCGCAAAGCAGCGGAAAAAGCCAATTCGCCCCAATCAAAGAAGAGAGGATCCACAATGAAAACAAGGAGGCGCGCTGGGCGTATTGCAGCCATTATCACAAGTGCTGCGATGACGCTGAGTGCAGCTGCCATCGTCCCAGTCACGGCACAGGCCGACACTACGGGGTCGAACGCCACCGGCGCGACCACGGCATCAGCCAAGGGCCTGAACAGCGATGTGCAGGTTATCGCGTTCCAGCAGACCTGGAACACCATTGCCAAGGAATGCACCAACACGTACGGCCCCGAAGGCGTGGGCTACGTGGAGGTGTCGCCGCCGCAGGAATCCATCCAGGGCTCCGAATGGTGGACCTCCTACCAGCCGATCAGCTACAAGCTCGACTCCAAGCTGGGCACCGAAGAGGAATTCAAGAACATGGTCACGACCTGCAAGGCTGCGGGCGTGGGCATCATCGCCGATGTGGTCGTGAACAACACCGCCGCCCCCGACGGCACGGGCAAGACCCATACCGGCACCAACGGCAGCGAATACACGCCGGACACCGCATCGTTCCCCGGCTTCGCCACCAGCACGTATCCCGAAGGCCTCACCGCCGACGATTTCCACACGTGCACCGACAAGATCAAGGACTACACGAACCAGACGGAAGTGCAGCAGTGCCGCCTGCTCGGCATGCTTGACTTCGATTCCGAATCCGACAAGGTGCAGGACATCGAGGCCGACTACATGGCGCGCATGTATGACATGGGCGTGGTCGGCTTCCGCATCGACGCGGCCAAGCACATCAACACCGACAGCCTGAAAGCCATCAAGGCCAAGCTGGCGACGAAGGTGGGCAAGGACGCCAATGACATCTACTGGATCCAGGAGGTCATCGGCAACAGCGCCGAGGCCGCCGGCATCCAGCCGCCGCACTACACGCAGAACGGCACCGTCACCGAGTTCGGCTTCAAGAGCGAGATGAGCCAGGCCTTCAACGGCAACGTCACCTCCCTCAAGGGCCTCGCCGACCGTCTGAGCGGCGACCTGTCGAGCAACGACGCAAACGTGTTCGTCACCAACTGGGACACCGAGCGCAGCTCCGGCACGATCACCTACAAGGACAGCGGCAAGTACCAGCTCGCCAACGCGTTCATGCTCGCCTACGGCTACGGCACGCCGCGCCTTATGTCGGGCTATAAGTTCGACAACGATAAGACGGCTTCCGGCGCGCCGGGCTCCACCGACACCTCCGTGCCGGACGTCGACATGAACACCGCGTGCTCCACGAACACGGGTGACTGGAACTGCGAGCAGCGCTGGACCTCCACGCGCGGCCTCATCGCGTTCCACAACTACGTGGGCGACACCACGTCCGCCCCGGTTCAGGACTGGCAGTCCAACGGCAACGACAGCATCGCGTTCTCGCGCGGAAACAAGGGCTTCCTCGCCATCAACAACGGCACGAAGCCCCTTGACGTGACGTACACAACCTCGCTGCCTGACGGCGAGTATTGCAACGTGTACGCCGTGGAGGATTGTTCGCAGACCGTGACCGTCGCCGACGGCAAGGTCACCACCACGATCCCAGCCCGCACGGCCGTGGCGCTGTACGCCGGCGCCACGAAGGACAGCCACCCGGCCTCCACCGTGACCACCGACCCCTCCGATCCGGAGAACGTGATCGAGGACGAGACGGTCAAGCCGACCGACACGACCCTCACCATCTATTACAAGAACACCGATAACTACGCGACCCCGCACATCCACTACGGCATCGGAAGCACCTGGACCACCGCTCCGGGCGTGGCGATGACGAAGGACGAGGCCACGGGCTATTGGAAGTACACGATTGACACAGGCGGCCAGGCGGTCAGCTACGTGTTCAACGATGGCGGCGACACCTGGGATAACCCGGCGGGCGGCGGCAACTACTCCGCCGCGGCCGGAATCGTGCAGGAAACCGTTGCCGACCACGCGAGCACCGTCGGCGCCCCGAGCGACTACCGCGCGAACGGCAAGACCCGCCTCGTGGTGCACTACAAGGCCGCCGAGGGCGATGCCGACCGTGCGCTGTGGGTGTGGGGCTCCAACTCCAACACCGGCGCCAACCTCGACGGCGCCCAGGTTGAGTTCACCGGCGCCGACGGCTGGGGCAAGGTCGCGGAATTCGTGACCGACGGCACCTGGACGCAGTTCGGCGTGATTGTCAAGGCCACGGATTCGTGGGACAAGGTCGGCGGCGACCGCACGGCCACCGTGGACGCCACGGGCACCGCGGAAATCTGGATCGACGGCACCGCCGCGGATCCGTCCGCCACGCTCACCGCAGCCCCCGAGGACTACGTGAAGGCCAACACCGCCTACGACGTGAACATCACCGTTCACTACTACCGCGATGACGGCCTGTACTTCAACTCCTCCGACACCGTGAACAAGACCCCGCAGTGGGATCTGTGGACGTGGTCGGGCTCCGGCACCGCCGACGGCCACCAGACCTTCACCAGCCACGATGACTGGGGCGAGGTCAGCACCTGGACGCTGAAGGGCTACAACTACTCCGCCGCCGCCGACATCGGCCTGCTGCGCCGCTACGGCGGCGACACCTGGGCCAGCAAGGACCCGGACGACGCGAACCACTTCGTCCCCGCCGCCTCGATGGTGTTCGACACCGCGACCAAGACGGGCAAGGCCGAGGTCTGGCTCGTCCAAGGCGACCCGACGGTGTACACCGCCCGGCCGAACCTGAGCGTCAAGGCCAAGAGCGCGGAGATCTCCGACTACAACCAACTGACGGCCAAGCTGACGGCCGAGAGCAAGAAAGACGTCACCGCCACCGTGACCGACGCCGGCGGCAACGCCGTCAAGACGACGGCCGTCACGAAGAACGGCTCCACCGTCACGATCACGACGAAGAACGACCTGTCGATCACCGGAAAGTATCTGGTCTCGCTCAAGGACTCCGACGGCACCGACCTCGGCACCGTCACGGCGATCGCGGGCGCCATCGTGCGCACCGACCGCTTCGACGACGAGAACGCCTATGACGGCGACGACCTGGGCGCCACCAACGGCAACGGCACCACCACCTTCAAGGTGTGGGCGCCGACCGCGACCGACTTCAAGCTCGTGACCTTCAAGGATGCAACGGCCGACGCCGAGGCCAACGCCCCCGTGGCCATGACGCGCGGCGCCAAGGGCGTGTGGTCCGTCACGATCGACAACACCGCCGACGCCCTCGCCTATCAGTACCAGCTGACCTTCGCCGACGGAAGCGTGAACACCTCGACCGACCCGTACGCCACCGCAGCCACCGCGAACGGCGACCGTTCCGTCGTGCTGTCGAACGCCAAGGCCAACGCAGTCACCGTGGACGCCGTCGCCGGCGGTCGCGTGAGCCAGGGCGACGCAATCATCGCGGAAACCCATATCCGCGACTTCACGAGGAGCGAGACCTCCGGCGTCTCGGAGGCCAACCGCGGCAAGTACCTCGGCATGATCGAGACCGGCACGAAGAACGCCAACGGCGACGCCACCGGCATCGACTACCTCAAGGAGCTCGGCATCACCGACGTCCAGCTGCAGCCGTTCTTCGACTACGCCTCCGTTGACGAAACGAAGACGCTCGACGACACGAACTACAACTGGGGCTACGATCCGGAGAACTACAACGTTCCGGAAGGCTCGTACTCCTCCGACGCCACGAATCCCGCCACCCGCGTGGACGAGACGAAGGAAATGGTCGACGGTCTACATGACGCGGGCATCGGCGTGATCATGGACGTGGTCTACAACCACGTCGCGAGCGCGGCCGACAGCTCGTTCAACAAGACCGTTCCGGGCTATTACTTCCGTTACGATTCGAACGGCAATCTCACCAACAAGTCCGGCTGCGGCAACGACACCGCCTCCGAGCGCGCGATGATGCGCAAGTACATCGTGAACTCGGTGACGTACTGGGCCACCGCCTACGGCGTGGACGGCTTCCGCTTCGATCTCATGGGCCTCGTGGACACCGAGACCATGAAGGAAGTGCGCGAGGCTCTTGACAAGATCGACCCGAACATCATCGTTCTCGGCGAAGGCTGGGACATGGCGGGCGACTCCGTCTCGAGCGACACCACGATGACGACGCAGCCGAACGCGTACCTGCTGGACAACGCCGCTGGCACGGGCTCGACGGTTTCGTTCTTCAACGATTCGATTCGCGACGGGCTCAAGGGTTCGGTGTTCTCGGACACCGACACCGGCTATGTGTCCGGCAAGGCGGACCAGGAGAACCTCATCGCCCACAACATGCTGGGCTGCCAGTATGACTCCGCGGATGGCGCCACGACCTGCTGGAACGGCAGCGCGCAGGACAACTACGCGAACGCCTCCCAGGTGGTTCAGTACGCCGAGATCCACGACAACATGACGCTGTACGACAAGCTGCGCGCGTCGAATCCGAACGATTCCGATGAGACGACCACCAAGCGCGCCGAGCTCGCCGACTCCGCCGTGTTCCTGAGCCAGGGCATCGCCGAAATCCAGCTGGGGCAGGAGTTCCTGCGTTCCAAGGGCGGAAACGGCAACAGCTACAACGCTGGCGACTCCGTCAACGCCATCGATTGGGACCGCCAGGACGACTACGCAGGAAGCGTCGCTTACGTGCGCGGGCTCATCGCGCTGCGCAAGAACGTGAAGGCGTTCCAGTATTCCGACTACGCCGACATCCAGAAGAACGCCAAGATCCTGCAAGCCTCGGACGGCATCGTGGCCCTGCAGATCTCGGATGACCACGGCACCTATGTGGTTGTGCTCAACGCGAACGAGACCGCCGCCAAGGTCTCCGTCCCCGCGGCCGACGACTACCGCGTGATTGTTGCGAGCGACGTTGTCAACGCCACGTCGCTCGCCGAGATCAACAACCTGCCGGTCACGTCGCTCGCCGCGCTGAGCGCATCGCAAGCCGAGGCCAGCACGACCACCGCGACCAACGCCGCCGCCAGCGCCAAGGCCTTCGGCCCCATGGCCGCCGACGATGACATCGTTGCGGTGAACGCGACCTACACCGATGACGGACCCCAGGCCGTGAACGCCGCCGACACCGACGATTCGACCTCCGAGGTCACCGTGGCCCCGCTGTCGACCCTCGTGATGGTGCGCGATTTCACGCTGGAGAGCAAGGTCACCGACAACGGTTCCGACACCACGGCTGCCGGGAACGGCAGCACGGGCACCGCCTCGTTGGCCAAGACCGGTTCGTTCATCACCATGCTGCTGCTCACCATGACGGCTCTGCTTCTCGTCGGAGCTGAGCTGCGCCATACGTCGCACCGCATCTGACGGCCGATCCGCGGCACGGGCGATGCCCTAGCGGCGGCATGACCTGAGATCATGGCATGCCGCCACGGACCCACCCACCGCCGCGTCCACCGTTCCCCTCGCCCGCCGGGCATTGCGTCCGGCGGGCTTTTCGTTTTCTTGCGCGCCGCGCCGTGGCGTTCACCGCGCCACGCCCCGTCACGCCACGCCCCGTCACGCCACACCCCGTCACGCCACACCCCGTCACACCACACCGTTTCCCTCATCGCACGCCGAACTATCCAGCGCGCTCCGCGCAATCTGTCACGCCACGCGCCATCCCCCCCCTCATCCCGCGCACCCCACGCCGCGCCCGCTCTGGGAATCCAGGTCCCCCTTCTCGCCCCATCGTCAATTTTCGCCCACAGCAAAAGCCCTAGGAATATCCGAATATTGCTGCTATTTTTGAGTTGGATATGCAACATTCCCGCTGCTCTACCATCTCAGCCAGCGCGGCCCGCGCAATCGAAACGCCATGCGCGATTCGAACGTCCCCGGGCACCAAACGCCGCAGAAAGGATTCATCATGGTCGACACCATCATCCCCGATGTCACGAAAACCGATGTTGACACCCTGAGCGCCCTCGACGAAAACACGCGCCTTTTCGTGGCCGTCCACCAGCTCGATGCCCTGTCGAGCCGCGGCCTTCGCAGCTCGATTCCCGATTCCGTGAGCGAGCAGCTCGACGGCTGCCCCACCTCGTCGTGCAACATCCGCATCATCAGCTACCTGGCCGCCAACCAAGACAAACCAATCTACCAGCATGACATCGAGCGCCACTGCGGCGTCACCCGCTCCACGGCGAGCCGCGTGCTCAATCTCATGGAGCAGAAAGGCCTCGTCAAGCGTCACATCCCCACCTACGACGCCCGCAAGCGCCAAATCACACTCACCGATAAGTCGCGCAACATCGTGCAATACATCGAGCAGTTCAGCGCATCGTATTTCGAATCCATCGTCGACGGAATCCCTCAGGAGGACCTCGAAACCACCCTGCGCACCATCAAGACGATGATTTCTCGCATGAGCGTGGACGAGTGAGCTTTGCGGGCCTGAGCCCGACGAGCCTTCACGTCACGCACCCCATCACCGGACCCGCGGCACCCGCAGGCCCGGCCCAAAGCATCCTCGGCGACCGTCCGGATCCCCATGTGATCCAGGCGGTCGCCGACGCGTTTGGCACCCTTGCAATTTCGCCACATTTCGGCGCGCAAGAATAGGTGCCCGCAGTTATCCTCACAATCCTTACAATCGTCTGAGCATGAATCGAAAGGAAATACATGGCACACGGCGTCAACACCCAGAAACGACGCGACGTCACCGACATCGAAGAACGTCCCATGACCGCCGAGGAACAGACGGAATACACGCGCGACCAAGGCCACAAAGGCGACTACAAGCTGCTCGGCGAATCCATGCGCGAGTACAAGAAGCACGCCATCCTGGCGCCGGCCTATGTGGTCGGCGAGGCCGTGATCGAGATCCTCATCCCCACGCTTATGGCCTTCCTGCTCGACCAGGGCGTCACCGCCGGCAACATGGCAAAGGTGTGGCAGTGGGGCGGCCTGCTCGTGCTGTGCGCCATTATCAGCCTCGCCTGCGGCGTGGCATCGGGCCGCGAGGCCGCCATCGCCGCCGCCGGCTTCTCGAAGAACCTGCGCCATGACCTGTTCAAGAAGGCTCAGGGCTTCTCGTTCACGAACATCGACCACTTCTCCACCGGCTCGCTCATCACGCGCCTGACCACAGATGTCACGAACGTGCAGATGGCGTTCCAGATGACCGTGCGCACGGTGTTCCGCGCCCCGGTGCTCGCCATCTGCGCGTGGATCTTCGCATTCCGCATCTCGCCCAGCATCTCCGTGGTGTTCTTCGCGGTCATCCCCGTGCTGCTCGTGGCGCTGATTGTGATCGCCGGCAGCGTGCACCCCATCTTCGTGCGCGTGTTCCACCTCTACGATGAGCTCAACAACGGCGTGGAAGAGAATCTCGCCGGCATCCGCGTGGTCAAGTCCTTCGACCGCGAAAGCCACGAGGACTCCAAGTTCATGCACATCTCGCAGCGCATCTTCGACGATTTCTGCAAGGCGGAAAGCCGCCTGGCGCTCAACAATCCGGTGATGCTGCTGTGCGAATACACGCTGATGATCGCCATCGCGTGGATGGGCGCCAGGCAGATCGTGGCGTCCGGCAACAACGCCGCGCTCGGCCTGACGACGGGCGACCTCACGTCGCTTGTGACCTACGCGATGGAGCTGCTGATGTCGCTCATGATGATCTCGATGGTGTATGTGATGGTCATCATCTCGCGCGCCTCGGTGGCGCGTATCTGCGCGGTTCTGCGCGAGGAGCCGACGATGACCGTGCCGGCTCACGCCGCCACCGACGTGAAGAACGGCGACGTGGAGTTCAGCCACGTGACGTTCCGCTACGAGGAGACCTCGGAGGAGCCGGTGCTCGACGATGTGTCGCTGTCAGTGCCGTCCGGCTCCACGCTGGGAATCGTGGGCGGCACGGGTTCGGCGAAGTCGAGCCTCGTGCAGCTGATCCCGCGCCTGTATGACGTCAGCTCCGGCTCAATCACCGTGGGCGGCGTGGACGTGCGCAACTACGACCTCGACGCACTGCGCAACAACGTGGGCATGGTGCTGCAGAAGAACACGCTGTTCTCAGGCACGATCGCCGAGAATCTGCGCTGGGGCAACCCGGATGCCACGGACGAGGAGGTGCGCCACGCCGCCGAGCTGGCGCAGGCCGACGAGTTCGTGCAGGGCTTCCCCGACAAATACGACACCATGATCGAGCAGGGCGGCACGAATGTGTCGGGCGGCCAGAGGCAGCGCCTGTGCATCGCCCGCGCGCTGCTCAAGAAGCCCAAGGTGCTGATTCTCGACGATTCGACCAGCGCCGTGGATACGAAGACGGACGCGAAGATCCGCGGGGCCTTCGCCCACGAAATCCCGGGTACGACGACCATCATCATCGCGCAGCGCATCTCGTCGGTGCAGGACGCCGACCAAATCATCGTGATGGACAAGGGCCGCATCGTGGCGCGCGGCACGCATGACGAGCTGCTGCGCTCCTGCGCCGACTACCGCCAGATCTGGCAGTCGCAGACCAAGAGCATGGCGCAGACGGCGGGCACCGGCGCGGGTGCCGCGGAGACAAGCCACGATTCCTCCGCCGCATCGCAGGAGACCGCGACCACGCAGGCCGCAACGACGGAGGGAGGCGCCGACCATGAGTGACGCAGCCGCAACCACCGCAACCGCAACCCCTGCAACCCCTGCAACCGCAGCCCCCAACCCCAATCGGAAACGAGCGAAAGGACGCCCTGGCATGAACAAGAACGGCATGCGCATCAATCCGGGCACCACCCGCCGCATCGTCGGGTATATGCTCCGCTACCGCTGGCGGCTGGCCCTCGTCGCCGTCTGCATCATCGTCAGCGCCGTCGCGCAGGCGGGCGCGTCGCTGTTCCTGCAGCGGCTTATCGACGACTATATCCTGCCGCTGATCGGCGCGCCTGACCCGAACTGGGCGCCGCTTGTGCGCGCGCTCACCCTCATGGCCGCGCTGTACCTCACCGGCACCGTGTGCACGTATGTGTACAGCCGCCTGCTCATCGTGGTGGAGCAGGGCACCCTCAAGACCATCCGCGACGACATGTTCAGCCACATGCAGAAGCTGCCGCTGCGCTACTTCGACTCCACGCCGCACGGCGACATCATGAGCCGCTACACCAACGACGCCGATACGCTGCGCCAGGCCATCTCGCAGAGCCTTCCGCAGATGTTCAACTCGTTCATCACGTCGCTTGCCGCGCTTATCTCCATGATGGTGCTGAGCCTGCCGCTCACCGGCTTCGTGGTGGTGTTCAGCGCCATCCTCTTCGCCTTCGTGCGCGTGCTCACCACGCGCTCCGGGCGCTTCTTCGGCGAGCAGCAGCACGAGCTGGCCGACGTGAACGCGTTCGTGGAGGAGTCGATCTCCGGACAGAAGGTCATCAAGGTGTTCACGCACGAGGGCGCCACGCAGAAGGACTTCGACAAGCGCAACGCCTCGCTGTACAAGGCCACGCGCGACGCGAACTACTACGGCAACATCCTCATGCCGATCGTGAACAACATGGGCTATCTGCTCTACGTGCTGCTCGCGGTGGTGGGCGCGGCCATGGCGATCGGCGGCGCCACGAACGTGTCGTTGCGCGGCATGGGCGCGTATACGACGGGCACCATCGTGTCTTTCCTGACGCTCTCGCGCAGCTTCGTGAACCCGCTCGGCGAGGTGTCGCAGCAGATGACGTCGGTGCTGATGGCGCTGGCGGGCGCGTCGCGCATTTTCGAGCTGCTTGACGAGAAGCCCGAGGTGAACGACGGGCACGTGACGATTGTGAACGCGTCGGTTCTCGACGATGGCACGATTCGCGAGGCCGACCACCGCACGGAGCAGTGGGCCTGGAAGGTGCCGGCCGGCGTGCGCGTGCGCGCGGATATTGCGCGGATGTCGCCGGCGGGCGACGGCGTTGCTGACGCCGCAGGCACGGGCAACGGCGGGAAAATCGTGGATACCGCGAGCGCCGACCGCACCCAGAGCGCACCCGTGGCCAAGGGCACCGTTATTGTGACGCCTGCCGCCACCCTTGTGCGGCAGCGCGGCGACATTCGCCTCAACCACGTGAGCTTCTCGTACGAGCCAGGGCACGAGGTGCTGCATGACATCACGCTGTTCGCCAAGCCCGGGCAGAAGGTGGCGCTTGTCGGCGCGACCGGCGCGGGCAAGACCACGATTACGAACCTCATCAACCGGTTCTATGACATCGACGACGGCGAGATTCTGTACGACGGCATCAACGTCAAAGACATGGACAAGACGGCTCTCAGGCGCTCGCTCGGCATTGTGCTGCAGGACGTGAACCTGTTCACGGGCACCGTGATGGACAACATCCGCTACGGCAACCTGGAGGCGAGCGACGAGGACTGCATCCGCGCGGCGAAGCTTGCGAACGCGGACGGGTTCATCCGCATGCTGCCGCACGGGTACCACACGCGCATCTCCGGGTCGGGCGACGGGCTCTCGCAGGGCCAGCGGCAGCTGATCTCCATTGCGCGCGCGGCCGTGGCCGATCCGCCGGCGATGATTCTCGACGAGGCGACCAGCTCGATCGATACGCGCACCGAGGAGATTGTGCAGTCCGGCATGGATGCGCTGATGGAGGGGCGCACCGTGTTCGTCATCGCGCACCGCCTGAGCACCGTGCGCAACGCCGATGTGATTATGGTGATGGACCACGGGCGCATCATCGAACGCGGCAACCACGACGAGCTCATCGCGCAGCGGGGCCAGTACTACCAGCTCTACACCGGCGCCTTCGAACTCGAGTAGGCGGGGAGTGGGGCGCAGCGCGGGCGGGCGCACTCGCCCCGCGCTGCCCAGCGGCGCCCTGCGGCCCCTGACGACCGGGCGCCGCGGGGCGCAAGGCACCACGTGGGTGGCCAAGCGCGGGCACCGCACCAGCGGCCGTCAGATGTCGGTGCGGGGCGCGTCAAGAACCCGGCCGTGGTCCAGGAAGAGGCCTTTCTCCGCCGAGTAGAGGAGGCGCCCGTCGCTCGTCACCTCGGACGGCATGTGGCGACGCGAGATGGCGAGATATTGGTATTTCGGATTATGATTCGGGCCATCATCAAGGATCGATGAGACATGGTAGTACATCTCTGGCCAGTCCTCATATCCTTCCTCGCCAATGTCGAATTCCTCGCCATTGTCATCTTCGCCTTCAAACGCCTCGTCGGATTCGTATCGGTCTCCTTCGGCAAAGACGATTCGATACGCCGCGCGAGGCGCCAGGCAGGCATAGGCTCCAAGTTCGTCGATTATCTCATCAAGAATCCGCGTCGTTGTCGTCATGATGCTCCCTGTTCCTCTTTTCCATATTCCTGTTTTTCCCGCATTCTTTGCACGTCTTCGGCGGATTGTTATCGCGTGAGGCTTCCGGAGGTGTCGCCGGGACGATATGCGCTCCATCGGAGCCGTAATTGATGATGCCGATTGTAGTGTCGAGACCGGAGTCGTTAGGTAATTTCGGAGATTTGAATCTGCCTATGACTTGGTGGAAGTCGACGCGCTCCTTGTTAGGTGTAATGAACTCACCCGTTCCCGCATATTGGTTAAGAAGCTCCTGCGCGCGATCGAGTCCCCCCTTCCCAAAAAGGATGCTTCGCCCCGGCAGATAGTTGTTGCGCCCGGGCATGCGTCTGCCTTGACCCCGGCTGAGCTTGGTCGTGGATTCAGCTCGCCCACAGTCTCAGTCATGGAAATTTTATCGACTCTGCCAGGCCCCGATCACGGCGGACTCTTCGCCCAGCCGCCCACAGACGCCGTGCCGACTCCCGCCACCGCACCCCGACCGCCAGGGACGCGCCGCACATTTGCGATGCACAGCCCGAGGCAAGCGACCTGCGCCGGGCGTGCATCGTGCGACGCGTCCAGGTCAGCGCGTCTTCTTCGGCTTGGAACCGTCCTGCTTCGGATGCGCCGACGCGCTCCTCGCGGACCCAGCGCCCTTCGCAGTGCCTTTCTTCGCGGCGGCGTTCTTTGACGCGCCCCGCCTGACGGCTCCGGCGCCCCCACTCACCGCGCGAGGACGGCGCGCGGCATCGGACCCATCCGCCCCGTCGTCGCTGGCGTCATCGCCGATACGGACGCCCTCGAACATGGCATCGTCCAGGGCATCACTCTCCTCATCGTCGCCCGACGAGCTGCTCCGCGCCTTGCGCACGGCCAGCAGACGTGCCACGACGAACAGCGCGACCACGACGGCCACGCACACCACCACGACGACGATCGTCGTGGAGCGATTCTCAGACGCGCTTTGCTCCGATTCACTCGTGGCCTGGCCCACGTTGACCTTGATGAGACGCCCCGCGAGCGCCTCGTCGTCGAAATTCTCGTCTTCCGAGACGTCAACGCCCGACGCCAGCACATACAGGGCGGAATCATCGGCGTTGACGGCCACGGCATCGACATCCACCGCGTCGGCGCTCGACACACCGCTCGACGCACCGCTCGACGCACCGCTCGAATCTGTCGCAGAAGCGCTTGCCGACGCCGATGCGGCCGCAGACGCCCCTGCGGTGCCAGCACCTCCGCCGTCATATGCCACCGTGGCGACCCCCACGGTGCCTTCGCCCGTCGAAGCCATGTAACGCACCTCGAGGTCCGTCTCGTTGGCCGCACCGGCGTCGCCCACCGTCACCGAATACAGGCGCGAGCCGTCTTGCGACAGGCATTGCGTCGGCGCGTTCGCCGGAAGCTCGCTTTCCCTGACGCCGCTGTCGGTGTTGTAGACGAACGATCCGCCGGATGTGGTCACAACCATGTGCGAGCCGTTGTCAGACAGCGCCAGTCCCAGCAGACGCAGGCTGTCGCCGACCGAAATCACGTTGACGTTGCCGCCCTCGGCAACCGCCTGCAGCACGTTGTGCGCGGTGGAATCGATGAGATACAGCTGCTTGCCGTCCGCACTCGTCACATGCACGGAACGGGTGCCATACGTGGCGACCTCGGTGGCCTTGCCGGTGTCCACCTCCAGCGACACCAGGTGGTTGGTCGAATCATATGGCGCGCCCACCAACATCATGCCGCTGGAGACAGCATAGGTGATCACGCCGGTGGGCGTGTGCTCGAACGCGATGGGCACACTGCTCATGCTCCCGTCGGCGCTCGAGATGGTCTCGACCACCCACTGGTTGTTGCTTTTCGTCACAACGTACACATCGCTGCCATCTTCGGAGACGCAGAAATTCGTGGTCGCCACGTCAAGCGTGGAGATTTCCAAGGTCGTCGCATCGATGACCGCCAGCCCCTTCGTGGTCGCCACGAAAAGTTTCGAACCGTCGGGCGACAGCGTCATCGCTGATTCCACGCCCATGTTTTGACCGGGCAGGTCGATGACCTTCGTTTTCTGCATTGTCGATGCATCGACCACGCAGACCGTGGTCTCGGTGATGACGTACAGGATCCCGCCATCGGGCGACATGCGCATGCCCTGCGGCGACGACCCGATGCACGAGGGGTCGGAAAGCGTGCTGAACGGCATCGTCATGTCCGTCTCGGCGACGTTCTGCGGAGTCGTCGTCTCCGTCGGACTCTCCGTTGAGCTCGCGCCGGGATCGGAGGTCGCACTTGAGCCGGAGGTCGCTTCGTCGGCGAACGCCGGCGCCGCGCACACCGCGAGTGCAAACGCCACGACCATGAACAAAGACGTGCACAGCGTTGCGCACGCACGCATCGTTGCGGCAAAAGATCGGGAACGGGGATTGCGCGACTGCGCGTCGTTTTGCTGGGGCATCATACCAACCTTCAATTGCGATTCCTCAGGCAATGATACGCATAAACCTGTGCATTTGCTGGTATTCCTGCGCTTCAACGCAGCCCTGGGCAATCCCCGCCGCCCATCGCCCGCGGGGCTCAGCGCCGTCCGCGCGGGCTCAGGGACCGCGTCACCTCCTGCGGCCGAATGTCAGCGCGCGCACGATCGACACGATGCCGAGCACGACAAGCGCGATTGCCACGAACATGAACAGAAACACCGTGGACTCCGCAGGAGTCGCCAGCACGACGATGCCGGCGATGATCGAAATCAGACCATAGAGAATCGACATGCTCGGGTCAAGCGTGAAGCTGGCTTGGAACAGCGACGCGACGCCTTCCAGGATCCACACCATGCCCAGCACCACCGTGATGATCACAATCAGCGACTCCCCTATCGCCTGCGGCGCTTTGAACATCGCAATGCCCGCGAAGAAGAACAGCACGCTGCACAGCACCGCCAACGTGCGCCATCCCGGCGGCAGGACGGGGACTCCCAGGGCGGCGGCGAGGTAGCACGCGCCCAGCACAATCATGCCGACGGCGAGCAGCACCACCACGGCGGTAAGGGTTTTCGTGGGCCAAAACAGCATGACGATGCCGATGACGAGCTCGATGATGCCCACGACGACGCCCGCGCGCCTGAATGTCTTCGACACGTTGGCGAACACGTCGTCGTCATCCTCGATGTGATAGATTGCGTCCGGCTTGAGCGGATCTTGCTGAGACATGATGGCTCTCCTTCCAGCGCGCACAACATCGTGCGCCACGTCAACTTCCACACCCCATTGTAGGAATTCCCATTCTGGAGAATCCAGCGAGTGCGATGTTTCATCGGCAAACTATCACATTCGCGATGCCATGCCTCGGCGCATGCTTTGCCGCGCGACCCGCCTCGCATGCGCCATGCCGCGTGCCATGCCGTGCGGCCGCATTCGACGCGGCCGCACGACGGTTCCTTTCGGCGGTCCGGATTCAGCGCGGACGCGACGCAGCCACGGCAGCCGCCCGCGCCGCCAGCTCATCGAGATGCCGCAGTTCCTCTTGCGCCCCATCGACATACTGTGGATCGAAGACGCCATAGCGGTTCGTCGCCGCCGTGCCAATCAGATAGTCGGCGACTTTTGGGTTCTTGGGCAGCACCGAACCATGCATGTAGGTGCCGATCACGGCGTTGTAGCGCGCGCCCTCGGTGTGGTCGCCGCCGTTGTTGCCGGTGCCGTCGGCGTCGACGCGCCCCCACGGCTTGGCGTTCGGCCCGAGGAACGTCTGGCCTGAATGGTTCTCATACCCCACCACGTCGCCGAATTCCTCGGTGTGCTCCACGAGGTTGCCGATCATGCGCACGTCGTGCCCCACGGTATACAGGTCGAGCACGTTGATGCCTGCGAGACGGTTGCCTTCAATCGTCTGGAAATACTCGCCGAACAGCTGGTACATGCCGCAGATGAGCAGCATGGGGCACCCAGCGTCCGCGAGCGCATGGATCTGCGCAGACCTGCGGAATAGGTCGTCGGTAATGGTGCCCTGCCCTTGGTCCTGCCCGCCTCCTCCGAGGATCATGTCGACGCGCTCCGGCCACTCGTCGCCCTGGTTGTAGTTATGCACGACGGGCGTGTATCCATACAGCTCGGCGCGACGGCGCACGGTGAGCACATTGCCCGAATCGCCGTAGATGTTCATGTCTTTGGGATACAGCGACACGATGTCGAGCACACGCCCGGCATCGCCCTGACGCGCGTCATCCTGCGCGGCCCCGTTCAAAGTGTTGCGATCGCTCATAGTCCTGCGTCCTTCACCTGCGCCAGCCGCTTCATGCAATTGCGCACCGCCAGCATGGATGTGTATGTGCAATAGATGTGCTTGGGCACGCCCGGGTACGCCGTGACGAACGCCTCGACCGCATGGTCGATGTCTTCGTCCACCGAACGCGCCTCGACGCCGTCGTATGCCAGCCGCAGCGCCATGTCGGTGGCGCGCACGCCCGACACGACGTCCACGCCGGTGCCGGCCAGGCTGCCGAAGTCCACGTCCCACAGCCAGCTCATGTCGCGCCCGTCGGCGTACTGGTCGTTGATCACAATCATGGTGCGGTGCCCCGCAGCCTCGAACGATGACAGCGACATGCGGAATCCCATGGGGTTCTTGACGAGCAGCAGTTCCACCGGTGCGCCGTTCACCTCGATGCTTTCGCCGCGTCCGAACGCGGGCGTGACCTCGGTGAGCACCGACACCAGCTTGGCGTCGGTGGCGGCGGGGAGGCGCGACGCTGCGGCTTCGGCGTGATGTTCGGCAGCGGGAGTATCAGTGACGGCATTTTCGGTGCCGGTACCGGAACCGACATTCGCAACGCTGGCCGTCGCACCCACGCCGGTCCGCGCACCGGCACCGGCCGATGCCGCCGCCTTCCCCGCGATGACGTCCTCCATCACCGCACGCGCAACGGCCAGAGCCGCCGCCGCGTTGTAGAGGTTGTACACGCCCTCCAGCCGCAGCGTGCCAGCATATTCCCCGCCGTCCATGGCGAACGTGGCCGCATGCCCGTCCACCGCGGTCAGCGTGACATCGGCCCGCGGCCTGCCGCCCCGTGCGGCGTGCGACTTCGATCCCGGTTCCAACGTGCCAGTCTGCCCATCGTGCGATGCGGAAGGCGCGGAATCCGCCGGATCGCTCGCCAACTCGCCATGCATCGAATCATCCGTCGGGAAATACCGCAGCAGGTCGTCGCTCAGGCCGAAATACCGCACGGAGGTGCCGCCGGGAGCCAGTGTGGAAAGCCCGGCGATGCGCGGATCCTCGCGGTTGAGCACCAGCGTGCCCGTGGTCGCGGCAGCCGCTTTGCCCAGCAGGCGCGCGGTGTTGTCGATTTCGCCGAACCGGTCGAGCTGGTCGCGCATGACATTCAGCAACAGCGTGTAGCGCGGCTTCACGCGTTTCACGAAATGCACGGCATACGCCTCGTCAAGCTCCAGCACCGCGATGTCGGCGTCGAGCCGCCCGCCCATGCTGACGCACGGAATCAGCGCCGAGACGACGCCGCGGGTGAAATTCGAGCCCGTGGGGTTGGTGAACACCCGCAGCCCCATGCCCTCAAGCAGCGACGCGACGATGCGCGTGGTTGTCGTCTTGCCGTTCGTGCCCGACACCAGCACGACGCCGTACGGCAGTTGCGCCAGCGTGCGCGCCATGAACCCCGGGTCGAGCCTCTCGACCACCTTACCCGGAAACGCCGTGCCGCCGCCGCGCATTCGCGCGACCGCCCGCACGGTCTTCCCCACCAACGGCGTCAATGCTGCGATAGCCATGGCTCACACCCCCTGGTTCATGCCCTGACCCATGTCGCGGAAGCGCGACATGGCACCTTCAAACGCCAGCGTGAACGTACCGGTCGGACCGTTACGATGCTTCGCCATGATGATGTCGGCTTCGCCAGGGCGGGTTTCCTTGTTGTAGACGTCCGGACGGTTCACCAGGAACACGACGTCGGCGTCCTGCTCGATAGAACCGGATTCTCGCAAATCCGACAGCATAGGCGTGCGGTCCGCTCGCATCTCGACGCCTCGATTGAGCTGCGACAGCGCGACGACCGGGACCTCGAGCTCCTTGGCGAGCAGCTTAAGGGCGCGGGAGATGCCCGAGACTTCCTGCTGACGGGATTCGACTTCACGGTCGGCGCTCATCAGCTGGAGGTAGTCGATGACCACGAGTTTGAGATCGTCGGTCTGCTTGAGCCGGCGGCACTTGGCGCGGATCTCCATCAGCCCCATATTCGGCGAATCGTCGAGGAACAGGGGCTTGTTCTGCATATCCGACAGGCACGCCGTGATCTGCTGCCAATTCTGCTGCGTCAGCTCATGCGGATTGCGAAGCACGCCAAGCGGGATTCCGGCCTCTGCGGCGATGATACGCTCCGACAGTTCAAAGCGACTCATCTCGAGCGAGAAGATGATGGTGGCCATGTCATGGTGCAAAGCAGCGGAACGGGCGAAGTCCACGCCTAGCGTCGATTTGCCCATTGCCGGGCGGCCCGCCACGACGATCATCTGGCCGGGCTGCAGGCCCTGCGTAGCCTCGTCGATTTCGCGGAACCCGGTGGGCACACCGCGGTGGACCTCGCCGTTCTGGATGGCTTCGAGCATATCGGCGGTGGTCTTCATCACTTCGCCGATGGGCACGTAATCCTGGCGCACATGCCCCAGCCCTAGTTGGAAAACCTCGGATTGCGCGAGGTTGACGATATCCCCCGCACTGCGCCCCTTGGATTCATAGCCCAGCTGGGCGATCTGCGTGCCGGCCACGATGACACGACGCAGAACGGCCTTTTCATGCACGATTTCGGCATAGGTCGTCGCATTGGCCGCGGTATAGACGGTGTCGACGAGATCGGCGAGGTAATCGGAACCACCGACCTTCGCCAGATTGCCTTCGCTTTCGAGTCTGTTGGCGACCACCACCGGATCGATTGGCTGTTGCTCGCCAAACAGCTTCACTATCACCTCATAGATCATGCGGTTCTTGGGCTGGTAGAAGTCATCCCCCGTGAGCATCTGGCTGACTTCGCCCGCGGCGTCTTTGCTCAGCAACATGCCTCGCAGCACTGCGCGCTCGGCCTCGTCGTCATGCGGAGGGACGCGGTCGAAAAGGAGCTGCTCCGCGTCAGCGCGGTTGTCCCAGCCCCCGAACTGCCGCCGGTCACCCTTCCGACGCATGGAGTTCGCCACATCATTCGTTTGGGATTCGTCATTAGCCATGTGGTCAATTCTATTCATGCCACGCTACGCCCATGCCGTCGCCAACGGACACGGCGCCCCATGGCCGCTCCGCCGCCCCGTGCCGTTGCATCCAGCGGTGGTTTCCACACCCCGTCGAGCATCATCGCGCCCCGCGGTCCGCCGAGCACATCGTACCCCATGACGGCTCGACCGAGCTTCTTTGCGCCCCTCGACCCGTGGCCGCCCCAGGCTCAACCTTCCGCCATTGCCCACATCGCTTACCGTGCGCTGGCCTGCTCACAGCAGCCTCAACCAACGACGGCCCCTTCACCCACGGTTCACAGCAAACGAACAACGACTGTCCCTTTCTGAACATTTCGCCTTTTCCGCCCATCACGGTCCGCGACACGCCGACAGGCGATGTGGACAACTCCTTCGAGTTATCCACATATCAACACCCACCATGTGGAAAACTACGGTTTTTTTATCCACAGAGGGTGGATAGTTTTGTGGATAACCAGTGGATTGCCGAGAATAACTTTTTTGTGAACCTGGAGCCTCCGTACCGTGCTACGCGCTCGCCACCCTCGTCAAACTTCCGTCAACCCTCGATTCCGCGAATTAACCTTGCGTTTACAACAATCATTTCTTCACATTCAGCGCTCAGTTATAAACATTTTCATATCGTTTTTGCATATTTGCGAACCAGACAGCACAAACAGCGCACAAACGCCCCATGCCCCGTGCGCGAACAGCCCGGTATCCCGAAAAGAGAAGACCCATGTCGCCGCGTGCCATCCACCGCTCCGGTGCCTATCCGCGAAAACCGTGGCCCTCATACACCCGCAGTCCGATGCCCAAGAACCCCGGCACGGCGTAGCGCCCGTCGCTCCGCGCCAATCAGCGCCGCGCGCCCATCGCAACCGCCCCCATGAATGCGAAAACGCGCCGCACCCGCAGGCACGACGCGTTCACGTCATCGCCGGCGTGCCGTTCCGCCCAACGTCACCGCATCGGAACCGCACACCGCACAAAGAATCCAACCGTCAATCCCTCAGCTCATAGCCGTAGGCGTCGCGGTGGCTCGGCGAGCCGACGCTGGAGCACAGGATCATGATGCCCTCGATGAAGCCCCACAGACTGCCAATGCCGAAAGTGACCAGCGTGACGAGAATCTGAATGATGGCCTTGGAAGTGTAGCCGAGATAGAAATTATGGACGCCCCATGCACCAAAGAAGATGCCCAGCAGACCTGCGGCCATCTTGGACTTGGTACCCACCGGCGCGACGCCATACGCGTATGCGGGAGCCACGGCGGGCTGCGGAGGCATCTGATAAACGGGCTGCTGGTATTGATATCCAGGCTGCTGATACCCGCCCTGCTGATAGCCAGGCTGCTGGTAACCAGTCTGCGCGGCGCCATACTCTGAGGCGTACCCCTGCTGCTGCCCGTAGGACTGCTGATCGCCGGTGGTGGTCAACGGCGCCTGCCCCACAGTGGCGGACGGCTGCGCATAGCCATTGGAGTTATAAGAGTTGTAATCGGTCATTTTGCTCTCTTTTGACAAATTTGCTAATTCCAGTGCTGCAAACACGAAGCATTGGAATCCCTAGCCAAGCATCATTGTACTCTTTGCACGCAACTTTCCCAACGGCAGACGCCGCATCGCGCCACTTTTTGGAAACCCCGATTTTACGCGGAAAAACGGAATGCGCCAGGCACTCAGCGAACGCCTGGCGCAAACTTTCGCAACAAACCCCGCTCAGCTTGCGGCCGCCGAGCACCAAATCCACCCAATCGATGCACGGCGCCCAGAAGACGAAGCCCGGCGCACGCACCGCATCACGAGCAGCGCGCACGCACCGCGCGATACATCGCGGTGACCAGCGAAGCGCGCCATTCGCTCCACCCCTGCTGCCTGCTGATCAGCTCGCCGCTCGTGGCGCCCAGCGACGAGGAATCCGCGCGCGTCAGGTCGAACAGCATGTCGAGCGTCAGGGCATCGTGGTTCACCGCGTCGGCGAGTTCCTCGCAGGCCGTCTCGTCGTCCGGGCTGCGCTTCATGGCGAATCGCGACAGCATCAGGTGCCTCTGCACCAGCAGCAGCACCATGGCGCGCACGTCATCGTCGAAACCCATGCGTTCGAGCACGGCTCCGGCATGGCGCACGCCTTCGGCGGCATGGTCCGTGACCCCGGGACGCTTGCCGATATCATGCAGGATGCCGGCCAGCAGCAAAGCGGCATGATGCCGGGCGTCGTATTCCACGCCCTGCGGCGAGGCCGTTGGTATCTGCGAGGTCGTCACGACCATATGCCGGTCGATGGTGTAGCGGTGCACGGCCGACGCGCTGGGGCGATTGCGCACACCGAGCCATTCCGGCATCCACTCCCCCGGGATGCCCACATAATCAAGGCTTTCCCACAGGTCCGGAAGCTTTGCTCCACTCCCCAGCAACCGCAGGAACAGATCGCGTGACTCGGCGTCCCAGTCCCGCGTGGACGTGGGGCACTGGCGCAGCTGCAGCAGCGTGGAAGGACCGATCTGCAGGTTGTTTTCGGCAGCGGCCACGGCGACGCGGAGCTCCAGGTTGTGTGACTCCGCGGGCTTGACGCCCGGCATGAGCACGACCTCGCCCTCGAGTTCGGCGGTGCCGTCGAGCAACGTATGGAAACGCGGCTTCGATCTCTTGCCTTGGAAGAACGCGAAGCGCTTGTGCGAATGCGTCACGGTGTGCTTGGCATGCGACATCGTGGAATCCAGCGCGAAGGCGATGTGCCGCCCGTAGTGCGCCAGCCGCGTCTGCAGCATCTCGACGCTCTGGGCCTCGCGCTCGTCGGGTGGCAGGGTCGGGTCCGCGAGTCCCATCATCGCCGCCACCTCGTATTGGAAATCGGGCAGCAGCAGGTTGGAGTCATGATTCGACGTGAGCTGGATACAGTCGCGCACGTCGAGCAGCCCCTGCTTGCAGTTCTCGTATTCCTGCCCGTGGGGGCGGTCGGCGAGCCAGGCGGCGATGATCGCCGAAATCAGGACGGTGTCGCGCAAGCCTCCACGCGCCTCTTTCACATCGGGCTGGTTCAGATAAGCGAGCACGCCGAACCGGTTGGCACGCTCCTCCGCCGACGCCTCGAGCTCGCCAATCCGCCTGCCCACGGATCTGCGCCAGCGGTGCAGAATCGATTCCGCGGTCTCGGCGATGAGCTTTTCGTCGCCCGCGATGGGCATGACGTCGAGCCACCCCATGGCGGCGGGCAGGTCCGAGTCGGTTACCGCCTCGCACTGCTGGCGGGTGCGCACGGAATGGTCAAGGTCGAGCCCCGCATCCCACAGCGGATACCAGATGCGGTCGGCAATCGCGCTCACATCGCCGGAGCCCACGAGTTTATCGTCATACATGATGACGAGGTCGAGGTCGGAGCACGGCCCGAGCTGGTGCCGCGCGAGCGACCCGACGGCGGCGAGGCCGACGCCGCGGCGAACGGGGACGTCCCCCATCGCGTCGTCCCACATTTTGCGCAATGTGGCAGTCACGAGCCGCGTGCGCTTCTCGCGTTTGTCTTCGCCATTCCGATAAACGCCATCGCTGTCGAGCTGGCTGATGGCCATGAGGGAAGCCTTCAGAGTATCTGCCGCACTTACCACTGCGCTATCACACCTTCCCTAAAGCGCACCTTCACTAATGAAAACGCAAGAATCCCCGCGTTGCGCCCACGGGGATTCTCGTAATGTCGAGTTGTGCGAGACAGCCCGGCAGCGGCGGTCGAGGCATGAGCGAAGGAGGAAATCAACACCTCGCCCGCCACGTCCATTACCTATCAGATCGCGGCAGAACCGGATTCGCCGGTGCGCACGCGAGTGACGGAGTCAAGCGGGGCGACCCAGACTTTGCCATCGCCGATGGTCCCAGTCTGCGCGGCCTTGACAATGACATCGACCAGAGTGGTGGCGTCGGCGTCGTCGGCCAGCACCTCGACTCGGATCTTAGGGATGAGGTCGACGGTGTATTCAGCGCCGCGGTACACCTCGGTGTGTCCGTGCTGACGGCCGTAGCCGTTGGCTTCGGAAACCGTGATGCCATGCACGCCGACCGCCGCGAGAGCGGCCTTCACGTCGTCGAGTTTGATGGGCTGGATGATTGCTGTAATCAGCTTCATCTCACTTCACCTCCTTGAGGATTGCAGTGGACATTCCAGCAAAATCGTAAGCACGTTCGCCCTGATCTGCCATATCGATGCCCATAACTTCGTCATGTTCGGTAACGCGCCAGCCCATGGTCTTCTCGAGGATGAACGCGATGATGAAGGTGATGATCGCGGAGTATGCGATGGCGATGAGCGCCACGAGGAACTGCACGACCAGCTGACGCCAATCGCCGCCTTCGAAGAGGCCGGTACCTGCCATGAAGAAGCCGAGCAGAACGGTGCCGAGGAAGCCGCCAACGCCATGGACGCCGACCACATCGAGCGAATCGTCATAGCCCAGCTTGAACTTGAGGGAGCAGGCGCAGCAGGTGAGCGCGCCGGCGATGAGACCCATGATCATGGCCGCGAGCGGAGAGACCACGTCGGCGGCCGGGGTGATGCAGACCAGGCCGGCGACCATGCCGGACGCAGCGCCGATGGCGGTGAAGTGGCCGGTGCGGATGCGCTCGGTGAAGAGCCAGCCGAGGCAGGCGGCGGACGTCGCGGCGGTGGTGGAGACCCAAGCGTAGCCGGCGGTGCCGTTGGCGCCGAATGCGGAGCCTGCGTTGAAGCCGAACCAACCGAACCAGAGCAGGAACGCGCCGAGCATCACGAACGGGACGTTGTGAGGCTTGATCGGCTCCTTGCCGAAGCCCTTGCGCTTGCCGATGATGAGGACGACGATGAGGGCAGCCGTTGCTGCGTTGATGTGAACGACCGTGCCGCCAGCGAAGTCATGAGCGGCCGCGCCGATCCACTGAGAGATGGCGCCGGTGCCGGACAGCAGGCCGCCGCCCCAGACCATGTGCGCCATCGGAGCGTAATCGAAGGTGATCCAGAGGGCGACGAAGAGCATCCAGGTGCTGAACTTCACGCGTTCCGCGATAGCACCGGTGATAAGCGCCACGGTGATCATCGCGAACGTCACCTGGAAGGCGACGTCGATGATGTGCGGATATGCCGAACCCGTCGGATCGATGGACGTGTAGGTGCCATCCTGCACCGTCACCACGTCACGAAGAAGGAAGCCCGTGCCGGGATCGCCGAAGATCCCACCGATGTCATTGCCCGCGTAGGCAACGGACCAACCCCAGAAAGTCCAAACGACTCCCGTGACGACCAGCGCAGCAGTCGAGAGCATAAGCATGTTCAGCACGGCTTTGGCGCGGACCATACCTCCGTAGAAAAACGCGACGCCCGGCGTCATCAGGAAGACCAGACTGGCGGACACCAACATCCACGCTGCATTTCCAGCATCCATAAGAGCTCCTTCCCTCTTATTGATTGTTTCTTAAAGCAGATTCATCTTCCGTAACGCCCGTTTCGTCTTCGAGTTCTTCACGTTACGCGAAAGTTAAGGAGTCATTTCAGAAAATGACATGCACATGCGGCCCACGCCTATCCCGATATGCCCGGCGCGAACCCCGGGGAGGCGAAAACATCGCAGGCAGAACGGTTCCGCGCACGGGGCATCATCCCACGTAGCGCAGATGCCGCATACGAAAAACGGGATGTCCCGCAAGGAACATCCCGTGTGCACAGAGTCGAAACGCATCGCAATCCAGCGGCGCGGCCGTCCACAATACGGTCAGTCGCCGAGGATGCCGTCCACGAAGCCGGCGGGGTCGAACGGCGAGAGGTCGTCCGGACCTTCGCCCAGCCCCACGAGCTTCACCGGCACGCCCAGCTCCTTCTGCACGGCGATCACGATGCCGCCCTTCGCGGAGCCGTCGAGCTTGGTGAGCGCCACGCCCGTCACGCCGATCGCCTCGGAGAACACCTTCGCCTGCATCATGCCGTTCTGGCCGGTGGTGGCATCGAGCACGAGCAGCACTTCGTCGACCGGCAGTTTCTTTTCGACCACGCGACGGATCTTGCCCAGCTCGTCCATCAGGTTCGACTTGTTCTGCAGGCGGCCCGCAGTGTCGATGATGAGCACGTCGGCGTCGAGGTCGATGGCCTTCTGCGCAGCATCGAACGCCACGGAGGCGGGATCGGCGCCATCGCGGTCGGAGCGCACGACGGGCACGCCCACGTGGCTGCCCCAGGTCTCGAGTTGGTCGGCAGCGGCGGCGCGGAACGTATCGGCGGCGCCCAGCACGACCTTCTTGCCTTCGGCCACGAACAGTCGCGCAAGCTTGCCTGCGGTGGTCGTCTTGCCGGTGCCGTTCACGCCCACCATGATGATGACGGACGGGTGGCGTGCGTCATCGCGCTCGGCCATCAGCGAACGGTCCATGTCGGGCCCCACCTGGTCGAGGAGCATCTGGCGCAGCGCGGCGTGCACGTCGGCGGCGTCCTTGGTGTTGTTGACGCGGGCGTCGGAGCGCAGCGCGTCCACGACCTGCTCTGCGGTATCGGTGCCGACATCGGCGAGGATCAGCGTGTCTTCGATGTCTTCCCAATCGGATTCCGACAGGTTGTCTTTCGTGAGGATGGAGAACAGCGCCTTGCCGAAGGGGTTTGCGCTTTTGGCAAGCTTGGCGCGCAGGCGCGTCATGCGCGAGGATTTGCCTTCGGGCGCCTCGACGGCAGGCGCGGCTTCTGCAGCGGTCTCCGTAGCAACGGGCTCAGCGGCAGATGCGGCAGGCGCGGTTTCTTCAGCGCTTTCGGCGGGCGCAGGCTTCTCGGCGCCCTCGGTCTCTCCAGTGACGGGCTTCTGCGCAGCCGCAGCCTTCTTATCCGTAGACTTGCCCGCAGTCTCCGCAACCGAAGCAGCCGCCTTCTGCGCGGCGGGCCCTGTCGCCGTGGCGGGCTTCTTCCGCTCTTCGCCCTGCGTGGCGGTCGGCGCCCCGGCCTGCGATTCCTTGTCTGCGCCGTTCTTCGACGAACGATTGTGCAGCACCAGTGCGATTACGACGACGGCCAGCAGCACCACGGCAACGACTATGCCGACGATCAGTGAAGTGTCCATGACATCCTCCCCATTCCTTTAATACAGTGACATTCTCGCTGCCCGACGCCCACACTTGCGCACGGAACGTGGCATCCGTGCGCGCGACCCGCGCCAACCGCAGCCCGCTTGTCGCCAGGCAGAAAGCCTCGGGGACTGCGCCGGCGGCTCGGCGCCAGGCGACAAGCGAGTCCGGCGCCGTCGCCATGCGAACGCGCCGCGCATGCCCGCGTCATCCGCCGTGGCGTGCGCCTCTGGAATTTTTCTCTTTGCTGGCGTTGCGGAAGTTATGCACCTCGACGACTGACGACGAATTGCCCACGTACACAGGATTGTCGGAATCCTGCGAGCCCGCGCCGGAATCCGACGGGCTGAAAGACACACTCGCGCCAGCGACGCGGGGCGCGCGGCCGGACGCCGGCTCCGACGTGCGGCGATGGCGCCGACGCGGATTGTCTTCTTTCACGGAATCAGCATGCGCCGCGGTAAGCACAATCACTGCGACGATGACGAAAATCACCGCCCAGATAGCGAGAATAAAACCCATACGTCTTAGTTTGCCCGAAACACTAGAAATTCACAGCCAGAAGGTCTTTTTTGCCCATGAACTTTACATCGAACGACACAGGCTAGACTAATGACCATGGCGAATTCAAGGATGACGGCATATGAGCGCCGCGAACAGCTCATCAGCGTGGGGCGCAAGCTCTTCGCCGAGCGCGATGTCGAAACGCTGAGCGTCGAAGAGATCGCAAGCGCCGCGAAAGTAAGCAAACCGATCATCTATGAACATTTCGGCGGCAAAGAGGGGCTGTACGCCGTCGTCGTCGACCGCGAGCTGCAGACGCTGTCGGAGGCGCTGAACGACTTCTTCGCACATCCCCCGATGGGCGAACGCCACACCATGGAGCGCGGCGTCATGGCGTTCCTCACCTATGTCGAAGAGCACAACGAGGGATTCCACGTGCTGCTGCGCGATTCGCCGAGCACCGACCCCACCGGCTCGCTCAACACCCTGCTCATGACCGTGAGCGTGCGCGTCGAGAAGATGCTCGAAGAAAGCTTCAAGCGGGCGAAACTACCCACCAAAGGCGCTCCGTATTATGCGCACATGATCGTGGGCCTGACGGTGTTCAGCGCCGAAATGTGGGCCGACAACACGCGCATCAGCAAAGAGGAACTGGCGGCGTACATCGTCAACATGGCGTGGTTCGGCATGCGGGGCATCGACGCGCACCCACAGCTCAAATACGAAGGCAAGGCCGCGGCGGCGCGTCGCGAGAAGGCGTCGCACGAGGCGGCGAAGCAGCTCGAACGCGAGCGCAAGCGACTTATCAAAGAGGCGCGGTCGCAGGGCAAGAGCGACGAAGAGATCGACAAACTCATCGCCCAACAGGCGCAGCATTTCAAAGAGACCCACGGCGACGCCTTCCATGATGGCGGCGACACAGACAACACCTTCCATGACGACAACACAGCGGTATCGGCCAGCAAAGGATCCTCCGAGATCCGCGGCACGGATGCAGATGCCGAGGCGGCGGCGGATTCCACATCCGGCCTGTCGCAGGACGCAGAGACCACGGGGGACGCGTCGGCCTACGATGTGCTCGACGACGCCATCGACCCTGAGGTCGCCGAGGCTTTCAAGAATCTCGAATAGCCCCAGGCTCCGTGCGCATCTTGCAGGGCGGGCACATGGTAGCTAGCGGACCCCGTGGCCGCAGGCGCAAGCACGCCCGCGGTCACACGCGTTCGAGGCAGCACACGCTCACATCAGTCCGCTTGATGCGCCAATGCCGATCAACCAATCACGCAGATCGTCACATTCATCGATGCAGATGGAATGGTCCATGCGCGGGTATTCGCACATCTTGAGATACGTGTGCTCCTCGAGCCAGGCCGCGAATGCCTGGGATTCGTACCGCGGAATGCACGTATCCCTCTGCCCCACGCCATAGAAAACGCTGGTGTCGAGGGTCGCCAGCTCGTCATCGCACGGCGCCGTGCCCTTGACGATGCCCGGTGCCAGGAACCCTGACAGGGTCACCGCGGCCGAGTAGCGCTTCGGGTCCACGCGCAGCAGATGCACGGCCAGCAATCCGCCTTGCGAAAAGCCCAGCGGAATCACCTGACGGCCATCGGGCACATTCGCCCGCACCCAGGTGTCGATGGCGGTCGCCGCGGCGAAAGCGTCGCGGTCAAGGTCTTCGCCGGTCGGCACGCAATCATGGAACCACGTGGCGACGCTGGGATAATCGGGCATGGGCAGCGGCGCCTGCAACGCCACATAATCCGAATGAGGGGACACATAGGATGCGAAGAACTCGCGCATGTCTTCCGCGCTCGACCCCCAGCCATGCAGCAGCACGAACAGCGGCCGCCCGGGATTGCGCTTGCCATCGCCCGGCGACCACTCCGCATGCGTCACCGTGAGCGGTTCGCCGAAGCGGCCCGGAATCACACTGGATTCACGGCCAATCAAGTCATTGTGCATATCGTCTTCAGACATACTCCCATTGTAGAAACCACACTGCGCCACGCGGCGCCCCATGGTCAGCGCCCGCGCCGCGTCGATCTGCGCCACGCACCGTTCTCCGCCCCGCGCCCGCGTCGATCTGCACCGCGCACCGTTCTCCGTCCCGCGTTCCCCATCCACACTTCACGGTGCCTTCCTAGAATGAGCACCATGGCTGTCGACCTCGTCTCGCTCACGTTCATCCTGCTGCTGGCAACAGTGGCGCCCATCATCGCGCGCATCATCCCCGGCAACATCGTGCCCGAAGTCGTGCTGCTGCTCCTCGGCGGCGCACTGCTCGGCCCCTATGGCGCGGACCTCATCACGACGAGCGATTCCATCGACATGCTCTCCCAGCTCGGCCTGGCGTTCCTCTTCTTGCTCGCCGGATACGACATCGATCCGCAGATCCTCAAAGGGCATGTGGGCAGGTCGGGGCTCGCCACATGGATCGTCACCTTCGGCATCGCGCTGGCGCTGGCGTTCGGCGTGCCACGATTCGCCGCCGGGCACCTCAACTCCGTGGCGGTCGCCATCGCCATGTGCACGACGGCGCTCGGCACGCTCATCCCCATCCTCACCGAACGCAGCCTCGTCGGCACCCCCGTCGGCACCACGATTCTCGCGTATGGCACTTGGGGCGAGCTCATGCCGATCCTCGCCATGGCGCTGCTGCTATCCACCCGTGCCAAATGGCAAACGATCCTGATCCTGGGGATGTTCCTCGGCATCTGCCTTGTGCTGGCCATCGTGCCGAAGCGCGCCCGCAAGGCCGGATCGGCGATTTTCGGATTCCTCGAAGAAAAATCCGGCGGCAGCTCACAGACGCTGGTGCGCGTGACCTCGCTGCTTCTGGTCCTGCTGGTCACCGCCACGGTCGCATTCGACCTCGATGCCGTGCTCGGCGCCTTCGCGGCCGGATTCATCCTGCGTTACATCATCCCCGAAGGTAACGAAGCGCTGGAATACAAGCTCAACGCCATCGGATACGGCTTTTTCATCCCGATTTTCTTCGTGGTGTCGGGCGCCACCATCGACCTCAGGGCCGTCGCCTCGAACCCCGGTCTGCTCATCTGGTTCATCGTGCTGCTGTTGCTCGTGCGCGCGGTGCCGGTGTTCGTGGGCGAGAGCGTGGACCCAGCCACGAAGACGATTTCACTGCACCATCGCATCACCGTCGCGCTGTATTGCACCACCGCGCTGCCGCTGATCGTCGCCGTGACGACCGTGTCGGTGAGCTCCGGGCAGATGGAGCAGTCCACGGCATCCGTGCTTGTCGCGTCAGGTGCGGTGACGGTGTTCCTCATGCCGCTGCTCGGCTCGCTGACATACAAGGTCGCGGACGTGCACCCCGTGGCGGCGCTGGGCAAAATCGTCCGGAACCCCGGCAATTCGATCCAAATTCTCAAAGAGCACCGCGATTTCTCGCGCCTTCTGTCGCATGAAAACCATCTGGAGCGCCGCGCCGTGCAGACCGCGCCGGGAGCGGAGAGCGAGGCGGAATTCGGCCCGCAGGTCTTCGAAACCGATTCCGCGAACAACGCCAAGTGGCGCGAATGGAACAAGGCGCTGCAACAGGCGTCGACGGGCGGCCCCGCTCACGCCGGCGTGGCTTCGGACGCCGCGCAGGCCACCGCGGCAATGCCGGATGCCATCGCAGCCGCTGTAACCACGGCGGGCACTGAGACGCCGGGCACTGCCGCGCTTTCCGCGAGCGCCTCGCCCGCTGTCTCGGCTGAATCCGCCTCCGTGGATGCCGCGCAGGATGCCTCGACGGGCACGGCGCAGCAAAAGGACGAGCCGATTTCAATCACCGTGACAGAAAACCAATCGACGGGCCCCGACGGCGTCATTCGGCATCCGTCCCTGCGCCGCGGCACCATCGACCTCACCAACAACGCGCACCTCAAGCCGTCGCACCACATGACCATCGACCATCATCGCGTCGAGCTGGCCAAGCGCGTCATCGCCGAGCGCAACAAGCGCCTCAAAGAACTCGGCCTGGACCCCGACAAGATCTCGCGCAACCCGTCGAGCGACCAGTTCCTCGCACCGCCCGATTTCCACTGAGCCAGGAAGGATGCCCCCCGAATCGTGGAATCAGACCGCCCGGCGCAGAAAGTGCGGAAAATCAACGCTGACGGTAGACTGTGAAAGAGACGATTCGGAACATTTCCGAAAACCATTCAACACACTTCGGCACGCCCGATATTTTGAAATACGAGGCCAGGCAGATGCTTCTCAGCGACCGCGACATATTCGCAGCACATGACAACGGCGAGTTTTCACTTGACCCGTGGACGGCAGAAATGGTTCAGCCCGCCTCCATCGATGTGCGGCTCGACAAATACTTCCGCATTTTCAACAACCGCAAATATACCTACGTCGACCCCTCGGAAGACCAGGAGGATCTCACTGAGATGTTCGAGGTCCCGGCCGGCGAACCGTGGATCCTGCATCCGGGCGAATTCGTGCTCGGCAGCACATGGGAATACGTCAAGCTCGGCACCACGCTGGCCGCGCGCCTCGAAGGCAAGAGCTCACTCGGACGACTGGGAATCCTCACCCATTCCACGGCCGGCTTCATCGACCCCGGCTTCGAAGGGCACATCACGCTTGAGCTTTCCAATATCTCGCCGCTGCCCGTCAAACTGTGGCCGGGCATGAAGATCGGCCAGATGTGCTTCTTCGAGCTGTCGAGCGAGGCGCAGAATCCGTATGGGTCGTCCGCCGCCGGCTCGCATTACCAAGGGCAGCGTGGCCCCACGCCGTCGCGCAGCTACATCAATTTCTACAAAGCTGACGTTTCGAAGTGACACCAACGCTCCGCAGAACACTACGGAGCGCATCTGTTTTGCCGCAGCGCGACGCGTGCGCGACAAAACAAGGGAGAGAAGACTGCAGAGAAATCTGCGAAAGAAAAAGAGGAAAAGGAGACACACATGTCGATCATCAGCATCGCCATATGGGTGGTCAGCAGCATCTTCACCATGAAGCTGCTGGAAGCCACCGGCTACCCCTACAAAATCGCCGCATGGATCACCGGCTGGTGCGACGCGGCTTTGGCAAGAGGCGTCCACGAGCGCAACGCCGAAATCGCCGCATGGGTCGGACTCGGATGCAATGTCATTGCGTTCTTCATCGCGTTCTTCACACTCTTCAACAGGCCTGACTCGCTCAGCGACACCTATGCGATGATGGACTGGCTGGGCTGGCCTTTCTATCTCTTCGCCCTCATCTCTTCAGTCTGCAGCATCTACAATCACTGGGTCGTCACCTCGGCATATTGCCGCGGCTTCCATGAGAGCAGCACCGGCCTGTGCATCCTGGGGCTGTTTTTCCAATTCGTCGTGCTGATCATCTTGGGCAACAAGCTCAACAGCCGCATGTTCGATCTGGCCTCCGCGCGCAATGAGCCCTCGGTGCACCACCCTGTCACCTACGACATCTTCGGCAATCCGGTCAACGGCCAGCCCAGCCAATACCCGTACGGACAGCCGAATCCGTATGCACAGCAGGCGTACGGCCAGCAGCCTGATCCGTACGCGCAGCCGAATCCGTATGCGCAGCCGAATCCGTATGCGCAGCCCGCCGCATACGGGCAGCCCGACCAGTATGC